>CAMVIM010000003.1 GCA_947167515.1 uncultured Prevotellaceae bacterium | reverse complement strand
TTCCCTCCGGCACCCTGTGGGCATGCTGCAACGTGGGGGCATCCCAACCAGAGGAGTATGGGGGCTATTATGCTTGGGGAGAGACTAAGACGAAGAGTTACTACCATTGGAGTACCTATCCGTACTGGCATGATAGTAATGGAGATGGAGGTATCGACAGCAATGAGTTCACTAATATCGGCTCCGACATCGCCGGCACCTCCTACGATGCCGCCACAGCCAATTGGGGTGCTCCTTGGCGCATGCCTACATTGGCGCAGATTCAAGAGTTGCTCCGCAAGACAACCTCAGGGTGGACAACACAGAACGGTGTGAAGGGGCGATTGTTCACGGGATCTAACGGAGGCACTATTTTCCTGCCCGCTGCGGGCGACCGTTGGGGCGCAGGGCTGCACGACGAGGGTTCGCGCGGCTACTTCTGGTCGTCTTCGCTCTACGAGAGCCGCCCGTCCCACGCCTACGTCTACTTCGACACGGGCTACGAGGACTGGGATGTCAGCTACCGCCGCTACGGGTTTCCTGTTCGCCCTGTGCGCAAGAACTGAGTGCATCCTTTCTCGAAAAAACTCAAATCGAAACCCTCGTAGGATGGGCTGCCCCTATGATAGTTACTGGAAGAACCACAAGTGACGACACCCCATTTCCTCATTTCTCCCTCTTCCATAGCCTCTAAACCGACGTCCCCGATGTCGGCGAGTCGATGTCCCCGATGTCGGTCAACCGATGTCGGGGACGTCGGTTTTGTGGATGTGGAAGAAGCGCATGAGGGGGTGTGGAAGAAGCGCATGAGGGGATGTGGAAGGGAGGCTGAGGAGGATGTGGATGTGGGTGTGAGGTTTTGGGAACAAGGTATTGCAGATGTCTTGGGATTATCCGTAACTTTACATGTCCGCCGAAGGCGTATCATTAAAACTTCTCTTACACCGAACTCACGTTATCTTATCGATTTTTGTGCAAAAGTATATCATAGGTACGCCAATCTGTAGCAGAGGTTAGAAAAAATTGTCCATAACCATCAAATTCACGATTCGCGAATTGCGAATCAAGCCAACATTTATTTGCAAAGTTACAACTTGTTTTATAGACACCAAACTTTTCCGAAGAAAAATGGCGAGGCGACATGGAAAGGTCAGGCATCTTGGGAAACAATCCCACAAAACGAATCTTCCGCCAAAAGCAAGCAGTCCTTTTGGAATCAGCAGGAATATACACCAATGAACGTGAGGAACATAGATTGCTTTGTTTGTGGCACATCAAGCACATGGTCACACCCATCATCACCATAAAACATAAGTTACAATTAACCAAGTATAACTTACAATCTTCAACGTATAGGTTACACTTCCTCAATTGTAAGTTACATTTTATAGTGGAAACACTTGGAAGATTGTGGTAGATGTGCTATCTTTGCAGTGGTGTTTTATAGAGTAAGTGTTTGGTGAAGGCGGAAGAGACGTGAGAATGGACACTGAATAAGGATGAAAAAGTGCATAAAAACAGGAACGTAAAAGAATATGAACAAACCATAAAACCTAAGGCGTATGAAATACATTTTCAAGGAGATGCCGGACATGCAAAAGACTGGCGAACGGAAAGTCTATCCAAAGGTGGTGCATGGCGCACCCATACCGTTTGAGACGATTGTGAACCTCATGTCGGATGTGACACAGTTGAGCCGAACTACCATCAAAGGAGTTTTCATAGAACTTGCCGATGTTATCAATATGTATCTTGCACAAGGGCAAGCTGTTAAGATTGACAACTTCGGCACCTTCAATGCCGTATTGGGTATAAAGAAAGGGGTAAAAGCACAGACGGTGAAAGAAGAGGGGGAGCGGTACGACGTGAAGGATGTCTATGTGAAAGGCATCCATTTCTTGCCCGATGCTGATTGGCTACGAAGACTTCGTCATCAGAGTAAATTACAGAGAATCAAAGGAACAAGCACTTTAGCCGAAGTAAAGACAACGATGGAGGAGCGTCGCCTGATAGCGCTCAACTATCTGGAGGAAAACCCATTCATCAGAGTCGGGACATACGCCTACTTGACAGGGGTGAACCGAACCAAGGCTAATCAAGAACTGAATCAGTTCTGCGATGACCCCGAAAGCGGAATCACAAGTAGCGGCATCCATAATCAAAAGGTGTACGTCAAAAGATAAGTTTGTCGATAAGTTGCCACAAAAAAGGCTTTGCCGATGGGGGCAAAGCCTTCTCTGTGGTAGTAGCATCACTTTTTCAATCGGTTCATTGTTCAAAGGTGAGTTCATCGCCTGCAACCTTGACGGTGACGGGCTTCTCATGGTCAATCTCGCCGCTGATGATGCGTTTGCTGAGCTCGTTGAGGAGCTTGTCCTGAATAGCTCGCTTGACCGGACGCGCACCAAACTGCGGGTCGAAACCAGCCTTGGCGATGACACTGATGGCAGCGTCGGTGACGTTGAGCGTGATGCCGTTCTGTGCCACCATCTTGACCACCTTATCGACTTGCAGACGGACAATCTGCTGGATTTCTGCCTCATTGAGGGGCGAGAAGGTGATGATGTCGTCGATTCGGTTAAGGAACTCCGGACGGAAGATGCTGCGGAGCTGGTCGCGCTGGGCATTGCTGGTCATGATGATGATGGTGTTCTTAAAGTTCACCACACGTCCTTTGTTGTCGGTCAGACGGCCATCGTCAAGCACCTGCAAAAGGGTGTTAAACACGTCCGGATGTGCTTTCTCTATTTCGTCGAAAAGGACAACGGAATAAGGTTTGCGTCGCACAGCCTCTGTCAGCTGACCACCCTCTTCGTAACCGATGTAGCCCGGAGGCGCACCGATGAGTCGGGTGACGCTGAACTTCTCCTGATACTCGCTCATGTCGATACGGGTCATCATGGTCTCGTCGTCGAAGAGGTAGTCGGCAAGTGCCTTGGCCAATTCCGTCTTACCCACACCTGTGGTGCCGAGGAAGATGAAGGAACCGATAGGTCGCTTCGGGTCTTGGAGACCTGCACGACTGCGGCGCACGGCATCGCTGACGGCACGGATGGCCTCGTCCTGTCCAATCACACGCTTGTGCAGTTCCTCTTCCAAGTGGATGAGCTTGGTGCGTTCGGAGGTCTGCATCTTGCTTACGGGGATGCCCGTCCAACGGCTCACCACGTCGGCGATGTCGTCGCTCTCGACTTCTTCCTTCACCAATGCTGCCCCACCCTGTGCTTCTGCCAATTTTGCCTGCACAGCCTTGATATCCTCCTCAAAGTGCTGGAGCTTGCCATAACGGATTTCTGCCACACGTCCATAGTTGCCTTCACGTTCAGCCTTGTCAGCCTCGAACTTGAGTTGTTCAATCTGCTGTTTGTCACTCTGAATCTGATTCAAGAGCGCTTTCTCGCCTTCCCACTTGGCGCGTTGCTTCTGCTCGTCAGCCTTGAGGGTGTCGATAATCTTGTTGAGTTCTGCCAATTTCTCCTTGTCACCTTCACGTTTGATGGCTTCACGTTCAATCTCCAACTGCTTGAGCCGACGGCTGAGTTCGTCAATCTCTTCAGGCACGGAGTCACGCTCCATACGGAGTTTGGCAGCAGCCTCATCCATCAGGTCGATGGCCTTGTCGGGAAGGAAACGGTCGGTGATGTAACGGTTGCTGAGTTCAACGGCAGCAATAATCGCCTCATCCTTGATACGCACCTTGTGGTGGTTCTCGTAGCGTTCCTTCAAGCCACGCAGGATGGAGATGGAGGACGGCACATCGGGTTCATCGACCATAACCGTCTGGAAACGGCGTTCGAGCGCCTTGTCTTTCTCAAAGTATTTCTGGTACTCGTCGAGGGTGGTGGCACCGATGGAGCGGAGTTCACCACGAGCCAAAGCAGGTTTGAGAATGTTAGCGGCATCCATCGCACCACTTGTCTGACCTGCACCCACCAGCGTGTGGATTTCATCGATAAAGAGGATAATCTGTCCCTGACTCTCCACCACAGCTTTGACCACAGCTTTGAGTCGCTCCTCAAACTCACCTTGATACTTGGCACCTGCGATAAGGGCACCCATATCGAGGGAGTAAAGTTGCTTGTCCTTAAGGTTTTCAGGCACATCACCCCGCACGATACGCCGTGCAAGACCTTCAACAATGGCGGTCTTACCCGTACCAGGCTCACCAATCAAGATAGGATTGTTTTTTGTACGACGACTAAGAATCTGCAAGATTCGACGAATCTCCTCATCACGTCCGATGACAGGGTCGAGCTTGCCATTCTTGGCACGTTCCACGAGGTTCGTTGCATATTTTTCAAGAACCTCTTTGGCAGACGGCTGCTGCCCATTCTGATTCTGATAGTTGTTGTTCATAATAGCACTTGGTTTTTAGTTTTTACTTTCGCCAAACCCCAAGGGCAACATTCGTTCCAACCACGAAGATTCGGTCTATTCGTCAGTTTGAAGGCCTTTCCCCTTCTTTATATCTGCCGAAATGTCCGAATCTTTGTGCTATTCACCGCCATTTTGACCGTTTCCGAGTATGGTCTGCAAAGCGACCGAGAATAAAGTTTCATTGACCGAACCATATTCATCAAGGGAAAGAAAGTCAAACTCGTTCACCTCTATCGTCGGTTCGATTTCGTCATATTCGTAGTTGCCATCGCCATCGCCCACGTATGCCACGACGGGAAAGAGGCGCACATAATACTGGTCGCCCACTTCTTCAGTCATCACGTTCTGTCCCTTCGTTTCCGTGCCGATGGTGATGACATTCTCCTCACCCATCGAATGGCGCAAGCCATGTATGAGCCACTCAGCTGCCCCCCGAGTGTAGGAACTGGTCAGGATGTAGATGCGGCTCAGCCCCAGATTGTCAAGCGACACATCGTAGGGCAGTTCCAAATTATTCCCGCTGTATTTTTCATTCCAGAACGTAGCGGCAAACAAGCCACCGCGAGCGTCAGGACTCACCACATAACTGGCCAAACGCTGCGCCATCTCCAAGGTGCCATAGTTACACAGACGCAAGTCCAACACCAGCTCATCAACCCCTTCATTCTTCATCTCCTTCATCACTTCATCCATCATCTCGCGATAGACGGGCGAACTTCCACGCCGGTTCTCTTTCTCGATGGGATATTCCACCAGACGTGTACACATCAGATAGCCAACGGTCACGCCATCCGTCTCGACCACATTCCAGACGGGGAATGGCACATCTTCCACATATTCAGACGCACCAATCGACACCTCCAGCGTGTCTTCCCAAAAGAAGAAACCCTCCTGTGCATCGACCCCCACATGACGTACTTCCAGCTTGCGAGCCACACCTTTCTGGAGTTTCGACACATTGGACTTGGAAAACTTGTAACCATTATAGGAGCAAATGAAGTCATTACGTTTCAACCCCACCCGTTCCGCAGGACTGTCTGGATAGACCGTCACCACTCTCAGCACCTGACGGGTGGTCTGCCCTGTGGGGTCGGACATCAGGATGAAGTCTAATCCGTATGAATCCAGATGGTTGAAATAGCCACGCTCATGGCTATCCTCCTGCAACGTGTCAATCTCCACATACGACCACTCGTCCCCTTGCTTGCTACGAGCCACCAGCACTTCGAGAAACGCTTCCGGCTCAGCAAAGTAATTCTTCCATGTCGGCTCAAAGTCTTTCAACGAGTCAGCCCACAGATACTTGTCCTGCATCTGCTCTTGCATCCAATGGCTGTGGCGAGTTTTCTCCTCATACTCATAAGTGCGGTCCTCACCACAGGCTATTGTCAACATTAGTGTGAGAAAAAGTGGAATATGTGTTAAAAAAGTCTTCATTCTTTCAAAATCTTGTTTCGATTTGCAAAGTTAATCATTTTTTATTTACCTTTGCAACGGTTTAGTGAACAATCTATTTTTAACACATCATTATTTGTTTAACTCTTTTAAATTAAAAGCAAAATGAAAAAGATTTTCTTTGCGATCGTGGCTGTTGCAGCCATCACATTCACAGCTTGTAATGGTACTGCCAAGGGCGGTGCAGAAACAGACTCTGTCGCAACTGAAACAGAGGCAGCCACCGAAGTAACTACCAACGTGGAAGATGCCGATGCCACCGTCAGCGCACTTTCAGCTGCAGTGGCTGCATCAGATGCCGAGCAGACTCAGTCCCTCCTGCAGAAGGCTCAGGAGTACATCGCCAAGCTGCAGGCTGAAGGCAAGATTGAAGAGGCCAAAGCTTATCTGGCAAAGATTCAGCAGTTCATCGCCGACAACGAGGATAAGATTGCCGAATATACTGCCGGCAACGAGACACTGGCCAACATCGTATCAGCAGTGAAGGCCATTCCAGTTGACGCTGCCGCCATTGCAGAAGACGCAAAGGGCACCGTTGATGCCGCTGCCGCCGATGCTGCACAGAAGGCAAACGAGGCTGCCACCGCTGCTACCGACAAAGCCAAGGAAGAGGCAGGCAAGGCTGTTGACAAGGCCGCTTCTGACATCAAAGGCAAGTTGGGTCTGTAATTCCAGACATATCATCAAAACTCACAAAGAAGGGCGACGGGATGACCGTCGCCCTTCTTTGTGGGGAAAAGGTGGGAAAGTCTGTCTTGCCGCCTACAGATAAACGAGGGGATTTGAGGGGTATCACCCCTCCTCACCTGAAAAATCTTGATAAAGAGCGACTGGCCCCAGATGCTACATCTTGGTTTGTTTCCATTGCCAGTTTTATCTATCTTTGTGCAAATGTAAAGATATTTTTTTAGATTTAGCCAAAGATGTCAAAAAAATGTACATTCTTCCCTCCAATGTATGACGAGGGGGTCACCTACTCCACCCACTTCACCACTCGTATGCTCACCTCATAAAGCAGATAAAGTGGTAAGGTGACGAGCACCAAGGTCATGATGTCGGGCGGCGTGATGATGGCAGCCACAAACATGATAAGGATAAAAGCATGCTTGCGGTATTGGGTGAGCATGCTGGAAGAAATAATGCCCAGTTTACCAAGGAAAAAGGCAACAACTGGCAGTTGAAACACCACCCCCATGATGAGGGTTAGCGAGGTGAAGGTGGTGATGTAGGAGTCCAACGTGATGGTGCTGTGTACTTTATCCGCCACACTATAAGTGCCCAAGAATCGGAACGAGATGGGGAACAGCACAAAGTAACTCATCAGCAC
The DNA here is from genome assembly GCA_947167515.1 of uncultured Prevotellaceae bacterium. GTDB lineage: Bacteria > Bacteroidota > Bacteroidia > Bacteroidales > Bacteroidaceae > Minthosoma. The sequence continues at coordinate 173,451 of CAMVIM010000003.1, read as the reverse complement.
ACCTGCGATGAACAAGACATAGATGGTGAGCACCACCTGCACCGAATACTTCCGCTCATTCTCATACAATGCAGGAGAGATGAAACGGAACAACTCATATAGGATATAAGGTGAGGCACCCAATAGTCCCAGATAGACAGCAGTAGTGATGTGAGTCATGAACTGGCTCGACAAGTCTGTAGCTATCAAGTCAATGTGGTACTCCTCAAAGTGGAAGTCTATCCCAGCCCTTTGCATCAGTTCCTCCAACCAACGGTAAGTGATGAAGTTCCATTCGCTGGGAGCCAGCAAGAGCCGAAACGTCTCATCTTTGAAACAGAACACAACAACGGCGATTGCTCCAGCCACACCAATGATGCGAAAGAGCATTCGGCGGAGCACCTCAAGGTGTCCGCCAAATGTCAACAGATTATCATTCTTTGCTGGGGACATCCTCGTCTGTCTTCACTTCGTTCTCTTCTTCCGTAGGATGTTCCTCGGCCATCGGCTCACTCATCCCTTTCTTGAAACTCTGCACTCCCTGCCCCAAGCCCTTCATCATCTCTGGTAGCTTCTTGCCACCAAAGAGAAGAAGAGCCAAGCCACCTATGAGCAGCAGTTCCGTTGTTCCGATAAATAAAGGTTGTATCATGCTGTTACCAGATAGATGTCACAAGTATCGAAGTTTATCTCCCAGTTACCATTCTCGGCAGACTCCCATTGGTACTTCTCTGCCATCCTGTCCCACCAGTCTTGAAACTTCGAGCCTGTCTCGCCCATGTCTTTCACCAGTTTCTCGTACAGGTCAGCATTGTCAGCCGTCAGAATCTTTGCCAACTCGTTTAATCCATTGCGACGTTCGAAAAGAGTCTGAATCTCATTCTTTTCTTCGGGTGTCACTTGCCCTACCAGTTTCTTTATTGCCATGTGTCTCTTTTGTCAAAAGGGTCTAAATAATCAATTTCTTTAATCTCTTCTTGCTCTGGAAGGAACGTGCCATGCTTGCGGATGTTCTGCAAGAGTTCTTTTGAAGCGTTACGTTCCAAATGCGCCACCACACACTGTTCATGGCTTGGTGTATTCACTTCCAGCGTGGTCTTTCTGTTCAACCAAATGCAACGCTTGCACTGCCAAGCATCGCAGTGACGACAAATCGGTGCATACTCTAACTTGTACAGTTGCTTATTTTTGATGTCAAGTCCATGCTCTAAGTCGCCAATGCTGTCCGCTTCATTCTCATAGTAAAATGCAGGGCAGACGTAGAACTTTCCGTTAGGCGCAAGCGTGATGGTCGTGTCACCAGCACCGCAGTTGTTCATCTGCGAGAGCATCATGCGGTCTGTCAAGAGGTTCAACTGTGGCGACTTGCCATCCACGTAAAGTCTTTCCACGTTTGCAGCCAAGCGTGTAAGGCACTCTTTGTATGCCTCAAAGTCCGCCTCCGTGAATGTTTCCACATCGGTCAAGACCACATTCAGCCTCGGCACATCAGCCAACATCTCTGCCACTTCTGCTTGATGGGCAAAGAGTTCCTTTTTTGTGACGCGCAACACGACGGGTACAGTAGCCTTCACTTGCTGAAATCCATCCACCACCAACACATCGGCATCCTCCTGTCCGTATGGCTTTATCTTCGAGTGGTCAATGCTCTCCAGCACTTCTTGATATTCCTCCGGCAGTTCATGGTCAGGATACACATACTGAATCATCAGGTTCTCCATCATTCCGAAACGGATGCCTTGCCTCAAAGTCTCAAGAGGTATCAGTGTTCTCCCCTCTTTGGGGGAGTTAGAGGGGGCTTTATAGTGGCAAAACGATGTGCTCGTCTTGTCTAATAATATAACAAGGTATTGCAACATGGCTTTTAACAAATTACATCGTTTGACTTCTTTTTGTTTTTCTCAAACTCCTCACGCTGTCCTTCCATTTCCAACTTCCTGTAGAGTTTGTTCCAATAGTAGTTGTTGGCACGAACACGTGCCTTGTGCATTTTGCAGATGGCGGTTGCTCTCTGATAGACGGTGCTCGTATCGGCAGCATCATAGTTCTCACCTTGGCACCATGCACAACCGCTTGCCACTTCACAATCGATGCACTCTTGTGGTGACTGAGTGGTACGGTCAAGCGTCAAAAAAGGTCTCAACAGATTCTTATTGATGCCATCCTTTACATTGCCAATGATGATGGGCTTTTTGGAACGGAGAGAATAGGCGGCAAAACGTGTGCAAGGGTAGAAGTTACCAGCGGCATCTATTGACAACATTCGACCAGCACCGCACCAGTTCCTATTATCCAAGTCCTTATCCAGCGGCTTTCCTATACTATCTGAAAAGAAGGAGCAAGTGTTTCCCAGATAATACTTGTTGTCAATAATAGCATCCGCTAGTTGCATCAATTGTTCTTCAAACAGCTTATCATCTCCATCTTTCCATACATCTTCAAACACGACATTTATATTAACTTCATGAATACCAAGCGAATACAGATGCAATACACTCTCTTTGATGAAAGGTATGTCAGCACTGCTAATTGTTACTTTTGTTCCACCATTAGGGAACTGCTCAAGCCACAAGGGAATGTTTTTTACAACATCTTCATATGACCCTTTTTCTTCTTCAGGCTTTGGAGAAAAGCCCTCTTTTGTCTTCCATATACGGTTTAAATCGTGTTTCCTCTTAGTACCGTCAATCGTTATACCTATACTCACGTGGCCTGCATTCTTCTTAATAAAATTCTGCACCTTATCGGTATGATAATTTATACCATTCGTGGAGAAGGAGAAACGATAAGAGTTAAACCAATGATGATTCCTACGGAACATCTCCATTTTCAGATAATCACAAATTTTATCTATCAAGTCGATTTCCAAAAACGGTTCACCTCCGATAAAATCCCATATTACAGATTCTTCACTAAAGTATTCCTTATGGTCAAGAATATAATCTATAGATCGCTTCGCAACATCCCATGACATTCGCTCTTTCGTATTCTTGCCTACAAGATAGCAATATTTGCAAGCTAGTTGGCAGTCCTTTGTGACGATGAAAGTGATATTCTTTGCGGCACCGTCCTTCCATTGACCAGCTGCTTCATAAACCAATGATTCCTTTTTATTTACCATAATTATTAAGCACAAATAGGTGTATAGGTGTCAAATACACCTATACACCGAACAACAGATTAATTGTATCTAGAATTACCGCTACATCCTCCAGAACAAGTCCTATAGCAAGTTCCTTGACAAGTAGTTTGACAGCTACTATGACAAGAATGGTAACAATTGGCCGCATGACAAGAAGATGTACATCCGGAACAAATACGTGTGCATGCAGCCGTACATCCATCACTACAACTGCCCGTACAGCCGTAATTACAGCCCATAGGTTGTTCTGCCTTTGAAATCAGTGGAGCGCCTGCGAGCACTATGGCTCCCAATATCGGGAGTGCACTCTTGGCAGCCTTCTTAAAGAACTCGCGACGACTCTGGAGTTCTTCATTGTTCTTTCTTTTCTCCATAATAATAGTTTGAGATTAATATTTCGCCTATAGACTTCCCGAGATTCAGCATTATACTTATAAGATGTAGGAGTCTGTACAAAGTACACATCCTTCTTTTTTGTGAATAAAATTGTCACTTGCTTGAGTTGGTACAAGTACTTGAACAATCGCCAGAACATCCTCCAGAACATGTACCAGAACAACCGCCTTTACACCATCCTTGACAATTATCGCTGCACTGAGCCGCACATCCGCCTGTACACCATCCCATACAACTGCCTGTACACGATGTCGTGCACATATTCAAGCACATTCCTGAACAACCAAACATGCAGCCCATCGGAGTAGGCGTCTTTGCTTTAACAATAGTTGGGGTACAAGCAAGTAATATCGTACTCAAAATAGGTATTGTACCTTTCGCTGCTTTCTTGAAAAACTCACGACGACTCTGTAGTTCTTCATTGTTTTTCTTTTTCTCCATAATTAAAAATGATTTGGTTTGCCTATTCCCTCTCAAATTCGGATTCAAATCCTCATTCGATTCTCTTGAAGACATAGTCAAATTCATAAGGTGACTCAGGACATCTGTAATACCTCTTCAATATTGAGAAGTCTAAAGAAAACTCAAAGTGGTCGGTGCAATAGACACTAGAACCCTTTAGAGGATAATTTTTTCTAAGGTATACTATTCCGGTATCGTGCTTCCTGTTAAAATCGAACCATTGTGGTTCTTTCCACTCCCCATCCACTAATCTCCATTTCGTAAGTCCGTTATCGGAAAATTCAATATAATATCTAATATCATCAAGAGCCCATGGTTCTCCGCAATTATATATTGCAACACATTTATATTTCGCAGAAGATGGAACATTTAGGTTTGATGGTTGTGAATTACCATTTTCCTCAGTGTCTGGTGTTTGCCAGATAAAACTTTTAGCGGATATAGAAACGACAAGCAGCATGAAAGCCGCTACGAGTAGACCCTTTGATTTTAAGAAAGCTGAAAATTTCATGAGATTTAAAATTGAATGAATTGCCTATAAGTCTCCAAATTCGGCTAAAAAAGATTGATTAACACAAAGCCATCGTACAAAAAAAACGTGAGACCTGTATTCGCCACCCGTCCCACGTTCCGAGGCTCCTGAGAATTGCCCATGCAGTCAGAACGAGCAACTCCAAGACCTCACGCCGATATATTATATAGTACACCTCATGCACTGCCACTACTTATAGGATAGCAACACCCCTCCTGCAAGAGAGGACGGTTCGCGCTTAATATAAATAATGTGTACAATGAGGGCAGTCATATAACATACCCATGAGCATCTATCGTTGCATTGTCCGTTGACTGCGTTAGAAATTTTCTCAGGATTTCAGAACGTCAAGAACAAAGCGCGTGATAAACGCTTTTTCCATATATGGTATCCCCACGGCACTGGTTCGCCACAGCGAAGGAGCCTTTCCCGCCACTCTGAAGATGGCTTCGGCGTGAAGATGGGGCAAAGATAATGGTTTTTACAGAAACTTCCAAAGAAAAGAAGAAAAAAAATGAAGAAATGCAAAAAAATGTTGGGATTAACGTGAGTTCGATATAACAAAGACATTTCTTTGGGTTTGCCTCTTTGAGGCAGAAATCATACAAAATCTATTCAAAATCTTTCAAAATTCTATTTCTATTTGGAAGATTTGGGAAGATTTGCAGAATTTCTCGCGAAGCGACACCTTATACCGAACTGACGTTAATCAACGTGAATCCGACGAAAACTATAAATATTAAATTCATGAACATTCGTGGGTATTACATGGAAATTATATGTTAAAAAGAAGTCTCATCTTTTCTATATTTAACATGAATGCCCATATAATGCCCGCGAATGTTCGTGAATATTTTTAATGACCTATTTGGAATAAGGAGTTTTTCTTTTCTGCTGCTTATCGTAGCCGAGGGGTACGATGGGGTGTACCCCTCGGGTACGGCATGGCGCAGTCGAGGGGTACGGTTTTGTGTAGTCGAGGAGTAGGGTTTTATTCCTGGTGGTCTTCAATCTTCACAAATGCGGTGACGGCGAAGGTGACGAGGCAGAAGGCCATGACGATCCAGAAGAAACTCTGGTAGCCGATGTTTTCGGAGATGAGGCCGGAGACCATGCCGGGAATCATCACGCCACCGAGGTATTGGCCGGCGGTGCAGATAGAGAAGACTGTTGTGGAGTGTTCGCCACGAGAGAAGGTGACGAGGTAGAGGGTGTATGCCGCAAAGCCAAGACCGTAGCCGATTTGTTCGATGCACACACAGGAGCCGACGAGCCAAAGGTTGTCGGTGGGGTAATAACTGAGATAGACATAGACGATGTCGGGCAAGGTGATGCAGAGCACGAGAGGCCACAGGCACTTCTTCAAGCCCCATTTCGACACCGCCCAACCACCCACGATGCCGCCAAGCAGCAAACCTATGACGCCCAAAGTGCCATAGATGAAGCCGAAATCGACATCACTCATGCCCAACCCCCCTTCGGCTGTGCTACGGGTCAGGAACAGCGGAACAATTTTGGTCAGCAGTCCTTCTGGAAGGCGGAACAGGAGGATGAAGCAGAGGGCAGAGATGAGGTGCGGCTTGGTGAAGAAAACCTCCAGGGTACGTCCAAACTCATGCAACTTCTCCTGAAAGTCGAAACGATTGTGCACGGTTTCCACCCTGGGAAGGATGAAAGCATGATACAAACCCAAGAGGAACATGAGGATGCCGAGGATGAGGAAAACGACCATCCAAGATGCGGAGATCGATTGGAGTGAAAAGTGAAAAGTGAAAAGTGAAAAATCTAAGGAGCCCGTCTCTTTCATCTTTTCTTGCAAGAAACCAGCCAAAAGGACGAGTCCTCCCTGCCCTATCACCATGCCGATGCGATAGAAGGTGTTGCGCACTCCCACATAGAGTTCCTGCTCTTTGTCGGGCAGTCCGATGATGTAGAAACCATCGGCAGAGATGTCGTGAGTGGCACTGGCAAAGGCGATGAGCATGAAGATGACTAAAGAGGCTTGCAGCCAGAAAGAGGTGGGCAAGGTGAAGGCAACGAGTGCCAAGGCGACTCCCAAGAAGAATTGCATGGACACAATCCACCAGCGTTTCGTCTTCAAGTTGTCGATGATGGGGCTCCAGATGGGCTTGATGACCCACGGCAAGCCGAGCCAACCAGTATAAACCGTAATTTGCCCATCGGTCAGTCCCATTTCCTTGAACATGATGACCGAGATGAGCATCACCGCCGAGAACGGCAATGCTTCGCCCAGATAGAGGCTGGGCACCCAAGCATAGGCTTTCGCCTTCAAGTTATTCATTTTTTGATTCCATTTTTAATAATAATTCATTTGTCTTGCTCACTGCCACCACGAGCCATGCTACTGGAGCAAGGCATGCCGTGAGCGTGAAGAAGAGGGGGTAGCCCAGCGTTTGGCACACCCACCCCGACATGGCCATCGGCACAATCATGAGGCTGGCCACCAATGGCACATAGAGGAGATTGGTGGTGTAGCGGTAACGCTGTTCTGATATGTAAACCACGAAGGAGCGGCAGGCGGTGAGGCCGAAACCGAAGCAGAATTGGGCAAAGAAAGTGGTGCAGCAGAGGAGAAGCATCTGGTCGGGCTGCGGATGATGCGCCATCAGCATATAGGAAAGTGGCGAGAGGGTCAGTACGATGGCTGTTGGCCAGAAAAGGGGGCGTTCGCCATGCTTTTGACAGAGGTAATGTCCCAACGTGATGCCAAAGGAGAAGGCCAGCACCCCAATGGTGCCTTGGGCGAAGCCAACATCCTGGACAGAGCAGCCAAGACCTCCCTCGTCTGCTGAGGCAAAGAGGAAGAAGACACGGGTGTTGAACATGAGCGATTGGGGCAACAAGAGAAGGAAAAGGCTGAGAAGCACCGTAAACACGTGTGGTTTATGCTGGATGCGTGAGAGCACATGGAGTTCTTTTCTCACTGTGTGGGTGAGGGTTTCGGGGCGATAGGGGTCATTGATTCGAGGGCTGGGCAGGAAGATGACATTCAGCACCAGCAACAGGAGGAAGCCCCCTGCCACCAACGAACTTTCCATCGCCCACGCCTTCTGGTAACTGCGGAAAAAGACCTCGAAGAAGCCTGCCACGATGATGAGAAGGCCATAGGTGACCACCAGAACCATCTGCGAGGAAAACATCTTGGTGTTCATGAAGAGAGGTTGCTGATGGGGGGAGAGGACTCGGCTGTAGTAGAGACGGGAGAGGAGTTCGTGCCACGCACAAAGGCAGGAGAGCAGCAACAACTGCAGGAACAGCAGATACACCTTCACCTTGGCCTCGGATATATAGACCGCAACACCCATCAGACAGAGGAACAGAAGCGATTCCACCACATGAAGGTTGCGCTTGAAGGAGCCAGACCTGCGTACCATATTATATAAATAGGACTTCATGACCCACGGGAAGAACAGCATGGCGACATAGAAGGAGGCCATGAGTTCACTGGCTCCAAACTGCATGAGCATAATGAGAGCCACGTACATGACCACTGCCATCGGAATCTCTTCGGCGGCACAAAGGCTTGGAATCCAGAGCCATGGACTATTTCGTTTCTTGCTCATCACGTTCTTGTCTGTTCTACCTATATAATACCTCTGTCAGGCTTGTCCGTCTGATGCGTCACCATTGCCTTGTCAACTCAGCCCCAGGATAATAGAAGGAAAGAATTTCTTGATAGGGAATGTCTTGTTCCCCCATCACGGCTGCACCTATCTGGCAAAGTCCGACACCATGCCCCCACCCTTTTCCGTGCAGAGTGAAGCCATCGGATGTCTTCTCCACCTCAAAAGCAGAGGAGTAGAGGTGTGACTCGCTGAGCCATTTACGGACTTCCAATTCCTTGCCTACGGTCACAGTGCGTTTTTCTCCTACAATCTGCAGGGTAACGATTCGATCCGAGGGGCCACGCTGAAGAGGCACCAACGAAAGGATGCGACCGAAATCGATGCCTGACTTACGACGGATGAGTTCACTCAGTTCATCGGTCGTGTAGCGCACAGTCCAACGGTAGAAATCCGTCGTCTCCTGATCGTAGTTGTTCAGCACCTGCGAGAGGATTCGTCGGTCATTGGTGTGGCAGTAAGGGTCAGGCTTAGCCACCAGATAAGGGTGACGGACAGGTTCCCAGCAGGATTCAAACACCTCGGTCATGCCTCCGCAACACTTGGAGAAGCGAGCGTCGCAAATCTTCCCTTCATACGTCAGCACCTGTCCGCATGTGGCAGCTATTGCCTCCACCACCTTCGGGTTCGTCTGCCGAGTGATGCCCTGATAGCGTTGACAATGGTCATCGGCACACACATCAAACCCTCGATGCGCCTCACTGTCATACCATCGAATGATGGAATTTGCCGACAGTTGCTCGTGGAAGGATTTCCCTGTGCGGGTATTCGTCATCATGGCCAATAGCCAGCTGCGCGAGATGACGGCATGCGCCTTCAGCAGTTCGATTGAGGCGTTGGCACTCATCTCGCTACTGATGACACTGGTCAGGTAAGTCTCCACAGGCAACACGTTGACCGCTCTCAGCATGCCCTCCTCTGGCATCAGTTCCAATGCACCGCAAAAGGTCTGCTCCTCCGTGCGTTCCCAATGAAAACCAATGCCGATGGTGACATCTTTCAGGGTGAAAGAGGCATCTTGCGACTGTGAGGTAAAAGAGCGTTTCTGGTCAGACGGAGTAAAGGTGTATTCACCAATAAATGGTTTCCCATCCAGCAGATACGTTGAATGAAAAACCACACAAAGGCTTTCGGCCTTCACTATGCCGACTCTCACACATCGTTCGTGCCCCATATCCATTTTCTTCTTGTGTTCACAGAGTGTGGCTTAATTAATTACCCCCCCCCCTTGAACTTCATAATCATGTCAAATTCATTGTCGAGCGACATCGCACACTCCTGAATGATGGACTTGGCCAATTTCTCGTTCATCCGCTTGAAGTCTTCCTTGCGAGGTGTGATGATCATGCCACCCATATCAAGAGCACCAGGACTGACCATCACTTGCTCTTTTCCTGAGTGGAAGTAGCAGTCGGGGCGATGCTTGGCACGAGGGAGGATGACGCTCACGATGCGAGTATAGTCATCGGCAGTCCCCTTCTCCGACCACGCCACAATGTTCAGCATGGGTTCGTAATGACCTTCCTGAATAGGAAGGGCTTGATATATTTTCTCAAACAGCAACTTGTTGGCATGCGGTGTACGAGTGATGATGACCACTCCCGGACACAGATAGCCACGCAAGCTGAACACGCCCGTGCTGTCTGCCACCAGATACATCTTCACAGCTTCCAGATACTCTTCCTCGCTGATGGGCCAAATGCGGGAAAGATTGGGTTTGTAGAGTTTATTCCAATCACGCTCCAAAGGCATCATGCCACGCGCACCGGCCTGAAAGTGCATGTGGTCGGGCGCACTGGCACCGCAATAAGGGCCATTGTAGAAGACGAACATCTCCTTGAGCTGCGACGTAATTTGCATCATGTCCTCATAGTATTCGAGGATTTGCTGCCTGCGATGATGGCGCAACGGAATGGTAAAGTGTTTGGGGAGTATGGGGTTGGGATTGAGCAGCAAATGATATTTTTTCAGCAAGGGAATGCTTATCTGCTCGCCGGGACGGTTCACATCGCAAAGGAAACAAGGTCGCCGCTTGATGGTTTCAGCATCCACCTTAGCACCCGTGGAGACAATGCGGGCAGGGTTGTGCTGTGCCATCAACTGACATCCATCCACCTTCATCTCCTTGGTTTCCACCTTGTCCAACTGCTGATACCGCTCAGCGACATCCTTCCAGAGAGGCAACTGGGCATTGTAGAGTTCATTAGCGGAGTCATCGGTCACATTGCTTTGCCAGAACTCGTTCAGTCGCCGACGGTCGATGATTTCCATCGTGCGAAGGCTATCCTTGTAAATGTTATTGCGGTTCACCTGCTCGGGTGTCAAAGCGGCATCGCTATTGCCCTCCCAACGGCGACAGAGATACAGTTCGTCGTAGATTCTTCCTATCTTATATTTACGGCAGAAAGCCAAACCCACCGCATAGTCTTCGCCATAGGAAGTGTTAGGCATACCGATGCGCCGGAGCAATGGTGTAAAGAAAGCGCGAGGCGCACCCAAACCATTGATGCGTAACGCATTATTATGTCCATTCTCTGGAGTCCATTCACGATGGTCTATCAATCCAGGAGGAAGCGTTTCCAACTGGAAGTTGCACATCCGGTAGGAACCAATGACCATGCCGCAATGCTCTTCGTAGAACTTATCAACAATGCGTTGCAAGGTGTCCGTACCGCTATAGAGGTCATCGCTGTCCAACTGCACAGCAAAGCGTCCGCATCGGGTATCGTTGAAAGCCAAGCTCCAGCAGCCACCGATGCCCAAGTCCTCGCGATTGGGAATGATATGCACCACACGCGTATCTTTCTTCGCCAACTCTTCGATGACTTTGGTAGTGCCATCAGTCGAGTGGTTATCAACCACAATCACATTGAACTCGAAGGTTGTGCGTTGAGAGAGGGCACTTCTGATGGCATCTTCTATCGTCTTCACACGGTTTCGCACAGGAATGATGACAGAAGCCTCGCGGTCGAAATCGTAGCGTTCCACCGACACATCCACTATACTTTCAGGGTCGATGTAGGAACCTATCACTTTCAAGTGTTCGGTACACACCAGTTCGCGCTCTTTCTGCACCTCACGGTTGCGCGGATCGACATAGTCGAACTGCTTCTCCCCACTCTTGCGCAGGTCTTGCTCCTCCTCCGTGTAAAGAAACTCCCTCACATGGAACAACGCAGCGGTACGCTTACGGCGCAAGCTGAACAGATGCAGGTCGTACCAACCAGAATATTGATAGTCGGCATGAGGATTTTCCTCTAAATACTTTTGGAAAGTAGATGAAGTGAACAACATGACAGGGCCAAAGTCGAAATCGTCACGCACACTACCATAGTAGAAGTCCATTGTCGGAGACTTGATGGGCTTTCCATCGACCACCTTATAGCGGTCAGAGTACACCACCGAAGAATCCACGCTGTTAGCCACCTGACACATACGAGCGATGGCCTGATAGCCGAAGGTGATGGCGGTTTGTTTCATACACATCAGCGCAAAGGGTTCCTTTATGGCTTCCGCCACCTTCCGCACCGTTTCCGAACTCAAGAAGTTATCGACCCGAATCACCTTGCATCCCATGAAAGGGCAAGGTTCATCGCCCGTCATCAGCACATAGATGTTCTTGACCATCGGCTCTTCGCTCAGCTGCTTCAACGTCACCAACGTTGTCTCAGCACCCGCATAAACCACAAAGCAGTCTATACCACTCTTAATGTTGCTATTCATATTTATTCTCTAATCGCAGTAGTGAAAGAATTCTAAAATTAACACATGTGATGTGCAAAGATAGGCATTCTATCCTTATGCACAAAATCTTTTCCTTTCTTTTTTCTTCATTTCAGTCGTTCTGCCAAAAAGGAGGCTTTTCTTTTGGTCATTTCAGCATAAAGTCGTACCTTTGCACCCGATTTTCAAAATCCGAGTGCCTGACCACCTCGAAAAAACAGGCGTGTACCAGATAACCACGTAAAAAACCAGCGAGTGCTTGACCACCTCGTAAAAAACAAGAAAAAAAATGAAAAGAAGAAAGCAAGTGAGCGTTTCCTTCATGATTGCAGGAATCGTGTTCTGTATTTGCCTTGTGGCATCAAACCTTCTTGAAACCAAAGTATTCCGTGCTTGGGGTCCTATCACCCTCACTTGTGGTTTCCTCGTGTTTCCCATCTCCTACATTCTCAACGACGTCATCGCCGAAGTGTGGGGCTTCCGCAAAGCCCGACTCATCATCTGGCTGGGGTTCATCATGAACTTCTTCGTCGTGACTTTGGGAGGCATCGCGTGTTCGCTCCCAGCCGCCGTGGAAGGTAGCGACGAAGCCTTCAAGCAGGTGTTTGCTTTCGCCCCCCAAGTGGCCATCGCCAGTTTATTGGCCTTCATCGTCGGCTCTTTCCTCAATGCACTCGTCATGAGCAAGATGAAGATGGCTGACCGCAACAAGGGTCACTTCGACTATTATTTCTCCATGCGCGCCATTTTCTCCACCCTCATTGGTGAAGGTGCCGACAGCCTCATCTTCTTCCCCCTGGCCTTCTACATCTTACCATACTTCTTTATGGGCGAACCGCAACTTCCTCTTGAAATCATGATTCAGCTGATGCTCACACAGGTGGTGGCCAAGACCCTCTACGAGATCATCGTGCTGCCCATCACCATCCAGGTGGTCAAGTTCGTCAAACGATTCGAAGGTGAAGATGTCTATGACGACGGAATCAGTTACAACGCATTTAACATCCAAGAAATATAATCATGAGCACCCAACGCGAACAAGAAGGCTTGCAAGCCCTCGGCAAAAAGACCGAATACCGTCAAGACTATGCTCCAGAAGTGCTGGAGAGCTTTCAGAACAAGCATCCCGAAAACGACTATTGGGTGCAGTTCAACTGTCCAGAGTTCACCTCGCTCTGCCCCATCACGGGTCAACCCGACTTTGCAGAAATCCGTATCTGCTACCTGCCCGACCAACGCATGGTGGAGAGCAAGTCGCTGAAGCTTTACCTTTTCTCGTTCCGCAATCATGGTGACTTCCATGAGGATTGCGTCAACATCATCATGAAAGACCTCATCCGCCTGATGGATCCGAAATATATTGAAGTGACGGGTATCTTCACTCCGCGTGGAGGCATCAGCATCTATCCTTACGCCAACTATGGCCGTCCAGGCACCAAGTATGAGGAAATGGCGAACTACCGGCTGATGAACCACGGTTTGAAGTAAACACTCTGTTCAAGCACCCCTAAACCGACGTCCCCGATGTCGGTCGACCGATGTCCCCGATGTCGGTTGACCGATGTCCGGGACGTCGGTTTTGAGGTTGTTGAAGCACCTGTTCTGACACATACATCTTTCCCCTGAAGAGGAAACTCCAGAGATAGCACAGCCAGATGCGAGGTACCCCTCTCCGCTCACGGAAGAAGTATGTCCAAAGATGTCGCGTCCTTTGCATCCAAAGCACTCCACATGTCACATTTTAGTTGCACTTTGGCCACACCGAAGGCTCTTCGTTCGGAAAAACACAAATATATTTGTATGTTCCCTCACTTATTCGTACCTTTGTGGCATGATTGAGAAGCATATAGTTTTGGAGGACATTGACCTCGTGACGTTCTACGGGGTGAACAATGTTCATTTGCAGATGATTAAGGCACTCTACCCCAAATTGAGGATTGTGGCGCGTGGCAACATCGTGAAGGTGATGGGCGACGAGGAGGAGATGTGTGCCTTTGAGGAGAACATTGCCAAGATGCAGGAGCATTGTGCGAAATACAACTCGCTGAACGAGGAGACGATTCTTCAGATTGTGAAGGGGGAGCACCCGACCGGGCATGCTGCGGACGGTACCGCCATCTGCTACAGCATCACGGGCAAGCCGATTGCGCCCCGTTCGGATAATCAGACCACACTGGTAAATGCCTACTACGAGAATGACATGCTCTTTGCCATCGGTCCTGCAGGTTCGGGAAAGACGTATGTATCCATTGCCCTGGCGGTGAGGGCTTTAAAGAACAAGGAGATACGGAAAATTATCCTTTCCCGTCCGGCCGTGGAAGCTGGCGAGAAACTGGGATTTCTGCCCGGCGATATGCGTGAGAAAATTGACCCCTATCTGCAACCGCTCTATGACGCCTTGCAAGACATGATTCCTGCACAGAAACTCACGGAATACATGGAGCAGAACGTGATTCAGATTGCCCCACTCGCTTTCATGCGCGGACGGACACTGAACGATGCGGTGGTCATCCTCGATGAGGCACAAAACACGACCACACAGCAAATCAAGATGTTCCTGACACGTATGGGACAAAACACAAAGATGATTATCACGGGTGACTTGACGCAGATTGACCTGCCACGCAACGTGAAGAGCGGTTTGAAAGAGGCGACCGAGGTGCTGAAGGACGTGAAGGGCATCAGCTTCATCTACATGGACGAACGCGACATTGTGCGCCATCGTCTGGTGACCCGCATTGTGGATGCTTACCGCAAATATGACATTTCTAAAATTGAACAATATGAACTCTTTAACAAGAACTGATTTCAACTTCCCTGGACAGAAGGAAGTTTATCACGGCAAAGTCCGTGACGTGTACAACATCAACGACGACCTCATGGTGATGGTCGCTACTGACCGCATCTCTGCATTCGACGTGGTGCTGCCCAAGGGCATTCCTTTCAAGGGACAGGTGCTGAATCAGATTGCAGCGAAGTTCCTCGATGCCAGCGCTGACATTGTGCCTAACTGGAAATTGGCTACTCCCGACCCCATGGTGACGGTGGGTTTGAAGTGTGAGGGTTTCCGCGTGGAAATGATTATCCGTGGTTACCTGACTGGTTCTGCATGGAGAGAGTATAAGGCTGGCAACCGCACCCTTTGTGGCATCACATTGCCTGAAGGCATGAAGGAGAACCAGAAATTTCCCAAGCCCATCATCACTCCCACCACGAAGGCTGATGAAGGTCACGACGAGAACATCTCGAAGGAGGAAATCATCGCACAAGGCCTTGTGAGCAAGGAGGACTATGAGGTGATGGAGAAATACACTTATGCACTCTTCGAACTGGGCACAAAGATTGCCGCCGAGAAAGGACTGATTCTTGTGGACACGAAGTATGAGTTTGGCAAGCGCGACGGCAAGGTGTATCTGATTGACGAGGTACACACACCCGACTCTTCACGTTACTTCTACGCAGATGGCTACGAAGAGAAGTTTGCGAAGGGTGAACCTCAGAAGCAACTCTCGAAGGAGTTTGTGCGCCAGTGGCTCATCGACCACAACTTCATGAACCAACCCGGACAGGTGATGCCCGAAATCACGGACGAGTATGCTGAGTCGGTGAGCGACAGATACATCGAACTGTATGAGCATATTATCGGCGAGAAGTTTGTGAAAGCAGAAGGCGATGAGGACATCGCAAAACGTATCGAAAAGAATGTAAATGCTTATTTAGCAAGTAAATAAGTGTACAAGCAAGAGCAGATAAAGCCATACGGCGAAGAAGGGACGAAACGTGAGCAGGTGGAGCAGATGTTTGACAACATCGCCCATTCTTACGACACGCTGAACCACACCCTCAGCTTTGGTGTTGACCGTATCTGGAGGAACAACGCCATTGACTTCCTGCTCAAAAACAGAACCAGCACGGATAGCGTACTCGACATTGCCACAGGCACTGGCGACTTCGCTATCCTTGCTACAAAAAAACTGCATCCCCAACGCATCGTGGGGTGTGACATCAGCGAGGGGATGATGCAGATAGGCAGGGAGAAAGTGGCGAAGTTGCGACTTTCCGACATCATCACATTTCAGAATGAAGATTGTGCGAAGATGTCCTTTGAAACAAATTCTTTCGATGCCGTCATTTCTGCTTTTGCGTTAAGAAACTTCCAGAACCTCGACGAGTGTTTGAAGGAGATGCACCGAGTGCTGAAAGAGGACGGACACTTATCTGTTGTAGATCTCTGCACCCCTGTCTCGTTTCCCATGAAGCAATTTTTCTGGCTATATAAAAAGGGGGTAATGCCCGTGTTGGGAAAACTCTTCTCTAAGGACAACACCGCTTATTCCTATCTGCCCGAAACGATGGATGCCGTGCCCCAAGCGGAACGCATGCAGAGCATCATCCAGCAAGCTGGATTCCACAACGTGAACTTCAAACGCCTTGCCTTTGGCATGTGCATCCTTTACACCGCAGAAAAATAGTGAAGCCATGAGCGAACCGAATGAGACACACCGCATGGGGAAGCGATGCCAGAAGAAGAACTACCGTTTGCCTGGTGCTTACCACATCACCATCAATGTGGCAGAACGACAATGGCATCCGTTGGGACAGGTGGTAGGAAATCTTGACCAGCCTGATGGCGATGCAAATGCACCAAGGGTGGAACTGACTGCTATCGGAAAGATGGTGGAAGAGGAACTAACGAAAAGCATCACGGCACACTATCCCATGATTGAGGTGCAGGATTATGTGGTGATGCCCGAACATTTACACTTCATCCTCGTGGTGCACAATAGCATCATCAGTCGAAATGGAAGAGAGACCCACCTGGGGCAAGTTATCGCTGGTTTCAAGAAAGGCTGCAACCGCCGCTATTGGGAAATGACCGGCATGACCGCCAATGAGCAGGAAGACAGAACAGCCAATGGGCAGCAGGGCATAACCAACGATGGGCAGCAGGGCAAACCTGCTGACGCAAGGGCGGAAAGCACAAGCCCCTTGCGCCATGCGGTTTACCCACATGGGTTCAAAGTTCCCTCCTCTGGCACCACCAACCGCCCACCCCTCTTCGCCTACGGCTATGTCGATGTGATGCCGCTGCAACCAGGCCAACTCGAAACCCAACGCCACTACATCCACAACAACCCGCGCAGCCGCCTCATGCGCACCAGTAATCGCGACCTCCAAAGCCCACAACGAGGCGGCATCGGCACCGCCCTCAAGCTTCCAGCCCTCAAGGGTTACTTGCAGCGCGAATGCGGCACACCCCTCTTCGATGAAGACAAATGGGAAGACATCCAAAATCGGCTGCTCATTAACGATGGGATGGTAACCTGCGACAGCTACGGCAACCGCCAATTACTGCAATGCCGCTTGCTCCCAGTCGTCTGCCATAGAAAGGACAAAGCCTCCTTCACCCTGCAGAAACAGCGATGCCTTACAGCTGCATCCGAAGGAGCCATCCTCGTCTCTGCCCGCATAGCTAAAGGCGAACAAGAAATTATTGACACAGCCATCCAACAAGGGTTCCCTGTCATCACCATCGAAGACAATGGCCTGCCAGACCTCTACCACCCCTCGGAGCGACGCATAGAACTCTGTGCCACCAACAAACTGCTCATCGTCACCCCATGGCGTTACATCTATCGACATACCCACGAACCCATCTCTGTGGCAGAATGCAAAACCATGAACTGTATTGTTCAGGCATTGTGCCGCACGAAAGACTCATGGTGGAAAGCACAATAAGACACAATAAACAAAAACAACTGAAACATGACTACTTACGGATTGATTGGTTACCCATTAGGACATTCGTTCTCTCGCAAGTTCTTCACGGAGAAATTTGAGAAGGAGGGGATTGATGCACAATATTTGAACTTTGAAATTCCAAGCATCGAGGAGTTTCCTGAGATTATCAAGAACAACCCTGAGTTGAGAGGGTTGAACGTAACGATTCCTTATAAGCAGCAGGTGATGCAGTATTTACACAACATCAGCGAAGAGGCTTCGGCTATAGGAGCCGTCAATGTTGTGAGAGTGAGAGACGGACATCTGACTGGTTTCAACAGCGATGTGATTGGCTTTGTCAACAGCATTCGCCCATTACTAAAACCGCATCACAAGAAGGCACTCATCTTGGGAACTGGCGGTGCTTCGAAGGCCATTCGCTATGGATTGGAAGAGAAGTTGGGGATGGAAACAGCCTTTGTCAGCCGGCACAAGCCGGATGGTTCTCCCCATAAAGGGGGAGATGTCCGAAGGACAGAGAGGGTCTTCACCTACGATGACATCACACCCGAAACCCTGCAGACATACCCTGTCATTGTCAACTGCTCGCCCGTCGGCATGTATCCGCATGTGGATGAATGCCCTGCCCTGCCCTACGAAGCCATGAACGAGAACAACCTTTTGTATGACTTGGTGTACAACCCCCTCGAAACGCTCTTCATGAAGAAAGGTGCTGAACAGGGTGCAACGGTGAAAAACGGGTTGGAAATGTTACATTTACAAGCCATTGCTTCGTGGAAATTCTGGGAAAAGTGATTTTTTCACTTGGTTTGTTTTACATTTTCCTCTATTTTTGTACCTTTGCCCCATCGAATTACTAATCATAAATAACCTAAAAAGATGCGGGCAACACTTTTGACTATCATTCTATGGGCGTGTGCGCTCTGTGGCATACAGGCTCAGACCATCAAGAAGGGCGACAAGTTCTTCGATGGTATATCACTCTACACCGTACAGGAAGTGCGGATGGGGAAATACGTCTATATGACCAGTAACGAAGACAACGAACTGACCCTTGAGAAGGTAGATGGGAAGGAAGGTGAATACACCCTGCAACCCAGTCGGCAGGCAGACGAACCTCCCTTTGGAAGTCAATGGGGAGGGCGAGTGCAGTACATCCATCATGGAGAAAGGAAACTCCTTGCATTCCGCAAACCCAGCAATGGCGAGGTGGTGTGGACGATGGATTTGACACGCAACTCATACGACAACTGTGTCATGATGCAGCAGATGATGCAACAAGAGGAACCTGAGAATGCTGGTACTCTTGTGCTGAACCGTCCCTATCTTGATGGCATTTCTAAAGCGGATTTGCGTCTGATGCGCAACCGTATTCTTGCCAATCACGGCTATCGCTTCACGTCGAAAGACCTGCAGGAGTACTTCGGCAAGTATCGTTGGTACAAGCCTGTTGATGACAACAGCACCATCAAACTCAACATCATCGAACAGGTCAACCTCGAACTCATCAAGAGTGAGGAGGCGGAAAGATAACCCATCAATCATCTACACAATATGAAAAAGATTGTATTTTCACTCATCTTGTGTGCGTGTGCCCTCGGCATGAACGCACAAGCATTGAAGCAGCAAGGTACATCAGCAGAGCAGATTGTGCCAAAAGGTTGGGAACATTCAGAGGCAGAAGGCGACTTGAACAAGGACGGCATCAAGGATCTCGTGGTGCTTGCCAAACCTAACTTCAAGGAGAACATGCAAACCCGTGATGATGGTTACGAGTACAACTTCAACCCGTACATTCTCGCCATCTACTTTGGTCAGTCTGAAGGTGGCTTCAAGCAATGGAAGCAATACGAGGATATGTTTGAGCCAGACAGCGAATGGACAAGCGTGGATGTGAGCATCGAAATCACCGAACGTGGCACGCTCAATATCAGCCCCGACCACTTCGCCAGCGCAGGTTCTTACGGCACCAGCCAAACCACTTACACCTTCCGTTTTCAGAACGGTGACTTCTATCTGATTGGCAAGGAGTGCACAGAGATGTCGCGCAACACGGGCGAGATGACCACCGTGAGCGAGAACTACCTGACATGGAAACGCCAGACGATTGAGGACAACGCTTTCGAGGAGGTGAAGAAGAAGGAGAAATGGGAGAAGATGGAGAAAGAACCCTTGAAGAAATTGGGAGATGAGGGACTTGAATAGTTGAGGGTTGAGAGTTGAGGGTTGAGAAGATTATTCACTTTATAAAGATAAGATTATGAAGAAGATTTTTCAGTTCGCTATCGTGGCGGCAGCCATCGCCATGACGGCATGCACGGGCAAAACCGCGCAGAACACGAACGCTGGTGCTGAAGCAGACAGCACGGCGACACCTTGGTATGAGGACATGGATGCCTTGCAGGCTGACCTTAATGCAGCCATTGAGGATGCTCGTGTACTCGACTCCACCAAGGTGGGTGTCAATCTCATGCCCATCAAGAAAGGCACACCCAACGAGGAGTGGGCTACCATTGACGGCAAAGACATGGTGCTGCTTGTCACGCTCGTTGACAGTAGCCGCTTGCAGAAGTTCTTCGGTCAGGAAGGTGTCTATCAGATTGACCGCGAGATGGGTACATGGGTGACCATCCCCGGTGAGTGGCTCAGCAAGAAGGAGGCGTTTGAAGGTCTCGACAGTGTGGCAGCCCACATGCGTATGTTGCAGATGTACGGACTCAGCCCCGACTGCACCTACAACATCATGGTACAGTTCTATGCCGACGTGAAGGGAATCTTCCGTCCTGCATCTGACCCCAGCATCGAAACGACTTCGGCTGGTATCGAGTTCCCTGCATGGGCAGACGAGAACTACAAGGTGGGCGACACGAACTTCCGCGAGTGGTTCCGCTACAACGTGCAGGCAGCCTTCGAGGATGACAGCCCTCTGCCTTGGACACGTCTCGGATACACCTACGACTGGCACAAAGGCGCGCCTCGTCAGGGTCTTTCAGAGTATATCGTGGTGGACCAGACTTACCTGAAGGTGAAGAGCCACGAGAGCGAGTGGCAGTTCATTCAGAACCTCAGCAAGTAAATCGTACCCCTCGACTACAAACAAACATACCCCTCGACTACGGCACATCGTAGTCGAGGGGTACGCTGTTTTATAGAACCTACTACACGTTTAGTTTTCTGCAGCAGGAGCAGGTGCAGGTGCAGGAGCAGGAGACTCTCCACCGCCCTCTTCAGCACTTTCTCCTTCCGTATTCTCTTTTTTCGGTGCAGGAGCCACATAGACAGAGGCACCGATGTAGGTGTTGCGCGGAATGTTTTCTTTAGCCGCCGGATATTTACCGTGATACTGCGGAAAGTCCTTGTCGGCCAGCACTTTGTCCATAAAGTAGCCAAAGACAGGAAGTGCTGTTCGACTTCCCTGCCCCAAGGCACCTGTGCGGAAATGGATGCAGCGATATTCGCCACCCACCCATGCACCACCCACCAGATTGGGCGCACAACCGACAAACCATGCGTCGGAGTGGTTGGAGGAGGTGCCTGTCTTGCCGCCCAATTCGGTGTCGTAGCAATGAATGTACTCCCACAGAGCCTGTGTGGTTCCGCCTGGTTCGTGCATGCCTCCATAGAGCAGACGCTGGAGGTAGAAAGCGGTCTTGTAGCGAATGGCCTCCTTCGGAGCCGGTTCATCGCGTTCGCAGTCATAGAGAACTTCGCCATTGCGCCCAATCACCTTCGTCACCAGGATGGGCTTGCGCTGCTTGCCGTCGTTCATCGCACAGCAATAGGCATCGACGAGTTCCAGCAGATTGACGTCGGAAGAACCCAATGCCAAAGACGGTGTGGCTTCCAACTTACTTTCGACACCCATCTTATGGGCTATATCCACCACATTGTCGATGCCCGTGTCTTGCCCCAACTTGACCGCAATGGTGTTGACCGACTGGGCAAAAGCCGACTTCAAGGGCATGTTGGCCCCCGTGCAATAGCCACCAGAGTTGTGAGGAGTCCAAGTCACCATGCGCTGGGGGTCTTGAGCATCAGGCACTTGCAGCGAGATGAGTTGGTCGCGGTATCGGGTGGTAGGTGTAATCTTATCGTCATGCTCAAAAGCCGAGGCATAGACAAAAAGTTTGAAAGTGGAACCCGGCTGACGCATGGCCGTCACCTTGTCATACTTCCAACTGCCAAAATCGATGTCGCCCACCCATGCACGTACATAACTCGTCTGAGGCTCCATCGCCACAAACCCACAGTGCATGAACTTGACCATATAGCGGATGGAATCCATCGTACTCATCTCCTTCTCCACCAGATGGTCTGGGGCATTATAATCAAAGACTTTCACCGTATGCGGTTGGTTCATATAGAAGTCGATGGAGTCGGCATTATCGTCATATTTTTTCGCCAGGATTTTATAGTATTCAGAACGTTTGGCAATGTCCTCAATAAAGTGAGGAATCTCCTGTCCGCGCTCATCGCGCCACGGCGACTGGCTGC
This sequence comes from uncultured Prevotellaceae bacterium, assembly GCA_947167515.1. Classification (GTDB taxonomy): domain Bacteria; phylum Bacteroidota; class Bacteroidia; order Bacteroidales; family Bacteroidaceae; genus Minthosoma. The sequence goes on along the minus strand of CAMVIM010000003.1, from coordinate 151,337 downwards.
CCCAATGGTTGTTGAACCGCTGCTGAATGAGGCGCATCTGCTTCTGCACAGCCTGTTCGGCATAACGCTGCATGCGCGTGTCGAGTGTGGTGTAGATTTTCAAGCCATCGGAATAAAGGTCGATGTGGTTCTCCTCGCACCAATCCTCCAGATACTCCTTGATGGCCTCGCGGAAATAGAGGGCACCGCCATCGTAGGACTTCTCGACGGTGTAGTTCAGATTGATGGGTATCTGCGTGAGGGAATCCAGTTCCTGACGTGTCAGTTTATCGTGTTCAAACATATTGTTTAACACGACGTTACGACGCTCAAGACTATTCCTCGGGTTGACTTTCGGGTTGTAAGTGGTCGTTGCCTTCAGCAATCCCACCAACACGGCCGCCTGCTCGGCGGTCAGATTTTGCGGAGTAGTTTTGAAGTAAGTCTTGGCAGCCGTCTTGATGCCGAAAGAGTTGCTGCCAAAATCCACCGTATTGAGATAGAGTGTGAGGATGTCTTCCTTGCTGTACATGTTCTCTATCTTGATGGCCGTAATCCATTCTTTCGACTTCATCACCAAGATGCCCAATCCCGGCACCTTGCCCAGAAGTCCTGTAGAATACTGCGAACGAATCTTGAAGAGGTTCTTCACCAACTGTTGGGTGATGGTGCTGGCACCGCGAGGATTGCCCTGCGCGATGTCCTTCATCGCTGCAAAAAGCCCTTGATAATCAATGCCATGATGCTCGTAGAAACGTTCATCCTCGGTCGAGATAAGCGCATCAACCACATAGGGAGAAATCTCATCGAACTTGACGGGCGAACGGTTCTCGTTGAAATACTTGCCTATCAGCACACTGTCTGCGCTATAGACAAAAGAGGCATCGTTGGTGACGGGGTTCTGTATCACCTCCATCGTAGGCGACACCCCGAAGAGGCCGAGGAAATTGACATCGACAGCACCCAGATAAAGATAAAAAAACACGAAGAAAGAGGCAATCGGAGTGACCAACCGCTGATACCACTTCCCTCTGTATTGGCTGGCATACCAACGCCACGCCAACTTCAGGCATATCCACACCCTACGCAACCATGATTTCATTTTCTATCACATTTAGCATTTCAGCCACACTCATCTTGTCGGCATCCAGCCAATGAATGTCTGCATCGTTTCGGTACCAAGTTATCTGTTTTTTTGCATATACACGTGTATTCTTTTTCATCCGCTCCACAGCCATCGGGAGTTCCCACTCGCCGGCAATCACCTTGAACATCTCCTTATACCCCACCGTGTTGAGGGCATTCAATTCCCTCAACGGATACACCCGTCGTGCTTCCTCCAACAGCCCCTCCTCCATCATCTTGTCAACCCGTGCATTGATGCGCGCAAACAGGTTTTCGCGTTCTCGGCGAAGGCCAAACTTCACGATTCGGAAAGGGCGTTCCTTCCGGATGTTGGTGCGGAACGAAGAATAGGGTCGGCCTGTCATGTAGCAGATTTCGAGTGCATGCACCACCCTTTTGTGATTTCGTTTATCTATCACCTCATAATACTGAGGGTCAAGCAGTTTCAGTTCCGCCAAGAGAGGTTCAAGTCCCTCGTTCTCCCAACGTTCGCGGAGCATGGAGCGCGTGTCGTCATCCACTGTCGGAATGTCGTCGATGCCCTTCGTCACCGCATCGACATACATCATGCTTCCCCCCGAAAGCAGTACTGTGTCGTGTGTCTGGAACAACCGAGGCAGCAACTGCATCACATCTTTCTCATATTCAGCCGCACTATAGTATTCGTCCAGAGCCAGCGTGTGGACAAAAAAATGCTCCACCCGCGCCAATTCCTCAGCGGTGGGTGAAGCAGTACCAATTTCTATGTCCTTGTAAATCTGTCGAGAGTCAGCATTGATGATGGGAGAGCCAAGACGTTCAGCCAACTGAAGGCTCAATTCCGTCTTTCCCACCCCCGTAGGGCCTAACAACACAAGAAGATTTTTCATGGCTTAAAAACACTCTCCACAACCCTGAAGGCCAGAGAGATACATCACGTGTTCTTTTTCTTATCCTACTGCACCAATGAAGCCCATTTCGCCCGACTCGTTGATTCGAAGTTCAAGCCTCACGGTATATTTCACGCCATAGTCCATCAGAATCTGCACATCGGCATAAATCTCGTTCTTCTCAGGGTCGCAGTAGGTTTTCTTCACCTTCATCGACTTGATTCTGTCGAGTTTGGGAGTGATGAAATGATAGCCTTTCTTGTACTCACCTGCCAAAAACTCAGCCACGAATTGCTCGGTGCGGCCTTCGAGGAAGTTGTCATGCTGCTCTTCTTTATAGTTGGAGTCGAAAAACTCCAACGTATCTTCCAAGTCGCCCCGCATCAAGGTGGAGATGAAACTTTCGGTGATGTTCTTCACCGTCTTCTTCGTGTATTCTTGTGCATTTGCACTTACGGTGGCCATCAACATCAGGGCCATCAGACACACACTCAGTTTTCTCATATTCAATTCGTTTTTAAGTGATTACACATCAATATTCATCGCTGATGTCAAAGCCCTCCAAGTCAATCTCGTCGCTGTCAATTTCGTTGCCATAAAGGTCTTCATCGTCCATGATGGAACTGTTGTCAACGATAGGATTGCGGGCAAACATCTCGTCGAAATCCAGCACCTGCACAGGAGGTTCGCCGTGAGAACGGGTTATCTTTCCTTCCGGCAGATTCTTTCCTGTCTTGATTTCAGACAGTTCGATGAAGAACACGCGGTCGGCCAGCGGGTCGAAGGTGTAGAGCAGATGCTGCTTCTCGTCTTCCAGAAACTCGTTCAGTTCCGTTTCGGCCATGATGTAACTGTCTTCGTCGGCATCGGTGTCCATCCGCTCCAGCGTGATTTCCTGCCCTTTTTCCCATCCGTTTTCACAGATGGTGAACGAGGTCATCTGATTGTCCTCATACCCACAAGCCTTCAGTATCAACTTGTGCAATTCCAGGAACTTGGCATCAGCATCTATCTGGATTTCTCGCATGAAGCCATCTGCCTCATCTGAAATGATGGTGAATCGGTAAATCATATTAGTTGAGAGTTGAGGGTTAGCGAATGATTCCTCGTTGGGAAGAGGATACGAAATCAATGATATATTCAATTTCCTGGCTCATTGGCACCTCATTGCGAATGGCCTCAACAGCCTCGTTGACAGTCAGGTTGCACTGGTAGATGAGTCGGTAGGCATGAGCGATGTTGTCAATCAGTTCGCGTCCAAATCCCCTGCGGCGAAGGCCGATGATGTTCAATCCAGCATAGGCAACGGGTTCGCGACCGGCAATGACGAAGGGGGGGATGTCCTTGCTCGTTCGTGTGCCGCCCTGCACCATCACATAGCCGCCAATTCGGCAGAACTGATGCACCAGCACGACAGCCGAGATGATGGCATTGTCGTCGATGATGACCTCGCCAGCCAACTTGGTGGAGTTGCCCATGATGATGCCGCTGCCAAACACGCAGTCGTGAGCGATGTGGGCATTCTCCATGATGAGGTTGTTGCTACCCACCACGGTCTTGCCCTTGCTGGCTGTGCCGCGATGGATGGTCACATTCTCGCGAATCCTGTTATTATCGCCAATCTCCACGGTCGATTCCTCGCCCTTGAACTTGAGGTCTTGTGGCACAGCACCAATCACCGCACCGGGAAACAGGGTGTTGCCGCTCCCCATGTGTGTGCCGGACAGCAAGGTCACACTGTTCATCAGCACGTTGTTGTCGCCAATGGTCACATTCTTGTCAACGAAACAGAAAGGACCTATCTCACAGTTCTCGCCTATCTGTGCCGAGGGGTCAATGAATGCTAAAGGACTAATCTTTGCCATATTCTCTTTTCTTATTTGTTCTTAACGATTTGTGCCGTAAATTCGGCTTCTGCAGCAATGGTGTCGCCAACGAAGACAAGACCTGCCATTGTTGCAATGCCACGACGCAGGGGACCCATCATCTTCACCTTGAAAATCAGCGTGTCACCCGGCACCACTTTACGACGGAACTTCACGTTGTCAATCTTCAAGAAGTAAGTGCTCCACCGCTCGGGTTCCTCCACGTTGTTGAGTACCAAAAGACCACCTGCCTGTGCCATCGCCTCCACAATGAGCACACCCGGCATGACGGGTTCCTGTGGGAAGTGTCCCGTGAAGAAAGGCTCGTTGCTGGTCACGTTCTTCACTGCCACAATCTCCGCCTCATCTGCTGCTATCACCTTGTCAACCAACTGCATAGGGTAGCGGTGAGGCAGCAAGTGACGAATCTTGTTCACATCCATCAGCGGCTCCTGGTTGGGGTCGTAGGCGGGACATTGCACCTCGTGCTTCTTGATGTCCTTCTTTATTGCGCGCGCGAACTTATTATTTATAGTATGTCCAGGCTTCGTGGCAATCACTCGGCCAAGAATGGGCTTGCCCACCAGGGCGAGGTCACCGATGATGTCGAGCAGTTTGTGACGTGCCGTCTCGTTGTCCCACGTGAGGGGCTTGTGATTGATGTATCCCAGACGGGTGGCATCCATGTGAGGGATGCCGAGCGTGTCGGCCAGTTTGTCGTAGCGTTCCTGTGGCAACTCGCGCTCATAGATGACGATGGCGTTGTCGAGGTCGCCGCCCTTGATGAGTCCCAGATTGAGCAGGGGTTCAATCTCTCGCACAAACACGAAGGTGCGCGCCGAGGCGATTTCTGTTGGAAAATCTTCGATATTGTCGAGATTGGCAAACTGGTTGTCCAATATCTTCGAGTCGAAAGCAATCTGGGCATTCACGCAGAAGTGGTCATCGGGCAGCAGTATGAGGTGTTCACCATTCTCGCCCTTGATTTCCATTTTGTGCTTCACCACATAGTAGTCTTTCTTGGCTTCCTGCTCTTGCAGACCCACCTTCTGTATCTCCTCCACGAAGGGTAGTGCGCTGCCATCGAGGATAGGCATTTCGGGGCCGTCCAACTGCACCAGGCAGTTGTCGATGCCACAGGCATAGAGTGCCGCCATGGCGTGTTCGATGGTGCTCACTTTCACCTCTCCCTTCACCAGAACGGTGCCGCGCTGGGTGTCGCCCACCAGGTCAGCGTTGCAATCGATGACGGGCTGACCCTCTATATCCATTCTTTGAATCTTATAGCCGTAACCTTCTTCTGCCGGACAGAACACAGCCGTGATGAACTGGCCCGTGTGAAGTCCCTTGCCTTTCAGCGTGAACGACGCCTTCAAGGTCTGTTGTTTTTGCATTTTCTTATTTTTTAGTTGTTAAAATCGCTTTGCCAGCCATTAGCCGTTTCCTTTCAGTTCGGCCAGTTCGCGTTTCAGTTGCGCCACCTCCTTCAGCAGGTCGGGCAGCGAATTGAGAGCCGCCATGTTCTTGGCAAATTTCTTATGTTCGATGGCCGGATAGCCCATGAGCGTGGCACCGCCTTTCCTGGCCAGATTACCTCCGGCAAGACCTGCCTGTGCGCCCATCGTGGTGTGGTCGCCCACATGCAGATGGCCGGCGATGCCCACCTGTCCGGCAAACACGCACCACTCGCCCACTTTCGAACTGCCTGCCACACCGACCTGGGCCGACATGACGGTGTTCTGCCCCACTTCCACATTGTGCGCAATCTGTACGAGGTTGTCAAGTTTTACACCCTTGCGGATGATGGTGCTGCCCATCGTGGAGCGGTCGATGCAGGTGTTGGCACCCACCTCCACATTGTCCTCTATCACCACGTTGCCAATCTGCGGAATCTTGTCGTAGCCCTCAGCCGTCGGAGCGAAGCCGAAGCCGTCGGCACCAATCACACAGCCAGCATGCAAGATGCAGTTCGCACCCACCACACAGCCATGATACACCACAGCGTTGCTATAAATCTCCGTGTTGTTGCCCACTTTTACATTTGGGCCAATCGTCACGTGCGGATGAATCACCACCCCGTCGCCTATCTCTGCGCCTTCGCCGATGGCCACGAAAGGCCCCACGTAGCAGTCCTTGCCCACCTGAGCCGTCTTGTCGATAAATGCAAGCGAGTCGATGCCCACCCTCTTCTGCTGCATGCTCTGATAGAGTTGCAAGAGTTTGGCTACCGACTCGTAGGCGTTATCGACTCTCACCAACGTAGCCGCTACGGGCTGTTGTGGCTGAAAGTCCTTATTGACGAGCACGACCGTCGATTTCGTCTCGTAGATATAATGTTCGTATTGCGGATTAGCAAGGAATGACAATGCACCCTCCACTCCCTCTTCAATCTTCGCAAAGGTGCTGATGGCGGCTTCCGGATTCCCGTCCACCGTTCCACCCGTGAAACCTGCTATTTGTTGTGCGGTAAATACCATTTATTTTCGATTTTGTTACATAATCGCTTGCAAATTTATGAAAGATTTTCGACATAACGGCAAAATCTTCCATTTTTTCACTACCTTTGCACCATAAAAACAACTATTAGACAAAAAAAGCATACCAAAATGACGATTGACAACAACCAACGATACATGATGCGTGGCGTAAGTGCCGCCAAAGAAGATGTGCATAACGCCATCAAGAATATCGACAAGGGAATCTTCCCACAGGCTTTCTGCAAAATCATCCCCGACATCCTCGGTGGCGACCCCGAATACTGCAACATCATGCATGCCGACGGCGCAGGCACCAAGTCCTCGCTGGCTTATATGTATTGGAAAGAAACGGGCGACCTCAGCGTGTGGAAGGGCATCGCTCAGGATGCACTCATCATGAACACCGACGACCTCTTGTGTGTGGGTGCAGTCGATAACATCCTCGTTTCCAGCACCATCGGCCGCAACAAGATGCTCATCCCCGGCGAAGTGATTTCCGCCATCATCAACGGCACCGACGAACTCCTTGCCGAGATGCGCAAAATGGGCATCGGCATCTATGCCACGGGCGGTGAGACAGCCGACGTGGGCGACCTCGTGCGCACCATCATTGTCGACAGCACCGTCACTTGCCGCATGAAGCGCAGCGATGTCATCAACAACGCCAACATCCGTCCGGGCGACGTGATTGTAGGCTTATCATCTTGTGGACAAGCCACTTACGAAAAGGAATACAATGGCGGCATGGGCAGCAACGGACTCACCTCCGCCCGTCACGACGTGTTTGCCAAATATCTGGCAGAGAAATACCCCGAGTCCTACGACAAGGCTGTGCCTGAAGAACTCGTCTATTCTGGTTCCTACAAGTTGACCGACCCCGTGGAAGGCGCACCCGTCAATGCCGGCAAACTCGTCCTCTCCCCCACCCGCACGTATGCACCAGTAGTGAAGAAACTCCTGGACGAGATGCGCGCCGACATTCACGGAATGGTGCATTGCACAGGCGGCGCACAGACGAAGGTGCTGCATTTCGTGGGCGACAACTGCCGCGTCATCAAAGACAACATGTTCCCCGTTCCTCCCCTCTTCAAGGCCATCGCCAAAGAGTCAGGCACCGACTGGGCAGAAATGTACAAAGTCTTCAACATGGGCCACCGCCTCGAAGTCTATCTCTCGCCCGAAAATGCCGACAAGGTCATTGCCATCAGCAAGTCGTTCAACATTGACGCACAGGTGGTTGGCCACATCGAGGAAGGCAAGAAGTCGCTCACCATCAAATCTGAATTCGGAGAGTTCAACTACTGAGAAATTTAGGAGTTAACTCAAACACACAACAAAGGAGAGGCCGTCCCTCACGGACAACCTCTCCTTCTCTTTTTGCCCATCCCTAGCGTTAAGGCTCGGGGTCAGGGTCGTCGGGTTCCTGCTCCGAGATGGACTCGTTCTCATCGATGGTGAGCTTCGAGAGCATGTCCTTGAAGGCACCCCCAGGGTAGAACTGAATCTTCTTCACCTTCACCGTCTCCAGCGTCGTCTCCTTCAGCGAGCGCGCCGTCTTCGAGTTGAACGTGGGCTTGAACGAGCCAAACTGCCCCAGCGAGACCCCGTGGCCCAGTTCCATGTAGTGCACCAGCGCCTGCAAGAGCGCGTCCACCACCGCCTTCGTCTGGGCCTTGTTCACGCCCACAATCTGAATCATGCCGCACAACTGCTCATACGACACCTGCGGATAGGTCAACTGCCGCAACTTAAACACCTCAGGCTTCTCTTCCCTGTAGGTCAGGCGCACCTTCGCCCTTCGATACATCATTCCCATAATTCGTTTCTCCTTTCTTGTTTTAATGGGTTAAACATTCGTTTTTTAATCACTTATATAGTCGTTGCAACTACTATATTCTCAGCAGACCCTCCCCCTGCCCTCCCTATAGGGAGGGGGCGGTTACTTTGCTCGTTTGTCTCTCCATGACTCCCCTCATTGGCTGAGATACTATTCCCTCCCCCTTGGGGGTAGCGCCCGGAGAAACAGGGCAACTAAATGTTGCGCTGTCGGAAGCGACCGAAGCAAGTGCTCTTGCTGAGGACGGACAGGAGGGGGCTTCATTCTCCACCTCGCACCACATCTTCTCCCCCCGTCCGAAAGCCTCGTAGAGCAGCGCATCCAGTTCCCCGAACACCTCCTCGCCGTCCTTCATGCCGCGCTTCGGAGGGTACTCCACCTCGTGCCCATCTTCGTCTGTATAGTAGTGATACACAGGACGCCCTATCATCACCCTGTCAGGCAGAGCCCGACCACCGGGAGCAAATCCGAAGTAAGTCTGCCTATGCCCCGGACACTTCACCACCCTCACCCCCATGGGCGAGTAAGGCCCTCCGCCGCACTCCAGCCTCCACCGGCCCCTCGGCAGGCAATACCTCGACGCACCAGCAAACACCTCCTCATAATCCCTGAAGTCCACCTCGCGCGCCTCGCACACCAGACGCGGCTCCTCCTCCCCGTCCATCCAGACCTCCATGACCGACTTCGTCACCTTCTCGTCGCCATAATACCTTTTCAACTTGATTTCCATCCGTTCCTTCCGTTTTTCAGAGTTAAAGACATTCGTTTTTTCGTTTCTTTCCCAACCTTCGCCCAGCGCGTGGGCTGGTTCTTTTTTCTGCTACAAAGTTACGGATTTTTCCCGACATACACAAGCATTCCGCCCACTATTTTTCAGCATTTTGCAACTTTTTTCATCCCCACCTTTTCACCCATCCATCCATTCCCCTTCCGGCCTTCTCCACCCACCCCCGACGAACAAAAACCCCGGAAATGTTTGGAGGCAAAGGGAAAATTTGTAACTTTGCACCAGAATACAGACAAAACCATGTTTAGCGTCAGAGACATATCCGAATACATCGTGGCACTCATCGCCGCCTTCGCCAGTCATTATTCCATGACCGACGCAGAGGCATATCGCTACCTGAACCAATACGGAGCCATCAAGGTGATGCACGACTACTACGACGTGATGCACACCCAGCCCCTCGACGACATGGTGCAGAGCATGGCATCCTACTGCCAGCGGAAAGGAGGACATCTATGATGCAACTCTACCACGGCTCCACCGTCAACATCGACCGCATCGACCTGCTGAAATCACGCCCCAACAAGGATTTCGGACAAGGCTTCTACCTTTCCGCCGACCGTCAGCAAGCCTGGCGCATGGGCGAGTTCAAGGCGCTGACAGAAGGCGGGGAACCCGTGATGAACACCTACCTCTTCGACGAGCAGGTGCTCCGTTCAGGCGAACTGAAAGTCCTCACCTTCGAAGGCTACACCCGCGAATGGGCAGACTTCATCTTCCTCAACCGCAACAACAAGACCACCACCCCAGCCCATGACTACGACATCGTCTATGGCCCGATAGCCAACGACCGCGTCGGAGTGCAGATTGGGAAGTACGAGGCAGGCGACATCACCCTCGACCAATTCATGGAGAACCTGAAATACATGAAGGGCATCACCTTCCAATACTATTTCGGGACAGAACGTGCCATCGCAAAACTGACGAAGATATGACCCACCCCAACGTATCGCCCCAAGAATTCAAGTATCTGAAAGAGCATCTGACCGCGCGCATGATCCAGATACTGACCGAAGAGCGCGGATGTTCCTTGGAGGAAGCCATCGGCAAGGTTTACACCTCCCCCATCTACGAAAAACTCTCCGATGCCTCCACCGGCCTCTTCTTCCAATCCCCCCGCTACGTGCTCTCGTATCTCTGACCCCCTTTTCACTCCCCCATCCTTTTCTCACCCCCACCGCCACTGCCGCAATTACCCCTCCCCCACTGCCGTAATTACGGCAGTGGCGTTGCCGCAATTACGGGTGTGGAAGGAGGGGGATTGACGAGATGCAAGGGGCATCAGCCCTCAACCCTAAACTCCTAATTCCTAACTCCTAATTCCTAACTCTCAGATAGTACTCCCCAAAGTCCTTGCAGCCGAGGGGCAGTTGGTGGTGCTGCAGATGGGGCAGGAACTGGCGGAGTTGGAGGAAGAGGCGTTCGCCCGGCTCGTCGTGGTCGGGGTACATGTGGAATTCAGTTGACAGTTGAGAGTTGAGGGTTGAGAGTTGCTCGATGTCCTTCGGCTTGAGCAGGGTGGCCGAGGGGATGGCGATGGCCTTGTGGCCAGCCGAGAGCATGGCCCAGCAGTCGGAGGAGCCTTCGGTGATGTAGAGCGGTTCGCGGGGACGGAGGAGGTTGAGCACGGGCAGGTTGTAGATGCCGCATCGGGAGCCGCCGGGGAATCGGAACCGGGGTGTGGCTCCGGGGCAGAGGTTGCGGTTCTGAATGCCCACCAACTGCCCCTCCCTATCGTAATAAGGTATCTGCAGCCAATCCGTGCCCCGCTTGTCGCGCCACGAAGTGAGGCGGCACCAACGCACCACACGCTCATCCAACTTTCGCTCGTCGAAGAGGAACCGACGTGCCGCCTCGCTCAGCCACGGACGCACGAAAAACCGCTCATAGCGCAAGGCATCAAACGGCTTTGCCGGCTTCTCTTCCTCTGGCTTATATTCCGCCAAGATGATGTTGTTTTCATCTGCCAGCCATCTGCAAGCATCAAGAAACGGCTTGTTCAGACACTTCATCACCAAGTCGATGGTGCTGCCCGACTCACCGCACACAAAACATCGGTAAGTATTCCTGCTCACCTTAAACGACAGGCTCGGATGGTTGTCCGCATGGAAGGGGCACAGGCACTTGTGCCGCGAGACTTGGAGTCCAAGCCGCTCCGCGACCCCCTCGATGGGGAGGTCGCGAAGCCTTTGCAGTTCAAACTTGTCCATCATCGTTTACGGTTGAGATAAACTTGCGTCTTGGAATAGAGACCTGTCTGCGCCGAGTATTCGATAAAGCCACGGCTCAACCACACGCGCAACTGGCGCTTGGCGCCTTCCTTAGGCTTGTCGGCGCTCACACGAAGCGCCTCCAACTCAGCCTCGTTGAATGTGTCCCGAAGATCATCCAGCATGTTCTTGGGACCCGTCTTGCCCGCCTCGGAAGTGCTTGTGTCACCTCCCTTCAGCATATCGCCGAACACCTGCATCTTGCTCCACAGGTCGTGATACACCAGCCACTCCACAAGGTCGCCCATGGCACGAGTCCAGCATTGACCATTGAGGATGTAAAGGATGCAGCCGTTCTTCCATGCCGAAACGATGGCACGCTTGCCCATGTCCCACAGCACATCATCGTCGGCAAGGTCGGCAATGGTGGCCATGTCCTGCGCCAACTTGTCAGCCAACTTGTTCAACTGAGGAATGATGAAGCGCCCCTTGCAAGCCTCCAAACGCGTGATGTACTCATCAAGCATCTCGAGGAAAGACTCCTCATACTTGCCATGTCGGGGAATGCGCCCGCTACGCTCCTGACGTGCCTTGTAGGAGAAGACAATACGCCCGAAGGTGCCCACATACAACTCGCTCTTGTAGAATTTGCGGGCAGAGAAAGGAGTCGATGAGAAGGTCAGGTTGGCACGAAGAATCGGGTTGCCAGTCACACCATCGGCAGTTGCGCGAAGTGCCCCTGCACGCTGACGGTCGTAGATGTTTCGGATGGTCTGGCTCACCTGCCTGTGACCTCCACACATGCGGTCGGCCATCTCTATCTCGGTCATGTTGTAATACTGGGTGTGCTCACCACAGATTTCACATGCCATCGCGTTTTGCAGGAAGGCAGGATTGGTCACGTCGGAAGGCGGAAAGAAGAATGCCACGTCCGGACGTGTCGGCTTCTCCTTGTTGGCACCCTTGCTCTTGACAATCTTCTGCCAAGCCACAAGCTTCTGCAACTCGTCCTCATCGTGCTGACGGAACTTGCGCATGATGGTTTCAATACAAACGGTCAATTGACCCTTACCCATGCCCGAATCGGCAATCAGGTGCGCCATCTGACCACAAATCTCCTTCCAAGTGAGGTCAGCATACTGAAATTCCGAACCGCTCACGTATGCTCCCAACGCAGGGAAAATCATGGGAACGACAGCCTCACGCATGTCTGGAGATATTTGAGAGGCGATAAGTTTGATGCACTCAGTCCCTTTTCCGAGGGCAGGCATCTTAGGTGCTGTTGTTTTTGTAATATCGTACATAATTGATAATCTGCTTATTAGATAAAACTTAACTTAGCCAAGCGTTTCAGTTTCAGTTGTTTCAGTTGATTTCTCGAGGGGCAGCATCCTTTCTACGGACATGTAATTTACTTATTATTAAATAGTTATACACTCCAAGAAAGAGGGTTTGGAACAAAACTGAACCTCTGAAACCAAACTGAAACTGAAACAACTGAAACACTCGACATGCAATAACTCACTCTTCTACAAGGCCGGCAAGTGCCCTACGCAACTCGTTGCACACCCCGATGGCATAGCCATCCACGTTGACGCCCTTCCCCAACTTCACCTGTTTGAAGTTGGGACGGAACGAGCCATCCGCCAAGAGTGTAAGCGTTACATACTCATCTTCGAATACGCGCGGATTGCGCTTGCCAGGAGTCACAAGATGCGTCTCGACAAAGTTATAATGCTCATCGTCGTCGCGCCTCAGCACACCCACATAGTTCTTACCAAGCTTTGTTCTGCGGTCACTCCGCAAGAATGTCTTCACATCGACACAAAGGTCGGTGTTGCAGTTCAATACCTTTTCCATTTTTTTAGCGGTATTAAAATGCCCTCTTGCACTACACGATGACATAGAAAGGCGTTCTTCATCTCGTGCCCGGAGCCGTGCTCAGTTTTTGACTGCTGACTGACATCCCAGAAAAAAGAAAGCAGCAGAAACTCCGTGTAGAAATTTCTGCTGCAAAGGTAGGGAGAAGGGTAAAAAAAAAGGTCTTATATAAGACCTACCATAAGACTTGTATAAGACCGTAAATTACTGACAAACAGCCTATTCAATCAACTCGCGTATTTCTTTTGCACGAGGAGGCTCCTTGCCTGTCTGCTTCCAAGTTCCCGCCAACTGGGCCATATTGTTGATACCCCAGAGCTGCTGACAAACTTTCCATTTCTTCATAATCCCTAATTTCGTTGCCATACAATCTGCTATATAGGTGGCTTGGTTAGCAGATATTCCATCGGCTAAAGAATAGCCGTTGACAACAATGAACCCCGCATCCCTCAACTTCCCCCACAACAGCCGTGCATCTTTTGTCTGGAGTTCTTTGGGAATTGCTTCTTTCTGCCTTCTTCCGTCCGGCTTGACATTTGCTTCTGGATTCAGCACCATCTCAATTTCATCCGAGAGCCACTTGTCGCTGTCATCATAATGATTAATCCAATCGTCGAGAGCATCTGCATGATGGCATAAATTTGAAATGATTTCTTCTTCGTCATCGGCAAACAATCTTTTCCGTTCGACTGTGTCCCGAAGCATCTTCACCAGTTCTGTGTTGTAAAACTCACGCCAATGCAGGCAAAAGATGGCTGCAACAACATAGTACAATACGCCACATACCATTTCAAGGTCAGCCTGTGGCGGTGGGGTCGGAGCTTTCCTTTTCAGCTTTATCTTCAATGTATCCCAAAGATTCTCCAGATATTGCCGCGCACCTTGCGGATTGCCCAAGATACTGTCAATCACTTCCGACACCTCGACAAACAAGTCTTCGGCTGTGAAGTCGAATTGCTCCATGCTTGCCATGTAGTGCAAAAACACTTTTTGACATGTCTGCATCAGCGGATGGTCACGAAACCTGTCTTTCAACCTTTCTTGGAGGTTTAGGCTTAATTTCTTCAACATCTTGGAACCCATTTATTGTTTTCATAACTTTATCGTCTATCCATGTCAACAGGCTGTAGGGCGTGAACAACTTTTTCCATCCCACCTCAAATTCCTCTCTGACACTCTCATCTTCCATCGGCACTTCCGCCCTGATGTTTTCATTGCACTTATAGGTGATTCCGTCGGTAAAAGTCACGCTCAAGGCATAGTTGCTGTTGGCGCATATTTCAACCATGTGCTGAATATCAGCCAGTTTCCTTTTCATCAGTTCGCCTCCTTTGGGTGGAATGATGCTGACCTCACCCCTGTCACCGCCTAACCTGTCCATCCATTCAATAAAATTGCTCAAGTGGTTCCACCCCGAAGATAGTGACGACTTGATGTCAATGTCGGAACGCTTCTTGTAGTTGGCAAAGGAAAACGTCATGCTCCTGATGGCCATTCCCTCTTTCTTTCGCCTCTTGTCTACATACTGCCAGAAATTGGTAGGCAACATCTTTGTGCTGAAACTCACCTCCACTCCATAGTTGTGCGTGTTTGTCAGCAAATCATTTAAGCTCTCCAGCAGCAGATCCTTCACATCGTTCGTGTTGCGCCATGCTGCACTGTTCGTCTGGACACACATCAGATGTCTGTCTGGACGATTGTCGATGATGACGTAGCAGTAAGGCGTTGACTTAATGGTCGTCTTCTCTATTCGAGGAAGAAGACTGCCCGCTACAGGCTGTTCCGCCCAAATCGATACATCCTTCTTCTTCTCCAGACGCAGAAGCACAAGGTTCTCATCGTGGCGCACCACATGGCACGGGTACTTGTCTGCTCCCCCACGCTTAATTCTCTGCACAGGCAAAACATTGCCAGGAGTCTTGCCAAAAAGCAATTCAAATCGTTCATCCAGCGTCAAATGCTCGATAGCCTGTTCCTCTGCCGCAAACACAGATTCACTTCTTCTCGGTTTCTCCTTAAGGGAATATGAATAGATGGCATATTTGTCCATAGGTATTCCAAAGATTGTGTACGTTTGGCAAAGATACACATTTATTTCCAATCCCCAACATCTTTTTTGAGATTTCAGAGAAAAACGTTTTGCCGTTCCAAAGAATCTTCGTACTTTTGCAATGTTTCCGTAAGAGATGCAAGGTCTCCACGGAGCAACTACATTGTAGAAAAGCGACACTATCGCTTTGTTTTTGGTGGCTTGAACTACCACTTCAAATCCAAATCAAAGACAAATGCAGAGAGTGGTGCTGACGGGTGTGTATAGAAGCGCAACCGGAGTGTGCCGAGGGTACGTGTTACCCTCAAGCACACTTTTCGGGTGCATCATATACTAACCAACGTGGGTATCAACTCTGCTCGTTCCATTTGGAAGGCTGTGGTAGGCCGAAGTCACGGGACGAGCAAGTGTGGATACCCCGTTTTTTCTTGACAACTAGAATATCTTATTGCTGACACTTGGGCATCGGTCAGTTTTTATAACGTATGGCAAACGAAAGACTGACAGAAGACATCGTAAGGCAACATTTCAAAAATGATGCTATGTTTGAAAGCGTGAAATTTGAGGAGCAGAAGTCTAACAACAAACGAATACTTGATCTACTTAAAGGACATTCTAAGACAGGCGGGAAAGGCAATGGAAGACCTGAATTCATCATATCATTCCCCACGAATAGCAATTATCTGATTGTTATAGAATGTAAAGCTCAAACAAAATACCATGAAAGTTCAAATCTAAATAACCCGAAAGAATATGCAGTTGACGGAATTTTGCATTACGCAGAAGCTCTTAAAGAGGAGTTTAGTGTAATAGCTATCGCTGTAAGCGGTGAGACAAACGAGGAACTTCTTGTTTCACACTTCTATTGGAAAAAAGGTGATGAGAAATGTGTTAAGACAGAAGACAAAAAATTGCTATCTATTGACGATTATCTTCAGGTTTTTGATGACCAATTCTTCATATCAGATTTCTACACTCGTGATATAGCCTACAAGGCTCGACGCCTTAACGAAGAATACCAGGCATATACTATTCCAGAATATAAGCGTTGCACGATGGTTAGTGCAATGCTTCTTGCTCTTATTGACAATCATTTCAAGGAGTCATTTGCCACAGCGACCTCTATAAAAGAATTGGGAAGAATGTTGCTGTCCGCTATCAACAGCGTATTCGAAGCAGAGAACGATATTGTACGAAGTAAGACTGTCATCTTGCGTGAGTTTGAAAGTATCTTGAACGAACCTTTGTTCACGCAGGAAATCATCAAACATAAAGAACACAAGAATGCAGACAGCACATTACAAGTCGCCAAAGATTTTATCATCTATCTAAAAAAGTACGTTTATCCATTAGTCGAGCATTCCAATATCGGCTATGATGTTCTCGGACGTTTCTACGTGGAGTTTATTAGATATGCAGGCAGTGAACAAAAGTCTGGTTTAGTGCTCACACCTGCACATATCACAGAATTGTTTTGTGATTTAGTCGACTTACGGTTATCCGATGTTGTATATGACCCCTGTTGTGGAACAGGGGGCTTCCTCGTTGCCGCAATGCAAAGACTATTCAAGAAAGCTGGCAACGATATATCCAAGCGAGAAGATATTCGAAAGAAGCAAATATGTGGATGTGAACTGCGATCAGACATGTTTACATACGCTTGTTCCAGCATGCGATTCCGTGGGGACGGGAAGTCTAATTTATATAATGGGAGTTGCTTCAATAATGCCAATTCTATTGCAGACAATCATAAACCTACCGTTGCCATGCTCAATCCTCCATACGATGTGGGCAATGCAAGGCAAATGGAGTTTATAGAACATGCACTTGATGTACTTAACCCACAGGCAGAAGGACGTTGTGCCGCTATTGTCCAAATGAGTTGTGCCATCAAAGATGATAATGATTTGAAGGAGGTGAAAAGTAGAATCTTAGCCAAACATCATCTGAAGGCTGTATTAAGTATGCCTGATGACCTGTTTTATCCTGTAGGGGTTGTGACTTGTATTATGGTATTTGAGGCCAACAAACCCAATGCAGGGCGCAAGACTTGGTTTGGATATTTCAAGGACGATGGATTTGAGAAGCGCAAACATCTTGGAAGAATAGATGTACGCAATAAATACACCGACATACGTACTCGCTGGCTGTCTGCATATAACAACTATGATGAAATACCAGGTTTGTCTGTCAGGAAAGAGGTGGGTGTCAATGATGAATGGTGTGCTGAAGCATATATGGAAACAGACTATAGCACTCTGAATGATTTTGACTTCATAAAGAAAATGCGTGACTATGCAGCATTCTTGGTACAATCAAGTGAGGCTGATGTTCCCTTTGTCATTTCAAATCAACGAGCCATTAATATTAAATTTCAAAATGATTACCGCCAATGGCACAAATTCAGATACGATGAGATTTTCACTATAAAAAAGGGGGTTTACAATAAAAAACCTGAAGATGTTGCTAATGGTGATATCCCATTTATTGGGGCTACAGATAGCAACAATGGTGTGACATCAATGTGCGACTATGATACGGTAGAACAAACAACGAAGACGGGTGACGAGAAAAATGCTCCTATCGAAGACAAAATCTTTGACGGGAATTGTATAACGGTTTCAAACAATGGGTCTGTGGGCTACGCTTTCTATCAGAGCAAAGCATTTACATGTACCCACGATGTAAACCCTATATATCTAAAGAATCATATATTGACTCCCCACATCGCCATGTTCCTTTGTTCTCTGATAGAAAAAGAGCGTTTCCGTTGGGCTTACGGACGGAAATGGCGTCCCAAACGAATGCCGTCATCTATCATCAAACTCCCTGTCAAATCTGATGGGACTCCCGATTGGCAATATATGGAAAATTATATCAAGTCACTCCCCTACAGTAAACATTTGTGTAAAGTAGATGCATCGACAGAATAGGCTGAAAAGTCTTTGATGATAAGCAAAAAGATAACCCGCACAGCACTCTCGCTGTACGGGTTATTTTTTTATCGCTCCATCCATCCCCGCCTCAATTATCCTCCCCAGATCACCATCGAGGGAGAGCATCAAACGCTCTCCTTTTCATTTTGTCTTTTCCGGCACACTCCCTTCACCCTTCCGCCACCCTACTTCTTTCCTCATCCTCGCCTGCTTTCCTCACGTACTCCGTCTCATAATAAACGGCATCTTCGGTGGGGGTGCGCTCACAAAGTCCTGCATCGGCAAACATGCCCTCGAAACTGAGGTCTTCGTCGATGTCTGGCCAATGGATGCCCGCATAGGAAAGGTAGAAATTCTGGCGCTGTTCGGGCGTGGCTTTCGCAAGGCGTTTCCACATGGAGAAAGGATAACTCGCCTGCAAGCCATCCTCCGTGAGCGCATACACCCTTGTGTCATCTACCCACACTCGCTGTATTTTGTGCTTTGTTGCCATTAGTCGTCGTTTTGAATGCCGAAATAGTTTTTCCAACGGTCTATAATCACTTCCACGTTTTCTTCTATCACGCCCTCTATAATGGATACCTCATGCTTCTTGAATCCATGGTTGAACACTTGCTCAACTTGGGGAGAAACATTATATTTGGCTTCCTTCCCATCTTTCACCACGTGAACATGAATGGGTTCGTGGTCGTCGGAATAGAATTTGAAGATATAGCCAAAGAGGATAAAAATGGTTGGCATAAAAAATTTATTTTTTATTTGTGGGCAAAGTAACTAAAAAACTGCCGAACCACCAAATTTTTGCGCACATATTTTTCCGCACCATGCCTTCTCATGTCACCATACATAACAAAAGAAACAGCCCGCACGGCACCTTCGCCATGTGGGCTGCTTTTTCTTCTTCCCCTTCTGAACCGGGGGGGATTGGCTCACTTGATTCTGACGATGTTCAGCGAGTAGGGGGGGACATCGAGCAGGATGCCGCCATGTGCGGGGGAGAGCAGTTGCTCCACGGGATGAATGTGGGTGGGGGCATCGAGCGTGTTCTCTTCCATGCCGTCGCTGGCCGCCAAACGCACCACACGGGCGGACTTCGGCGCGAAGTGCTGCAGATTGATTTGGGCGGTGGTGGCGGCATCGCTGGTGTTGGCCACTTTCACTATCAGTTCGCCATTGGCTTCATCGATGGTGGCTGAGGAGAAGATGCCCTTGGTGTTGTCACGCTTCAGCACCGTGTCGAAGACCAGGTCTTTGTCGAGCCATGCCTTCACGCTGTCGCCTGCCACCTGAAGGGTGATGTCGTACCATCGGCCTGGTTCCACGTGTCCGCGCTTGCTGTCGGTCAGCAACTTGCCGCCATTGCTGATTTGCTCGATGGCGTGTTGTGTGTTGGTCCATCCGCCGAAGTTCACCCAGCAGTAGTTTTTCTCATCGACATAGTTGAAGACGATGATGAAGCCCTCGGCACCGCTGTCTTTGCGGGCACGGCACTTCACGGTGTAGTGGTCGCTGTCGATGACGCTCTTGCACAGGGCCATGCACTGTTCGCGGTTGCCGGTCTGCGAGAGGATGCCGTCGGCATTCACTGTCCATTGCCCGGTCATGTATTCTGGCTGTCCGCTCTTGGGCAGGGGGTCCATGTGGGTAAAGGAGGATTTCGTGCCCCATGTGGCATAGCCCACACGACTCTGCTTGGGTGTCAGCGGTTTGCTGACTTTGTCTTTGTAGGGGTCGGTCTGAGTGACTTTCAGCACCTGGGTGCCTAAGTGCTGCGGCATGAGTTGCTGCACGTAGTAACTGGGTGTGCCCATGACGCGGCTGCTGCTGAAGCGTATCATGTCGGGACGCCAGCGGGCGTCGTTTTCGTTCACGAAGATGGGGGCGTAGGATGCCAGTTCCACCACGTCGGAGTTGTTCTCCATGCCCATCATATAGACTGCCTCTCCCAGGGCGGCGTTCATGTTGCCCAGATTTCCGTAGCCATTTGTCACGGCATACTCGCCCACATATACCTTCGGGCCTTGACGGTCGTAGGTGTCATATTTGTGGAATGCTGCGGCAAACCAGTCTGGGGAGCGGTAGTAGTGTTCGTCAAGCAAATCTACGGGCAACTTGCTGTTCCATTTCGGATTGTCGTCGCCCCATGCCACCACGTTGCCGATGATTTTCATGTAGGGGTATTTGGCACGGATGGCTTTGTAGAACTGCTCATAGCGCTCGTAGTAGTGGTCGCTCTGCTGACGGGGGTCGGGCTGGTTGTTTTCGTTGCCCACCTCCAGATATTCCAGTCCGAAAGGTTCGGGATGCCCATTCTTGGCGCGCATGGCACCATATTTGGATGTGACGGGACCGTTGGCATACTCGATGGCATTCATGCACTCGTCAATCCAGGGCTGGATGCTGTCGTAGGGTGTCATGCCGCCATGCCACAGACCCACGTTGACCACATAGAGCGGCTTGGCGCCCAAGTCCTCTGCCAACTGCAGGTATTCGTGATAGCCCAGCCCGTCAGAGGTGCGGTAGCCCCAGTTCACGTTCCAGTGTCCCTCACGCTCTTCTATCGGCCCGATGGTGCGTTCCCAGCGGAAAGCGTTGTCGGGACTCTCCTGCCCCTCCACAAAGCAGCCTCCGGGGAAGCGCATGAACTTCGGGTGCATCTGCCACAACATGTTGGCCAAATCGGGACGCATGCCGTTCTCACGGTTCTTGAACGTCGGCGGGAAAAGGCTCACCATATCTAATTGCACCTGTCCCACGCCGTCGAAAATCAGGGCGAACTGTGCTTTCGGGTCGTTGTCGTTGGCTGTGAACGTGGCTTCATACTTCGTCCAGCCTTTTGCCTTGGCAGAAGGGAATCCGCCCACCACCGTCTCGGCATAGGTCTGTGAGCCGTCCTGTGAGCAGAGGGCGGCCTTCACGCTTCCCTTATATTTCAGCGTCTTGGCCCAGAAGGTCAGTCGGTAACTGCGTCCCTGCACGGCATTGATGCCCCAATAGCCCTCGTTCACCAGCAGTACAGGAACAGATGACGAAGCCTTGATGTCAAGTTCAAGGGCATTGTGCTGCACATTGTTGAGCAAAGGCGTCTGTTTCGAAGGCTGTATGAACCTTGCCGCCAGCCGTGAAGGGGATGCTGCAAGTGTCGTCCAACCTTGCATGTCGGCTGGTGCGCCATAGCGTGGGCCGTCCTCGAAGGAGCGGTTGCGTATCAACTCTGCATAGATGCCGCCGTCGGCAGCGTGGTTGATGTCCTCGTAGAAGATGCCGTAGAGCATGGGACTCACCTTCGGTCCGCGCTGCTGGGTGTCGATGTCAATAGTCACTTGTGCATGGACTGCTGCCACAACAAAGAGGGCACAACAGGCCATGAGAAGAGTTTTTTTGCAATTCATATATTCTTGGGTTTTGGTTATTTTTTCTTGAAATCCGTCACACTTCATCGCTAACTTTTTGCAAAAGTACAAAAAAATCCGAACTACATTCTCCCCTATTTTTCCATCACGAATGTTTTTGGCTTAAAACTGTAGAACTCGGGGTAAATGAGGTTAATATCACTTTCAGATACAATCCCATACAGTTTGAAAACCCAATAATCAATTTCCCATTGCAAATCCAAAATCTTTTGGGGGTCAATAGTTGATGTCACAATTTCAGATTGAATTTTCTCAACTAATAATTGGATATGTTTGGCAATCTCGTCATTTGTTTCAGAAATAATTGGTAACGGAAAATTTCTGATATCAGAAATCATTATTTTGGGGAATGCCCCTTTTGTGGCTTTTGGAGAGTGTCTAAAATGATAGAACGTGGCAAGTTTAGAATTTAGAATACCACATGCCAATTCTAATGAATAGCTGTCACTATCTTTGACAACAAGAATAGCGGGATCGTTGTATAATTCGTCTTCTGTTATTGCCGCAAAAATAGAAGGGTTGGTGATTTCACGAACCAACATGCGTTTGCCCATGAAATACTTCTGTTCTCTTGCTTTAGGGATACTATCATAATCCACGTAGATTTCCTTATCGGTTTGTTTACCTGTGACTTTGATGGGTGTTGAATTCCAAACAACATTATATTTGTTTACATCAAAACCTCGGAGCCATTTTTTATAACCCTCTTTATAAGTTTCAGAATGGAAAATTCGGTTCTCAATATCTTTTTTTGACACACCTTTCAACTTATCATAAGCTATAACTCCTTGCGACACATCTGTAAAAAGAGATTCAAGTGATGTTGTGTTCTCTTCAATTTTTCGAACAACACGATTCTCTTCTGGTGTTAAAAAGAAAGCTAACCCCCAGTTTTGTGCAAACTCGCGTTTAATATCATCAAGGGTAATGGAAATAGTGTCTCTATTGACCAATTTACCAAACAGGGTCTTCCCGTCGAGCTTATTATCATCCTGATTTTCTATTAAATCACGAGTGTTTTTATAGCAAATGATTTTATCCGGATTCTGACATTTCTTCATGGAAATGACTGTATTTCTAACAGTAGCTGATTCAAATATTGGAATGTTTGTACAATCCAACAATTCTTTCACTTCCCATGCAAAAGAATGATTATCATCAGTTTCCACTAAAGACTCTCTAAGATTTTGAGCAAATTGATTAAAGAGCCAAGTGTTTGGGATAATGTATGCCAGGTAACCATTTTCCTTCAGCAACTTATGACCAAGGGAAATAAAATAGTAGTATATTTCATAATCAGGCATGTGGTCATATTTCGTTTCAACTGTCTTTCGGTATTCTTCCTTAATAGATACACCATAAGGAGGGTTGCCAATGATACAGTCAAAACCTTGGTATCTTGAATTGTCGTCAAGAACTTCAGGAAATTCGTAACGCCATTCAAAAGCCCTCAAACGAGCATGACGGGTTGAGGCCTCTTCTAATGCAAGACGAAGTTTTGTTTCTTGTTTGCGCAATGCCGCTAATTTCTTTGTCTCTGCCTCCTCTGGCGGAAAAAGTGAAGCGTTGCGCAAAAGTATCTCAGCACATACCTTCACCCATTTCTTGTACTCATCGGTATCTTTGCAATAGCCTTCGTCCAGTTGGGACTTTATCAATGCGATATCCTGTTCCACCACACGCTTGTTCTCCTTAGAAGGACTATTCTTGTATGCTGAGACATGTTCCTTATAGTCACCTATAGTGATATTGGCACCTCTCAGCACATGGTCAATAGAATCTTCTAATGAATATTTCATCACAAGAGAGTTTCCACACTTTATATTAATATCAATGTTTGGCAATGTCTGTAGGTGACGTTTGCCATCCTCTCCTTTGTAGTAGTATGCATTTTTCAAAAGTTCAATCCACAAACGCAACTGACAAATCTCAGCACTATTGGGGTTTATATCTACACCAAAAAGACAATTTTCGATAATAGCACGCTTCTCCACAAAGAGAGTTTCCTGAATCAACTGACTTTCTTCGTCATTTGGATCATAACGCAATTCACCATCTGCATCAGTAACAACCAACTCATCATCTTCAATATCTACGCGATATTTAAAGCGTTTGCCATCAACTGTTTTCAAGACCTTAAGTTCCCACTTGATTGCAATGAGTTCATTTAAGGCCGATACAAGAAAATGACCACTGCCCACAGCCGGGTCACACACACGAATGCTATTGATTAATTCATTTACTTCATCACGTCGGGTCTTATCTGTATAATCAAAATCTTCAACGAGGTCTGCAAACGTGTTGTATGATGTGCCATATTTTTCGTTGTACTTATCTGTTATACATCTTCTTAAAGTTTCATGGCAAAGGTATGAAGTTATATATCCTGGGGTAAAAAACGAACCGTCTCTATATCCATTGATTTTTTCGAATATCAATCCAAGAACTGATGCATTAATGATTGTTTTTCCACTCTCACCGGCATCTGCGCCAAAGTCGTAACTATCAAGGAATTGTTTCAAATAATCAAGGATACGGATTTTTCCAGTAGCCACTTTACCTTTCTTATCCCGAAGGCAAGAGTTTTTCATGATAGTAACTTCACTATCACGCAAACTGCTTATTGGGAAATACTGTTTTTCTATTTCTGTAAGTTCAAAGAGAGAACTGTTCAAATACGGCACCTCCCCAAACTTTATTTTCATTTCTTCTGAACGTTCACCTTCGGGTATAGACATTACCTTACAAAAAAGATAATGCATCATGGCGAAGTCGGTTAATTTTTCAAAAAATGAATACTTCTTCTTGTTCCTATTGAATGCTATTAGTTGTGACTCAAGAAGTTTCATGAAGAGGGTTCTGTTAATCCATACAATAACCAAGCCCAGAGCAGTTTCAAAACGTCTGTCCACATTTTCCTCCGTAACAAAAGAGTTGTCCACTTCATAGTCAGCAAGAAGTGCGTATGTCTGCTCAAAGATGGAGTAATCTTGTCGCTTGGAGATTTCCAGACGCTGAATCTGATGTTTGTCTCCTCGTTCCTCAAGCCCCATGATGTACAACAATTCGGTATAGAAATTTCTGTTAAGAGAGTTGTGGTCTGCTGAAAAAGGAAGTTTCTGAAGGTGAGTTGGCGAGAACAGTTTATACAAAGCCTTAAAAAGAGGCTTATTTATGATATCTTTAGAAGCAATGGTTTTTTGAAAAGCACTTAAATCAACAAACGTAAAGGAAAGTTTGTTTTTGACACTCTCCACTTTTGGCTTAATTATCTGGTTGTAAATATAATCACGTTTTTCGCCAGATGCATTCTCGGAAGATGTTATCTCATGAACAAATTTCTTATCCTTGCCAAATAATTCATAAAATAGTCCTTTCTCAAAAATGAAAAATTTGTATCCGTCAGAAATGATCAAATGCTTTATGCTTGTGTTCCTATTAGCATGCTCCTCAAGAATGTAATACAATACAAGTTCAAACATGGCTTTTTTCACAAGATCCTTTTTTGACACCATCTCAGGGCTAGTGACCTTTTTGAACTCAAAAAGTACCACATTGTGCTCAAGGTTTTTGTCCCTAATTGTGAGGTCTGTTTTTCCCGATGCATTAATTTCGTATGCATTTGAAGCCCACAAAGTTTTCTCAAGGAAGGTTTTCACACGTCCTTTATTTGCCTCTTCAATGTCTTCTGGGTTTAGTTCTTTCAAAAGAATTTCCAACTGACTTCGGAATCTCTCTAATTCCGTAGGCTCAACAGGCTGCCTCAAATATGATTTTTGAACAGATTGTAAAGGACTTTGTATGTATTTGTTTTCGTCTGTCATATAGTAATTGTTCTATGTTTTGCAAGCTCTGCTTACCTTGGAGAAAAAGGAAGATGGAAGAAGATAAAAGACATTGGTTTTGCTATATGATTGTAGCAGACAGGGTAACGTCCTCTATCTCCCGCCGCTGAAAAGCAGTTATCTCCCCTTAACTTCCTATATCTTCTTTAACATGCGAAACTTGAAGTATTATTCTCTATTCGTCGGCAAAGTAAACGAAAAAAATGGAAACGCCCAAACATTTCCCCATCTTTTTCTCTCTATTTCGTTCATTTTTCGCAATGTTGACTCCGCCGAAGTTACTTGCACTCGGAACCTTCGGCAAAGCCAAATGAAAACTTAAACGAGTTTTCCTTTTCTATTTCGCTCGTTTTTTCGTAACTTTGCACTCAAAACGGACAACAATATGGCAACAGAAAATACATTATTGGAGAAACTGGAGGGGTTGGTGCCTCGGTTTGAGGAGGTCTCGACCCTCATCACCGACCCGAACGTGATTGCCGACCAGAAGCGGTATGTGCAGTTGACGAAGGAATACAAGAACCTGGAGGACATCATGAAGGCCCGACAGGAATACATCAATGCCACCAAGGGACTGGAGGAGGCGAAGGAACTGCTCGCTTTGGAGGAGGACCCCGAGATGAAAGAGATGGCGCGTGAGGAAATCGCCACCAACGAGAAGCGCATCCCAGAACTGGAGGAGGAAATCAAACTCCTGCTCATCCCTGCCGACCCAGAGGACAGCAAGAACGTGACGCTGGAAATCCGTGGCGGAACGGGTGGCGACGAGGCGGCTCTCTTTGCTGGCGACTTGTTCCGCATGTATTCAAAATACTGCGAAATGAAAGGCTGGCACCTCACCGTGTCTTCCTTCTCCGAGGGTGCCGTGGGTGGTTACAAGGAAATCATCTGTAGTGTGACGGGCGAGAACGTGTATGGCACCATGAAGTATGAGTCGGGGGTGCATCGTGTGCAGCGTGTGCCTGTCACCGAAACGCAGGGTCGTGTGCATACTTCAGCAGCCACCGTGGCCGTATTGCCCGAAGCCGAACCCTTCGACGTGCAGATTAACGAGGGTGAAATCAAGTGGGACACCTTCCGTTCCTCGGGTGCTGGCGGTCAGAACGTGAACAAGGTGGAGTCGGGTGTGCGTGCCCGCTACATGTGGACCAACCCCAACACGGGCGAGAAGGAGGAAATCCTTGTGGAATGTACGGAAACCCGCGACCAGCCGAAGAACAAGGAACGTGCCCTTGCCCGATTGCGCACCTACATCTACGACCGCGAGCATCAGAAGTACATCGATGACATTGCCTCGCGCCGCAAGACGCTCGTCTCCACCGGCGACCGCTCTGCCAAAATCCGCACCTACAACTATCCGCAAGGACGCATCACCGACCACCGCATCAACTACACCATCTACAACCTCGCCGCCTTCATGGACGGCAACATCCAAGACTGCATCGACCACCTGATTGTGGCTGAGAATGCAGAAAGATTGAAAGAAGCGGAGTTGTAGGACGCTGCGCTAAATGATAAATGATAAATGATAAATGATAAATGAAAAATGATAAATAATAAATGATATGACTCGCCAAGAACTTATCAATCAGATTTTCACGAAGAAAACCTTCCTGTGTGTAGGTCTCGACACCGACATCAAGAAGATTCCAGAACACCTGCTGAAGGAGGAAGACCCCATCTTCGCCTTCAACAAGGCGATTATCGACGCCACAGCACCCTATTGCGTGGCTTACAAGCCCAACCTCGCTTTCTATGAGAGCATGGGCGTGAAGGGATGGATTTCGTTTGAGAAGACCATCCAGTACCTCAACGAGAACTACCCACAGCACTTCATCATCGCCGATGCCAAGCGCGGCGACATCGGCAACACCAGTGCAATGTATGCCCGCACCTTCTTCGAGGAAATCAACCTCGATGCCCTCACCGTGGCTCCCTACATGGGCGAGGACAGCGTGACTCCGTTCCTCCAGTACGAAGGCAAGTGGGTCATCCTCTTGGCACTCACCTCGAACAAGGGCAGCCACGACTTCCAACTGACCACCGATACCGAAGGTGAACGCCTGTTCGAGAAAGTGCTGAGGAAGAGTCAGGAATGGGGCAATGCCGACAACATGATGTACGTCGTAGGTGCCACACAAGGCAAGATGTTTGAGGACATCCGCAAGATTGTTCCCGACCACTTCCTGCTCGTTCCCGGCATCGGCGCACAAGGCGGAAGCCTCGAAGAGGTGTGCAAGTATGGCATGACCAAGGATTGCGGCCTCATCGTCAACTCCTCACGCGCCATCATCTATGCCGACAAGACCGAAAAGTTTGCCGAGGTAGCAGGCGAGGAAGCGAAAAAGGTGGCAGAACAAATGGCCAAGCTTTTAAGTTGACAGTGAAACATAAACATCAAAAGTTAATTGCGCCGTTGGCGCCGAAAGAAAAATATAAAAAAAGACATAAAAAATAAAGAAAAATATTTTTATCTATTTTTACTTGTTTTTACCTATTTTTCTTTCGGCGGCTTGCCGCAATAAAACCTCCGCCACATTTGACAGTTGAGCTAATGCGATGCTTGCATCCCGCATGACAACTCCTAATTCCTAACTCCTAATTCCTAATTCTCATCGTGCAGTCAGCAAAAATCATCAACGACCCCGTGTTTGGTTTCATCCGCGTGCCGCGCGGCTTGTTGCTCGACATCGTGCGTCACCCTGCCTTCTACCGTCTCAGCCGCATCAAGCAACTGGGGGGTGCCAACATCGTTTATCCTGGAGCACAACACACCCGTTTTCAGCACTCGTTAGGTGCTTTCCACCTGATGGGAAAGGCTATCTTTTCCCTGCAACAGAAGGGGCACTTCATCTTCGACAGCGAGGCAGAAGCGGTGCAGGCAGCCATCCTCTTGCACGACATCGGGCACGGACCTTTCAGTCATGTATTGGAACACACCCTCATCAGCGGCGTAAGTCATGAGGACATCTCGTTGATGGTGATGGAACAGATGAATGACGAGTTTCGCGGACAACTCTCTCTCGCCATCAAGATTTTCAAGGACGAATACCCCAAACGCTTCCTCCATCAGCTCATCTCCTCACAACTCGACATGGACAGGCTTGACTACCTCAAGCGCGATGCCTTCTTCACGGGGGTGAACGAGGCCAACATCGGCTCTTCACGCATCATCGACATGCTCGATATGGTGGATGACCAACTGGTTGTCGATAAGAAAGGCATCTACTCCATCGAGAACTACCTCGTCAGCCGCCGCCTCATGTATTGGCAGGTGTATCTGCACAAGACCTCCGTAGCTGCCGAGCACGTGATGATTAACGCTCTGCTACGCGCAAAGCAACTGGCCCATCAGGGAATGGAACTCTTTGCCTCCCCTGCCCTTCGCTTCTTCCTCTACAACACGATTGACCGCAAGACATTCTTCCACAATCCCGATTGCTTACGTCATTATCTGACCCTCGATGACAACGACATCTGGTCAGCCATGAAGGTGTGGTGCGACCACCCCGACCCCATCCTTTCCTTACTTGCCAAAGATTTCATCAACCGCAACATCTTCAAGGTGGAGATGAGCGACGAACCCTTCTCCAACGAGCACAAACAGGAAAAGCTCGAGGAACTGGCACAACGCTACCACATTTCCCTCGACGATGCCAACTATCTCATTTCCAACATTGAGGTAGGCAAAGACATGTACTCCCTCGACGATGACCAAATCGAAATCCGCTTCAACGACGGTACCACACGCGACCTAACGGAAGCAAGCGACATGCTGAGCACATCGCTTGCCACTAAAAAAATCCGTAAGCACTATTTCTGTTATCAACGATAAACGCTTGTGAGGAAGGCAAAACGCCGTTGTAACAATCAAACGCTTGTGAAGTGTCAAAAATGGCGTTTACTTGCCCGAATCGAGCAGCCACTTGTCATCCACCTTGACCACCTTGTTCTTGTCGCTCTTTGCAGAACCGTCGCCGTACTTGATGGTGTAGTTGACCAAAGCAGCATTGCCATCTTCCTGCATCTGCACGTTGTCGATGACCACTTCTGAGATGCCGCCCTTCTTGTCATACTCCTTCGAACCTTTCTCGCGGAACATGCTCACCAGCTGCTCCTTGTCCTTGTCGGAAAGACCCTTCTTGAAGTAGAGCAGGTCAATAGCCTCTTCATACTGTCCTTTCTGCACATGAGTGAAATACTCCTGCACAACGCCTTCGGGCGAATTCTTGGAACAAGACACGAATGCCAAAGCCACGAGGGCAAGGCTGAGAATGGAAAGAATTTTCTTCATTTTCTTTGAGTTTTTAGAGGTTGAACAAATAATATCTTATCACTTTCTTCTATATCTACAGGAAAGATGCACTCTCCGTCCTTGCTGAAAAGCAGCGGCACATCGTGACGGCGGCTGTCGCTGAGGTCGATGCCCTGATGGAGATAAGCCTGCCAAATGAGTTCCGTGCAATAGAGGCTGGTGGTGTCGGAGAGCAAATAGTCGTTGTCGAACACCACTTTCTGCTTCACCTTCTGCAACGCATAACGAACAGCTGCACCAGCCACAGCATCGGAACAATCGACCCTCATCCACGCCCCTCGCATGGCACGATCGGCTGCATAGAAGTCCGAAAGCCGTTCGCACTTCAACCACTCAGGTTCACCCCTTTCAGCTTCGTCAGGCACGGCATGAACGACCATCCATTGCCCCAGCAACCCGTCGTAGTGCAGCATGCCGATGTGGGAATAAATGGATTGGCTGGCTTCTGTCACCGCCTTACTCTCCACACCATAGCCACATCGCATGACGAGGTCACCCTCGCGAAACGCCTCCTCGCCTGTCAGCACGACCACCTCTTGCGGTTCTCCGCAACCCAACAGCAGCAGGGCAACCCACAAAAGGCTCTTCACAATCTTTCTCATAATCTGCGCCAAATGTAAGAAAAAATATTCATTCCATGCATCTTTCTCCTAAAAAACATCACCAGTACCTGTTTTTTTCCTAACTTTGTAGCCGATTTATGAAAAAGATACAACAAAAACGCGCAGAACTGAAGGATTTCATCAGTGTGAGAGGCGCAAGGGTGAACAACCTAAAAAACATCGATGTAAAGATTCCACACGACAAGTTTGTGGTCATCACGGGTGTGAGCGGCAGCGGTAAGTCATCGCTGGCGTTCGACACACTCTATGCCGAAGGACAACGGCGCTATGTGGAAAGCCTTTCGACGTATGCACGGCAATTCATGGGACGTCTGAAAAAGCCCGAATGTGACTTCATCGAAGGCATCTCACCCGCCATCGCCATCGAGCAGAAAGTGAGCAGCCGAAATCCACGCTCGACCGTCGGCACCAGCACTGAGATTTATGACTATCTGCGTATGCTCTATGCCCGCATCGGACGCACGTATTCTCCCGTAAGCGGTCAAGAGGTGAAGAAGAACACGACAAATGATATCATCGAGTGCCTGCTCGCTCACGAGGAGGGCATGAAACTGATGGTGATGACCCCACTGAAGGTGAGGAGCGGAAGGACATTGGCAGAACAACTGGACGTGGATTACAAAAGCGGTTTCCAGCGTGTGGAGGTGGATGGAGAGGTGATGAGGATAACGGATTTAATAAAGACTCTCCCCTCACCCTCCCAGCAGGGAGGGAGTAAGATTTCCATTCTTCTGGTGATTGACCGTATGAAGGTGGCGAACGACAAGGCGACCATCAACCGTCTGGTCGATTCGGCCAACACCGCACTTTATGAGGGTGACGGACAATGTGTGCTGAAGTTTGAGAACGGAGATGTGAAGGCATTCTCGCTGAAGTTTGAAGCCGACGGCATCGAATTTGAAGAACCAACCGACCAAATGTTTTCGTTCAACTCGCCTGTTGGTGCCTGCCCCGAATGTGAGGGTTACGGCAAAATCATCGGCATCGACGAAAGCCTTGTCATTCCCGACCCAGAACTTTCCGTATATGATGGAGCTGTCGTTTGCTGGAAGGGAGAGAAGATGTCGGAATGGAAAAAGGAATTTGTCAGAAGGGCTGAGAAATACGAAAACTTTCCCGTCTTCACACCTTATAGTCAACTGACTCAGCGGCAGAAAGATGTGCTGTGGCATGGAGTGTATGAAGAGAACGAATGGGGCAACCATTCCATCTGCATCGACGAGTTCTTCCGCATGCTCCGAGAGAACCAGTATAAAATACAGTATCGCGTGATGCTGGCACGATACAGAGGCAAAACAGTCTGCCCCACTTGTCATGGAAGGCGGCTGAAGAAGGAAGCGGAATATGTGAAGGTGGGCGGCAAAAGCATCACTGACCTCTGCGAACTTTCCATCGCCGACCTGCACGAGTTCTTCCGCACCCTGAAGGTGACGAAGCAGGAAGCCAAGATTGCCCAAAGGCTACTCACCGAAATCAGGAGCCGCCTCCAGTTCTTGGTCGATGTGGGTCTCAGTTACCTGACTCTGGCACGACTCAGCAACTCCCTTTCGGGCGGTGAAAGCCAACGCATCAATCTCGCCACAAGCCTCGGCTCCTCGCTGGTGGGAAGCATGTACATCTTGGACGAACCGAGCATCGGATTGCACTCGCGCGACACTCAACGCCTCATCCGTGTGCTCAGACAACTACAGCAACTGGGCAACACGGTCATCGTGGTGGAGCATGACGAAGAAATCATGCGCGCTGCCGACTTCATCATCGACATAGGCCCTGATGCAGGGAGATTGGGCGGAAAAATCATGTATGCAGGAACACCCAACCCAGACCCCAAGCAAGTGAAAGACGTGCAATCCCACACGCTCGATTACCTGAGTGGTCGCGAAACCATCGCTCTCCCTGAAAGCCGGCGCCCCTGGAACAACTACATCTTGGTGAAGAATGCCCGTGCCAACAATCTGAAAGACATCGACGTGAAGTTTCCCCTGAACGTGATGACCTGCGTGACGGGCGTTTCTGGTTCTGGAAAATCCACGCTGGTGCGCGACATCCTCTACCTGGCAATGAAACGCCACCTGAACGAAAGTGCCGAAAAACCTGGATTGTTCTCAAAACTGGAAGGCGACATAAACCTCATCAAGCACGTTGATTTTGTCAACCAGAACCCCATCGGCACCTCCTCGCGCTCCAACCCCGTGACGTACATCGGCGCATGGGATGAGATACGCAAACTCCTTGCCAATCAGCAGTTGGCGAAGCAGATGGGATACACGCCTGCCTACTTCTCTTTTAACGCAGAAGGTGGCCGATGCGAAGAGTGCAAGGGGGAAGGCACCGTAACCGTAGAGATGCAGTTCATGAACGACCTCGTCTTGGAATGTGAAGCCTGTCACGGCAAACGATTCAAGAGCGACATTCTGGAGGTGAAGTTTCAAGGCATGAATGCCTACGACATCATGGAAATGACCATCAATCAAGCCATTGAGTTCTTCGCCTTGCATGGGCAGAACAAGATTGTGGAAAAGATGAAGCCTTTGCAAGATGTAGGATTGGGATACATCAAACTCGGACAAACCTCCTCCACCCTCTCTGGCGGAGAAAATCAGCGCATCAAGCTCGCCTACTACCTCAGCCAGGAGAAAGCGGAACCCACCCTTTTCATCTTCGACGAACCGACAACAGGGCTGCATTTCCACGACATCCGAAAACTCCTCGATGCTTTCAACGCTCTGATTGCACGTGGACATACCATCCTCATCATCGAACACAATATGGACATCATCAAATGTGCCGACCACATCATCGACCTCGGCCCCGAAGGAGGACAAGCGGGCGGAAACGTGGTGGTGACAGGCACTCCCGAAGAGGTGGCGCAATGCCCATACAGTTACACAGGACAGTTCTTACAGGACAAAATGTTATAATTTATAAATAATGTGAAAGAAAAATGGCCAAGTTTTTCTTTCACATTATTTTTTTGCTTACCTTTGCAACCTAACTACACCATAACCAACATTTAATGAAACGAACACTAACGATATTATTGACCTTCTGCTGCTTGCTCTCCGCACAGGCACAATCCTTCGAAGAGTTCTTTGAAGATGCCACGCTGCGCCTCGACTACATCTTTGCTGGCAATGCTAAAGAACAACACATCTACCTGCAAGAACTGAAGAAGCAGGACAAGTGGGCTGGCCGAAAGAGCCGCCTGTCAGAAAAGTTTCTGAACGGTAACGGACAAGTGACCGTTCGTGATCACGCCACGCAACAGGTGATTTACGTGAACACCTTCTCCACCCTGTTCCAAGAGTGGCTACAATACGATGAAGCCAAGCATGTTGACAAAGCTTTCGAGACCTCCTACAACGTGCCTTTCCCCAAAAGACCCATCGATGTGACCGTCACCTTGACCAACAACCATCAAGCAGTGACCACAGAAATGACCCATACGGTTGACCCCAAAGACATCCTCATCCGCAAGATAGGTGACAACGGCATCCCGTTCTACTATGTGTGGAAACCTGCCAACGCACAGGACGGCAATCTTTCCCGTCCCTCTGCCGCCAATGAGCCTCGCAGCGGAAAGGGACGTGACTACACCGCTTCCGAATATGACCCATTCAGCGGTGTGGACATCACAGGGTGCATCGACCTCGCCATTGTGGCTGAAGGCTACACCGAGGCTCAGATGGGCAAGTTCTACCATGATTGCGAGCGTGCTGTGGATGCCCTCTTCGAGCGCGAACCCTTCAAGTCGCTGAAAAACCGCTTCAACGTAGTGGCCGTAGCTGCTCCTTCACGCGAAGCAGGCCCCACCGTTCCCCATCGCAACATCTGGCACACCACTCCTGCCGGCAGTCACTACGACACTTTCTATACCGACCGCTACCTCATGTCACAGGATATGCACCGCATCTACGACCTGCTGTCAGGCGTTCCTTTTGAGCACATCATGGTGCTGGTCAACTCCGACACCTACGGTGGTGGTGGCATCTACAATCAGGTGACCTTCTCCACCAGCGACCACCCCACCTTCAAGGAGGTGTTCGTACACGAGTTCGGTCACAGTTACGCAGGTCTGGCTGACGAATATGCCTACGACGACATGGACACCGAGTGGTATCCTGCCGACACCGAGCCGTGGGAACCGAACATCACCACCCTCAAGGATTTCAACACGAAGTGGGCCGACCTCATGCCCAAGAAGCAACCCATCCCCACACCGCTCGACCCCAAGGTGCCCGACTTCAAGAAGATTGACAAGAGCGACTCCAAGGCTATGGCTGCCCTCAACAAGTGTACCCAAGTGGTCGGCGTTTTTGAAGGAGCTGGCTATCAGAGCAAAGGCTGCTACCGTCCTGCTCAAGAGTGCCGCATGAAAATCAACGAGGTGCAGGACTTCTGTCCCGTCTGCACCCGTGCCATCATCAGAATCACCGACTTCTACACCGCCCAATAAACCCACACAAACCCATCAAGACCTATTAAGCCTATTTACCCCATATAATAACCCTACCAAAGAAAACAAACTAAAAACCTATGATAACTATGAAACTGAAACAACTCACTTTCGCATTGCTCATGGCTCTCGGGCTTGCAGCCAATGCCGCCAACACAAAAACCACGGTCACACAAGTGACTGATGGCGTACAACTGACCACCGATGTCGATTACATCATCACCAATGCAACGCCATTCACCACCACAGGCAGCGTGGACATCCAGAACACGGAACACGCTGTACTCATTCTCTCCAGCGTCAAGCCCAGCAAGGTCATCAGCAGCTGGATGAGCCACATCTACATCAATGGTGTGAGAGCTGTCAATGGTACCAACTGTCAAGTGAAGATGTACAACCGGGGTGCCATCGTTTTTCCCTACTCCAGCAACATAAAGCCGCTGACCTGCTACACCGAGCAGAATTTCGGGGGTGAAGCCTGCAACGACTATTCCGAAGGTCATTCCGGCGGATACATGAAGACGCTCACCACCGCCACCTTGAACAACCAGATTCGTTCCTTCAAACTGAAGCGTGGCTACATGGTCACCTTCGCCATCGGCACAGGAGGCTGGGGCTACAGCCGTTGCTTCATAGCCGACCAGGAAGACCTTGAAATCAGCACATTACCAGCCATTCTCGACCAGCGCATCTCGTCTTACCGCATCTTCAAGTGGCAAAATGCCCACAAGGCAAGTTTGGCCAACGACACAGGGTATAATATCACACAAGCCCTCAACGTAACCAGTTGCTACTCTTTTGGTCTTGGAGAAGACCGCTACCCCGACACCGAGTGTGTGCCTCACCACATCTATGAGGACTGGCCATCTCCATCCTCATGTGGTAGCGTAACTTATTCTTGTCACCTGAAGACCAACAACGAGCCAGGCAACTCAGCCGACCCTTCTCCACAGGATGTGGCCACCGTGCTGGCCAACTGGGAGAACCTCATGCGCACTGGCATGCGACTCTGTTCCGAGTCTTCACATGACGGCAGTTGGAGCCATCTTCAATCCTTCATCAGCGCCATTGATGCACGTGGTTGGCGATGCGACATCCTCGACCTTCACTGTTACTGGGGAGCCGGATCCTTCGGCGATTTCTCGAACTACTACAATAATTACGGTGGTCGCCCTATCTGGATATCCGAATGGGTTTGGGGTGCCAGCTGGAATAAAAGCAACTGGAGTAGCGGTGGTGTCTTTGCTCAAGCACCTGATAGGGATGATTGGGACAACATCACCTTCTCCGCTAACAACCAGAAGGTATGTTACGATGGCACAAAGCCCATTCTGGAGAAACTCAATGCCAGCAAATATGTGGAACGCTATTATTACTGGAACAGTGAACAAGACGGATCCAAAATCTATAAGGGAGGCGAACTATCCACCCTCGGCCAATACTATGCCAACATGAACGAAGGCATGGGCTACAACGCTTCTATCCAAAAGATTCCCACTACCCCCCCCATGGCAGACCTCGGTACACTCACGTCTAAGTATAACAGCAGGAGCAAGACCGTGACACTCACATGGGAAGACCCCAACGGCGACCTGATGAGCACCATCAGCATTCAGCGCAAGTCCCTCACTTCCAGCGTTTACAAAGAGGTGGGCACCGTCACTCCCAAGGACAAGAATTCGAGTGCTGGAGTCAGTTACACCTACACCGACGAAGTGTCTGACCCCGACACCTACACCTATCGCGTCAGGGCCATTCCCTACAACAGCACTTCATCCTCCACCTATAAGTACACCAACGAAGTGACCGTGAACGTTGACCCGGCACAAGGCATTGAAGGTTTCCAGTACGGCAATCTGCGCGTCAGCACCACAGAGGACAACACGGTGAACTACGACACCCCGTTCCCCGATTCCAACCACCGTCTGTTTGTCGGCATCCTGTCGAACGAAAACGCCTCTTTCACAATCAGCAATGTGACAAGCAACGCAACGGGGCGTAACAATTTCAAGTATAGGGTGCTGCCCTGGAACACGAATACCGCTAATTTCTCATCAGCCATCGAAGTGCCATTCCTTGCGCTTAACGACGGGTACGGCAAGTTTGGCGACCTCAACTACGAAGTGGGCAACATATCAGCCAACAAGGCTACAAGCAATTCCTACACTGACGTGACAGAAGTGACCTTCCAGCAGCCATTCCCAGAAGGTGTCACTCCTGTCGTTTTAACGGAAGTGGTCAACAACACCGCATATGCCAATACCACTTCCACCAGCAAGTCAACAGGCTTGTCCATCCGTATATTCGACATTACCAACACTGGTTTCAAGTTCATCATCTACCCCGAAGTGGCATCCGGACGGAAAATAGCCACCAGTTTGAATGTCAATTACCTTGCCATTGAGCCAGGCCTTGGTATGGTGGACGAAGAGAACGGCATTATGATTGCCGCAGGCTTGGGGAGCGACAACAAGATATATGGATCCGCTCTAAGAGAGAACACTTTCCGTATCGAGACCGAAATCGGTGGAGAAAAGACCATGGAAGCAGCGTCGTTCTACAACCCCGTCATCTTGGCAGACCTGCAAACCAACAATTTCCCCTCCGTCACCATGATGCGTCGCACCAACGCGACCGAAAAGAGAGAAGACAAAACATGGGTGACTGGTATCAGGGCTAGACGTACACTCGAACACAGCTTCACTGGCGAAGACGGCAAGGAAATTAGCATCGGCACCACAGACGAGAAATACAGAGACGAATTGGGCTGGGTGGTCATAGCTACAGCCACCGAAGGAGGTACCGTTCCGACTGCCATCACAGACCTGACAGCCACCTCGTCAGGCAATGGAAAACTCCGTGTACGCACCGTCGATGGACGTATCTACGTGGATGGTGCCGCCACTTTTGAAGTCTATACGGCATCGGGAGCCCAAGTGTCTGCAACCTCAGTGCTGACACCAGGCATTTACGTAGTGAGAGCCAACGGAAAGTCTGCCAAGGTGCTGGTCAAATAAACAGACATTCCATCTTCAACCATCAGCCAACAGCGGCATCGGGAGATTCAAACGCCCGATGCCGCTGTTTTTTGTTGTCCGCTCCCACCCTTCGTGCTACGCCGTTGCATATTCAATTTGTACGACACACAAAACACAAATGCTACGGCGTTCCTATTACAATTTGCACGACGTTCCACTTAAGTCAGAATTTCCGTCTCCCAGTTTGGTGTGCTTACGATGCTAAAAGCGGCAGATCGAAGTGAAAAGAACCGTTAAATAGTTGAAGAGTTTTTCTACTTTGGTGTGTAAAAAATCACCCTCTTAAATAGAATTTAACTATTTATTCGTTAAAAAAGGTTAATAGAAGACTTTAAACCACATTGATGACCTCAAAGTTTTGAAGATACTTGTTATCTTTGCAATTGGTTTGGCCCATTCAATGGGCGAGCCGCAGAAAAGAATTTATAAACCTATTTACTCATCACTCCTATGTAGCATACATTATATATAATATATATATGTAAGAAAGACTATTTAAATATCTTTAAAACTATAAACAATATCTAACCTTTATGAACAAGCGCTTTTGTACATTAGGACAGTATGCCGCTAAAGCATTCTTCCTATTCGTCTTGTGCGGCTCAACCTATTCGTGTAAGGACGACTACAAGTTCGACGACGAAGATCCGTCGTGGCTTGGGTCGAGCATTTACCAATATCTTGAAAGCCAAGGCAACTACACCAACTTCGTCAAGCTCATTAACGACCTTGACTACAAGGAGGTTCTGGCTCGTACAGGTTCAAAGACGCTCTTCGTTGCCAACGACGAGGCCTTCAACACCTTCTACGAGAACAATGCGTGGGGAGTAAGCAGCTACGACCAGCTGACCAAGAGTCAGAAAAAACTGCTGCTGAACAACGCAATGGTGAACAACGCCTACCTGCTCGAAATGATGTCAAGCACCCCCGCTGGCGGCGGCGATAACGACCAGCCAGAAAAGGGACAGGCTTTGCGCCGCGAAACAGCAGCAGATGTGACCGACTCGGTGCCACATCTCTTCGCAGAAGACCTGCCCATCAGCTACAACCCTGACGACAAAGATTACTGGGAACGTTTCCGCAACAACGACAAGGGCATCTACATGGCACTCGACGCCACCACCCCGATGATGACCCACTTCCTGGCCGCACAGATGGCCAACAAGAACATCACCGATGCAGACTTCAAGATTCTCACCGGCCAGGAGCGCGACAAGAATGATGCATACATCTACAACTGCAAGGTGATGCAGCAAGACATCACCTGCCAGAACGGATACGTCAATTGCCTCGACAGAGTGCTCGTCAATCCACAAAACATGGCAGAAGTGCTACGCACCGATAGCAGAACACAAATCTTCAGCCACATGATAGACCGCTTCTCGGCTCCTTTCTACAGTGCCGACCTGACCACTCGCTACCGTCTGCTCTATGGCAACGATGTGGATTCAGTCTTCCAGAAGCGTTACTTCTCCACCCGTTCACAAGGTAACAACAAACTCCTCAACGATGCAGGCACCGACCCTGTGGGCAACCCTGCCGGCAACGCTGTGAGCCACTACCTGAACTACGACCCAGGATGGAACGCCTATGCCGACGACCAAAGTGACAAGGCGCAGGACATGGCCGCCATCTTCTGTCCAAGCGACAAGAACCTCACGCAGTACTTCTTCGACGAGAACGGTGGTGGACACTTCCTCATCAAGGCATACGCTCCTGACATGGTGGATCGTATCTCTGCCAGCACGACAGACCTCGACCTCATCTATCAAGCTATTGACCAAATTCCAATCGATGTCATCCAGAGCTTGCTCAACAACCTGATGAAGGCTTCCTTCAACAACACCGTGCCCAGCAAGTTTGAGACCATCAAGAACTCGGCACAAGACCCCATGTTCGACGAGACTGACGACTACCATCGCGGCAAGATTCTCGACGTGCTCTTTGCCAACAACGGTGTCATCTACCTGATGGACGAAGTGACCACACCTGCTGAATACGCAGCCGTGCTCGCACCGACCTACACCGAGACAGACAAGCACATCTTCCGTTATGCCATCAAGGACATGACCATCAGCAGTGTGCCTCTGAACTACAATGCCTACCTGCTCGCCATGAGCTCACGCTTTTCTTTCTTCGTGCCCAACGACGACAACTTCCTCTACATCGACCCGCTGTCGTTCTACAATCCTGCATTCGGAGACGGCACCACCCTCATCGGACGTGCCTACAAGTACACATGGGATGCCACCAAGAAGAGCAACCAGCTGAGCGTGGCTTCCTACAAGTACAACTACGACCCCATCAATCAAACAGGTAGTTTGGGGGAACTCGTGGCAACAGAGAATGTATCTGCCGCCACCTACAACAATCGTCTGAAGGACATGCTGGAAACCCACACTGTCATCCACAGCGACAGTGTTTCCGGTTCATTCATTAAGGAGACTGAGACGGGTATGGAATGCGACAAGCACTACTTCTACACCAAGAACAACGCCGTCATCTATGCTGAGGATGCTGAAAAGCGAAAAGCAGGCATGAAGGTGAAGGGTGGATGGCAAATCAACAACGATGAACAATGCTATGTGACGGGCTTCGATGACAAATCGGCGCAGACCAACGGCTACGGAAACGGTTTTGCCTACATGATTGACCAGCCGCTCATCCCAACCATCGAGAGCGTTTATTCTGCCATGTATAAGAACCCCGACTTCTCCAAGTTCTTCGATCTTTGTCAGACCGACGCCGAAGTCCTGGATGAAATTGGCTACAAGTCAACCACTGCACAGCAGAAATTCACCATCTTTGCCAACAACGGCGGTCTGCCTTGCTACTACTACACAAAAGACGAGGATGGCAACTTCACGACCACCTTCAGCAAAATCAGTGGTAGTGACAACTCTAACATTCGTTTCTTCAACAACTACCGCTACACCATCTACATTCCTACCAATGACGCGATGGAAGAAGCAGAAAGCAAGGGCTTGCCGACCTGGCATCAACTGCGCGAACTGCTGGAGTTGGACAAGGATCCGGAAGATAGGACTGAAATGACTGACGAAGAGCTGGAACAGCGTAACAATGAAGTGAAGGATATGGTGGAAGTGATGGTGAACTTCGTCAAGTATCATTTCCAGGATGACTGCATCTTTGCTGACACACCCGCCACTCAGCGCACTGCCTACGAAACAGCCACCATCAACAGCAAGACGGGCGTTTATCGCAAGTTGTTTGTTTCAGGTGCCGGCAACGGTGAACTGACCATAGAAGATGCTACAGGTGAGAAACATAGCATCACTGATGACAAGAACATCGTCGTGCGCGACTACATCACAAACAAGAACAGCAGCCCCATCAGCATCACCCTCACCACCAGTTCCTCCGCTGTGATACATGGTATCAACAGTGTGCTGAACTTCACCACTTATGAGGGCGGACGCTACGACTCTGTGTGGAAGTCACCGAGCATGCACGACTCCTATTTCGCCAACTACAGAATTCTCGAATAATCAACTTACATGGAACGCAATATGAACAAGATCAAATTTATTCTCACATCTCTCGTGCTGTTCTTCTGTGTAAGTTCAGCCATGGCTCAACAACGACGCGTCACGGGTTACGTCTATGACGACTTAGGCGGCATCGCAATGGCCAACGTTGTGGAGCGAGACAACAACAACCGTATCGTGGAAGCTGCCGTGACCGACATCAACGGTAACTTCTCCATGGTCGTCAAGAACCCCAAAGACAAACTGGTGGTCAGCTACGTCGGTTACAAGACTTGGAGCCAAGTGATTGGCAACACCGCCAAGTTCAACATCCGTCTGCAAGACAACACGCAGTTGGCAGAAGTGGTGGTGAAAGCCAAGCCTATGGTGCAGAGCAACGGTATGACCATCCCGCTGAAAGAAATCTCTGTGGCCACCCAGACCATGAACATGGACGATGTGGAAGGACTTTCCTTCGCATCGGCCGACGAAGCCCTGCAGGGTAAGATTGCCGGTCTCGACATCATCGCCAACTCTGGTAACCTGGGTGCCGGTACCTCCATGCGTATGCGTGGTGTCAGCACCATCAATGGCTCGGCAGAACCACTCATCGTGGTCGATGGCAACATATTCGACCTGCCTGATGACGTGTCGGAAGTGAACTTTGAAGACCTCGACAACGAGGAACAGTTCTCCACCCTCCTCTCCGTCAACCCTGAAGACATCAAGGAAATCAAGGTGCTGAAGGACGCCGCCGCAACCGCCATCTGGGGTTCGAGGGGTTCCAATGGTGTGATTGAAATCACCACTCGCCGTGGTGTGGCTGGTAAGACGAAGATTAACTTCTCCTACCGCTTCACAGGCAAATGGGCTCCCTCTGGCCTGAACATGCTCGACGGCGACGGCTACACCATGATGCTCAAGGAGGCTTACTTCAACCCCAAGCAGAATGCTGCAACATCAGACATGGTGGAGTTGAACTACGACCCCTCCTTCCCTGTACAATATTACAACTTCAACAAGAACACAGACTGGGTGGATGCCGTCAATCAGTTTGGTCAGACACACAATTACTACATCACCATCAATGGTGGTGGTGAAAAGGCCAAGTTCCGTATTTCAGGCGGTTACGACCATGAAACTGGTATCATCATCAAGCAGACACTCGACCGTTTCTCCACGCGTCTTGTGCTCGACTACGATGTGTCTGACCGCATCCGCTTCTCGACCAACTTCGCCCTCACCTACACCGACAACCACCGTAACTGGGATGGCAGTTCAACAACATCCATTCTCGGCAAGGCATACAACAGCATGCCTAACATGTCCATCAATGAGTATGACCAGTACGGCCAGCTGACAGGTGACTACTACAAGATGCTGCCCACCATTCCGACCACAAATGCCGGCGGCAACAACTATTACTCGTCCTACTATCTGCGCGACATGAAGGCTATCGGCAACCCTGTAGCCATTGCACACCAGGCTTTCAACAACCAATCGACCTATCGTATCAACCCGCAGTTCAACATCCAGTACAAACTCTTGGGCAAAGATTCGGAGTCTCATCAGTTGAACCTGAATGCGGAGGTGTACATGGACATCTACAACGAATCGACCAACACGTACTTCCCGTCCACACTGACAACCGATTCTTGGGCTTCAGGCGTGAACAAGACCAGCAATAGCGAGTATAAGTCATTGGCTTTCACCAACCGAGAGAAACTCATCTTCATTCCACACTTCAACAATCCAGAACTGCTTTCAATGAGTTTCTTGGGACAGTTTGAGTTCACTTCCGGTAATGGTACCAGCCAATACATTTCGCACAATGGTTTGCCAACTGGCATCGACTCTTCCATCGCCGAAGCCTACCTGACTGGCGCAACATCGGGCACCAGTCAGTGGCGCAGAGCCTCCATGCTGGGTAGCATGCACATCTCCTTCTTCGACGGCCGCTACTCGTTCGACGCCACTGTGCGCCGCGACGGTTCAACCAAGTTCGGTGCTGGCCGCAAGTGGGGTACATTCCCCGGCATCTCCGCCCGTTGGAACATCAACCAGGAACCGTTCTTCGAGAAACTGCACATCGACCACATCGTATCCATGCTGTCATTCCGTCCATCGTGGGGACGCGTAGGCCATGAGCCAAGTGCCGAATACTTGATGTATAATATGTATAGCAGCTACGGAAAGTACGGCTCAGGCAACAGAACCATCTCCGCCATCAACCCTGACGGCTTGAGACTGACAGATCTGAAGTGGGAAACCACCACTTCGTGGAACTTGGGTGCCAACCTGAACCTTTTCAACGACTTGCTGCAGTTCGACTTCAACTACTACAATAAGCAAACAAAAGACCTGCTGATGGGCGGCGTGGGTATCCCAGGTTCAACAGGTTTCGGCTCGTTAGGTTCCAAAAACGTAGGAGGCTTGCGCAACCGTGGTTGGGAATTGTTCCTCAACACAGGCAAGTTCCTAAAGAAGGGCAAGTTCTCCATGTCTGTCAACTTCAACATCGCTCAAAACATCAACACAATCACCGATATGGATGCAACCGTGTTGGCAACCATGAACGGTGACTACTCTTATAACAATGCCGACTTCTTGAAGCGTATCCAGATTGGCAATGCCGTCGGTTCTATTTACGGTTTCCGCTACAAAGGCGTTTACCGTTACGACTACGACCATAGCGGCTACACCGAGCTGTCACGCTCTACCTACGGCGACAACACGGCTGCCGCAGCTGAGGAACGTGGTGAAAACGCCACCCTCCCTGTAGCACGCGATGCCAGCGGTGCCATCCTTTATGACTCGAAGGGTAATCCTCTCCACATGTATTTCAACTATGGAGGCAAGAACTACGAGTTCAAGGGCGGTGATGTGATTTATGAAGACGTCAACCACGACGGTCAGATCAACGAGCTTGACATCGTTTATCTGGGTAACTCTAACCCGAAGGTAAATGGTGGTTTTGGTTTCAACTTCAACTACGGGCAGTGGACGCTGAAACTCTCCTTCAACTATCGTCTTGGCAACAAGATTGCGAACTTGACACGTCTGAACAACGAGGCCATGC
The DNA here is from genome assembly GCA_947167515.1 of uncultured Prevotellaceae bacterium. Taxonomy (GTDB): domain Bacteria; phylum Bacteroidota; class Bacteroidia; order Bacteroidales; family Bacteroidaceae; genus Minthosoma. The sequence goes on along the minus strand of CAMVIM010000003.1, from coordinate 107,064 downwards.
GCTCTAACATCAACCAGTCTCGTGCCGTGGCTTGGCGATGGCGCAAGAACGGTGACATCACCGAGATTCCTCGCGCCATGAACGCAAACATTGGTGCATCCTACAACTCACTGGCCAGCGACCGCTTTGTGGAGAAAGGTGACTACCTCCGTCTGCAATACATGCAGCTGGGTTACTCACTGCCCAACAAGGTGTGCAAAGACCTCGGCTTCCAAAGCTTGCGCATCACGGCATCTGCCAACAACCTCTTCGTGCTGACGAAATATACAGGTATCGACCCCGAAGTCTCTTACGGTACATGGGGTGTTTGTATCGACAAATCAAAGACACCACGTGCTAAGTCATTCACCGTCAGTGTAAATCTTGGATTCTAAAAACCGTAGAAAAAGACAAGACAATGAAAAATATCATTAAAAATATAACACTCTGCGGACTGATGGCGGTCGGTGCGGGAATGACACTCGCCTCGTGCGACGACTTCCTCACCATCACACCAACCAACAAAATCGTGGAGGAAGATTACTGGAAAGACAAGAACGACTTGAACAGTTCTGTCATGGCATGCTACAAGCGTCTGGTTGGCAATGACCTCTTGGCCAAGTATATCTACTGGGGCGAAGAGCGTTCTGACAACTTCGAGCGTTCCAGTGGTGTGTCGGCATCAGGTCCTGTGGCAAACATCATGAACGCCAACTTGTTGCCCACTTATGAGCAGTTCAGCTGGACAGCCATGTACAACGCCATCAACTATTGCAACAAGGTATTGGCGCATGGCCCCGAGATCATCGAGAGAGACGAAAGTTTCTCCAACAACAACTGGAAGCCCATCAAGGCTGAGATGGTGACACTCCGTGCTTTGTGCCACTTCTATCTGGTGCGTACGTTTGGCGAAATCCCTTATATCACGGTGGATTACAACAACGACTCACAGGAACTCCGCACAGCGCAGTCCACACAACTGACAGTGTTGAACAACATCATCGAAGACTTGGAATCTATCAAGGACGATGCTGTAGTGGACTATGGCAACACGGTTGAGAACAAGGGACGCATCACCAAGAAAGCCGTCTATGCCCTCTTGGCTGATGTCTATCTCTGGCGTGCCTCCTACAAGGCTGGCAACAACCAACCTTTTTCCAAAGTGATTTTGACCAAAAGCTATAATGGCCCTCTGACAGAGGAAGAGCTCAGTTCACGAGTGGAAGAGTATGGCACCACTGCAGAAGAAGACTACCAGCAATGCGTTGACTACTGTGACCTAATCATCGACATGGCCATGAAGGAGAGAAAGGAATTCATTGAAAAGCGTGGCACCATTATCGGTGGAGACCTGATCGAACTGGATATCGAAGACCTGCTTGCACAGAATGAAGAAACAATGGAATCTTACTCCTCTTCCAGTTATTATGCTTATAGACAAATCTTTGGCACTGGAAACTCTGATGAATCCATCTTCGAGCTGCAAGTTGAAGGAACAGACTACACCAACAACATGGTGGCAGACCTTTTCACGGCCCTTAATGGTAATGCGGGTCAGTTTGTGGGTGTGGATGCAGCTTTTGCTGGTGCAGAAGAAACGCCAAACACGACCTTGCCAGGCACCGTGTTCACAAGAACGGACTACCGTAGATGGGAAACCATCCTCTTCTCTGAACCCAACCAGAAGACCTTCCTCATTGGTAAGTTCATCAATAGCAATGTGAGCCAAGTCAGTCCTAACTCACGTCTTTACATGACTGACAATACGGCATCGAACCTGGATTCCCGATCAGACATTGTGAGCACCAAAAGAACGACCCTCAATGCCAACTGGATTATCTATAGGCTCTCAGAAGTCTATCTGATGAAGGCTGAAGCCATGTCGCAGTTGTATGAGGACGAAGAAAATCTGGGAAAGGCATTCCAGTATGTACGGGCTGTCTATAAGCGTTCCAACCCCTATGCTTATCAGCCTAACAACAGCAATGCCAAGAGTGACTCTCTGAACTTCAAAAGCACTTTCACCACTTCCGAAAGTATGGAAAGCCTGGTGCTGGCAGAACGCCGCAGAGAGTTTGTAGGTGAAGGCAAGCGCTGGTTCGACCTTGTTCGCTACGCGCTCCGTCGGGGTAGCACGAAAGACATGCTCGAGATTCTGAGCAAGAAGTACACCAACAGCAAGGCCATCCAAGCCAAACTGGCTGATATGCAGTCACTCTTCTCGCCTGTCTATAACAATGAAATCAAGAACAACAGCTGGCTCTACCAAAACGGAGTGTGGGCTGTCAATGAGACTTCATCAAGAACAGATGACCTATAACCTAAAGAACAATGAAAATGATGAATTATATTAAGAAATATTGCGGAGCCACCCTGCTCCTTGCAGCCATCTCCGCAGTAACGCTGAATTCTTGTTCGGAAAATATCGATGAGAGTTCTCTCTACACCTTCACGGGTGAGATGATGACAGACCACTTCGAGAACAATCCCGAAACTTTCAGCAGTTACCTCACCATCTTGAGCAGAGTTCACCTGAGCAAACGTTCGGCCTCCACACTGAAGGAATTGCTGGATGCTCGCGGTAACTACACTTGCTTTGCTCCAACGAACGAAGCCATTGCTTTGTATATCGACTCATTGCTGGAAATCGGCGAAGTTTCTTCAACCGACATCAACGAGCTTCCCGACTCCGTGGCAGAGGACATCGTCTTTAATTCCATCATTGAGAACGGAAACGACGAAGCATTCCAAACCACCTCGTTCTCGAACAACGAGCCACTGAGTTTGACCAACATGAATGGCCGATACATCACCCCATCCTATGGCAACGACGAGGACAACAACACCATCATCTACATCAACATCAACTCAAAGATAGTCGATGGAGACATTGAGGTGGAGAATGGTTACATCCACACCGTTGACCATGTGCTTTCACCCTCGAAAGCCAGCATCGCCGAAATGATTATCGGAACCGACAACATGCAGAAATTCGGTGAACTGCTTTCCTTGACTGGATGGGATGAGAAAATCAACAAGTTCAAGGATACAGAGTGGGAAGACAAGCACTACGACAAGTTGGGCACAAAAGTGCAGGCTGAGTACTACACAGGTAGTGACCGCTATTCAGGCCTCTTCCCCGACAAGCGTAACTACGGCTACACGGTGTTTGTTGAGACCGATGATGTCTTCGAAACAAATGGCATCACCGACCTCGCTTCTCTGAAGGAATACGTCCGCGAACACAACAACTTTGATGACGAAACTAACCAAGGCAATAAAACTAGCTGGGAAGATGACTACGAAAACGAGTACAACTGGCTCAACCAGTTCGTGGCATACCACATCCTTCCGGAAAAGCTGACAACCAGAACAATGGTTACTTTTGCCAACGAATATGGTGTCACACCAGCCACACGAAAGAATGAACAAAGCACAGGTAAAACCAGCTTCAGCGTGAACGTGTGGGAATATTGGGAAACGATGGGTGTTCAGCGCCGTTCTATGAAGATTACCGGTTGCCGAATTGCTGGTGAAGTTCAGCGTCGCATCAACCGTAAATCAGAGTACCGCCAGTCTGACTATCGCGAGATGAATAGCTCGGTCAACATTCCTGGCATCCTCATCAAGGAAGACAATGAGGGTCGTCCCATGGAGGCACGTAACGGTTTCTACTACCCCATCGACGACATCCTGTTGTGGAACCTTGATGTGCCGACCAAGATATTGAACGAACGTATGCGTTACGACGTGACAGCACTCTTCCCTGAACTGCTGACAAACGAAATCCGTCAGAACCGCATCGACTCCTGGTTCTTCCCCAACGACTACTTTGACAACATCTACGAAGCCACTGCGGAGACAGAACTTGAGTACATGCCTAACACAGGCTGGGCTGGAGACGATGGTGGATGGGTTGACTTCCAGATGGATGAGTTCAACATCCGTGGCAAGGTTGACTTTACGATGAAACTACCACCCGTTCCCTACACGGGTACCTACGAACTCCGTTATGGTGTGTGGACCAGTGACCGTCGTGGCATGGTGCAGGTGTATCTCGGCAAGAACCCACGCAACCTACCCGCCATCGGCGTACCTCTCGACTTGCGTTCTACGGGTGTGAATACAGACTTGACAGGTTGGGTATCTGAAGACCAGATTACCGCAACAGTCGGCGACTCCACGGCACTCTACGAAAACCAGAAGACCATGCGCAACATGGGCTTCATGAAAGGTCCGAAGTACATCTATCGCAATTCAGGCCATACAGCCCGCGACATCTCTGGTCACGTTCGTAAGATTATCTTCACGGGTACACTTGAGGCAGGTGCAACCTATTGGATCCGTTTCAAGTCTGTACTTGATGACCCCAAGAAAGAGTTCTTCTATGACTACATTGAACTTGTTCCCAAGGCCATCTACGCTGGCGAATATAACGAAGACATTTGGTAAACCAATAAATGAAAAAATATGAAAATCAACAATATCAGTAAATGGCTCACAGGTTCACTGATGACAGCAGCACTCGCTGCTGGCATCAGCGCCTGCTCCGACGACCATTTCGACATATCATCGGCTGCGGCTGGCAAGCACACCATCTGGGAGAACATCCAGAGCAACAGCCAGTTGAGCGACTATGCCGACATCTTGCAGCGCGTCTATTATTCCGAAACCGAGAAAAAGACCAGCACGAAGACATACGCCGACCTGCTGAACGGCGATCAGTCATTCACGGTCTGGGCTCCCCAGAACGGTACGTTCGACTATGACTACTATATGAACATTCTCAACACAGGCAGCCGCGAAGACATCTATCAGCTGGAGAAGGAATTCATCCGCAACACGATGGCTCGCTACAGCTACACGATGAATGGCACTGGCGAGAGAAAGATTGAGCTTTTCAACAGTAAGTCTGCGACGATAGACTTGAATAACCACACCATTGAAGGTGTGCAGGCTATCCCCAGTTCAGAGCCTATCTCCAACGGTCTGCTTTATGTGATGCGAGACCCTCTCTCTTTTCGGCCTAACCTGTACGAGTACATCGGCTCCCGCGAAGACCTCAGCATGCTCAACGACTTCATCAAGAGCTATGAAAGGACTGAGTTCGACGAGTATTCCTCAACAGAAGGCCCGACCATCAATGGTGTGAAGACTTGGGTCGATTCCATCACCTATACCTATAATTATTATACAAACATTTATATGGGTGCCCTTCTCGACCGTGAGGACTCTTGCTATGCCATGATTATGCCCACCAACAACGTATGGAAATCCCTCCTGGAGAACACGCAGAAGTACTTCCACTTCAAAACCCTGTACAAGCAGGATGTGAACACCCAGACGGAAACTGGCGCCGACACGACCATTGAGGGTAAAATCACGGAATTCACAGAGGCTGAGTTAGACTCCTTGACAAACTTCTACGCAAACAGTGCCATCTGCGAGAATTTGGCCTTCAACGCTAACTGGCAGTATGAAAAGAAGCCCATCAGCACCATTGAAGAAATCAATGTCTCAGACTCACTTCGTTCCACAGCAGGCACCAAGTTCAAGAAAACCGGCACACTCAACCAGACCAATCGCTACAACGTGGTTGAGGTGGATGACTACGGTTCCCTGTTCGGAGGCGAAGACCCTGTGGAGGTGAGCAATGGTTATGCCTACATACAGAACAACATCAACTGGCCTTACAAGATTTATGCACCTGAGATTGACGAACTCTCTTATGAGTCGAAAGACAATCAAGCAACAATCGTCCCACACTACTCGCTCACCTATGACAAGCCTGACATCATCATCCCAAGCGAGAATCAAGAAGAGGAGGGTCAAAAAGTCACCATCGACTCCATCTTCAAATATAACGTCTGCCGAGTGATGCCAGCTAAAACGACCTCACAGCCAGGTGCTTACTTCAAGCTGACCAACGTTTTGTCATGCAAATACGACATCTATGTAGTCATCAACTACAACACACTCGATAAACTGCCCAACTCATTCTATGTACAGCTTTATTACGACACCGAAGAGAAGCGCGTGACAACTCCTGTCCAGTTTGTGAATCCCGACCTTGATGCCATCGACGGAAAAGGTCAGAAGTTCAACGAAGATGGAAAGAACAAGCACTTCATCAACAAAGGTATCCATTGGAACGAGCAGGGTGAACTATGCTACACCGACACGATTCTGGTTGCCAAAGATTTCGAGTTCCCCGTATGTTACTATAGAATTTCCGATAATGCCTACCCTGTAGTTTACATCAAGAGCAATTTCACCAACAGTGACAAATCATACTACAGCCGTGAAATCTGGGTGAACTCCATCATCCTGAAACCCAAAGACTGGGCACTGGATAATGGTAACAAAAACGATGAATAATAAAACTCCTAAATAACAAGAACATGAAAAATCAAAATATTCATAAAGGCTTTCTTCGCCTCGGTATAGGTCTCATGATGTTATCAGGAGCGACTACCCTCTTTGCGCAGGAAGCTGATGAACCGGCAGCACAGCCAGCAAGGGCGAGAAATGCTGCTGCCCAAGTTCCTCAGTACGAGATGAAGGAAGTGAGCGGCTACGTCTATGACGCCGCCACCAAAGCACCCATCGATGGAGCCAGAGTGCAAGCCTACGGCAACAGCCGCTATTCAGTCATGACTGGCGAAGATGGGAAATACACACTGAAAGTACCCGTATTCATCAACTCACTCTATGTCACCGTGCTCGAATACAACGATGTGCAGGTGAGTTTCGATGGAGCCACAGCTCCCTCTGTAGGCATGTACAGCAGCAAGTTCAACGCTGTCTATGCACCCTCCACGAAAATCACAGCCGGTGCAACAGCCATCCTGGACAACACCTCTGCGGTCACCATCGATGAAGAGATTGACACCCGTCTCTCTGGCGACATCCACACCATCAACCGCTCAGGTATGCGCGGACAGGGTGCAGCGATGTTCATCCGAGGTCTCAACTCTCTCAACATCAATGCACAGCCACTCATCATCCTCGACGGCATGGTGATGGATCCGCAGCTGGATCGCACCAGCATCCACGATGGTTTCTTCAACAACCTGCTGGCAGGTCTCGACCCCGAAGACATCGAATCTGTTGAAGTGATGAAGAACGCCACCGCCCTTTATGGTGCACGTGGTGGCAACGGTGTCGTAATCATCAACACCAAACGCGGCCACTCTATGGCCACGAAGATTAACGTGAGCGTCAATGCAGGCTTCGAACTGAAACCATCGCTCACCCCCATGATGAACGCCAGCCAATATCGTGGCTACATCAGTGACTTGATGGGTACGACCGAATATGGTTCAGAGCACACCACAGCCAGCACAGCCATCCGATTCCTCAACAACGACCCCTCCTACTACTGGTATCCCATGTATCACAACGATACCGACTGGTCAGACGGATTGTACCGCACGGCAGCCACCCAGAACTACAAGGTGAACGTGCAAGGTGGTGACGATGTGGCCATGTACAACCTCTCGCTGGGTTACACCAACTCGAAGTCAACGGCCAAGGAGAATGGTTTTGACCGTCTCAACATCCGTTTCAACACGGACATCAAGCTCATCAAGAACCTCTCCACTCAGCTCGACCTCTCCTACTCCAAGTTGTCAAACAACCTTCGCGACAACGGTTGGGCCGAGTCCTACACTTCGCAAACCCTTTCATCTCCCAATGTGCTGGGTCTCATTCAGGCACCTTTCCTGTCGAAGTATGGTTACTACACAGGTGATGACAGCCAGTTGCATCGCTCATCTGTTTACGCAGGTAAGTACAGAAGAGACAAAGACGACAACTATCCTTTCGACTTTGCCAGTGCCTATGGTGTGAACGTGGCACTCGACAACCCCTACTGGATTCTTTCAAATGGCGATGGCGACAACAAGAACCGCCAGGAGGTGACTCAGTTCAACCTCAACATCATGCCCAAGTGGGAAGTCAACAAGCAATTGAACATCACCAACCGCTTTGCCTATCAGCTCAATCGCTCCAACGAGAAGTACTACCTTCCAGAAGCTGGTGCGCCCATCTTCGTCTATGAAGGTTATGGCGAGGTCACTTCTGTGGTGAAGTCACTCTTCTCGAAAGAGACATCCGTGTATGAAGAGCTGCGCGTGAACTGGAACAACAACTATGGCATGCACGACATCGCTGTCTTCGGCGGTCTCCGCTTCACCAGCAATCGTTTCTCCGACTCTTACATGCGTTCCTACGACACTGGTAACGACAATATGCCGAACATGACGACCAAGTTCCGTTCAGTCGAAGGTAATCAGGATGGTTGGAACAACCTCGCCTACTATGCCCAGGCTCGTTGGGCAGTCAAGAACACCTACATCCTCGAAGGGACCCTCTCTGCCGAAACTTCTTCACGCTTCGGCAAGAAAGCCAGCGAAGGTGTCAAGATGTTCGGTGTGCGTTGGGGCATCTTCCCCAGCATCCAAGCTGGTTGGGTGCTCACCAACGAGAAGTGGCTGAGCAACGTACGGGGTCTCGACTATCTGAAACTGACCGCTGGTTACGACGAGTCTGGTAACGACAACATCGACTACTCCGTAGCCCGCACCTACTTCAAATCTTACATGTTCCTCAAGACAGCCACTGCGCTCCAGCTCGAAAACATCGAGAACCCTGCCATCCAGTGGGAAACCACCCGTCGATGGAATCTCGGCCTCAATGGTTCGTTCTTCAACAACCGCGTTCAGGCTGGTGCCGACTTCTACGTGTCCAACACGAGCAACCTCATCACCCAGAAGAGCATCAACTACATGTCTGGTCTCACCAGCTACTGGTGCAATGGCGGTTCGCTCCGCAACGTGGGTGTAGATGTACGTGCCAACATCATTCTGCTCAATGCCAAAGACTTCAAGTGGCAAATCGGTGCCACGATGGGACACTACAAGAACAAGATTACATCCCTGCCTGAGGGTGACATCGTCAACAACATCTACGGTGCAGAGGTGCTCACCTCTGTAGGTAACTCCGCTGGTGTGTTCTACGGCTACAAGACCGCAGGCGTGTTTGCCTCCGACGAAGCAGCTTCACACGCCACCACGGCAAGCCGAGACGGCTACTTGAAGTATCCTACCGGTATCACAAGCTCACCCTACCGCAACTTCTCAGCTGGTGATGTACACTTCGTTGACATCGATGACAACGGTATCATCGACGAGGGCGACAAGACCTTGATTGGCGACCCCAACCCCGACATCTATGGTACCATCTACACCAACCTTTCCTACAAGCGTTGGAGTCTGGACATCCACTTCAAGTACTCTGTCGGCAATGATATCTACAACTATCAACGTTCACAGCTGGAGTCGCTCAACACGTTCTACAACCAGACCAAAGCAGCCGTCAACCGTTGGACCTACGATGGCGACAACGCCCTTCTGCCCCGTGCCATGTCACCTGAGTCTGAAGAATGGGTGAACAACGAGCGCTTCTCCGACCGATGGATTGAAGACGGCTCCTACTTCAAGCTCAAGAAGATCCGTCTTTCCTACGAGCTTCCCCTCAATGCCTCTTGGATTCAGGGGTTGACTATCTGGGCTGAAACTAACAACCTTTTCACGCTCACCAAATACACAGGCAAAGACCCCGAGTTCTCCTGTGGCAACAGTGTGCTCTATCAAGGTATTGATGCCGGTCTGCTCCCCAGCAACAGAAGTTTCAATCTTGGTGTTAAAATCAACCTGTAAGCCCCCCAGCCCCCAAAGGGGGAGGGTTTACGCAACAAAACAACCATTCAAAAATATTATATTATGACAATCAACAGAATAAAGAAATACATCCTTCGCGCAGCAGCGATAGCCCTCCCCCTTTGGGGGCTGGGGGGCTTAAGCTCCTGCGAGGACATGATGACTGTAGATACGGGCGACAAGGCTTACAGCAATGCGCAAGACACGCTCTACTCCTACCTCGGCATCATGCGCGCCATGCAAGACGTGGCAGAGCGTCAGGTCATTCTTGGTGAAATTCGTGGTGACCTCGTCACCTCGACCGAGTACACCACCGACACACTCAACGCCATCTCCAGTTTCGGTCTCAATGCAGACAACACCTACCTGCTTGACCGCAGCGAGAACAACAAGAGCTGCTCCATGTTGCAAGTGAGCGACTACTACAATGTCATCAACAACTGCAACTTCTACATCCACTATGCCGACACGAATGCTGTCAAGGCCAACGAAAAGTTTATGATTCCTGAGTACGCTCAGGTGAAAGCCATCCGTGCATGGGCCTATCTCCAGTTGGTCAAGAACTACAAGGAGGTGCCTTTCATCACTGAGCCTGTCAACAATCTCGGTGTTCTCGACAACTTCGACTATGCAAACGGCATGGTGAACAAAGACAATCTCATTGATAAAGTCATCGAAGACGGGCTGCTCAACTGCGTCAACACCCCCTACCCACAATACGGTTCGGCATCCGATCCCGACGGAAAGTGGGACACTGGTGCCCCTTCCGTATCCGTACATGCACGTCTGATGATGATTCCCGTCAACGTCTTGCTTGGCGACATGTACCTGTTGCGTGGTGCCTCTAAGGACGATTACGAGAATGCAGCTCAATACTACTACAAGTATCTGAAGAGCGAAACCACACCCCTCTACCTGCAATATTGCTCGGCTGTGCGCACTCTCACAGGCACGACCATTAATTACAGCAATGCTAACGGTTGGGGCAACTGGGCTTCCAACTACACCTACACAGCAGACAGAAACGAGGTCATCTCGCTCATTCCAAGCTCTGCCAATGCCGGTCTTGGCAAGATGCTCACCCGCGTAGCTGACATCTATGGTTACACCCCTTCCTCTTCACAGTCAACCTCCACCAGCGAGACCGATGAAGGTGAGACAGAGGTGGAGGCTGTCGGTGCCATCTCAGTCACCCGTAATTACAAGCGTCAGTATGCTCCATCCAATGCCTTCCAGGATGTAGCCAACCACCAGACCTATGTCAATTACCAAGGTACCAACACCCAGTCTCCCATTGTTTCCTACATCAAGAACTGCGATGCTCGCTACGGCAATTCCAATGGCAATGGTAGTGCCAACTCTACCGAGAACCTCACCTACGAAGGCGAACCTTACCCTCTCTGCTCCAAGGCAGCCAAGGGATCCGCATTCTACTACACCATCCCCATCTACCGCAAGGTACTCATCTGGTTGCGACTGGCCGAGGCCATCAACCGTGCCGGCTATCCAGAGTTCGCCTTCGCCATCCTGAAGGACGGTATCAACCAGTACTCTTTGCCAAAGATTGTCAATCGATATCCTGAAAAATACGACGACGAAGGCCGCCTCATCTATTACGACAAGAGAAACGATGCCTATCACTACAAGGATGTGGAGACCGGCATCTTCTACTACTACGATGAAAACGGAGATTTTGTTGAATACACGGGTACCACCCGCAACGATGAACTCGTGAGAGACACCCTTGAAAACGACTCCATCTCTTACGGCACCTACGGCGCCATGTACTACGTGACTGACTCCATCCAGCTGCGCAAGTTCAACACCTTCCTCAACTTCAAGGATGACGCTTGGAACAAAACCTACGGCATCCATGCCAGAGGAACAGGTGTGGGCAACTGGACATCAGCCAACAACGAAGTGACAACCAACATCTCAGGCTATCGTGACAGTGTGTATTATGATTACGCCAAACTGCTGCTCGCACAGGGCGTTGACTTGGAGAATGAGCCAGAACAAGAGGACATCATCAATGCCGTAGAAAACATCATCGTTGATGAACTGGCACTTGAGACCGCCTTCGAAGGCAACCGCTTCACCGACCTTGTCCGCATTGCCGAGCACAAGAACGCATCAGGTTATGAAGGCACAGAGTGGCTTGCCAAGAAGATTGCCAATAGAGGCACCAGGGCCGCAACTGACAATGCATCCGCTGTCGAAGGCTTCGACGCGACACTGTACACGAAACTGAAAGACCCATCGGTTTGGTACTTCGCTCTGCCTAAGAAAAAGAAGTAAAGACTCTTTTTACAACACACATTCTCCCAAGGGGGATATGCCAGCGGTGGCATATCCCCCTTTTCTTTTCCCTTGTCGCTACACACCCCAGTGTAGCGAACGCTACACCGCCAGTGTAGCAACTGCTACAGTGCCAATGTAGCAATTGCTACACTGGGCATGTAGCAAATTCTACAGCACCTGCAAATGAGAAATTGCACACCTGTCATGCCATTCACTCAATCACCACAAATAAAAAAAGAGAAAACGCTTGTTCATTTCCACACTTATTCGTACCTTTGCCTTCGCATAACAAAGACAATTAACCAACCATCATCACTAACCTATGGCAACACCACACATATCCGCACCAGCAGGCGCATTCGCCAAGACGCTGCTCATGCCCGGCGACCCTCTTCGGGCAAAATTCATCGCTGAAACATTCCTGACCGATCCGCAGTTGGTCACCTCGGTGCGCAACGTGCTGGGCTACACCGGCACCTATCATGAAGTGCCTGTATCGGTCATGGCCAGCGGCATGGGAATGCCCAGCATCGGCATCTACTCTTACGAACTGTACAAGTTCTACGAGGTGGAAAACATCATCCGCATCGGTTCCGCCGGCAGCTACCGCGACTGGCTCAACGTGATGGATGTGACATTGGCTGAGAGTGCCGTAAGCGAATCTTCCTTCGCCCGTGTGCAAGGCGGAGAGACATCCCACAGCCTGAAACCCAGCGAGACGCTGAACGCTGCCATTCAGAAGAAAGCGGAAGAACTCGGCATCGAGTTGAAGATGAGTGTGGTACATTCCAGCGACGTATTCTATTCCGACCCGTCGCAAGGCACCTGGCAGGACATAGCCGAACGGACAGGCAGCGACTGCGTGGAGATGGAGAGTTTTGCCCTCTTCCACAATGCCCACGTGCTGGGTAAACAAGCCGCCTGCCTGCTCACCATCAGCGACTCGTTCGTCAACCATGTGGAACTCACCTCCGAGCAGCGGCAAAACTCCTTCACCGAGATGATGCGACTGGCACTGGAGACAGCCATCGAACTGTAAAATCCTATTAATCTATATTAAAATGAAAAAAAGACTATTAACTAACATTTTATGGCTGGCTGCATTGTGTGCCAATGCACAAAGCACCCCATTGGACATCTCGCAATTTTATCTGTCCAACAGTGGGTTTGACTCCAACTTCAACTACAAGGCAGGTCAGACCAACAACGTTGCAGAAGAAATCAAGGCTGTTGCGGGCTGGACAGCCGATTTAAGTGCGTCCTATACCATCGTAGGCACCTATGAATTTGGGTTCAAAGGTGTTTACAATACAGCCACCGTGCCCGCCACCGGTTATGATGGGGAATCAGGTGGTGGACTGGCCTTCTCCACTGGCTGGGAACAGACTTTCAAGTTCTCTCAGACCGTCAGTCTTCCGGCAGGCACCTACACGCTGAGAGTGCCCACCTACAACGGCAGCAATCAGACTGCCGCCATCTCGCAAGTGGCTTGGATTCCCACAGGTGGCACACCTGTCACATCGACTGTCAGCAGCTACGCAACTAATCAATGGAAACTCGACCAGATTACGTTCACGCTGACCAAGACCACTACAGGCAAGATTCAGTTCGGCATGAAGGCAGCCGCTGGCGGTTCGGGCAATTCGGCTAAATTGCTGGTTGACTATGTGCAACTGCTCGGCGAAAACATGAGTGTGGACAAGACGATTCTGACCAATGCCATCACCAACGCCAACAAGCTCTACAATGAAACCGCACACGAAGCCGTCAAACTGAAGGAAGCCATCGATGCAGCACAAAATGTTTACGACAATGCTGATGCTGACATGACAGCCATCGTGGAAGCTGCTTCAGCCTTGAACCAAGCCTGCGAAACCTTCTATGCAGCCAACGACATGACCTCCTACATCACTAATCCAAGCTTTGAAGACGGTTTCAAAGGATGGACCAATGTTAACATGCTGACCCAAACGAATAGTGCCTTTGCTTACAGCGTCGGCAACATCTATGTGGAGAAATGGGTGAAGACGGGAGCCGTGGGCAACGCCTCGGTGAAACAAACCATCAAGAACCTGCCTAATGGCATCTACGAACTGACTGTGGCTGCACAGAATCTCACCGAAAGCAGCCCGACCACACGCAACACTGGAGCCTACATCTTTGCGGTCGATGCAAACACCAAGACAAGAGTTTATACACCTGGCGACTACACCCTGAAGTTCAACAGCATCGCCGGTGAGGTAGAGATTGGCTTTGTGGCAGAGAATGCGAAAGGCAACTGGATTTGTGCTGATAATTTCCGTCTTCGGTTCATCGGTGCCTTGGATGCTGCAAGCACTTTAGCCACCCTCCAAGGGTTCATCACGAAAGGAGAAGGTCTCCAGACGAGCCCCATGGCTGGCAATGCAGCAACCACACTGTCAACAACCATTTCCTATGCTAAAACGCTCACCACAGAATCCTCCACCGAAGATATTCAGAAAGGGACTCTGCAACTGCAACAGGCGATAGAACAGGCACAAACCTCCATTGCTGCCTATAAGAGCCTGCAGACGTTGCTGACACGCTCAAAGACTGCCCAGAAAAGCAATATGTCCATCACGGCATCGACAGAACTGGCCGAAGCCATCACTCAAGGCGACAACATCTACAATAATCCTGCAGAAACCACCGATGCAGCCATGGCAGATGCCATTGAGAAACTGAACGCAGCCTATACACACGCCCAGACCGCCATCACAGAATACAAGTCGATTGCCACCCAACTCCGCACGGCCACGTCCATGCAGGAGAGCATGATGTCAACAGCAGCAAAGAACGCTCTGACAGCAGCCATCAATGACGGTCAGGCCATCACGACCCAATCGACCGATGCCGAAGTGCAGAGTGCCGCAGCAGCCTTGACAGCCGCCAATGCTCAGGCAAAGGAATCTGTGACACTATACAAGAACGTGCAAACAGAACTGACCACCGCCGAAAGAGTGTATGACGAAACCCTCAACGAGGCCGAGCTCCTAAAGGCTGAAATTGACAAAGCCAATGAACTTGTCACCAATGGAGAGGCTGAACCCGCAGCACTTGTGGCTGAGGTGAACATTCTGAAGAATGCCGTGCTGGCCTTCCGCATAGCTAATGCCACCCCTGGCAGCGGAACCCCACCAGCTGTGACCCAAACCAACCATTATGTGGCCACGGGTGCCACCCAAGCCCTTGTGCGTGCCACCATTGCCGGCAGCAACATTCTGGAGCAAGGCGTTTGCTGGAGCACCGAGCGCAACCCTACCGTGCTGGACAACCGTAGCACCAAGTCCTTCTCGCTAAGAGGTACAATCTTCCACGTCACGGGCATGAAGCCAGCCACTGTCTATTACGTTCGCCCATACGTGATGAACAAGACCTACACCGTGGCGTACGGCGATGAGGTGAAGATTGTGACCCACCCTCAAGGAACCTGCACATGGTCATGGAATAGAAATGATGCAGATGATGCAACCGATGAACGTTGCCGTAATGCCATCAAGGAAACCATCGACTACTTCAACGAATGGACTGGCATCATGGGCTTCCACCTCACGGGTAACTATGTGCCTGGTGCCGGTGCAGGAAGTGGCACTGCCGACTGCTCCTACGGCGGTTGGATGCGCATCAGCCAAAATCAAGCCAACCAAGCCATTGGCACCGTACTACATGAGACAGGCCACGGTGTGGGTGTAGGTACACAGGCCAGATGGTCTGACACAAACCTGCACAACTGGACATGGCTAGGTCGCGAAACCAATGATGTTTTCCACTTCTTGGAGAATGTTTACGACAATTCCGACTACGTGTTTGTAGGCGACGGAACACATGGATGGGGACAGAACGCCACCTATGACTGGCTGGTCAACGGCTCATCTAACGACAAACATTTAGAGTTGCAATACATCGGAGGAATGTGCGTTCTGCATGGCATGTTTATCGACGGCCTCGACCCAACGTCGGGTGGATACTGGTACACCGAACACAACGGCATTCCTGGCTACACCTACAACTTTGACGATGACAAGAAATACTACCTGATGTGCAAGGATGCCAACCGAGGACTGGGCGAAGGCTTGCTCTATCAGCGCGCACCTGCCGCTGTAGGGTGGAAGCCATGTCTGACAGGTGAGGTAGTGGAAGACGATGCTGCATGGTACATGGAGTTTGTGCCAGCTACGGGATATTACCGCTTCAAGAATGTTGCCTCTGGCAAATACCTGACCCACTCAACCAACAGCACTTCCGTTTCCTTAAAGTCAACAAGTTCACCCAGCACAACAGAAAACTTCCAGCTGATGCCAGACCGCACCGACGTTTCCTTCAGCATTGATGGAAAGAAATTCAACACACATGGTTACTGGTTTACATGGACTCCTTCTTCTTCCACCTTCAAGTCCATGAGTGCCAACACCTTGTCGGAAGGAGTCGGCTATGGTGCCATCGCTCAAGCAGACTTTAACTATGCCAATAGTGCCACCACCCAGCAATGGATCATTCTGAGCGAGGACGAACTGGCAGACTATCAGGAGAAGGCCATCGCAACGGGTATCCAGAGCATAGCCGTAAGCAACAAGACCATGGACGGCAAGAAGAGTGTGGTGGGCATCTACACCACGGGTGGTGTACAACTGAAGGAAACACAGCCGGGCTTCAACATCATCCGATACAGCGATGGTACAACGCAAAAGATTTTTGTAAAATAAGATGAAATACAGACTATTATCATTGATGGCATGCGCACTGTTGTGCATGCCATCTTTCGCCAAGAAGCAGACCGACTTTTGGCCTGACGGTAAAGAAATCAGCGAATGGTTCAGAGACACGACTCCCGTTGACGTGAAGACATTGGGCAAGCAGTATCGGGTGACAGACTACGGTGTGGTGAACGACGGACGACTGCACACAACCGAACTGCAAGTACTGATAGACAAAGCAGCGGCCGAGGGCGGTGGTGTCATCGTGGTGCCCGAAGGCATCTACATGACAGGAGCACTCTTCTTCAAGCAGGGTGTACACCTCCACCTCTACGACGGTGCCACCCTTCTGGGCAGCAACGATCCAAGCGACTACCCCATCTTGAAAACCCGCATGGAGGGAGAAACTTGCCTCTACTATTCGGCACTCATCAATGCCGATGGACTGGACGGCTTCACCATCTCAGGTAAGGGCACCATCGACGGAAACGGCTTCACCTACTGGAAGCACTTCTGGGAACGCCGTTCGTGGAATCCACGTTGCACGAACAAGGACGAACAGCGCCCACGACTGGTGTATGTGAGCAACTCGAAGAATGTGCAGATTGATGGAGTGAAACTTCAGAACTCGGCATTCTGGACGACACATATATATAATAGTGAAAACGTGAAACTGCTCCGTCTGCACATCTATTCGCCAGCCCAACCCGTGAAAGCTCCCAGCACCGACGCCATCGACCTCGATGTGGTGAAAAACATCCTGGTGAAGGACTGCTACATGAGCGTGAATGACGATGCCGTGGCCATCAAAGGCGGCAAAGGCCCCTATGCTGACTATTGGCGCAACCCGTATGAGGGCATCGACATCAGCAAATTCCCAGAAATGGTAGGCGATGGTGGCAATGAAAATATCATCATCGAGGATTGCGAGTACGGCTTCTGCCACGGGTGTCTCACCTTGGGCAGCGAGTCGGTGTATGACCACAACATCATCCTGCGACGTATCAAGGTGAACGAGGCCAACAACCTGCTGTGGTTGAAAATGCGTCCCGACACGCCCCAACAGTATGAGTATGTCACCGTTGAGGACATCGAAGGAAATGGAAAGAACTTCATTCTCGTGGCTCCGTGGACTCAGTTCTACGACTTGAAGGGGCGGGAAAGTGTCCCCATGTCATACAGCGACCACATCACCATGCGGAACATCACCTTCGACTGCAACGTGTTCTTCAACGTGAAGCAGCAGGAAGACCAGTATCATCTTAGCAACTTCACTTTCGAAAATCTGAACGTAAAGGCGAAGAATGCAGACTTCCACGTCGAATATGTAGAAAATTTCACCGTGAAGAACGTGAAAGCCGAAAAAAAGCAGTAACTTTGCACCAGCCCACGCGCTGGGCGATTTTCTTACATTTAACATTTGACATTTGATTTTTATCTATATGGATTGGTTGATTCAACTCTTCACGACAGGTGGCGGTGTTCCCCATACAGTGATACTCTATGCTGCTGTCATCGCCGTGGGTGTATTTCTTGGCAATAAAATTAAATTTGGCGGCGTGTCATTAGGCGTGACGTGGATTCTCTTTGTCGGTATTTTGGCTGGTGACCTGCTCATGCGGGGCGGTATCACTGAGAATGAGGCTGTCATCAACTTCATTCAAGACTTCGGGCTCATCCTCTTTGTCTTCAGCATCGGCCTACAAGTCGGTCCGTCCTTCTTCACTTCCCTGAAGCAAGGAGGTCTGAAGGCCAATGGTGTGGCCGCTGGCGTCGTGTTGCTGAACATTGTGGTGATGCTTGCCATCTACTACGGCTTCCGCAATGTCATCCCTGCCGTGGATGACCTGCCCATGCTGGTCGGCACCCTCTGCGGAGCCGTGACCAACACCCCTGGACTTGGTGCAGCTAATGCTGCATTGGAGCAAATCAACCAAATTCATCCCTTCAAGGATGGCATCCCAGTCATTGCCAACGGTTATGCCTGTGCCTACCCTCTCGGTGTGGTAGGCATCATCGGCAGCATCATCCTCATCCGCTTGATTTTCAAGGTGAACTTCCAGACCGAGGAGGAACACTTCAACAAAAAGAACAACAAGGAAGCGGTTAAACCGCACTTGATGACCGTAAAGGTGTTCAACCCTGCCATTGCAGACAAGACCATTCTGCAGGTGCGCGGTTTCATCGGTCGTGATTTCGTGTGCTCACGTATGCTGCACAACGGCCATGTGGTGGTGCCCAACAAGGAGACCCTGCTGAACGTAGATGACAGACTCTACATCGTCTGTGCCGAGGAGGATGCGGCAGCAATCGTTGCTTTCATCGGACCCGAAGTGGAAGTGCAGTGGGACGAACAGGATGTGCCTATGGCATCGAAGAAACTGACGGTCACCAAGGAAGACATTAATGGCAAGACCCTTGGCAGCCTGCACTCAAGTTCGATGTACGGAGTGAACGTGACTCGTCTCTACCGCTCTGGTATAGAATTGTTTGCAAGTCCGAGCATCATCCTGCAAGTCGGTGATATACTCACCGTAGTGGGGCCAGAAGACGCCGTTGACCGCTTTGCCAATAAGATTGGTGACAAGAAGCAGCAACTGGACAAGCCCAATCTGCTCACCCTATTCTTGGGCATACTTGTCGGCATTGTCTTCGGCATGCTGCCCATCAGTATTCCAGGCATGTCCATGCCCGTGAAGTTAGGTTTGGCTGGCGGTCCTCTCATCATCGCCATCCTGCTCGGCCGCTTTGGCTATAAAATCAAGTTGGTGGCTTACACGACCAACTCTGCATCGCTCATGATTCGAGACATCGGCCTGGTGCTCTTCCTAGCCAGTGTGGGTATCAAGGCAGGAGGCAACTTCGTTGACACCGTGATGAACGGAGGCATCCACTACGTCTGGATCGGTTTCCTCATCACTGTGATTCCCTTGCTGATCATGGGTGTCTTTGCCCGCATCAAGTGGAGAATGAACTACTTCCTGCTGATGGGTATCATGAGTGGCGCAACAACCGACCCTCCAGCACTGGCGTTCAGCACAGCCAACGCAAACAATGGCATTCCCTCCGTTGGATACTCTACAGTCTATCCCCTCTCCATGTTCCTGCGCATCATCACGGCTCAGGTCATCATCCTCCTCTTATGCAGTTAACGCCATACTGCTCAACCTCATGCAGTTAGTCTCATGCAGTTAAATATAGAAGAAACACTCCATACCCTCATGCAGTCAGCAGACCTTCCTCTGTTGGCTGCATTTGTGCTCGGTGTACTCGTAGCCCTCAACCCCTGCCAATTAGCCATCAGCGTATCTGCCTTAGCCTACGAATATCGCAACGGCAAGCAACTGTTGGACGGCATAGTCTATGCCTTCGGCCGAACCATCACCTACACCCTGTTAGGATGGGTGACAATGTGCCTGATTGGTGGCGGGAACAATATCGAGGGACTCAAAAACGTCTTGTCGAAAGCAGAAGTCCTTGTCCCCTACGTGCTCATTGCCATTGGCATCTACCTCATCTACAGAGCCTTCCATCGCCACCATCACGATGGGGAGAATTGTCACAACAGCGGTAAAATCATCAAGCGCAACGGTCCTTTAGGGTCTCTCTTTCTGGGCATGACCTTGGCTTTCGCTTTCTGTCCCGAAAGTGCCATCTTCTATTTCGGCATGATGATACCGCTCAGCATCTCTAGTTCCGTTGGTGCCCTTGTCCCCCTCATCTTCGGATTGGCAGCCAGCATTCCCGTGGTGGTGATAGCCTGGCTGATGAACAAGGCCGTGAACAGAGCCGAACAGCTCAGTCAAGGGTTTGAACACTTTCAGCAATGGCTAAACGGCATCACGGGCATCCTTTTTCTCGCCATTGCCTTCTTGCTACTGACAGAAATTTGAATAATTAAGTAACTTTAATAGTCTAAAATCACCATAAATCCTTTTTTTGTGCTATCTTCGCATAAAAATCAACTGATAAGGATTATTCTACAGCATATTTATGGCCGAAGACGAAATACAAAACGAGAAAGATGAATTTTCGGGAAAAAGTGCCTCGCAACTGACCCGAGAACTTTTACGCCTGATTTTTGTCTTGATATGGCGCTTCCTTGTCTGGGTTTTCAAGCGTATCTTGAAAGGTATCCTTTGGTGTATGCAGGCCATTGAAGAAGGAAGCAAGCGGCTCAACGACTGGTGGCACGACACCAACACACAACAAAAAGTAGCCAAAATCAAAGCGACTCTGATCCAAGTCATCAACACCGCTGGCGACTGGTGTGTCAAGGCAGTGAAAGTGGCAGGACATGGTATTAAAGTCGCAGCCAAAGCTACAGGAAAAGGCATCGTCATTGGAGCAAAAGCCACTTGGAACGGCATCATCCACTTAGGCCCCACTATCAAGAAACTTGGCCGTCTGATTGTTCAAGGCTACCATGCGACCATCGCAGGTCTGAAACGATGGAGAAGAGGCATGAAACTGTCGCGAATTAGAAGGAAACGCGCTTATCAGGAATTCCAACGGAAGGGTGGCATCAAGGGATGGATGGTCAATACCTCACATAACGTCAAAGACAACATCCAGAAATTCATGGAGGAAGACCAGCAAGAAGCCGCCCCCGATGCAGTGACAGAAGATGACATCATCGAAGAAGCTCTGGAAGAAGGAGCCAACGACGGAAAGAAGCCTATGAAGATTGGGAAGTCCTTCATGTCACACGCCAAGAACTTCATGGATGTAGAGTGAAAGAATTGATTCCATACATCAAACACGCTTAATAAAAAACACTAACATCACAAATAACACAATCTCGTGAAAAAGATTCTTTTTATCCTCACACTGCTCATGAGCGTGTCGGCACCCAGCCACGCCGTGCTCAAAGAACGTGATCTCAGCAAGACACTGCATGTCCTGCGCCTTGAGCTCTACAACAAGTGGATGAAACAAAAGGAGCGGATGAAACAGATGGAAGACCGGAGCAAGGCGCAACATGCCCGCCTGATTGACATCATCAAGCGCAGCGAGACAACCAGCCTTATCCTCTATTCACAGGGGCAGGAGTTCACCTTCGACATGGCTTATGCTTGCCAGGAAGCCACAACGCTGTATCAAGAAATAAAAAGAACCACAATACCCTTCGACCAAATCAAGTCCTACATCGAGATTGAGATTGACAACTACGACAGTCTGATTTATTCGTTGCGGCAAATTCCGCCTGTCCTTGAAGACAGCATCAGCGGAAAAACGGCATTTTCATATATAGACACGACCAGCACGGCTCAAGGGAATGTCCAAAAACCTTTCAGGCTGGATGCCCAAGGCATTAAGGATCGCGCCATGTGCATCAGCTATGCCGAGGTACTCCGCGATAACATGAAAATCATCCTGCAACGTGTTGAAAAGGACAACAAGTACTACACCGACCTGTACAACCGAGTGGAGCGTCTAAACGACTATGCCCAACGGAAATACACAACCTTGCAGCAGAGCATCTTCATCAATCCTGGCACCAGCTACTTCCAGATTCTCAGTCAGTTCCCCCGACAATGGAAACGAGTGGAGGATGACTTCAGCACCAAGTACAAACCTCTGGAAGAGAAAGGACACAATGGGAAATTCCATGTCTATAAATCAGAATGGAGAGGTCCCATCGTCATGTTTGCCAGCATCTTCATGCTCGTCTATATGCTGGGAGGAGCCATCCTCAGCAATGTGTTGCTGCGCTGGTTAGTTCCGAAGCGTTTCCGCACCGAAAAGTTCAAACAGAAACGCCCCACCCTCATCACCACACTTGCCGTCTTCTTCTTTGCCATCGCGGTCATGATTGTGCGTACCTTCATCCACCACAACCTGATGCTGATGGCCACCAGCCTCATGATTGAGATGGCCTGGCTCATTGAAGCCATCTTCATTTCCATCATCATCCGTCTGAGCGGTAAGCAAATCAGGGATGGAGCCAAAATCTACACCCCCTTCATTCTGATGTCGCTCATCGTCATCTGCTTCCGCATCATCCTCATACCCAACACACTGGTCAACATCATCTTCCCTCCCCTGCTGCTGATATTTACCATCTGGCAAATCATCGTCCTCACTCAGAGCCGGAAGAACGTCCCAACCAGCGACTTCATCAACTGCTTCATTTCCCTGATTGTGATGCTCGCATCCGGTGTATTGGCATGGATAGGCTTCACGCTGATGGCGGTGCAGATTATCGTCTGGTGGACCTTCCAGTTGGCAGCCATTGCCACCATCACCAGTTGCTACGACCTCATGGAGATGTATGAAAACCGTGTCATGTACAAGCGCGTCATGAAATACTATGGCGAAGAGATGACCGATGCCCAGATTCGCCTCAGAATGAAACGTGGAGACTTCGTCGATCAGACATGGGCTTACGACCTCATCAACCGCGCCTTCATCCCCGTGTGCGCCGTGTTCTCCATCATGTTCAGCATCTATATGGCTGCCGAAATCTTCGACCTCCGCCACCTGTGCATGAGTTGGTTCATGACCGAAATAGAGATTCCTCGGCTCATGTCGGCATCAGCCTTCAAAGTATGCTTTGTCATCGCCCTCTTCTTCGTCTTCCGATACATCAACTACCTGGTTCGTTCCTCATGGTTCCGATACCGCAGAACACAGAAGAACAAGGACTTCAATGCCACCCTGGCAAAGAACATCATCGGACTGGCTATTTGGGGCATCTACACCATCACCATATTCCTGGTGTTGAAAGTGCCAGGCACTGGCATCGCCATCGTGACAGGTGGTCTTTCCACAGGTATGGGTTTTGCATCGAAAAGCCTCCTGGAAAACTTCTTCTACGGCATTTCCCTCATGAGCGGCCGTGTACGAGTGGGCGACTATATCGAATACGACGGTACCATCGGCAAGGTGGAGAGCATCACCTATCAGAGCACCCAAATCACCACGTTGGACGGCAGCGTGGTGGCCATTCTGAACTCAGACCTATTCGGAAAGAACTTCAAGAACTTGACGCGCAATCACCAATATGAGCGCATCGCCATCCCGTTCGGCGTTGCCTATGGCACCAATGTGGAGACTGTACGAGAGATGATTACAGAAGGAGTGAAGCCGCTCTGCAAAAAGGCAGAGGACGGACGACCGATTGTCAATCCCAACCACCCCATCATGGTTGCCTTTTCCGACTTCGGAGCCAGCAGCATCGACCTCCTGCTCATCGCTTGGGTGCTCGTTGACCACAAGATTGCCTTCACGGCACAAGCCAAGGAAAAAATCTACCAAGTGCTGAACGAGAACCATGTCGAGATTCCGTTCCCACAACAAGACATTTACATCAGAAGTATTACAAAAATGGAGCCTAACACCCCATGAAAGTGAAAAAATCACGCTCTTTTGATAAAAAAAACATCTTTTGTAGCTGACGAACAAAAAAAAAGTGTTACTTTTGCCACGAAACTGGACAAGAACATGCGTTTGACCATGCGGAAAAGTGGTTCTTATCCTTTTCAAACAACAGCAATAACTAAAAAATAAATATAATCTATGGAAGTAAAAAAATCAAAAAAGGCAGACCTCGAAGGTACCAAAAGCACCGGACTGCTCATTGGCTACATCGTAGCCCTTGCTGCTATGTTCGCTTGTTTTGAGTACACGACTCGTACGTTTGAAGAGACCGACCAAGTGTACTCTGTTGCATCATTCGTGTCGGAAGAGGAAGTCGTTCCTATCACTCAACCCATCTTCACCGCAGCTCCACCTCCACCAGCCGAGACTCCCGCTGTGGCCGAAATCCTCGACATCGTCGATAACAACACCGACATTGAAGAGGAGAAGATTGAATCCTCTGAGGACACTCACGAAGCACAGTCTGGTCCTTCTGTTCAGCACACCTCTGGTCCCGTCATGGCAGCCCCTGGCCCCGTGCAGGAAGAGAGCGACGAGAATGAGATCTTTGAAGTGGTAGAGCAGAACCCCTCCTTCCCTGGTGGCGACAAGGCTCTCATGCAGTGGCTCACCAAGAACCTGAAGTACCCACAAGTCGCTCAGGAAAACAACATCCAAGGTCGTGTTACCGTACAGTTCGTGGTAAACAAGGACGGTTCCATCGTTGACCCCAAAGTGGTTCGTTCCGGTGGTGACCAGTCTCTCGACAAGGAAGCCATGCGCGTGGTTCAGGCCATGCCCAAGTGGATTCCTGGCAAACAGCGTGGCAAGACCGTACGTGTACGCTTCACGCTCCCCGTCACCTTCCGTCTGCAGTAATCGCACATGCGTCTCATTGCACCAACTGCGGCATGAGAAAACGCGAAATATGCCACATAGGGGGATGAGTTCACACAACTCATCCCCCTCTTTTACACTCCTCACCAAGCGTACCCGAGGGGTACGGCAGGTCGTAGTCGAGGGGTACGGCAAAGCGTAGCCGAGGGGTACGATTTTCTGCCCTACCATAGAAAGGAACTTACAGCCACCAGAATCCGCCCCTCCTCATCCACCTCTCCGCCCTCATAGAAAACGAAACATTTACACATTTTATAATATGTACACATCAGAAGAACTGACCACAAAAGTCAACCAGGAAGTAAGCAACATCGCATACCCCTCAACACCCGAAGGACTCTACACCCCCATTCGCTACATCCTCTCCATCGGAGGCAAACGCATCCGTCCCCTGCTGATGCTGATGGGCTACAACCTTTATAAAGAGGACGTTAGTTCCATCATGAACAACGCATTGGCTCTGGAAACCTACCATAATTTCACCCTACTGCACGATGACCTGATGGACAAGAGCGACATGCGCCGCGGCCACCCGACGGTACATAAAAAGTGGAACGAGAACACAGCCATCCTCTCGGGCGACACCATGCTCATTCTGGCCTTCAAGCTCTTCAACCAAGGCATGAAGAACGACGAAGCCTGGACTGCCTTCATCGAGGCAACCCTGGGTGTGGGCGAAGGTCAGCAGTACGACATCGACTTCGAGACACGCAACGACGTGACCGAAGCCGAATACATGGAAATGATTCGTCAGAAGACCTCCTTGCTGCTGGGCTACGCCCTAAAGATTGGAGCCATCTTGGGGGGAGCTCCCAAGGAAGATGTGGACAATCTTTACACCTTCGGTGAGAAGATGGGGCTGGCATTCCAACTGCAAGACGACTTGCTCGATGTGTATGGCGACCCCAAGACCTTCAAGAAAAAACTCGGAGGCGACATCGTTGATAACAAAAAAACATTCATGCTCATCAATGCCTACCAACGTGCCAATGCAGAACAAAAGGCTGAACTTGACAAGTGGATGAAGACTACCGACTGTGATGCCAACGAGAAGATTGCAGCGGTTACACATATATATAATATATTAGGCATCGACAAACTCGCCCAGGAAACCATCGAGAAACTGTTTGCTGTATCTCTACAAAGCCTCGAAAAAGTGAAGGTGGAGGATAGCAAGAAGACGGAACTGAGACAGTTTGCCAACAAACTGCTCGGAAGGAAATACTGACAAGAGCCCAAACATGATTGACACTCATGCACATATAGACGGGGCAGAGTTTGCCGAAGACCTGGATGCCGTCATCCAACGGGCTCAAGAGGCAGGAGTCAAGAAAATTCTGGTGCCTGGCATCTGCCGGAAAGACACCCCCCACCTGTTGGAAGTCTGCAAGGCATACCCCGATGTCCTTCACCCCATGATAGGTCTTCACCCCGAAAACATCATGGACGAAGACTACCACGTGGCACTCGACCAGTTGGAGCAATTTATAGACAACAACACCATTGCCATCGGCGAAGTCGGCCTCGACCTCTATTGGGACGCCACCCACAAAAACGAGCAGATGGAAGTGTTCGACCACCAGATTCAGTGGGCAGAAAAGTACAACCTACCTCTGATGGTTCATTCACGTAATGCCCATGCCGAACTCATGCAGCTCATGGAAAAGCACCGTACAAGCAACCTCTGTGGTGTGTTTCACTGTTTCACTGGCACCGAAGAAGAGGCGCACGACCTGCTTAGCTTCCCAAACTTCATGCTCGGCATCGGCGGAGTGCTCACCTTCAAGAAATCCACACTGAGAGAAGTGGTAAAAAATGCCATTCCGTTGTCACGAATCGTGCTCGAAACCGATTCACCCTACATGGCACCCGTGCCCAATCGGGGCAAAAGGAACGAAAGTGCATACATCAAATTCGTGGCAGAAAAGCTCGCTGAGGTTTATGGCGTTAATTTTAATGAGATTGTGCTTCAAACAACCGAAAATGCCCTCAAAGTTTTCAAAAAAGCGACTTTTTTCAATAAAAATTAAAAGTTTCCCACCTTTTACACTATTCGAACGGAAAAAAATCATTATTTTTGTCACGAATTATGGGTATGCGGTTTGTTTTTACTGCCAAAAGCGCCCTATTCGTAAGGAGAAAATCCTCATACAAGCCAAGGAGAGATGCTCGAGTGGCTGAAGAGGCACGCCTGGAAAGCGTGTATGCGTCAAAAGCGCATCCGGGGTTCGAATCCCCGTCTCTCCGCAAGGAAGAAAGAAATAAAATTAAATAATTTATTAATCTTAAAATTTTCAACACAATGAAAAAAGTTTTTGCAATCATTGCATTGATGGGTGTGTTCACATTTGGTATGACACAGTCAGTTTCAGCTCAGGACGAAGCAGCAGACACTGCCGCAGTTGAGCAGGTTGATTCAGCAGCAGTTGACTCTGCAGCAGCTCCAGCCGTAGAGGAAGAGCCTGTTGAGTCAGAGCCAGTTGAGACAGGTATGTACAAGACTATCAAAACGAAGTTCATCGAAGGTTCTGCAGGCTTCATGGCACTCGTAGCCGTCGCCCTCATTCTGGGTCTTGCTTTCTGTATCGAGCGTATCATCTACCTCGCACTTTCAAAGGTGAACACTGTGAAACTGATCGAGGACGTTGAAGAAGCTCTCCTCAAGAAGGGCGACCTCGAAGGCGCTAAGAGCATCGCACGTGAAACTCGCGGTCCTATCGCTTCTATCTTCTATCAGGGTCTTCTCCGTCTGAACGATGGTGCCGACGCAGTGGAGAAATCAGTTGTTGCTTACGGTGCAGTACAGGCTTCCAAGCTCGAAAGCGGATGCTCTTGGATTACCCTCTTCATCGGTATGGCTCCATCTCTCGGATTCTTGGGAACTGTGATTGGTATGGTGCAGGCATTCGACGACATCCAGGCTGCAGGTGACATCTCTCCAACAGTCGTTGCAGGAGGTATGAAGGTGGCCCTTTTGACCACAATCTTCGGTATCGTCGTAGCCCTCATCCTTCAGGTATTCTACAACTACATCCTTGCTGAAATTGAAGGTCTTACCGCTAAGATGGAAGACTCCACCATTTCTCTCCTTGACATTGTTGCAAAGTACAGCAACAAGAAGTAAATGAATGATTTAGGGATAAAAGATTCAAATAAATCTATAGCTTATTCCCTACACTCAGTCACTAACTAATTCTAAAACTTAAAGGAGAAAACAAAAATGGATAATACACAAGTAATATGCGCACAGGATAAGGTCGAGAAGATCTCCAAGATTACGCTGTGGGTGCTCATCGGCATTTCCATCTTGGTCACGGCTCTCTTCCTCCTTATCGGCTACGATACTCCTTATGAGGAGAATCCTAAGTTCAACGATCCAGCCATGACAGACCTCCTGATCATCTGGACTTACATCCTCATCATCGCAACAGCTCTTGCAACTATTGGCGCAGTCATCTATGGTTTCGTCAGCGGTGGCAACAAGTCCAAGAATGAGGACATCGGCATGGCCAGCAAGGCTGGTGTCATGGCATGGGGTACCTTCCTCGTGTCAGTCATCATCGGCATCGTCACTGGTATTGCCAACCAGAGCGAGGTGCTGCTCATCAACGGTGAGCGCTGGAACGACCCGACCGACATCATCCTGACAGACACATCCATGATTTCAATCCTGATTCTCACGATTGTAACCATCGTTGCGACTGTCTTCAGTATGGTAACCAACAAGAAGTAAACAATTTAACTCAGAGCAAATATTATGGGAAAGAAAAGAAAAATGCCAGGACTGAACACCAGTTCTACAGCCGACATCTCATTCATGTTGCTCATCTTCTTCCTTGTAACAACATCAATGGACACCGACCAGGGTCTGGGACGTACACTCCCCAAGCCCCCAGAGGATGACCAGTTGAACAACGAAATCAAGGTTAAGGAACGTAATATCCTCAACATTCGTATCAACAAGGACAACTATGTGATGATAGGCGATGACTACGCCACTCTCGCAGATGTAAAGGAGAGAGCTAAAGAGTTTATCAAGAACGAAGACAACAGGCCCAACCTGCCTGAACTCAAAGCCAAGAAAATCAAAGGACTTGGCAAGACGATGATGGTGACCGAGAATCACGTCATCTCCGTTCAGACAGACCGTGGTACTGACTACGGAGTTTACTTCGCCGTTCAGGACGCTCTCGTAGCAGCCTACAACGAGCTCCGCGATGAGTTGGCAAAAGCTGAGTTCGGCTACAAGTACGAATTCTTGACCGAAGACCAGCAGAAAGCCATCCGCGAAGTCTATCCACAGAAGATATCTGAGGCTGAACCAAAGAAATATGGAGGACAACAATAATGAGTAGATTTAACAAAGGCGCAGGCAGAGAAATGCCTGAGATGAACACCTCATCTCTCCCCGACTTGATCTTCACCATCCTGTTCTTCTTCATGATGGTAACCACCATGCGTGAGGTGACGCTGAAGGTGAAATTCGAGAAGCCAGTAGGTACACAGCTGGAAAAGCTTGCTCGTAAGTCTTGTACTTCATTCATCTACATTGGTCAGCCCACCGATGCACTTAGAGACCAGTTCGGTACGGCTCACCGCATCCAGCTGAACGACAAGTATGCTGAGGCACCCGAAATCTATGACTACGTGATGTCTGACCGTGGCGAGCTGCCCGAGGCGGACAAACCCTTCTACACCGTTTCACTCAAGGTTGACCACCACACCCCCATGGGTATCATCACCGATGTGAAGCAGGTGCTCCGAAAGGCTTACGCACTTAAGATTGTTTACTCGGCCAACAAGAAGCAAGATTAACAAAACAAACATCTATAAAAAAGAGCGACTTCATTATCTGAAGCCGCTCTTTTTTTAGTCACTCACTATTTGCCCTCCAACAATTCTTAGGTAAAAGTAAAGTGTGCCGATAATGCACCTATATAGGATGGGGTTCTAAGCAGAGGAACAAGTGTTGACTTTGGGAAGAGTAGAAGCAGTTCTTCTACTGAAGAAAAATAGACCTATTACAGGGACAACGAACAATAAACTGACATATTTTTTTGTTTTATGTCGAATATGTGTTAACTTTGCGGAGCAGTAAACAAAACTGAACAATGAAACAATATCTTAACTTGCTCGACCGCATCCTGAAGGAGGGTGTGGAGAAGGGCGACCGGACGGGCACAGGCACCATCTCGGTGTTTGGCAACCAGATGAGGTTTAATCTGCAGGAAGGCTTTCCGATGCTGACGACGAAGAAGCTGCACCTGAAATCGATTATCTATGAGCTGCTGTGGTTCTTGCAGGGCAACACGAACGCAAAGTGGCTGCAGGAGCGTGGAGTGCGTATCTGGAACGAGTGGGCTGACGAGGACGGAAACCTTGGTCACATCTACGGCTACCAGTGGCGCAGCTGGCCCGACTATAACGGTGGGCATATAGACCAAATCAGCGAGGTGATTGACCAAATCAAGAACAATCCCAACTCGCGCCGACTGATTGTGTCAGCATGGAACGTGGCGGACATCCAGAACATGAACCTGCCTCCCTGCCACATCCTGTTCCAGTTCTATGTGGCTGACGGAAAACTGAGTTGCCAGCTCTATCAACGGAGTGCGGACACGTTCCTCGGGGTGCCGTTCAACATTGCGTCATATGCGCTGCTGACGATGATGGTGGCACAGGTGTGCGACCTGCAACCGGGTGATTTCGTGTACACGACGGGTGACACGCACCTATATCTCGACCACATCGAGCAGGCAAAGCTGCAGTTGACGCGCGAGCCTCGCAAACTGCCGAAGATGAAAATCAATCCGCAGGTGAAAAGCATCTTCGATTTCCAATATGATGACTTCGAACTGGTGGATTATGACCCACATCCACACATCAAGGCAACGGTGAGCGTATGATTTCTATTATAGTTGCCATAGCTGAGAACCGTGCGATTGGCTCGGAGAACAAACTGATTTATTGGTTGCCCAACGACTTGAAGCGATTTAAGGCGCTGACCACGGGCAACACGATTATCATGGGCAGACGCACGTTTGAGAGCCTGCCCAAGGGTGCCTTGCCCAACCGACGCAACATCGTATTGTCTCGCAAAGGCAAGGCCGAGGACTTCCCTGGGGCAGAGCTCTACCCCACCCTCGATGCGGCCTTGGCTTCGTGCGACGGAGAGGTGTACATCATTGGCGGTGCATCGGTGTATAAAGAAGCACTTCCAAAGGCCGACCGCCTGTGTCTGACCTACATCTACGACACGCCAGCGAAGGCCGACACGTTCTTCCCTGAGATTGTTGAAAGTGAGTGGGTGGAAACCTTCCGGGAAGAGCATGAAGTGGATGAGAAGCACGCCTATCGATATGCGTTTGTCAATTTAGAGAGGAAAACATGAATCTGCCTCACGACTTTGAACAGGAGATGACCCAACAGCTCGGCAAGGACGAATATGAGAAACTTGCCGAGGCATTGTCCTTGCCCGCACCGACAAGCGTACGCATCAATGCCAAGAAAATCAGAGCCGAAGAATTGGCGATGTTGAAAGAAGCTGAGCGAGTGCCTTGGTGCAAGGACGGCTTCTACCTGAAAGAACGTCCTTCGTTCACCTTCGACCCGCTCTTCCATGCAGGGTGCTATTATGTACAAGAGGCATCGTCCATGTTTCTGGCGCATGTGCTGAATCAATATGTGCATGAACCGGTCGTGGCACTTGACCTCTGTGCTGCGCCTGGCGGCAAATCGACATTGGCCCTGTCGGAACTGCCCGACGGCTCACTGCTGATAGCCAACGAAGTGATGCGGCAACGCGCCAACATCTTGGCAGAGAACATCACGAAATGGGGTAATCCCAACTGCATCGTGACGAACAACCGTGCCGAAGATTTTCAGGCGTTCGGCGACGTGTTCGACCTCATCATCTGCGACGCCCCCTGTTCGGGCGAGGGCATGTTTCGCAAAGACCCCGACAGCATTGGCGAATGGAGCCTCGCCAACGTGGACGTGTGCTGGCGACGCCAACGCGACATCGTCAGCAACATCTGGCACACGCTCAAGGAAGGAGGCCTTTTCATCTACAGCACTTGCACCTACAACGCCAAGGAAGACGAGGAGAACGTGACGTGGATGGCTGAGACATTGGGAGCCAAGGTGCTCTCGTGCCATCCTCTGAAGGAATGGGGATTGACTGAGACAAACACACACTTCTATCCGCACAAGACGAGGGGCGAGGGCTTCTTTATCAGCGTGTTGCGCAAGACTTCGACAGACGAGAGTCCCGTGATCAGCCATCGCAAAAAGCACACCTCTGAGCGGTTGTTACAACTGGCTAAACGTACCCTGAAAGTGGTGTATACCGGCATGGAAGACCCCATGTTGACCGACAAGCACGGACGTCCCAGCCATAGCCTTGCCATGAGCAATGGCCTCAACAGGCAGGCTTTTCCCATCGTGGAGGTGGACGAACAGCAAGCCATCGCCTACCTGCGCACTGAGGCACTGCAGCTGCCAGCCAACACACCCCGAGGCTATGTGCTCATCGCTTATCAAGGCCATCCACTTGGTTTTGCCAAGAACATCGGCAACCGCGCCAACAACCTCTACCCCGCAGAATGGAGAATCAGAAAATCATAAGGGAAAAGAGAAAAGAGAAAAGTGAAAAATTTGCCACCGCATGAGTTTGCCACCCGTTGATGTGCAAGTGCGGCAGCAAATTTTTCACTTTTCACTTTTCTCTCTTCACTTTTTTTCTTATCTTTGCACACAAAAAACTAAGCTAAACAACACAGATGAATTTATACGTTAGATATTTCGACCACGAGTGCTTGGCAAAAAGTATTGATGAAGCACTCGAATTCCTGCGTTCCATCGGTGAAATCAAGATGGAAAGCAACATGGCCAGCCGCATCGCCACGTTCCTCAACTCATCCAATCTCTACCCCTTTCGTCTGAAGGTGAGCTATTCCAACTACGTGCTCTTCCTCAAGACAGAAGCCGAAACCATGGAACAATTCAAGGAGGAACAAGCCATGCGCAAGGAACAAAAAGCCGACCGCGCAGTCACCATGGCCGAGCGCAAGAAGAACATCATGGACGCTCTCAGCGAGCAGAAAATCGGTTGGTGGGAAGTATTCCTCATGTTCAAGCGTGTCATCACCATGCCCGACACCGGCAAGTGCCAATACATTGACACCCCCTTCCGTGTGCGCCTCAAAGCCAACAGCGCTTTGGATGCCCACCTCCGCATCCTCGAACATTTACAGAATCGCCCCGACATCGACCCCCGCTCCCAGTTCCCATCGGCCAAGAGCGACAAGTTCCAGTACACCTTCTTAGGAGAAGATGGCACAGGAGAGAAAGAGTTCGAGGAAATGCCAGAAGAAAACACAGAACAAACCCCTGAAGCATAATGAACGTAGAAACCGTCAGAAGATGAAATTCTCCTCTTCGGCGGTTTCTTCTTTCCGTTTGGCCGCAGCTTTCTTTTCTTCTTCTTCAGGTTTGTACTCGTTGAGTGTCGTACCGTAGGTGGTGCGCAGCACACGGAACTCGGTACGGCGGTTGAGAGCATTCAGCACCTCCTGCGCATCTTTATCCTTGAAGGCGAGGATATAGTCTTCTGTGAGCGTGTCAGCCTCATGCACCTCCACCTTCGGATTGCCTGCAAGGAGTGTTTCCGCCAGTTTCTTCGTGATGATTTTCGGGCGGGATTCACCATAACCCACAGCGGTGAGGCGATCTTTGGCTATGTCGTGCTGAATGAGATAACGCACCACCGACTCGGCACGCCGTTGAGAAAGGCGACGGTTGTAGTCATCGTTGCCTCGGTAGTCGCAATGGGCTGAAAGTTCGATGGTGATATTGGGATTCTCGTTCATCATCTCCACTAGTTTGTCGAGTGCTTCAGTCGATTCGGGCGTGAGGTCAGCCTTGTCAAACTCATAGAAAATGTTGTCTATCAACACAGGCACGTTGATAGGTGGCAAGGGGAATTGCAACGTGTACTCGTGGCTCTCCTCAGCATCCATCACACGGATTTCGTTCTTCACATTCAGATAGCCCTTGCAGGTACCGAGCAGCACATAATCCACGTCAGGCTTGAGCACCTGCGTGAAGGAGCCATCGCCTTTCACGGAGAGCTTCAGGTTAGTGCCATCGTTGCCCACCATATAGACAAGGGCTTCAGGCAATTCGTAGCCGTCCTTCTCATACACCCAGCCCGTCACCGTCTGCAGGATTTCAGGACATTCGAAGGAGAAGATGTGTTCCCAGCCCTTGCCGTCACCTCGCGAGGAACAGAAGTAGCCACGATTATGCACCCCTTCGAAGGTCATGCCATAATCATCGGCAGCAGAGTTGAGCGGGTATTGCTGATTCTCCACAATGGTACCACGGATAGAGTCCTCATGGGCAATGAAAATGTCCAAGCCGCCCATGCCCGGATGACCATCGGACGAGAAATAGAGGTCGCCATTCGGACGGAACGACGGGAACATCTCATCGCCTGCCGTGTTGATGGGCCGTCCCAGATTCTCCATTCCGCCAAAGCCGCTCTGGAGAATGCGTGTGCGCCAGATGTCAAGTCCTCCCTCGCCGCCCTGAGCATCGCTGACAAAGTAGAGCCATTGACCATCGGGGCTGACGGCTGGATGGGCAAAAGCCGTAAGAGTGTCGCGAGAGATGGCGCATTTGGTCGGCTTGCTCCAAGAGGCATCGCTGCGTTGCGACTGCCAAATCTCGGCATAGCGCGGATAGTCGGGATCGCTGCTGCAACGGGTGAAGTACATCGTCTTGCCGTCAGGACTGAGGCAAGAGGCTCCTTCGTCATACTCCGTATTCACCTCACTCTCAATCTTTTCCACAGGTTGCCACTTGCCTTGCTCGTTCTTCCGGGAGGAGAAAAGGTCTCCAAACTTTAGACCTGTAACACCCGAAATGTCATCGCCTGTTGCATCCTTGCGAGTGGAAGACAGAACAATCTGGTCGGCATCATCGCCCACCAGCATGGGGCTGTAATCAGAACGTCGAGAATTGAAGACAGCCTCTTTCTTTATCTTGTACTGATTTGGTTTCGCTTTCCATTGCGGCCCCAACTCACAGGACAGCAATCCGCTATGCGCCAACTCACTGCCCGGTTCATATTCCAGAAAGTGAGTGAAGTTTTGCGCCGCCTGCTTATATTGCCCAGCCTTCAACTGCTGACGCGCCAAGTGCAGATAGGCGGTACTGTCCTCCACGTTGTAACGGAGCGCATTCGTATAAGCCGCCATCGCCTTCTGTGTGTAGCCGATACGCCGGTAGCATTCACCCATCATAAAAGCCCTGACAGCCCGCTTCGCCTTCTCCTTCGGCGCACAACGGGAGTAGGACTTCTTGTAGTTGATGCTCGCCGCATAGTATTCACCGATGGCATAACTCTGCTCCGCCTTCTTGAAAGCAATACTCTCGTTGGAGCAGGCACACACCATCAGCACCACCGTGTATATGAATGCTATATATATAAATATGTGGAAAATCCTCCGTTGCATACTACTAAAAACGAAAAAAAGGCTCCGATATTGTGTGGAGCCTTTTGATGGGGGCTAAGGAAAAGAAAAATCTCACATCTCCTCTCCCACCATTTCTTTCAAGAACTTTTTTGCGGGGGTATAACCTTGTGCAGCAGAGCGGCGAAACCAAATAATCGCCAACTCCCTATCTTCTTCCACTACGCTTCCGAGCCAATAAAAATTGGCGAGATTGAACTGTGCGTACATGTTTCCTTTTTCTGCGGCTTGCTTATAATAATAAAAAGCGGTGGCAGGATCTCGTTCACATCCGATGCCCTGTGAGTACATGTTTCCCATCTTATTTAATCCTGTGGCATCTCCCATTTCCGCTGCTTTTTGGTAATAGTAAAAAGCTTTTTGTGGATCTTTATTACAGTCCAATCCTTTCTCATATTTTTTTCCAAATTCAATCATTTCATTTACAGACATCTTCATTCCATAGTTTTCATATAAACTGCTCTCTGAATTATCAGTCACGACACGTATTTTCTTTTGTGGGTATTCCGAGGAATTATCATTAGGATTTCTCCTCCTAATCATCCATCTATTATTCTCATCCTTTGCTTTGTATGCACTATAACTAAAATAGAGATATTCTTTATGAACATCCATATATAAACTAAAAGCATCTTCCCAAAACCACCCATTCCATTTTACAGGTATGGATTCGGATATGTCTATTTCAACATAATCATCGTAATCTCCAAATAGTCCTGTGACCACGGAACCAGCGTAAGTTCCACCATGGATTTTTATCCTAACGGTCTTATCTGGATATATACCCATTATTCCGTAATTTTCGCCAATAATATATGTTCCTATTAGTTCTGCTTCTTTTTGTCTTTCCACCCTTTCTTTTGCTTCAATTTCGTCCGAATAACGGTGCACTGCTTTAATAAGCCCTTCAGTTATATCCACCTCATTATTAGAATTTTCTTTACACGCTCCCAAGGAGATGCTAATACCAATAAAAAAGGAAACAAGCACATATCGTTCTTTGTTCCAGAGCGTTGCTTTTATGATTTTTTTGTTACTTCTAAACGATTTCATAATGATGATTCTTAATTAATGAATAAAATAAAACAGTAAACAGAATATCTCATATACTCAATTTTATTATAGTCCGTTATTCAATTGTAAAGCGTTCATTTAAATAATCCAATGCCTCTTCATACGATTTGCCACTTCTAATAAGATTTGCCTTCTTCATTTCCCAAAGTTCTTCGGAAATTGCACGCTTTGCCGTAATGTTTCTAAATAAAGAAGGTACTGCTATAACAAGTGATATTATAATCGAATATAAAAAACGAAGTCCTGTTATATGAATAAGGAAAATCGTACATACAATTTCAAGCAAAGTAATATAGTAAACCCTATATTTGTCATAATGTAGGCTAAAAGATGGAGAAAAATTACTGATCAGCACAACGAAAAGGTCAAGAATTGCCCCATAAAGAGTCCAATAGAGGTTTAAAATAAACAAAAAAACTTCTTTACATAATAAAAGACCTATAATTATACATGCAGTTGCAATCACAGGAATAGAAAGGAATGGAAACATAAAGCAAAGAACTATTGCTAATGATACCAATATAATACTCAGACAACCTTTCATCATGATAGTTTCTTTTTTGTTTTCTTGAAAAGACTAGAAGATGTCACTTTTACTTTTCCCTAAGCATTTTATGTACTTCCAACTTTTCTCTCAAACATAATTAATAACAAAGAATAGTAGTCTTATCCGCAGAATTACTTCTGACAAGTTAGTTCATTAATGCTTGTTTTTCTTTTCCCATAATGCATTCCGACTCTCATACCCTTTTACATTTTCACTGGATTGAGTTTCGATTTTTTGTATATTAAATTCTTCTTGATGTGATGACAGGAAACGCCCAATTGTGCCATGTAGTTCTCTAAAACCTCCTTGATGAGGTTTTAACATCATGATGTACTCATCCTCATGCTGTTTTACAAGTTCTTTGATTAAACGATGAGAATCGAATCTGATGTCAGGTATTGCATCAATAGCCTGTTTTACTTTTTCTAAATCAAGATGCTCCATAATGTAAGTGTTTTTTTAATGACTATATATAGAAGTTTTGTTCCTTTATGATGTTTATATTATCGCAAGGAGTTTGATGTTTTTGTACTTGAAGCGAAAGGCTGTTCTTCGGAAGGACGGGTTCTACAAGCAAGAACCTTAGGGCATGAAAAGAGCGTGAAACGGCTCTTTCCTATGTCCTAAGGTCCTAGCAAAACCCATTCACGAGGATAAGTCCCGCCCACGCTACCGCGCAGACGTTAGTACTCTACCTTTCGTGAATGTCGGATGAAGTTGCTAGGTTCTAGGACATTACCGAATATAGCACAAACGCTGTTGTTATTACCAATAAGTTGTTACACTGCCACCTACGCTTAGGTTTGATTGACAATGCAGTTACAAAGGTACAAAAAAATTTTCGAAACAAACAAGAAGGGCAAGGACTTTTTTGTGGTTCTTGCCCAACTTTTTTGTGCAGCAGTACACGAATTAACAAACTACGCTTGTTCAAACGGCAGGCGATAGGTGCAGCCTTCTTTCCAACGGGAGCAGCCGTAGGCGGTTTTGCCTTTGATGATGTGGCCTTCGTGGCAGACGGGGCATGGCATGCCGATGATTTCATCGGGGTTGTGCTCGGCTTTGACCTGCTCGGTGGTCTTAGTTTTCGGGGATTGGGCTTTACGAGACTTTGAACTTCGCCCAGCGCGTGGGCTGGGTTGGAAGCCTGCTGGGGCATTGGAAGTTGACAGTTGAGAGTTGACAGTTGAGAGTTGGGGGGCCGGCTTAGAGGATGTGCGTTTTTTCTTCAGGTCTTCCTCAGTCGTCACAGCCACTTGCCGGTTGGAGTGGTCATTGCGGACGGTGTTGATGATGTCGGTGACCATCTGTTTGAGTTCGGCGATGAAGGTCTGGGCATCGTATTGATGACGCTCAATCTCGCGGAGTTTCTTTTCCCAAAGGCCAGTGAGTTCGGCACTCTTGAGGAGTTCCTCGTGGATGATGCCGATGAGTTCCACACCTGTGGGAGTGGCAACGAGGCTTTTGCGTTCCTTGCGGATGTAGTGCCGCTTGAAAAGGGTTTCGATGATGGCGGCACGGGTGGAAGGACGGCCGATGCCGTTCTCCTTCATGGCATCGCGGAGTTCCTCATTATCAACAAACTTGCCTGCTGTCTCCATCGCACGAAGGAGCGTCGCCTCCGTGTAGGGTTTAGGAGGTTGTGTCCATTTCTCGGAAAGAGAGGGGATGTGAGGACCAGACTCGCCACGCCCCCACCCAGCCTCCCCCAAGGGGGAGGAGTTACCATCCGGCATGTTTTCGTCGGAAGAGTCTGTTATGTTTTTGTAGATGACCTTCCAACCCTCGTCAAGAATCACCCGTCCACTGGCGCGAAACAACACCCCGGATGGCTCTTCCTCCCCCTTGGGGGAGTCGGAGGGGGCTTGAATTACCTCTCCATACACCGTCGTGGTCTCGAACTTGCAGTCGGGATAGAAGACGGCGATGAAGGCACGAGTCACCAAGTCGTACACCCTGCGTTCCATATCAGTGAGACTGATAGCTGGCACACCTGTGGGGATAATGGCGTGGTGGTCAGTCACTTTGGATGAGTCAAAGACCTTCTTCGACTTGGGGAGCGGTTTGCCTTCGAGTGGCTGTGTGAACTGCTCATAGTCTTTCAAGCCTCGGAGCGTCTGGGGGCATTTGGCATAGATGTCATCGCTGAGGAAGGTGGTATCGACACGTGGATAGGTGGTGAATTTCTTTTCGTAGAGGCTCTGAATGAGTTGCAGAGTTTGCTCGGCAGAATAGCCAAACTTGCGGTTGCAATCCACCTGCAAGGAGGTCAGGTCGTAGAGTCGAGGCGGTGCTTCCGTTCCTTTCTTCTTCTGGATGTCGGTGACGGTAAAAGGTTGCCCTTCAATGGATTGGAGTACAGCCCTACCCTCTTCTTCCGTCGAGAACTCCACCTGTTTGTAGATGGGTCCTTTGCCCTTGAGGGTCTTGCCCTGCTCTGCAGCCGCTTTCACTTCGGCGGCATCTTCGGCTTCGGCTTCCTCGTCGTGGGCGATGGCGGTGAATTTGGTGTCGCGATAGAGTGTGGAGAGCACCCAACTCTGTTTAGGCACGAAACTCTCAATCTCCTGTTGGCGACGCACGATGAGTGCCAGTGTGGGGGTCTGCACACGTCCGATGGAGAGCACCTGTTTCTGCTGTCCATACTTGAGCGTGTAGAGGCGTGTGGCGTTCATGCCGAGTGTCCAGTCGCCGATGGCGCGGCAAAGTCCTGCCTCATAGAGCGATTGATATTCGATTTGGTCTTTCAGATTGTTGAATCCTTCACGGATAGCCTCTTCGGTCAGCGAAGAAATCCACAGACGTTTGACAGGGCATTTCGCTCCAGCCTTCTGCATCACCCACCGCTGAATCAGTTCACCTTCTTGCCCGGCATCGCCGCAGTTGATGATGCCATCGGCTGCCTGCATGAGTTTCTCGATGGTGGCAAACTGCCGCTTCACTCCGTCATCATCCTTCAGGCGAATGCCGAAACGCGCCGGAATCATGGGGAGATCCCATAAGTCCCAACGTTTCCAACGGGGATTGTACTCATCAGGCTCCTTCAGTTCGCACAAATGACCGAACGTCCATGTGACCTGATAGCCGTTGCCCTCGATGTAGCCCTGCTTCATCTCTCTGGCACCCAACACATTGGCAATGTCACGTGCCACACTCGGTTTCTCTGCTATGCAAACAATCATGTTTTTCAACAACGATTTTTTCTAATTGAACGAATCAAGTCATCAATGCCGCAAGCGGCAACGAATGAAAACGAATGGATGCCTTACTAAAATTCGTCATATTCGTGACATTCGTTGTTGTTGGTCGTGCAGTTCCTTTGCCTGACGGAGGATATCGCTGGCGAAGATGAAGTCTTCCAGTTTCTTGTTGGTGGCATCCATGATTTCCTTGTTATTACCCTGCCACTCAGCACGTCCTTCGCAAATGAAGGTGATGTTCTCGCCGATGCCCATCACAGAGTTCATGTCGTGGGTGTTGACGATGGTGGTGATTTTGTCCTCGTGGGTGATGCCGGCGATGAGTTCGTCAATCACGATGCTCGTCTTGGGGTCAAGACCAGAGTTCGGCTCATCGCAGAAGAGGTATTTGGGTTGGAGTACAATGGCACGTGCGATGGCCACACGTTTCTGCATACCGCCCGAAATCTCGCCCGGGAACTTGTTTTCGGCACCTTGCAGGTTGACACGCGCCAAGCAGTCGAGTGCGCGTTTCCGACGGTCTTCATAAGCGTCGTAGGAAAACATGTTGAGCGGGAACATCACGTTGTCGAGCACCGTCATCGAGTCGAACAGCGCGGCACTCTGGAAAATCATGCCCATCTCGCGTCGCAGCAGGATTCTCTCCTTCTTCGTCAGCGTCACGAAATCGCGGTTGTCGTAATAGATGCTGCCGCTGGTCGGTGTGAGCAGCCCCACAATATTCTTCATCAGCACGGTCTTTCCGCTACCGCTCTGGCCGATGATGAGGTTGACCTCGCCATCGCGGAAGATGGCATTGATGTCCTTGAGCACGTCACGGTCCTCAAAACTCTTATACAGATGTTCTACTTTAATCATTCCGTTTCTGTTATGGTTTTAGTTCGTTTCCCATTTTGCTACACTACCTAGTGTAGCAGTTGCTACATCGCCAGTGTAGCAGTTGCTACAGTGCCAGTGTAGCGTTTGCTACAACGTCAGTGTAGCATTTGCTACATCGGCATCCGTGCCGAAGCAGCACTTCCACTCTTCACTAAGTGAGCATGTTGGTCAGGAAAATGTCGGAGAACAGTACGAGAATACTGCTTGTGACGACGGCATCGGTGCTCGACTTGCCCACCTCCACGCTACCGCCTTCCACGGTGTAGCCTTTGTAGGCGGATACGCTGGTGATGATAAAGGCATAGACGACCGCCTTGATCATGCCACACCAGAAGAACCACTGGTTGAACTGGTAGCGGAAGCCCTCCGTCAGTTCGGGCACCGTCGTGGTGCCGAGCAGGGAGGTGGCATAGGCGCCTATGATGCCCGCCGCCACACTCAGCGTGACGAGAATGGGCATGATGGTCATCAACCCCACAATCTTCGGCAGGATGAGATAGTTTGCTGAATTAACTCCCATAATATCAAGAGCATCAATCTGTTGAGTTATTCTCATTGTACCAATTTCTGAAGCGATGTTAGAACCCACCTTACCAGCCAGGATGAGGCACATGATGCTCGACGAAAATTCGAGGAGCATGATTTCGCGCGTGGTGTAACCTACCACCATGCGGGGCATCCAGGGGCTTTGAATGTTCAGTTTAATCTGCAGGCATATCACGGCACCGATGAAAAAGGAAATGATGAGCACGATGCCTATGGAGTTGTAACCCAACTGATACATTTCGGTCACATACTGCTTCATGAACATCCGCCATCGGTCGGGCTGTGAAAGCACTCTACCCATCAGCATGACATATCTGCCCAGATGGGTCAATCCACTCTTTAACGAAAGCACTTTATTGCGTTTTTAATGATTTATACTTGACAAAATCTTTGCAAAATTAGCCATTTTTGTTCAAAAGAGCACATTTTAACATAGTTTTTTGCTTTAGAAAGTGACTAATCAACAAACAATTCGTACTTTTGTAACTAATTTGATATGATATGGAGTTAAAAAAGATATCCGCAACCACCAATGCGGGCGATGAGGACATACCCGAATATTCGGACGAACGAAACACCCTCTACACCCGCAATTTGGTCAAGACATACGGCAAGCGCACGGTCGCCAATCAGGTGTCCATCAGTGTGCGACAAGGAGAAATCGTGGGATTGCTGGGGCCAAACGGAGCCGGAAAGACCACCTCATTCTACATGACCACGGGGCTTGTGGTGCCCAATGCCGGACAGGTGTTCATCAACGACCAGGAAATCACCAAAGACCCTGTGTCCACCCGCGCCAAAAAGGGTGTGGGCTACCTGGCCCAGGAGGCCAGCGTGTTCCGCACCATGAGCGTGGAGGATAACATCATGACGGTGCTGGAGATGAAGTACAAATCGACGGAGGAGCAACGGGAGAACCTCGAACGCCTGCTCGATGAGTTCAACCTGCAGAAAGTGAGGAAGAACAAGGGCAACCAGCTCTCGGGCGGCGAGCGGCGACGCTGCGAGATTGCCCGCTGTCTGGCCATCGACCCGAAGTTCATCATGCTCGACGAACCTTTTGCAGGTGTGGACCCCATCGCCGTGGAAGACATCCAATATGTGGTGTGGAAACTGAAAGACCGCAACATCGGCATCCTCATCACCGACCACAACGTGCAGGAAACGCTCTGCATTACCGACCGCGCCTATTTGCTCTTCGAGGGACGCATCCTCTTCAAAGGAACACCGAAAGAACTGGCCAACAACCACATCGTGAAAGAGAAGTATCTCGGCAGCAACTTCGTGCTCCGTCCCAAGGACTTCCAAATGATTGAGGAGAAAAAGAAACGGGAAATGGAAGAAGCCCGCGAGTGAACTTCGGCACATGGGGTTCCGCAAGTGAAAACTGATATACATTATATTATATATACATGACAGAAACGCAAAAGTTAGTAAACGCCTGTGTGGCAGGCATACAAGAAAAGAAAGGCAAAAAAATACGCATCGTCAACCTGGAAGGCATCGACGATACCATCACGAAATATCTGGTCATCGGCGAAGGTAACTCGCCCAGCCAAGTGGCAGCGCTGACCGAATCGGTGCGCGAGTTCGCCCGCAAGCAAGCCAACACACGTCCGTCGGCTGTCGATGGCACAAGAAACAACCTCTGGGTAGCACTCGACTTCATCGATGTGGTTGTCCACATCTTTGTGCCGGATGCACGTGAATTCTACGACATTGACAACCTGTGGGAAGACGCAGAAATCACCGATGTGCCTGATATTGAATAAAGCAGAATCATGAACGATAAGAAATTGAATAACAGCGATAATAACAACAGAATGCAAAAGCCACGCTTTAACTTCACGTGGCTCTACATCCTGCTCATTGCAGGGTTGGCATTCATGATTTTCACACGCCACGACTCCTCTGCTTCACGCAGCGTTGACTTCACCACTTTCAAGGAATTTGTAGTGAAGGGATATGTGTCTGACGTGACCATCAACAAGGACAACAACACCCTCACACTCGCCATCGATGCCAAGTATAGCAGGCAGGTGTTTGGTGTGGGCAATAACAACAAAAAAGATGCCCGCATCAAGGTGGAGTTTGGTTCCATCGACAATCTGGAGAGTTTCCTCGATGCGCAGAACGAGAAGGGAAACTTCAAGGGAAAGGTCACTTACGAGAGGGATAACGACTTCCTGGGCAACCTTCTCTGGAACTTTGCCCCCATCATCATCATCGTGCTCATCTGGCTGTTCATCATGCGAGGCATGGGGAGCGGCTCAGGCTTCATGGGCGGTGCCGGCAGCATCTTTTCCGTGGGTCGCTCAAAGGCGCAGTTGTTTGACAAAGACGACAAGAACACGCCGAAAATCACCTTCAAGGATGTAGCAGGACAGGCGAGTGCCAAGCAGGAAGTGCAGGAGATTGTCGATTTCCTGAAAACCCCAGAGAAATACACCAACCTTGGTGGTAAGATACCCAAGGGAGCCTTGCTTGTAGGTCCTCCAGGAACAGGTAAGACCTTGTTGGCCAAGGCTGTAGCAGGCGAGGCAGGTGTACCCTTCTTCTCGCTCTCCGGCTCCGAGTTCGTCGAAATGTTTGTCGGCGTGGGAGCCAGCCGTGTGCGCGACCTTTTCCAGCAGGCAAAAGCCAAAGCACCCTGCATCATCTTCATCGACGAGATTGATGCGATTGGCCGTGCGCGCAGCAAAACTGCCGCAATGGGTGGCAACGATGAGCGCGAAAGCACACTGA
Organism: uncultured Prevotellaceae bacterium; assembly: GCA_947167515.1. Classification (GTDB taxonomy): domain Bacteria; phylum Bacteroidota; class Bacteroidia; order Bacteroidales; family Bacteroidaceae; genus Minthosoma. Next base: position 62,559 of record CAMVIM010000003.1, on the reverse strand, counting down.
ATCAGCTGCTCACCGAGATGGACGGCTTCGGAACCAACAGCGGCATCATCATCATGGCTGCCACCAACCGTGCCGACATTCTCGACGGTGCCCTGCTCCGTGCAGGACGTTTCGACCGCCAGATACACGTCGATTTGCCCGACCTGAACGAGCGCAAGGAAATCTTCATGGTTCACTTGCAACCCCTCAAGATAGACGAAACCGTCGATGTGGCGCAACTGGCACGTCAAACGCCCGGATTCTCAGGAGCCGACATTGCCAACGTGTGCAACGAGGCTGCCCTCATCGCTGCCCGCAACAATAAGGATTGGGTGGACAAGCAATGCTTCCTCGATGCCGTTGACCGCATCATCGGCGGCTTGGAGAAGAAGACCAAACTGCTCACCGCTCACGAGAAACGCACTATTGCCCTGCATGAGGCTGGCCATGCAACCATCTCATGGTTCCTCGAATATGCCAATCCGCTCGTCAAAGTGACCATCGTGCCACGAGGCCAAGCACTCGGTGCCGCTTGGTACATGCCCGAAGAGCGCCAAATCTCCACTAAGGAAGAGATTCTCGACGAAATCTGTGCCACGCTGGGTGGCCGTGCCGCCGAAGAACTCTTCACGGGACGCATCTCAACCGGTGCGATGAACGACTTGGAAAAGGTGACCAAACGTGCCTACGGCATGATTGCCTACGCCGGTATGGGCGAGAAACTGCCCAACCTCTGCTACTACGACAACCAAGAGTATCAGTTCAACAAGCCTTACAGCGACAAGACGGCTGAAACCATCGACGAGGAAGTGCGCAAACTCATCGCCACCGAATACGAACGTGCCAAAAAGGTGCTGCTGGAGCACAAGGAAGGTCATGCCAAACTGGCTCAACTGCTCATCGACCGCGAAGTCATCTTTGCCGAAGACCTTGAAGAAATCTTTGGCAAACGACCTTGGACCTCGCGCACCGACGAGATTCTGGCTGCCAATGCGGAGGCTGAGGAGGAGGAAAAAGACAAGCCTTCCAATGCAACCGATCACAAGAAGGAAAATGAAGAAATCATCCGTCAGAAAATCGTTCAGGCGGTGGTAGAGAAGGCTGAAAAAGCCAAGGCTGAACAGGCAGAGGCTGGAACATCCCAAGAGAAAAAAGAAACTGACAAACCGAAAGAAACGTGAAGAACCTGATTATACGTGCAATTACGGGAGCGTTGTTCGTCATCATCCTTGTTGGCGGCATCGTATATAAACCCATCTCTCTCCTGATACTCTTCACCGTCATCACCGCCTTGACGGTCTGGGAGTTCACTACGATTGTCAACCGGAACATGCACCTGCATGTCAACCGTTTCATCACCACGGTGGCTGCTGCCTACCTGTTTGTCGCCGTGTGGACGTTCAACACCAACATCATGGGGTCGGAAGTCTTCATCCCCTACCTCATCTCTATCATCTATCTTTTGGTGTCGGAACTGTATTTCGACCGTCCTGACAACATCCAGAACTGGGCCATGACCTTCATGGCACAACTGTACATCGCGCTGCCTTTCGCATCGCTCAACACCCTCTGTTTCATTGCCACACCAGCAGGAGTCACCTACTACTACTGGTATGCACTCTCACTGTTCATCTTCCTTTGGGCCAGCGACACTGGAGCCTACCTGTTTGGTTCATGGCTGGGCAAGCACCGACTCTTTCCACGCATCTCTCCCAAGAAATCGTGGGAAGGCAGCATCGGCGGCGGCATCACGGCCATTGCGGCATCACAGGTCATCGCCTATTTCGTTCCGTTTGCAGAGACTTTGTCACCCCTGACTAACCACCTTTTGTGGGCTGGCTTTGCCACACTCACCGTTGTGGTGGGCACGTGGGGCGACCTCGTGGAGTCATTGCTCAAACGCCGCCTGGGCATCAAAGACTCAGGCAACATTCTACCGGGGCATGGAGGCATGCTCGATCGCTTTGATAGTTCACTGCTCGCCATTCCAGCCGCAGTCATCTATGTATATACAATCATGCTTAACATAATACACTAAAAACTATGACTGAAATTCAGAACCCCACTGAGGAGCCGGTAGTTGAACCTACCGCCGAACCCGCAACTGCACCCGTTGCAGCAGAAGAGCCAGCATCAACCGTTGCAGCAGAAGAAGTAACAACTGCCCCTGTTGCCGAGGAGAACACAGAGCCTGTTGCCGAAGAGCCTGCAACCAAAGAAAAAGCTGCCGTGGAAACCACGGAACCTGCTGCCGAGGAAGCCACGGAACCTGCTGAAGAAACAACAGAAGAGCCTCAGGAAGAAACTGCTACCACCTCTTTCGCCACCTACACCACTAAGGCTGAAGTCATTGACCGCCTCAAGACATTGGCTCAAAGTGACGAAGAAGTAACCCGCCAAGAACTCGACAGCCTCAAGAGCAACTTCTACCGCATCCACCATCAGGAAGCCGATGCAGCTTACAAGAAGTTTATCGAAGAAGGAGGCGCAGCCGAGGAGTATGCTCCAACGCCCGACCCTGACGAGAACACCTTCAAGGAACTGATGGCCGTTGTGCGTGAAAAACGTGCTGCCGCAGCCGCTGCCCTCGAACAGGAACGCGAGGAGAACTATCAGAAGAAGGTGGAAATCATTGAGAAAATCAAGACGCTCACCGAGAATCCAGACGAAATCAACCGCGCCTACAACGACTTCAAGGAGTTGCAACAGCAGTGGAACGACATCAAGGAGGTGCCAGCCGACAAGGCAACCACGCTGTGGAAGAACTACCAGCAAGCCGTCGAAGCGTTTTACGATACCCTCAAACTGAACAACGAACTTCGTGCCTACGACTTCAAGAAGAACCTGGAGCGCAAGACGGCTCTCTGCGAAGCAGCCGAAAAACTGGCCGAAGAAACCGACATCGTTGTGGCTTTCCGCAAATTGCAGCAGCTGCATCAGGACTTCCGCGAGACAGGCCCTGTAGCCAGCGACCTGCGCGAACAGATTTGGACACGCTTCAAGGATGCTTCAACTGTCATCAACAAGCGTCACCAAGAATTCTTTGAAGCCCGCAAGCAGAAGGAAGAGGAGAACCTCGAAAAGAAGACTGCCATCTGCGAAACTATCGAAGGCTTCAATCTTGACGAACTGAAGACTTTCGCTGACTGGAATGCCCTCAGCGATAAAATCACCGCCCTGCAAGCCGAGTGGAAGACTATCGGCTATGCACCCCAGAAGATGAACACAAAAATCTTCGAGCGTTTCCGTGCCGCTTGCGATAACTTCTTCACCCGCAAGAGCGCATACTTCCAGACCGTGCGCGACAACCTCAACCAGAACTATGCTCTCAAACTCGACTTGGTGGAGCAGGCTGAGGCACTGAAGGACAGCACCGACTGGAAAGCCACCACCGACGCACTGGTGGAACTGCAGAAGAAGTGGAAAGAGATTGGCACCGTGCCCAAGAAGTACAGCGACCAAATCTGGGAACGCTTCAATGCAGCCTGCGACGCATTCTTCGCCGCCAAGAAAGAGGCCAACAAAGACGTGCATGCTGAACAGACGGCGAACATGGAGAAGAAGAAGGCCATCATCGACATGCTGGCTGCCATCGAACCAGAGAAGTTTGAAGGCGACCTCCGCACCAAACTGCGCGAAGCACAAGAGGAGTGGAACCAGATTGGCCATGTGCCTTTCAAGGAGAAGGATAAGCTCTACAAACTGCTGCGCGAACAGATGGATCGTCTCTACGGCTATGCCAACCAGCATGCCGCACAGCGCCGCCTCGACCGCTTCAAAGAAAGCATCAAGGGCAGCAACGGCAACGACCTCCGTTCACGTCTCACCCGTCAGCTCGACATCTTGAGAAACGAAATCAAGACCTACGAAAACAATCTGGGTTTCTTGACCCTCTCCAGCAAGTCGAAGCAGGGCAACTCCCTCATCGAAGAGCTGAACCGCAAGATGGACAAACTCAAGGCCGACATGCAGGAAGTGAAGGCCAAGATTGCCGCACTCGACGAAAGCAAATAAGTCGGCGAGAGAAACGGTCGTTGATAACATCCGTCAACATCGTACCCCTCGACTACATCATGCCGTACCCCTCGACTACGCCTTACCGTAGCCGAGGGGTACGTTTTTTAGACAATTATAGTGTGAGTTCAAGGAAAAAAGCGTATCTTTGCATGGAATAACCATTTTATAAGACAATATAAAGATGAAAAGATACGTTATAATATGTGCGTTAGGATTCGCTTCGTCCGTTGGGATGTGGGCACAGAGAATTGCGTTTGAAAAGACAACCGTCAATGCAGGCACCACGTTGTGGAAGAAACCCGTGACAGCCGTGTTCAAGTTCAGCAACAAGGAGAAAGAGCCCCTCATCATCCGCGATGTAGATGCAGGTTGCGGCTGTTTGACACCACAATGGACAAGGGACGCGCTTCTGAAAGGTGATGCAGGAGAAATCAAAATCACCTATGATGCGCAGCTATTGGGTCATTTCGACCGCTACATCGACGTTTACACCAATGCAGGTGACAAACCTGTGCGCATCCGCATGAAAGCACTGGTCAGCAACGGAACGAAGAAGACGCTGGAGGAGATTTTCCCCTATGAGATAGATGACATCATGCTGAGCACCAACAACGTGGAGTTCACCGACGTGAATGCCGGCGACTCAGCAAAAGTGGAGATTGAGATACTGAACAACAGCCAGACGGTCTATACACCTGCGCTAATGCACCTGCCTCCCTATCTGACGGCGGAGTACAAGCCTGAAATGATTGCACGAGGCAGACGGGGCAAGATTGAACTGACCTTGCACAGCGAGGAACTGAAAGATTTGGGACTGAATCAGACGAGCATTTATCTGGCACGCTTCTCAGGCGACAAGGTGGGACCAAGCAACGAAATCGCAGTATCGGCGGTAAAACTGCCAGACCTCCACTTTGCGGAAGAGTTTACCCGAAAGCCGCAGTTCCACATCTCCACCACCGAACTGAACATCGGCAAGTTGGGCAAGAAGACCAAGCTGAAAGGTGAAATAAAAATCAGCAATAAGGGAACGGGAGTGCTGAAGTTGAGCAAGATTCAGGCATTCAATCAAGCCATTGCCGTAGCGCTGCCCAAGACCGACTTGCAGGCTGGTGAAGAAGTGAAGATGACCGTCACGGTCGATGCACGCTTCCTGGGTATGTCGAAAGCGCAACCCCGTGTACTCATCATCACCAACGACCCCAAGAGACCCAAGGAAGTGGTGAACGTGAACTTTGAGAAATAAGCCAATGAGACCACAACATCGTTGCGGTCAACAAAAACAAGACGATGATGGAACATCCAGAGAACAGTGAAGAATTTGCAGGTTTGCAGGTGAATGCAGGCGTGGCGCAGCCTTCGATTGTGAATCCTTACCTGAGTCAGATGAGGAAGAAGCGACAGAAGCTGTTCACCCCCGCTGAATATGTGGAAGGCATTCTGAAAGGCAACGTCAGCATGCTGAGTCAGGCGGTGACGCTGATTGAAAGTGTATTGCCTGAACATCAGGTCATTGCACAAGAAGTAATAGAAAAGTGCCTACCCTACTCTGGCAACTCCGTCAGAATCGGCATCAGCGGTGTGCCTGGCGCTGGAAAATCAACCAGTATCGACGCATTTGGCGTACACCTGTTGGAAAACTACGGCGGAAAACTGGCAGTGCTGGCCATTGACCCGTCATCGGAAAAGACCAAAGGCAGCATTTTGGGCGACAAGACCCGCATGGAGAAACTGGCCGTACACCCCAAGTCGTTCATTCGTCCCAGCCCTACAGCGGGCAGTCTGGGAGGTGTGGCAAGGAAGACACGCGAAACCATCATCCTGTGCGAGGCAGCTGGTTACGACAACATCTTCGTGGAAACAGTGGGTGTGGGTCAGAGCGAGACAGCCTGCCATTCGATGGTCGATTACTTCCTGCTCATCCAGCTGGCAGGCACAGGCGATGAACTGCAAGGCATCAAGCGAGGCATCATGGAAATTGCCGATGGCATCGTCATCAACAAGGCCGACGGCAACAACGTGGACAAGGCACAGCTGGCAGCGACACATTTCCGCAATGCGCTCCATCTCTTCCCCCTGCCCGACAGTGGCATTGTGCCAGAAGTGATGTGCTATTCTGGATTCTACGAACTGAACATCGACGAGGTGCTCAAGATGATTTTCCGCTATATCGACAAAGTGAAGGAAAACGGATACTTCCAGTTCAGGAGAAACGAGCAGTCGAAGTACTGGATGTATGAGAGCATCAACGAGCACCTGAAGAACAGTTTCTACTACAACCCCACCATCAAGAGCCTCATCAGCGACATGGAGAAAGAGGTGCTGGGTGGACAAATCACCTCTTTTGTGGCTGCAAAGAAACTTTTAGACACTTATTATGACACGATTAAATAGACACCTCATCCTCTTGACCCTTCTGTTGTTCACCGCAACAGCATGGGGACAGGATGGTAAATTCGGTTACCAGTTTCTGCATGTTCCTGTCAGTGCGCACTCAGCTGCATTGGGAGGAGCCAACATCAGCATTGTGGAAGACGATGCCAGCATGATGTGGACGAATGCAGCCCTGATGACGAACGTGTCGGACAACAGCATCTGGCTGGGGTATAATTCCTACATCCGTTCGAGCAACCTCTTCTCGGCAGGCTATGCCAAAGCCATCGGAGAGCGCGGCACATGGAGCATCGGCGCGCTGATGCTGAACTATGGCAAGATGGATGAAACGGACGAGACAGGAGCGGTGATTGGCAGTTTTTCAGCCAAGGACATCGACATCCAGACTTCCTACTCCTATTTGTTGAGCGACCGATGGAGCGGTGCCATCACGGCGAAGGTGCTGCTGAGCAACTACGCCAACTATTCCAGCACCGCCCTGGGAGCTGACCTCTCCTTGAACTACTTTGACGAAGACCGCGGCTTCTCCTTCTCGACAGTGGGACGAAACCTCGGCGGACAAATCAAGTCGCTCTACGACGACGGCAACAAGCAGTCGCTCCCCTTCGACCTCGCCTTAGGCATCAGCAAAGACTTCGCCAACGCCCCGTTGAGAGTGTCGCTGACAGCGGATGACATCACCAACTGGGACGATGTCAAGTTCATCCAGCACTTTGTGTTAGGCATGGACATTCTGCCATCGAACAACACATGGGTGGCTTTGGGATACAACTTCCGCAGAGCACACGAAATGAAGGTGAATGACAAAGCGCATTGGGCTGGTTTCAGCATCGGTGCAGGACTCAACGTGAAGAAATTTAAGGTGGGCGTGGCTTATGGCAAATACCACGTAGCCGCCTCCTCCATCATCATCAACGCAAGTTATTCATTATGAAGAAGATTATCATTGCCATCGACGGCCACTCCAGCTGCGGCAAGAGCACGATGGCAAAACAACTGGCCAAAGAGATTGGATATGTGTATGTGGATACAGGAGCCATGTATCGTGCCGTCACCCTCTATGCCCTCAGAAATGGGCTTTTTCCCGAAGAAGGCATCAAGGAAGCAGAGCTGAAAGCGGCGGTAGAGGCTGGGAAAATTCAGATTAGCTTTCAGTTCAACCCCGAGACAGGACGACCAGACACCTATCTGAACGGAGAAAAGGTAGAGGATGAGATACGCCAGATGGCTGTCAGCAACCACGTTAGCCCCATTGCCGCCCTACCCTTTGTGCGCGCTCTGCTCACACAACAGCAGCAAGCGATGGGCAAGGCGAAAGGCATCGTGATGGACGGCAGAGACATCGGCACGGCAGTCTTTCCACAAGCAGAAATGAAAGTGTTTGTCACGGCAAGCGCAGAAGTCAGGGCTGAACGCCGATACAAGGAACTGATGGGAAAGGCCACAACCGAAGAAGAAAAGGCCGCGCTGAATTTTCAGGAGATACTGAAAAATGTGCAAGAAAGGGACTACATCGATTCTCACCGCGAAACAGCCCCGTTGCGACAGGCAGAAGACGCCTTGGTGCTCGACAATTCCCACCTGACAAGAGAGGAACAAAGTGCCTGGCTGTTGGCCAAATACCAAGAGATCGTGGAGAAGATTTAGAGATTGCAAGACAAGAAATTCCCTACGAATCGTACACAAGATTAAGAAAAGAAATATGCTGATTGAAATCGATGAAGGTTCAGGTTTCTGCTTTGGGGTAACGACCGCCATCAAGAAGGCAGAAGAGGAATTGGCAAAGAGCGAATCACTCTATTGCCTGGGCGACATCGTGCACAACGGGCGAGAAGTGGAGAGGCTGAAAAAGCAAGGGCTGATGACCGTTGAACACAAAGACCTCGACACGCTGCACGACACCAAGATGCTGCTCCGTGCCCACGGCGAACCTCCACAGACCTACACGAAGGCAAAAGAACAAAATATCAGCCTCATCGATGCCACCTGTCCCGTGGTGCTCAACCTGCAGAAACGCATCCGCAAAGCCTACGAAGAGGGAGGCCAGATCATCATCTACGGAAAAAACGGACACGCCGAAGTGGTGGGGCTGGTTGGACAGACAGAAGGCACCGCCATCGTCATAGAGAATCTGGAAGATGCCAAACGACTGGATTTCAGTCACGACATACAGCTCTTTTCGCAAACCACAAAGTCGCTGGAAGGCTTTCGCGAGATTGTCCAATACATTCAGGAGAACATGCAGGAAGGCGCCAAGTTCTGCTATTTCGACACCATCTGCCGACGAGTGGCAAACCGCATCCCCAACATCCGGAACTTCTCCGCGCAGCACGATGTCATCCTGTTCGTATGCGGCAAGAAAAGTTCCAATGGCAAAGTGCTCTACAACGAGTGCCTTTCCGTCAACCCAAACACCTACATGATAGACGACCCGTCCGAGATTGACTTCCAATGGTTTGAAGGCAAGAAATCCGTAGGCATCTGCGGTGCCACCAGCACACCCAAATGGCTCATGGAAGACTGCAAAAAGAAGATTGAGGAGAGGCGCATCTGAAGCAACACATGAAACGATGAAGAAACTTGACTACGAACTCATTGATTTGCCCAAGATAACAGATCCCCGTGGCAACCTCACCGTGGCAGAACAGATGAAGAATGTTCCTTTCGACATCAAGCGGGTCTATTGGACCTACGACGTGCCTGGAGGCGAAAGCCGTGGCGGCCATGCACACAAGGCACTCTATCAGCTGGTGGTGGCCATGAGCGGCAGTTTCACCGTCACCCTCGACAATGGCACAGAGCACGAAACCATTCTGCTCAACCATCCTTGGCAAGGCTTGCTCATCAAGCCCAACATCTGGCGAACACTCGACGATTTCTCCAGTGGAGCCGTGTGCATGGTGCTGGCATCGGAACTCTTCGAGGAAGATGATTACATCTACGACTACGACGAATTCATCCACTACACGAAATGTTTGAGATAAGACGATACACACCAGCCGACAAGGCACTGTGGGACAAGTATGTAGCCAAGGCGCGCAACGCCACGTTCCTCTTCTACCGCGACTACATGGACTACCACAGCGACCGTTTCGAAGACCACTCCCTCCTGTTCTTCGTCGGCAATCATCTGCACTCCATCCTGCCAGCCAACATCGTGGGCACCACCCTCTATTCCCATCAGGGGCTCACCTATGGAGGCCTGCTCATGGATGCCGATGTGACCGTCGCCGATGTCATAGTGCTTTTTGAAGAACTCAACCGCCACCTCCACCAAGAAGGCATCCGAAAAGTCGTGTACAAACCCGTTCCGTGGGTCTATCACCGCATCGCTTCCGAAGAAGACCTCTACCCCCTCTTCTGGGTGTGCAAGGCACGAGTGACCCAACGCGATGTAGGCACCGTCATCTTCGTTCAGCAACATCTGCGCTGGCGCAAAGACCGCCGTCGTCGTTTGCGACACGCACAGGAGGCAGGCATCAACGTGGTGAGAACCACTCAATTCGCCCCCTTCTGGCAGGTGCTCGAAACGAATCTGATGGAACGGCACCAAGTGCATCCCGTCCACACGCTGCAAGAGATGGAACTGCTGCACCAGCGTTTCCCCCACAATATCATCCAGTACAACGCCCTCCTTCACGGTGAAGTGGTGGCAGGCATGACGTTCTACCTGACCCAGCAAGTGCTGCACGGACAATACTGCTCCTCCAACGCGCTCGGCAAAGAGTTTGGAGCCGTCGATGCCATCCACGACTATGCGATGCACCACGACTTCCCCGACATACCCTACATGGATTTCGGACGCTCCACCGAAGGAGACGGTTCGGTGCTCAACACAGGCTTGGTGGCACAAAAAGAAGGATTTGGCGGTCGCACCATCTGTTACGACACTTACGAATGGGACACATGAACATACCCTATCTCGATCTGAAAAAGATGACAGCACTGCATGGCGAAGAAATCCAGCAGGCAGTCAGCGCCGTAGCAGGTAGCGGATGGTACCTACAAGGAGAGGCCGTGCGCCTGTTTGAACAGCACTACGCCGCCTACATCGGCACCACACACTGCATCGGAGTGGCAAACGGGCTGGATGCCCTCACGCTGACCCTCCGTGCCTACATGGAGATGGGCAAACTCGCCGAAGGAGACGAAGTGCTGGTTCCCGCCAACACCTTCATCGCCACCGTGCTCGCCATCACCGAGAACCGACTGAAACCCGTGTTTGTCGATGTGCTCGAACCCACTCTCGACCTCAACACCCAAGCCCTCGAACAAGCCATCACCCCACACACCAAAGCCCTCATGCTCGTCCACCTATACGGACGTTGCACCTACACCCCCACCCTCAGCAACATCTGCCAAAACCACCACCTCATCCTCATCGAAGACAACGCACAAGCCCACGGCTGCCAATACTGCGGAGCGACACCATCAGAAGGTCAACCCTCCCACCCTCAACGCACAGGTTCCCTCGGCCATGCAGCCTGCCACAGCTTCTATCCAGGCAAAAACCTCGGAGCATTAGGCGATGGCGGTGCCGTGACCACCAACGACACAGAACTGGCACAAATGGTTCGCACACTCGCCAACTACGGCTTCTCCGAAAAATACGTTGCTCCACATCGAGGTCGCAACAGCCGACTGGACGAAATTCAAGCCGCCGTGCTCGACGTGAAGCTCCGCCATCTCGACAGCGAAAACAACCGACGGATAGCTCTCGCACGTACCTATTATAATAATATCAACCACGAAGCCATTCGGCTACCCAAGCTGATGGACGAAGGAAGCAACGTCTATCACATCTTCCCCATCTTCACCCCACATCGCGACGAACTGCAGCAGCACCTGTTCCGGCATGGCATCCAGACCCTCATCCACTACCCCATCCCCCCCCACCAACAAGCCTGCTACAAAGAGTGGAACCACCTCCACCTCCCCGTCACCGAACAGCTTGCCCACCAAGAACTGAGCCTGCCGCTCAACCCCGCCATGACCGATGAAGAGGTGGCATACATAATGGATACCCTCAACTCCCAACTCTAAACTGTCAACTATCAACTGTCAACTGTCTATTGTCAACTGTCAACTGTCAACTATCAACTCTTAAATCCTAACCCCTATGTCAGAAATTAAAACCATCGGAATCATCACATCGGGCAACGACGCGCCCGGCATGAACAGCGCCATCCGAGCTGTCACCCGCTCAGCCATCTACAACGGGCTGAAAGTAAAAGCCATCTACCACGGCTACAAGGGCCTCATCGAAGGCGACATCGTGCCTTTTGAAACTCAGAGCGTCAGCAACATCATCCAGTATGGCGGCACCATCCTCAAGTCCTCCCCATCAGCCGACTTCAAGAATCCCGAAGGACGCAAGAAGGCCTACGAAAATCTCGTCAAGGAGGAGATAGACGCCCTCATCGTCATTGGCGGTGACGGCACCATCCACGGAGCGCGCATCTTCGCCCAGGAATTCGACTACCCCTGCATCGCCATTCCAGCCACCATCGACAACAACCTCTGCGGCACCGACACCACCATCGGCTACGACACAGCCCTCAACACCATCATGCAGACGGTCGATAAAATCCGCGACACCGCCACCAGCCACGAGTGCCTCTTCTTCGTCGAAGTCATGGGCGACGGAGCAGGCTTCTTAGCCCTCAACAGCGGCATTGCAGCAGGAGTGGAAGAAGCCATCGTGCCAACCGTCGAGGTGGAAGACGAGCAACTCAAGCACTTCATCCAGAATGGATTCCGCAAGACCAAAGGTTCCTCCATCGTCCTCGTTGCAGCCAACGAACAGACAGGCGGAGCCATGCACTACGCCGAACTGGCCAAGAGCAAATACCCCGAACTCGACGTGCGCATCTCCATCATCGGCCATGCCCAGCGCGGCGGACACCCCACCGCCCACGACCGCATCATTGCCAGCCGCATGGGAGCCGCTTCCATCCAAGCCATCCTCAAGGGACTGCGCAACGTGATGGTCGGCATCGACAACGACGACATCGTCTATGTACCCTTCTCACGCGCCATCAAGGAGAACCGAGCCATCGACCGCAACCTTCTCGACATCCTCCACAACATCTCCATCTGACCCCTTCATCCCCCTTCCCACTCTCACCATTCCTCAGGCACAAAGCCCCCACGGCTTTGTGCCTTTTTACGTCCTTTTCTTCAAAAAGTTGGGGAAAAGTTTGTGGGTTTCAATCTTTTTGTGTTACTTTGCCCCCGAATGGTGGCTTGCCGTCGTTCACTGCGGTGTTTCGGTGCCGTGGCTTATTGGTAAAATAGAAGCGTTATGCTCGTCTAATAAGTAGAAAACGACCAAATTTCAACAACGATAAGACGAAGGATATGCATAGTGTTTCACGCCTGTAAGGGCGTGGAATGGATATTCCATAGTTTGTCTTATCGGGTTCTTGGTCGGACCTCTACTTGAAACGTGGTATAGCAGTTCCACGCTTCTTCTTTTTTATAATAATGTCTTTCATGGGACTGGGGAGGACATAAAAAAGAAAGACAATGAAAAAGGCTTTATTACTTTTATCGATTCTCCTATTAGCCTATTCAACGAAAGCGGCTAACTCAGGGCGAGACATCACTATCACAAGAGGACAGACTATAACACTTAATCTGGCCAGTGATTTGGGAATTACCATAAACTATGACAGTAGATATATATATGGTCAAGAATATACACTGTCTGATGCCACGGCCTTATCTCTCGTAGTACAAGAATATCAATATCCAGGAACATATTCACCAAAATATTTAACATTTCAAATTACTCCTCAAAAGGTTGGTGTTTATACAATTGTGGAAACCTACACCCTTTGTACAAGAGAAGATTACACAATTCGCACCTCATCTAACACTTTTACATACAACATCACCGTTGTTGATGTAAATAGTATCAACATACCTAACGAACAAACCCTGACTGTAGGTGACACCTACACCTTTTCCCCTGTCATCATACCGACAACAGCCACACCTACACTTTCTTGGACGAGCACAAATCCTTCTGTCGCCTCCATCGATAATAACGGTAAGGTGGAAGCACTCTCCGAAGGCACCACCACCATCACCTGCATGGCTAACAACGGTGTTTCGGCCTCATGTGTGGTGACGGTGAAGCCACAGATGAACTACCTCTACAGTGCCGACTTTTCGGGTGGTGCTGGAGGCCATGTGACGGTGCCCATCCTGATGAAGAACGACATCAACGTGGCGGGCTTTCAGTTCGACCTCACCATGCCTGAGGGTGTGACACTGACCATGAAGGGGGATGGCACGGCCGATGCCACTGTGACAGAACGCACTTCCACCCACACGCTTTCTGGCACCACAACCGCTTCGGGTTCCGTGCGCTTCACGGCCTTCTCCACCAAGAACGCGCTGGTGACTGGCAGCGAGGGAGCCGTGATGAACATCCGCTTCGATGTGGACAAGGAGATGGCCTATGGTGACTACGATGTGAAGTTCACCAACGTGCAACTGACCCAGAAGAATGGTTCCGACCTCACAACCGTCTATGCACCCGACTTCACGCTGAAGATGTCGGTGGGTCCCATTGCCTTGGGCGACGTGAACGCAGACGGTGTTGTGAACGTGACGGATGCCATCAGCATCATCGGCTACATTGTAGAGGAGCGGCCCACGTGGTTCACCGAGTCGGTGGCCGATGTGAATGGCGACGGATTTATCGACGTGGCAGACGTGGTGAGTGTGATTGACATCGTCCTGTCGCAGGAATAAAGAGAAAGAGAAATTGTTGAATCCAAACAATAAAAACAGCAGAACAGACATGAAACGCATTTTGATGATTACATGTACCTTGCTTGCCATGATGGGCAAGGTCTCGGCAGACGAAGTGACGGTGGCTGACGTGACAGTGCCTCAAGGCGGCCAAGCCACACTCAACATCGGCTTCCTCTTCAACTCGGACAATACCTACACGGCTTGCCAGTTCGACCTCTCGCTGCCCGACGGCGTGACCACGCTGAAGGATGAGGAAGGCGCACCTGTCGTGGCCATGGGCGATGCTTTGGCCGACCACGACATCACGCCCAAGGCATTGGCTTCGGGCGATGACCGCTTTGTGGTGGCCTCGTTTTCCAAGACTCCATTCACTGCCAGCAGCGGCACCATGCTCACAGTGACGCTCTGTGCAGACAGGACGCTGACCGTGGGCGACATCTTTACGGCAACCATCACTGGCATCACTTTCAGCACCACCGACAAGGTGAGAGTGCCTTTCCCCGATGTGACCTTCAACGTCACCATCGGCGAGTCACGCACCATCCTCGATGAGACTTCCACCACGATGCCAGTGCCAGAGGAGAACGCCAACGTGCGTGTGAAGCGCACCATCAAGGCGAATGAATGGAGCACACTCTGCCTGCCTTTCGCCATGAGCGAGGCACAGGTGAAGGAGGCGTTTGGCGAGGATGTGGAGCTGAAGGACTTCGTGTCGTGGAGTTCGGAGGAGGATGGTGAGGGCGACATCGTAAGCATCGAGGTGGGTTTCGACGACATCAGTGAGATTGAGGCGAACCATCCCTGCCTGATTCGGGTGAGCGAAGCCGTAAACGAGTTCACGGTAGATGGCGTTGATATAGAGCCTGAGGAGGAACCGACGGTGCAGGTGGGCAAGAAGAAGGCCGAGAGGGGCTATCTGATTGGCACGTATGTAGCGCAGACGGAGGTGCCGGAGAATGACCTGTTCATCAGCGAGAACCTGTTCTGGTATTCGGCAGGGAAGACGAAGATGAAGGCGTTCAGGGCTTACTTCGAGTTTGCCGATGTGCTGACGAATGTGGAAGATGGGGAGTATGCCAACGTGCGATTTGTGTTTGGCGGAGAGGCAACAGGCGTGAAGGGTGTCCGCGAAGGAATTGCCGACCGCACGATGCCGGAGGGCGTGTACACCTTGCAAGGCGTGAAAGTGGAAGGCACGAAGGCTTTGCCGAAGGGCGTGTATATCGTGAACGGAAAGAAGGTGAGAATTGACAATTGATAATTGGTAATTTGAAAAAAGAGTAAGACAATGGAAAAGAAAAGATATGTGGCTCCCTTGGTGGAGCACTTTGAGATGGACAATGTGCTGCCGGTGTGTGTCAGTCCTGGTGTGACGGGCGGTGGCATGGGTTATGGCGGTGTGGATAAGGAAGGAGGGAAGGATCCGGGTGCCCAGCAGCGCATCATCGAGGACATGGAGGCTGGCAACAGCGAGGAGTTGTGGTGAGAAGTACCACAGCCGATTGTACCTCTGTACCGTTCCCTCTTCTCCCTCTGTGCCGTAGCCTCCAGTGAGGCAACGACGTAGGGACTTTAGAATCATACTATGAATTATATGATTCATTCTTTGGATTGTATAATTCATAGTATGATTTTTATAATTCATAGAATGAATCTAAGGTGGGAATGACGGTGAAGGGGAGGAGGATGTGGCGGTGAGACAATGGAAGAAGTAGCGGTGGGGAAATAGAGCTTTTGGCAGAAACAACAAAACGGCTTTAGCGGAAGGATGCTAAAGCCGTTTCGTTTGGTTGGGATACCCGGGCTCGAACCAGGAATAACAGGACCAGAATCTGTTGTGTTGCCAATTACACCATATCCCAATTTTGTTTCAGCGATGTTCGGATGAGTGCCCCTCTTCCGAAATGCGATGCAAAGGTAGTGCTTTTTCGGAAACTGGCAAAGGGTTTGGGCGTTTTTTTTCGACGAAAGGTGTTTTTTCCGCATTTCCAGTGGAGAAAGACGGTGAAAATGCCGTATCTTTGCATCAAAATACGTAAGAAGATATGGACAAACTTATATTTATCAGCAATGATGATGGTTATGAAGCCGAGGGACTGAAACAGTTGGTGGAGATGGTGCGTGAGGTGGGCGATGTGTTTGTGGTGGCTCCCGATGGTGGACGGAGCGGTGCGAGCATGAGTATCAGCAGCCACACACCGGTGAAGAACACGTTTATCTTTCATGAGGCAGGTACGGCAGAACGTGGTAGCCTGACGGTGTGGGCATGCACGGGCACTCCGAACGACTGCACGAAGATGGCTTTTGAGAAGTTGCTGCCTCGCCGTCCCGACCTGGTGCTGGGTGGCATCAATCACGGCGACAACTGTGCGGTGAATGCGCACTATTCGGGCACGATGTCCATTGCGCTGGAGGGCTGCATCAAGCATGTGCCGTCGATTGCCTTTTCGAGTGGGCGCACGGACACTTTTGCTGACTTCGGCTACATGAAGGAGTGGGTGATGAAGGTGGTGCGGATGGTGCTGGAGGAGGGGCTGCCCAAGGAGGTGTGTCTGAATGTGAACGTGCCCGACGTGGAACCTCTGAGGGGGGTGAGAATCTGCAAGATGGGCATGGGCGACTGGCACGAGGAGTGGCAGGAGAGAGAACATCCGAGGGGTGGAAAGTATTATTGGATTGCGGGTTATTATGCGCCTTATGACAAACACGACGAGGCAACGGACACGTGGGCGTTTGAGCAGGGGTATGTGGCGGTGACTCCGCTACAACTGGACATGACGGCGTATGGCACGATGGCACATCTGAGGGAGGCTTTGCGATGAGGTATTATCTGATAGCAGGAGAGGCTTCGGGCGACTTGCATGCCTCGAACCTGATGGCGGAACTGAAGCGGCAGGATGGCGAGGCGGAGTTTCGTTTCTACGGTGGCGACAAGATGGCTGCCGTGGGGGGTACGCTTGTGAAGCATTATCGGGAGTTGGCTTATATGGGTTTCATTCCCGTGCTGATGCATCTGCCTCAGATTCTGCGGAACATGAGGTTGTGCAAGGCAGACATCGAGGCGTGGAAGCCGGATGTGGTGATTCTGGTGGACTATCCTGGGTTCAACCTCGACATCGCCAAGTTTGTGCATGAGAAAGGTATCTGCAAGGTGTATTATTATATCAGCCCGAAGATATGGGCATGGAAGGAGTATCGTATCAAGAATATCAAACGTGATGTGGATGAGTTGTTCTCCATTCTGCCTTTTGAAGTGAAGTGGTTTGAGGAGAGGGATTATCGGGTACATTATGTGGGAAACCCGTGCGTGGATGCTGTGGAAGAGTGGAGGAAGACGAGTGGAGCGTCTGAAGGTTCGGGGGGGGCAGCGAACAGGCAGATTGCCATATTGGCGGGAAGCCGGCGACAGGAAATCAAGGATAACCTGCGGATGATGCTGGAGTGTGCAGCGCGGTTTGAGGGGTATCGGCTGGTGATTGCTGGCGCGCCGAATGTGGAGGAGGCATATTACAGAAAGTTCATTCCGAAGGGGGTGGACGCGGAAATCAGGTTCGGAGAGACTTACCAAGTGCTGAGCGAGTCGGTGGCGGCATTGGTGACATCGGGCACCGCCACGCTGGAGACAGCCATCCTGCGGGTTCCTCAAGTGGTGTGCTACGCCACGCCTGTGGGCAAGTTCATATCGTGGCTGCGGAGCAAGGTGCTGAAAGTGAAGTATATCTCGCTGGTGAACCTGATTGTGGACAGAGAGATTGTACAGGAACTGGTGGCTGACCGCATGACGAGGGAGAACATCACGCAGTGTCTTACCGACATCTTGCCTGAGGGGCAGTCGCGGCAGCAGATGCTGGATGATTATGAGGAGATGAATCGTGTGTTGGGAGGTGCTGGTGCCAGCGAGAGGGCGGCAAGGGAGATGTTCAACCTTCTCAAGTGTTGAGAATTAAGAGTTAAGAGTTAAAGCAAATATACTATCATGGAATACAAATCGAGTTTCACCAAGGAAGAAATTGATGAATTGGAGCAATGGTTTGCCACGCATGAGTTTGAGCAGGAGATTGATTTGGGCAGTGGCATCCACATCAGCCATGTGGACGAGACACTGAAACCTATGCTGCACATAGCCCACGCGAAGCATGACAATCGTGCTTTCTCAGGACAGATTCACATCCTGTTCAAAATCAAGGAGGAACTGATTAAGCAGAATAAAGTCAAGGGTGAAAAGTAGGTTCGGCCGCCACCCGATTGGTTAGTTCCACATAGTCCTGCACGGAGAGTTGTTCGGGCCGTTGAGTGAAGATGGGGTCGGCCAGCATGGGGGAATCTTTGCCAAGAATCTGCTTCATGCCGTTGCGCATCATCTTGCGCCGCATGGTGAAGACGGTCTTGACGATGCGGCGGAAAAGGGCTTCGTCGCAACCCAATGCGCTCTTGCCGTTGCGCATGAGACGAATGACGGCACTCTTCACTTTTGGGGGCGGATTGAACACGTGTTCATCGACCGTGAACAGATATTCCACATCGTACCATGCCTGCACCAGCACACTGAGCACTCCGTATGCCTTGCTGCCAGGTGTTGCCGCCATGCGTTCAGCTACTTCTTTCTGAATCATGCCTGTGCAGCAGGGAATGAGTTCTTTGTTTTCCAGCATCTTGAAGAAGATTTGGCTGGAGATGTTGTAGGGATAGTTGCCTGTGAGGACAAAGGGGCGACCCTGAAAGACCGTCTGGAGATTCATCTGCAGGAAGTCGCCTTCGATGATGTTGTCGCCCAACTGGGGGAAATGCTCATGGAGGTAAGGCACCGAGTCGAAGTCGATTTCGACCACTTTGAACTCCCTACCCTTCTGGAGAAGAAACTGCGTCAACACCCCCATGCCGGGGCCTACTTCGAGCACGGGCACGTCGGGACAGGCATCGACGGTGTCGGCGATGCGTCGAGCCACACCGAGGTCGGTGAGAAAATGCTGTCCCAGGAATTTCTTTGGCTTTACACTGTTCATATTCATTTGCTGTGCGGAAGATAAATCACCTCTCCTTCATAAAAATGAGGTTTCTTTTTGTTTTGTTGGCGGTTTTCATTACCTTTGCATCAAATTTTCCGTTGCAAAGATACAACTTTTTTGATGAACAGCAACAAAACTCTGAAAAAGACTCTCAACATCGTCTGCCCATTCGTGCTTGGAGGTGGTATTTTGTGGTGGATGTACCGCGAAACGGACTTCAAAGAGATGGAAGAGACCCTGCTCCATGGGATGGATTGGGGATGGATGCTCTTTTCGCTGGTGTTTGGAGTGACAGCCCAGATGTTTCGGGGCATCAGATGGAAGCAAACCTTGGAGCCGTTGGGCGAACACCCACGCACGATGGATTGCATCCATGCGGTGTTCATCTCTTACGCTTCGAGCCTCATCATTCCGCGCAGCGGGGAATTGAGCCGATGCGGCATCTTGTCCAAATATGACGGTACGCCTTTCCTGAAGGCGTTGGGCACGGTGGTGACGGAGCGAGTGATTGACACGCTGCTGATTCTGCTGATTACGGCGGCGGTCATCCTGTCGCAAGTGACGGTGTTCGACTCGTTCTTCGGTCGCACGGGCACCAATCTTGGCGACATCTTGCAAGGATTCACCACAACGGGCTACATCGTGACTGCTATCTGCCTGGTCATCACCGTCATCTTCATGTGGCTGGTCATGAAACGCTTCACGTTCATGACCAAAATCCGCGAGATGATGAACAACATCAAGGAAGGCATCCTCTCGCTGAGGGGGGTGAGAAACAAGTGGCTCTTCGTGCTCTACACGTTGGGCATCTGGGGCAGTTACTTCCTGCACTACTGGACAACATTTCAGTGTTTCGAGTTCACGGAGAATTTGAGTTTCACGGTAGGCATCGTCAGCTTTATCGTGGGGAGCATTTCGGTGGTGGTGCCTACTCCCAACGGTGCAGGCCCTTGGCACTTTGCCGTGAAGACCATCCTGATTCTGTACGGATTGACGGACACCGATGCCATCACGTTTGCGCTGATTGTGCATACCGTCCACACGATGCTGGTGCCTCTGCTGGGCATCTACTCATGGGTGGCTCTGAATGCAAGGACTGCTCCGATGAAAAAAGTTTGAAACAACTTACAAAAAATTGGGAACAACTCATTAAAAATTGTAATTAACTCACTAAATAACAACTCTATATCATGAATCCAATTGAAGAGCTTACACCCCAAGGGGTTTGGAGAAACTTTTACGCACTCACTCAGATACCGCGTCCATCGGGACACACGGAGAAGGTGGCGCAGTACCTCATTGACTTTGCCAAGAAGAATGGTGCGGAGACGTATCTGGACGAGGCTGGCAATGTCGTCATGAAGAAAGGGGCCACTCCTGGATATGAAGACAGGGAAACGACGGTGCTGCAAGCCCACATGGACATGGTGCCACAGAAGACGAAGAAAAGCACCCACAACTTTGAGACAGATCCACTGGACGTATATATAGATGGCGAATGGGTGAAGGCCCGCAACACGACATTGGGTGCTGATGACGGCATGGGCGTGGCTGCTGCAATGGCCATCATCGAGGATGACACGGTGGAGCATGGTCCCCTTGAAGTGCTCATCACACGCGACGAAGAGACTGGCTTATATGGTGCATTCGGACTGAAAGCCGGGGAACTGAGCGGCAAATATCTCCTGAACATGGACTCGGAAACGGAGGGAGAAATTACCATCGGATGTGCTGGCGGTCAAGACATCGTCTGCAAGATGGAGTATCAGGAAATCAACGTGGAACCTGACAACATGCTCTGCTATGACATCGTCATCAAGGGCTTGCATGGCGGACATTCAGGCATCGAAATCAACAAGGGCTATGCCAATGCCAACAAACTGATGGCGCGTCTGCTGTTTGCTGCCGTGAACACTCAGATGGCTTGGCTGGTGAGCTGGCACGGAGGCAACATGCGCAATGCCATTCCACGCGGATGTGAGACAAAGGTGCTGGTGCCTAAGGCTCAGGAACAAGAGTTCTTGGCACTGGTTGAAAAGAGCCGTAAAATATTCGACGAAGAATATGAGGAAATAGAAGGAAAGCCCATCCAACTGGCTGCTACACCAGCCGAAAGCATACCAACAAAGGCTGTACCTGAGGATGTGCAGGAAAATCTGATTAACGCCATTCTGACTGCTCACGATGGCGTGTTGCGCTACACGCCTTCTCTGCCTGAATTGGTAGAGACATCGTGCAATCTCGCCATCATCAACATTGCAGACGGAAAGGCGGAAGTCATCACGCTGGCACGTTCTTCGCAAGACAGCATGAAGCAATATCTCAGCAATCAGTACATTGCCAGCTTCTCGATGGCTGGCATGAGTGTGAAGTTGGAAGGTGGTTACAGCGGTTGGAAGCCAAATCCGTCGAGTCCGCTCGTGGCGATGATGAGCAACATCTATGAGCGTATGTTCGGACAAAGTCCGATGGTGGCGGCTTGTCATGCAGGACTGGAATGTGGCATCATCGGCGTAAACTATCCCGACATGGACATGGCAAGCTATGGCCCCACCCTCGTCAGCCCTCACACCCCCGTCGAGGCTTGCTACATCCCTTCGGTGGAGAAATTCTATAACTTCACGCTCGAAATTCTAAAGAACATCCCGAAAAAGCAATAACATTCCACAAAGCAATAACGACTATGGCACTGAACAAAAACAAAGACCTCAAAATGTTCTACAGCATCAGCGAAGTGGCACAACTCTTCAATGTGACCGAGACTTTGCTGCGCTTCTGGGAAAAGGAATTTCCCAACATCAAGCCACAAAAGGCGGGTCGCGGCATTCGCCAGTACACTAAGGCTGACATTGAACAAGTCAGACTCGTCCATCATCTGGTGAAAGAACGTGGCATGACCCTACAAGGTGCGCGCGACATGATTAAACGCGACAAAGGCGGTGGCATCAACCGCAATGTGGAGGTGATTAACCGCTTGAAAGCCATACGTTCAGAATTGCAGGCGATTAGCAAAGACTTGAACGGGTTGGTTTGATTCTTGACACAACGGTCATACTTGCCAAACTGCACAAAAAAAGTGGGTCGCACAGCCTTCTGCGGTGCGACCCACTCTTTTGAGTATGAATCAATATGAATCATGTAAAACCAGATTAGATGCGGGAAACTTCCTTCACATCCTGAATCTCACGGAGACTTGCAATGGTCTCTTCCACCTCTTTGGTATCGTGTACAAACATTTGGATGGTACACTCGAAGATACCATCGTCACACTCCACTTCCAATTTGCGAATGTTGATGTTGTGCAACTGGGAAATCACCTGCGTCATCTTATGCAAGAGTCCCAACTTGTCGAAACCTCTCACATGAATGGAGGCTGGGAAAAGTGTCTGATTTCCAGCCATGTTCCAAGTTGCACCCAAGACACGATTGCCATGATTGGCTTTCAGTTTCTCAGCCATCGGACACTGCAACTTATGAATCACGATGTGCTTCTCATCGTCAATGTAACCCATCACGGTGTCACCGGGAATGGGTTTGCAGCAATCGCATAACGTATATTTCTTCTGCAAGGATTCTTCAGTCAGAGAAAGAATCTTCTTCTTGTCGAAGTCGGGACCGATAGCCTCCTTTTTCGCTTTGTCCTTCTTGACCGACTTTTTGCCAAACGAAAAGAGGCGCTTCCATCCCGCTGTTTCGTTCTTTTCCTTCAACTCATCAAAGTCGGAACGTCCCAACTGCACTTTTCCTTCGGCTATAGCTACATATAACGCCTCTGACTTTGTAAAGCCATGAATATTAGACAATTTATCAATGACAAGCGTGTCTTTGGGAATGTCATTGTTGGCTAAAAACTCGTCCAGCATCAGTTCGCCTTTCTTGCGCATTTCACGTTCCTCCTTACGCAGAATGGACTGAATCTTGGTCGTGGCTTTTGCTGTGGTGGCTATGTTGAGCCACTCACGAGTGGGATGCACCGATTTTGAAGTCAGAATCTCCACCTGATCACCACTTTGCAGCACATAACTGATCGGTTCCAACTTATGGTTGACTTTGGCACCAATGCAGTGACTACCCACAAAGGTGTGAATGCTGAAAGCAAAGTCGAGCGTCGTACTACCAGCTGGCATCGTGCGTATCTCACCCTTGGGAGTAAAGACAAAAATTTCTGAGGCGAAGAGGTTCAGCTTGATGGTATCAAGAAAGTCCATTGCATCGGGCTGAGGGTCATCGAGAATTTCCTTGATGGTAGCCAGCCACTTGTCCAGTTCCAGTTCAGAAGCGGTTTCTGTCTTGTCACCATCCTTGTATTTCCAGTGTGCAGCAAACCCTTTCTCTGCAATGTCATCCATGCGACGTGAACGTATCTGCACTTCTATCCACTCACCCATCTTGGACATGAGCGTGACATGAAGAGCCTGATAACCATTGGCTTTTGGATGACTGACCCAATCGCGCGTGCGGTCGGGATGAGAGGTGTAAATCTTGCACAACTTGACATAAATGTCGAAGCAGTCGTTTAGCTCTGTATCTATCTCCTCTGGCTCGAAAATGATGCGAACAGCAAGAATGTCGTAAATCTCCTCGAAGGGAATGTGCTTTGTCTGCATCTTATGCCAGATGGAATAAGGTGACTTGACACGCTGTTTGATTTCATAAGTCAAGCCTAACTTTTTCAGTTCAGCATGAATGGGGGCAACAAACTCGTCGAAGACGGTATCACGCTCAGCCTTCGTCGCTTCCAGTTTTCGCTCTATCTCGTCATACTCATTGGGATGTTCAAACTTGAAACTCAAGTCTTCCAATTCTGTCTTAATGGAGTTGAGTCCCAAACGGTTGGCCAACGGAGCATAAATGTAGAGCGTTTCGCCTGCAATCTTATACTGCTTATTGACAGCTTGACTCCCCAAGGTGCGCATATTGTGCAAGCGGTCAGCTATCTTAATGAGAATGACACGGATATCATCGCTCATGGTGAGCAAGAGCTTCTTAAAATTCTCTGCCTGAGCCGATGCATGTTCACCGAAGATACCACCAGAAATCTTGGTCAGGCCATCCACAATCTGAGCAATCTTGGGACCAAACATGTTCTCGATGTCCTCAACGGTGTAGTCGGTATCTTCCACAACATCATGAAGGAGGGCAGAACATATAGAGGTGGAGCCGAGACCGATTTCACAGCAAACTATCTTGGCAACCGCAAGGGGGTGCATGATATAAGGCTCACCCGACAAACGCCGCACACCCTTATGGGCATGCTTCGCAAAATTGAAAGCCTTCGTGATGATTTCAATTTTCTTTCTATGCTTGCTGGCCAGATAAGCGTCAATCAAACTATTAAACTCGTCATTGACCATCTTCTCTTCCTTCTCCACATCTGTCATCTTAGTTTCCATAGGCTTTTTTGTTTTGTCGGTTAATTCTTTATCAATGATGAGCAACAAGATGAGAGGCCAATCCATCATCTTGCAACACTCTCATCTCCATTGCTTTTCGCAGAATCACTTCACACGCACTTTCTGTCCTGGACGTATGATATTGCCTTTGATGCCATTCAACTGGCGCAACTTCGAAACTGTCGTACCATTTTTCTTGGCAATAGAAGAAAGGGTGTCGCCACTCTTTACAGAAACACTCTGAGTGGTTCGCAGACGACGACTACGAGAACTACGACCATTACGCGAAGTCTGTCCTGAGCGTGAACGACTGGCAGAACGAGTATTCCGGCTGTACGTGGTTGTCTGTTCTGATTGCGCGTTCTCACCATCGTCCGCACCAATGCGACGAGTTGTCGTAGTCAGTGCCACACTAACTGGGCTAAGACCATAAATGCTATCCTCATTCAGGATGAAGTCCTCAACTGAGCCTGCAGGCAAACACAGGGCATAATCAGCTGGAACAATATCTTGGCGATACTGCGGGTTGAGGGCACGAAGTTCATCTACAGTCAAGTTGCACTTAGCGGCAATCTGCGAAAACTTCACATTGCGCTGCACCACCACCGTGTCGGACTCCAACGGCAGAGTGGCTTCACGAGGAACAATACCATGCTCACAATAATAATTCATGATATATGTGGCAGCAATGAAAGCGGGTACATATCCTCTCGTCTCATGGGGAAGACGGTTATAAACAGACCAAAAATCAGCACCATCCTGATTGCCAGAACGCGTAATCGCCTTCTGCACATTTCCCTCTCCACAATTATAAGCAGCGATGGCCAATCCCCAATCGCCAAACATATCGTACAAGTCGCGCAAGTAATGAGCTGCCGCATCGCTTGACTTGATGGGGTCACGACGCTCATCAACCAGCGTATTTACTTCAAGACCATAGCGTTTACCCGTTCCAATCATGAACTGCCACAAACCTGCTGCACCAGCTCTCGAAGTGGCAGAAGGACGCAAGCCCGACTCAATGACAGGAAGATATTTCAACTCTAATGGCAATCCATATCTTTCCAAAGCTTCTTCGAAGATGGGATTATAGAAGTTGGAAGAACCCAACATAATAGAAACAGAACCTTTCATGCGGTTACTGTAGGTCTCTATATACTTGCGCGTCACATCATTAAGAGGCATGTCTATCGTGGTTGGAATACGAGAGAGGCGGCTGACGAGGATTGAATCGCTATAGGAAAGCACACGGCTAGTCCCCATCCCTTCCGAAAGATTGTTCGAGTTGTTGTAATCTCCCATCAAATCATCTTCGCTGACAAGCACTCCTTCTGGCATATCAACAGCTTCACCTACAGAATCGGAAGACGTAACAACAACATCTTGTGCATAAGCCATTGATGCGACCAAGATAGACAGACATGTAATGATATTCTTTTTACTCATATATAATAATGTGTTTAGTTTTCAAAAATTCAAGCTACATTGTACACCGTAGGAGCTGGTGCTCATTCCCTGTGCTCGCATGGTGGAGTGCTTCTCATTCATCACAGCTGGATGAACCTTCAGCGTTAGGTCGCGCGATATGTCAAAACTCGACAACTCGGCATCAATATAGGCATCCAGAATGGAAAGTGCATACACCCCTATCATACAGAACATACTCAAATCGCGAAACCTACGGTAATAATTCTTTTTCCTCCGAAACATGTCCTGCAAACGCGTCTTGTTGGCCTCTATATCATAGTGGGCAGGGATGAAATTCTCGTAACTCTTCGTGTTTTCATCACTATCCATAATATCAATATATGCCTGAGAATAATCACGATACATCGTATTATTCCAGTTCATGGCATAGATACAACCAAGAAAACCGCCATAGATTAAAGGCAATTTCCAGTACTTCCGATTGTAGATCTGCCCTCCACCAGGAAAAATGATGGCATACCAGAGCGACTTTTTCGGATCAGGAATGAAACGCGTTTTCATCTGAGGACTCAGATACCCCATCAGAGAATCCTTCACCATAGGAACACGAATCGTCAAACTATCCTGATAATCTATAACGGATATCTCATCACTCACCACCTCACTCACTGAATCCGTGATTTCTTTCAAACGAAGCGTATCAAGCGAGAAACCCTCTGCTAACAGAGAGTCCACCACAGAATGGGTTTTCACTTCTTTTTCCGGAGACAACAAACGGGCAGAATCTTCCTGCCCTTCCTGCGAATACCCCCGCAGGAAGAAGAACATGGCCAAAATGGCAATGGTTACCGTTTTATATGTCACCTCGTGTTTTCCCAAGTTTCAATTATTTCTTCAGAAGAGCAATAATACGACACAAGTCATCAGCACTGGCGAAAGAGAAAGACACTTTACCACTGCCCTTCGAGGTACAGGAAATTTTCACTTCAACACCTAACTCATGGGAGAGTTGGTCGCGCAACCTCTCCATTTCTTCTGTCATCGGTTTCTCCACAGCATGCCCCCCAGAGGTGGATGATCCTTTCTTGCCTGCCCCTTCATTGAGATCTTTAATGATATTCTCCACCTGACGGACAGAGTACCCTTTATTCTGTATTTCATTGAAAAGCTTCACCTGTGCCTTCGGATCCTCCAGAGCCAACAAAGCACGGGCATGCCCTGTATCGATGTTGCGATTTTGGATAGCTACCTGCACGGGAGCTGGCAACTTCAATAGACGAAGATAATTGGCCACAGTAGCACGTTTCTTGCCGACACGCTCACTCAACTTTTCTTGCGTCAAATCATACGCATCCATCAAATGCTGATAAGCCAAAGCTATCTCTATGGAATTCAAGTCTTGACGCTGAATATTTTCCACCAACGCCATTTCCATCACATTCTCGTCATCAGCAGTCCGAATATAGGCGGGAATGGTCGTGAGACCAGCCTTTTGGGAAGCGCGCCAACGACGCTCGCCCGCAATGATTTGATACCGTCCGTTTTCCAACTCACGCAAAGTGATGGGCTGAATGATTCCTATTTCAGAAATGGAATCAGCCAATTCCTGCAAAGCCTCTTCGTCAAACTCACGACGAGGCTGATTGGGATTACGTTCAATCAGGTCGAGCGCAATCTCATTGATGGTAGAAGACCCCTCGGTACGAACGTCTTCGGTAGAAATGAGAGCATCAAGCCCACGACCTAATGCCGACCCGTATTTTTTTCTTACTGCCATAAGATTCTATCTAAAAATCAGAGTAATCACTTCTTATCATGAGCAACGATTTCCTTTGCCAAAGAAATGTAGTTCTTGGCACCATTGGATGTTGCATCATACAATATACAAGGTATTCCGTGACTGGGTGCCTCTGACAGCTTCACATTACGCTGTATCACCGTATTAAACACCAGTTCTTGGAAATGGCGCTTCACTTCTTCGTATATCTGATTCGCCAGACGAAGACGAGAGTCAAACATGGTCAACAAAAATCCCTCTATCTCTAATTGCGGATTCAGTTTCGACTTGATGATTTTGATGGTATTCAACAGCTTGCTGATACCCTCAAGTGCAAAATACTCGCACTGAACAGGGATGATAACCGAATCTGCTGCAGTCAAAGAATTAACAGTAATGATACCCAATGAGGGTGAACAGTCAATCAAAATATAGTCGTATTCAGAGCGTAGAGGATCAAGAGTCTGTTTCAGTACCAATTCCCTCTTCTTTACATTCAGCATCTCAATTTCAGCACCCACCAAATCGATATGACTCGGAATAATATCCAAGCCTTCTAAATCAGTCGTATAAATAGCCGAATGAGGGTCAGCCGAACTAATGATACAATCATATATAGAGGTGTCCACTTGCTGAATGTCAACACCCAAGCCAGAGGACGCATTTGCTTGAGGATCAGCATCAACAACAAGGACTTTCTTATCGAGCGCTGCCAAACTTGCAGCAAGATTAATTGCTGTAGTAGTCTTGCCTACACCACCCTTCTGATTCGCCAATGCAATGATTTTTCCCATATCTTTATCCTTTATCATTCAATTCTTTTGCAAAGGTAAGCATTTTATGTGGAACATCCAACACAAGAAACGTGGAACATCAAATGTTTTTGCATACTTTAGATTTTTGTACGCCCAATTTAATATCAGCAAGACAAAATGGCGACCTACATATATATGAAAAGGGTGATGTGCCAACTTGACACATCACCCTTTTCATATATTTCTTTCCTGTGTGGGCGCTGACGGATTCGAACCGCCGACCCTCTGCTTGTAAGGCAGACGCTCTGAACCAGCTGAGCTAAGCGCCCTTGTTGGTCGGGATGACACGACTCGAACGTGCGACCACTTGGTCCCAAACCAAGTATACTACCAACTGTACTACATCCCGATTTTCAACAACTTTCGGATGTCCTTTTCTCAAAAGCACTGCAAAGGTACGACATTTTTTTGAACTGACCAAACAAAACGCTTTTTTTTTGCCTCATTCCACAAAAAAGGAGGCTGTACCCCGCGGGACACAGCCTCCTTTAGAATTATCAATAAGGTGAATTGCTTACTTAAGAGTGATGATTGCACGACGGTTGAGGTTGAATGGAGCAACTTCGTCAACACCACCTACACCCGAAACTTCAATCTTAGAACGATCTACGCCAAGGTTAACGAGCTCGTCAGCAACAGCCTGAGCACGAGCCTCAGAAAGCTTCTGGTTGTAAGCAGAAGAACCAGTCTTGCTATCGGCAGAACCGCGAACGACAACCTTAGCACCAGAGTTCTTTGCAGCAGATGCAAGAGCCTCGATGTTGATGAGATCCTTCTTAGAGTTCAGCTTAGCAGAGTTGAGATCGAAGAATACAGAAGCAGAACCAGCAGTTACGCTTGCCTGTGGGCACTTGTGGTTAGCCCACTTAGCGAGTTCAGCACGAAGACGTGCATTCTCATCCTGCTCAGCCTTGAGCTGTGCACGGAGAGCAGCGAGCTTAGCGCATGCCTCAGCAGAGAGAGCCTCGTAGTCCTCGAGAGAAACAGCCTTAGACCAGCCAGTCTTACCAAGGTTGTAAGTTACACCAAGGTCGAAAGTAGTAATATTGTTAGCACGCCATGCCTTCTTTGTGTCTTGAGAATAAGGAATGAAATCCTGAGTTGTCCACATATAAGCGAGGTCGCCATAGATGCTCACACGCTGAGAAATCTTCCAAGAAGACTCGATACCAACACCGAGAACTGGAGCATAAGTGTTTCGACCGAAGTTACGAACGAGACCCAGTCTTGGGAATGCGCTCAAGTTCCATACGCGAGTTTCATTGTAACCACAGAAGAGGTTGCTCAAGTTGAACTGAGTATCGAATGCGAGAAGAGCATAACCACCCTTGTGTGGATCTGCAGTTTCAATCACGTGATCAGTGTTACGGAAAGCGTGATAGAATGCACCATTCTCCCAATTGAGTTTCAGACGAGTACCGATGCCAGGAGTGAACCACTTACCAACAGCGATGTCGAAACCATAAGTACGACCATCGTGCCAGTCCTTCTTGAAGAAGCTACCATGCTTCCAAGAGCTAACAACATTCATGTCAATACCAGCCTGAACATACCAGTTAGCCCAGAATGAGTTAGTTGCTACACTGTACTTGTTAGTTGCTGGTGTTGCGAATTCATCGCACTGTGCATTTGCCGCAACAGTACCGAGGCCTACAAAGGCCAGCGCCATCATTAACTTTTTCATAAATACTTTTTTTAATAAAAACAATTAATAATATTTTTTCTCTTACTCAAAAGTGGACTACTCCACTTAATAGAAGGCGTATGTTCCTAAAACACATTCCAACTATTTTGATGCAAAGTTAAACATTTTACTTCATATCAACCATACAAAAATCAAAAAAAATGTAAAAAAAAACGCTTTTCCACACATTTTTCTCTTTTTTATAGCGTTTTTCCGCCTTTTTCTATAAAAAAACTAAAAAAAATCGTTCAAAAGTTTGTCTTCAAGGATAGAATAAATAATCTTCCCATCTGGAGTACGTAGTGGAGTCTTGGAGGAAAACAAATCCTGTAGCAGGTGTTCCATCTCCACAGAAGTAAGAACTTGCCCATACACAATGGCGGCATTTTCCGCCATCGTAAGTGCCATGACCTCTTGTGCATCCTTCTTGATATTGCCTGTTTTTTCTCTGACTGATGCCACCATATCATGAAGCAGTTTCTCCACATCCACACCTTCGATGTCCGACGGGATACCATTAATGGAATACGCCCCCCCACCCAAATTGGAGAGTTCAAAACCCAAACTGACAAAATCATCCATCATATTTTCCACCACAATGGCATCCACTTTCTCGAACTGTATCACTCTGGGGAAAAGTTCTTTCTGAGTCGGACGATTGTGAGACTTCATTGACTGCATATTCTGGTCGAACAACACCCGCACATGTGCCCGATGCTGATTCACAACCATGATACCGTTACTGCTGGGCATCACGATGAACTTTCCTTTATACTGAAATTTCGGAAGTGAAGCATCGAAGATAAGTCCTCCCGCTGTTGAGTCTGTCATCGCATTCCAGATGGAGCCTTGCAAATGTTCCTCTTCTGGCAGCAGTTCCAGCTCTTCCCCCTCACTTTCCAGTGCTTCTGTGTTTTCGTCTTTGCCTGATGACGCATCACTGAAAACGGAACCAGTATATTTGTCATAGAGTTTTTCCCATCCATTCGAGCGCGAGTATGTCCCTCCCTTTTCACTTTCAAAGGGATTATAGGTAGGTGCCGACAACTTGGGTTGGTGAGGGATAGTTTTGGCTGTTCCCATCACTGGAATATCTGGCCGGCCTTCCACATCGAAATCTATCATCGGCACATTGCAGAACTGTCCAATCGTCTCTTTCACGGCAGCCGAAAGCACCTGCCAGATGGGCTGCTCATTGTCAAACTTTATCTCCGTTTTTGTCGGATGCACATTCACGTCAATAGAGGATGCATCCACTGCAAAATAAATAAAGTAAGATACGTGCTCGCCTGCCGGTAGCAGGTTTTCATACGCCTTCATGATTGCACTGTGAAAGTACGGATGACGCATATAGCGTCCATTCACAAAGAAATACTGATGTGCATTTTTCTTCTTGGCTGACTCCGGTTTTCCGATGTATCCGGAAATGCTAACCAGAGACGTTTCCACCTCCACGGGCAACAGCTCCGCGTTGATTTTCTTGCCAAAGACATCCATAATCCTCTGCCGAACCGTCGTCTGAGGCAGGTTGTACATCTCCACACCATTATTATATAATGAGAACGATATTTCTGGATGCACCAGCACCATGCGCTGGAAATCAGCCACGACATTGGTCAATTCCGTCTGATTAGACTTCAAAAATTTCCGTCGTGCCGGAACATTATAAAAAAGATTCTGCACTAAGAAGTTACTTCCGACGGGACACATCACAGGTTCCTGACGTTCTATCTTAGACCCATTGATTTGGAGCATCGTGCCCAGTTCATCATCTTGCCGCCTGGTCTTCAGTTCCACCTGTGCCACCGCTGCGATGCTGGCCAGAGCCTCACCACGGAAACCCATCGTTGACAAGTTAAACAAGTCTTCCGCCTTCTTAATCTTAGAGGTGGCATGTCGCTCGAAAGAAAGTCGGGCATCAGTTTCCGACATACCCTTCCCATCATCAATCACCTGCACATGGGTCTTACCCCCATCCACTACCAGCACTCTGATATTCTTGGCACCAGCATCAATGGAGTTCTCCACCATCTCTTTGATGATGGAGGATGGTCGTTGAACCACTTCTCCCGCCGCAATTTGATTGGCCACAGAATCGGGCAAAACGTGAATAATATCTTCCAAAACGAAATCCTTTCCTTTATGTTAGAAAAACAACTGTCCCGTATATAAATAACGCATCAAAAGCAACAGTAAGACAATCGCCGTGATTAACACTCCATACGACAGCGGTTTCCTTCCACTCTCTTTGCGACGCTTCAAGTGCTTCGTGGCTTGCACGAACTTTCCCCGAATATCCTCTGGAGAAAATTCCTTAGGAGGGAGCAACCCCAACTCGCGCTTTGCCCGTTCGTCGATTTCCTTCAGTTTTTCCTTTCGGGGGTCGTAATAGATGTAGTTATGATGGAAGCCGCGAGGTTTCCGGACTGAAAACATTCCCATAATTACACATTATTTATATATATACGTCTTTCTTCAAGTTCCACAAGCTCCACTTCGGGAGTTAGAGGGACAAATCCTCCAGTTTCTGTTTCGGCACCACTTTCTTCTCGGTCTTCTTCAGCACCTGTTCCTTCTTTTTAGATTTCCACTCGAAAATGTCATCCTTATCCTTGGGGCGGATATAGTCAAACCAGGCAAAACCAGCCAGATAGCGCTTTTCCTCAGGTATGGCAAAAGGAGGATACATCACCCCCGTTGGCGTTGACATCCAGATTTTACTCACCTTCTTATTCTCCATATACAGGTTCAAGTCCGGCGTTTCCGTATAATTCATGCCAATACGACTACCGTCATCCTCTTCCATAAAGTAGCACACATACACATTTCCCTTAGCATTATTGTGCTCTATCACGCCATTCACAAAATAGCAGAACATCTCCTTAGACGCCACCTGATTATATGACACCGAATCAATCTTCTCGATGGTCATGGCCTGATTGATGATATGAATCCAATCGACCGTGCTGTCATTGTTGTAGATGCGGATTTCCTCGCCAAACACCTGCTGTTCTTCATTCCACAAGATGGGCTGACCATACATGTAAGTACAAGAGTCCCTCTCATGCGAGACCAGCGAGTCGCACACACCCTGAAAATCATTTCTGAACATTCTTACCTTATGATAGGCAAACAAGTCCCTATACAACGAGTCCGTATTCTGATTGTAGGTAATCATTTTCAGCGTATCGCCATGCACATACAAAGTATCCGGCCCCGAAAACTCATAGCACACTGCCCTATCCGTTGCAACCGCTATGCCCGTCTTTTCCTCATAACGGCAATAGTCACCCGTCAGCATACAGCGGTTCTCCACATCTGTCAGAATCACATTGCCGAAAGCCTCGCTCACACCCGTTGCATTATCTGTGTAAAGGCTATCTCCCACAATATCACGCATATCCTTATACACATGCGACCGTTCCATTAGGTTTGCCTGCCCTGTGTTCGTATTATACTCACCCCGCAACGCATAAACAAACGTACTATCTGATGATACGATATTCGTTTCCGACACAATCTTGGCCACTTTTGTATCTGAATAATAGTACAACTCATTGGTCTTGAGTTCAAACTTCGGATTATTGAGCACCACATTATCCTTAAAGATGGCCTCATTCAGAGCTGGCGTGTATTGTCCATAATCTGAGTTCAGCACATTATCCTCATCATAGAGTGTACCATTCTGGGGATAGAAACCCACCCCCTCCAGACGATCATAGTCAATCACCGAAGTCACCAGCTTCGTCTTTCGGTGAGTCAACACCGCATGACCCTGTGCATGCGCCTGCATCATCGGGCCATTATACAGCAACGTATCGCTCGTCAGTGTCAACGTGTCACCCTGCACCATCCTCACATGCCCATAAGCGTTGAACGTATTGTCATCCTTATAGAATCGAGCGCTGTCACAATCCAGATACATCCCGTCATGGAACAGTTTCACATGTCCCACCAACACATCGGCACGTATATCCCGATGGTTCTTATACAGAACATCGCTGTGCAACAGTTTTACCTCTTCAGACGATTTCTTTCTCGGATGATCATCTGGCGTTGATGCAAAAAGCACACAAAAGAAGGATAGGCACGTCGCACCCATCACAAACACTTTTCGCATCCTCTCACTCACCATCTTGCTGATTTATTGTCATTTAATCCAACCCGAGTACTTAAACTCGCAGTTCTTCCAATCATCATTGATATGGATATAGGTGGTAGCCTGCTTGTCACGGATCCACTTATCCAGTTTCTCCTCACACAATTTTTCCACCACCACATCCTGCAAGGCCTGATAGTCATCAGCCATCGTAGCGCGGTGACCATTGATGCGGCTCTTCAGCTTCACCATCGCCACCACCTCTTTTCCACTGCTGTTCACCATGATAAAAGGCTTCGAAAGTTCGCCCACCTTCAATCCAGCCACTGCACGTGCCACCTCTGTCGGCAAGTCTTTCATTTCAAACTTCGAAGCCCCTGATTGCTTGTCAAACAACAAGCCATAGTTGTTTCGTGTATCCTTGTCATAAGAAACCACAGACACACATTCATCAAAGGTGTAAAGTCCTTTCTCTATCTCCGCCGAAATGGAGTCCAAGTCGTTGATGCAATTTTGCAGTGCCTCCATCGACACACGAGGCTTTCTGAGAATATGGCGGCAATTCACCATATCTCCTCTTTTCTCAATCAGTTGGATGATATGAAAGCCGTATTCTGTCTCCACAATTTTTGACACCGTGTTCGGTTCCGTCAGATTAAACGCCACGTTCGCAAACTCCGGCACAAAAGAGCCGCGTCCGGCAAATCCCAGTTCGCCGCCCTGCTTCGCTGATTCCTTATCCTCCGAATATAGCAAAGCCAATGTGGAGAATTGAGCCGTACCATTGTTCACGCGTTCCGTGTAACTGCGCAGTTCATCCTTCACGCGGTCAATCTCCTCCTGTGGAATCTTCGGATTACGGGTGATAATCTGGCACTCCACCTTCGTCGGGATGAACGGCACACTATCTTCGGGCAAATCCTTGAAGTAGCGACGCACTTGAGCCGGTGTCACCTTCACATTCTTCACCAGATTGCGCTGCACCTCGCTCACCACCTTACGGTCCTTATAGCTATTGTACATTTGCTCTCTGATTTGGGAGATGGTCTTGCCCATATATTCTTCCAATTTCTCGCGCGAACCGATGTTCATGATGGCATTGTTGATGTCATCATCCACATCCTGAAACACTTCCGCATCCGTCACCTCCACCGAGTCAATCGCAGCCTGATGCAGAAACAGTTTCTGCACCGCCAACTGTTCCGGGATGACACAATACGGATCACCCTCCCAACGTTGTCCCTGCTGCAAAGCCTCCATGCGCGCATTCTCCACATCCGACTTCAAGATGGCTTCATCGCCCACCACCCAAATCACTTCATCCACCACATTGTTCTGTCCCTGAGCAAGCACACCCTGCGAAAGGAGAGCACACATGCCGAATATGATACCACGAATATTCATACTAATTCTTATTTACCGTCTTGACTACGTCATCATACACCTCTACTGCAAACTTCTTGCGCAAGCCTTCCACCCACAATTTCTCCATCATGTTCTGATAGTCCGTCGCCACCTGCCCACGCACATCTTTATAGGTACGCGGAGCCTTTGCCTTCACGCCATACACATCCACCACAGGAAAATCCTTCTTCGGCTTCAGGTCTGTCTTCTTCTGCTTGAACACCAACTTATCCACATTGGCATTGTCTCCCCGCTTATAGATGCCACGTTCCACACGCACCACTTTCACCGAGTCATTGTTCAAGGCAGCCACAATCGTTTTGGCATAATCCTCTTCGTCCACGCCTTTTAGCAATTTCTTCGCCTTTGCAGCCGTAGCTGCATCCTTCGCATAAATAATTATACCACAGAATCGGGGAGCCTCCCAAGCATAATCCTTCTTGTGGGAGGCAAAATACGCTTCCATTCCCGCCTTATCTTCCTGAGCCTTGTCCCACACATCTTTCTTCGTCACCTCATACATCATCGTGCCGTCATAATATTCCTGCGCCAAATTCTTCTGCTCGGCATCAGTAGCCATGATTTTCTCCAGCAATTCGTTCACCAGCTCTGTACGCGTGATGCCACGCTGACTCGACACCGAATCCAGATAAGCATTCGCCGAAGCTTCCCTGATGCCACGCTGTTCCAGGAACTTGATGATGTTATCGTGATGGAACTCGTAAGATTCAAAAGGATGACGCTCTGTCATATAGATAAGATGATAACCCACCGTCGATTTCACGGGAGCCGACATCTCGCCAGCCTTCAATGCATAGGCAGCTTGTTCAAAGTCTGGAATCATCATCCCTTTACCAAACTGTCCCAACGCGCCTCCACGCTGCGCCGAACCTTTATCGTCACTCGTCATCTTGGCCAGTTCTGCAAATTTCTCAGCCAGATGCTCTTTTGGCACCACTTTCAGCGCATCGTAAATGCTGTCAATACGAGCCTTGGCAGCAGCCTGCTGTTCTGCTGTGGCATCCTGACGCATCAGCACGAGGATGTGACTCGCCATCAACAAATCCTGCCCCTCAAAACGAGCAGCCGTATTGTCGTAGGTCTTACGAGCCTCACGTTCGATGAATGCCGAGTCAACCAATGTGGGGATGACCATCTGCTCCCTATATCCATCCAGTTCCTTACGAAGAGACGAAATCGTGTCCAGACGCTGACTTTCCGCTTCTGCCACCTTCAATTTAAAATCCACATACAGAGGCACATACTCCTCCACGGTCTTCTTGTCCAACACACCATCCGAGTTATTCTTATTGAACGAATACTCAAACTCGCTTCTCGTAATACTCTTACCGTTAATCTTCATAATAACAGGGTCTGACGACTGAGCCATAGCCGAAAGACCCATCACCACCGAGGTGGCCAATAATGCTATCTTTTTCATTGATACTTCCCTATTTTACATTTTTCGTTGCAAAGATACGAAAAAAAGCACAATCAGCATCTACAATCAGATGGTAAAACTAAAAGTTTTAACTTTTATTGTCGAAGAAGGCTCTGCCTTATAGAAGACAGAGCCTTTTATACCTCAATAAAGACACGACGTGACTCTTACTGTGGACGGCTGTAGTTAGGAGCCTCGCTGGTGATGATGACCTCATGCGGATGGCTTTCCTGCACACCAGCATTGGTGATACGGGTGAACTTGGCATTGTGCAGTTCCATAATGCTGGCTGCACCACAGTAACCCATACCAGAACGGAGGCCACCCACAAGCTGGTAAACGACTTCCTGAACGGTGCCCTTGTAAGGCACACGTCCTGCAATGCCTTCTGGCACGAGTTTCTTCGTCTCGGTCACGCCACCTTGGAAATAGCGGTCTTTAGAACCGTTCTCCATCGCTTCAAGCGAACCCATGCCACGATAACTCTTGAACTTACGGCCATTGAAAAGGATGGTCTCGCCCGGTGCCTCTTCGGTACCTGCCACAAGAGAGCCGATCATCACACTGTAGCCACCAGCTGCAAGAGCCTTGACCACATCGCCCGAATAGCGGAGTCCACCGTCAGCAATGAGCGGCACGTCAGTTCCTGCAAGAGCCTGTGCTACATCATAGACCGCACTCAACTGAGGCACACCCACACCTGCCACCACACGGGTGGTACAGATGGAACCAGGGCCAATACCCACCTTCACGGCATCGGCGCCCGCCTCAACCAGTGCCTTGGCAGCCTCTCCTGTGGCTATATTTCCCACCACGATATCCACTTCAGGGAAAGCATCTTTTGCCTCACGCACCTTATCAATCACACCCTTGGAATGACCATGTGCCGTGTCGATGATGATGGCATCAACACCAGCCTTCACAAGTGCCTCCATGCGCTGGAAAGTGTCGGCAGTCACGCCCACACCAGCTGCCACACGCAGACGGCCCTTGGAATCCTTGCAGGCCATAGGCTTGTCTTTCGCCTTCGTGATGTCCTTATAGGTGATGAGTCCGATGAGCTTGTTGTCACTATCTACCACAGGGAGTTTCTCTATCTTATGCTCCAAGAGGATACGCGATGCGCTCTCAAGGTCAGCCTGCTGATGAGTGACAACCAAATTTTCCTTCGTCATCACATCGTCAATCTTCTTGCTCAAATCCGTCTGGAAACGGAGGTCGCGGTTGGTCACGATGCCCACCAGCGTGTTGATATCATCCACGACCGGAATGCCGCCAATGTGATATTCAGACATGATGTCGAGGGCATCCTTCACGGTGGAACCGCGCTTGATAGTCACAGGGTCATAAATCATGCCGTTCTCTGCACGTTTAACGATGGCCACCTGACGTGCCTGTTCCTCAATAGACATATTCTTGTGAATCACGCCAATACCTCCTTCACGAGCAATGGCAATGGCCATAGGAGCCTCTGTGACCGTGTCCATAGCCGCAGTCACAAAAGGAATCTTCAACTCAATGTTGCGAGAGAACTTAGTGGTGAGGGAAACCTCGCGCGGAAGAACCTGTGAATATGCCGGGATAAGCAGCACATCATCAAACGTCAGTCCTTCCATGACAACTTTATCTGCAATAAATGATGACATAATGTTTGGGTATTTATTGCATGCAAAGGTACAAAAAAAATAGGAATGAGGTATCAGAAATGAGAAATTATTTTTCGCAATGAAAGAAAAAAGCGGGGAACGAAGCCATCAAAGCCCAGTTCCTCGCTTTTCAAAGTCACGCATTCTTATGTTTAATTCGCCATTTCACTGATGAACTTGATACGCACAAGCCGCACATCTTCCTCGTAGATATCACCGTCAAGATTGTCCAATGCCGTGTCAAGGTCATCGGTATCGCTGGTGCGGAAATAGTCGTAGATTTCATCAATGACATCTTCGTCCATCTCGATATCTTCGAAATAATAGTCGATGTTCAGTTTGGTGCCGCTATACACGATGGCCTCCATCTCGTCCAGCAGTTCGTCAAAGTCGAGTCCCGTGCTCTTGGCGATATCCTCAAGACTCACCTTCCGGTCAATGGCTTGAATGATTTTTACTTTCATTTTCGATTTATTAGCAACAGTCCTGACACGCATGTCTGTCGGACGCACGATGTCGTTATCTTCGCAATGCCGCTGAATCAGTTTGCAGAACTCAGCGCCATAGCGTTTAGCCTTTCCTGCACCCACACCTGGAATGTTCTGCAGTTCCTCTTCATTGACGGGATAAAGTGTGGACATAGACTCCAACGAGGCATCCTGGAATACCACATAAGGAGGCACATTATGCTTCTTGGCAATTTTCTTCCGAAGATCGAGCAGCATGCCATAGAGCACTTCGTCAGCCACGCCTGTACCGCCCTGATCCGAATTGTCATCGAAGTCATCATCAAAGTCGTTATTCTCCACCACCATAAACGGAACTGGCTTCTTGACGAACTTCTTGCCCGCCTTCGTCAGCTTCAACGCACCATACGACTCCACCTCCTTGTCGATGTAGCCAGCAAGACTGGCCTGAATCACGATAGCGTCCCACATAGTAACTTCCACGTCTGCTCCTGCGCCGAACTGCTCCAACTTGTCATGTTTATGGCTCAAGATGGTTTCATTCTCCTCGCCACGCAAGATATGGATGATGTATTCCTGTCGGAAGTTTTCCTTCACCGCCAAAATGGTCTGCAACAGCAACAGGAGGTTATCCTTTTGGTCCGTCCTCACCTTCGGATGCAAACAGTTGTCGCAGTTTCCGCAGTTGTCCTTGTCATACTCCTCGCCGAAATAGTGAAGCAACATCTTGCGGCGACACACCGACGACTCGCAGTAGGCCGCGGTCTCACCGAGCAGGTGGGTGCCGATGTCTTTCTCTGCAGGTGTCTTGTCCTTCATGAACTTCTCCAACTTCTCCAGATCCTTATGGCAATAATAGGTGATGCACTTACCCTCGCCGCCATCACGGCCCGCACGTCCAGTCTCCTGATAGTAGCCTTCCAGACTCTTGGGAATATCATAATGAATGACATAACGCACATCGGGTTTATCGATGCCCATGCCAAAGGCGATGGTGGCAACGATGACATCCACACGCTCCATGATGAAGTTGTCCTGCGTCTCGTTGCGGTCTTTCGTGTCCATGCCTGCATGATAAGCTGCCGCCTTGATATTGTTGGCGCGCAGCACCTCCGCCAAGTCTTCCACTTTCTTACGACTCAGGCAATAGATGATGCCGCTCTTATTGGGGTTCTGCTTGATGAACTTGATGATGTCCTTTTCCACTTCTCCCGTCTTCTGCCGCACCTCATAATAGAGATTCTGACGATTGAACGAGGACTTAAAGTCTTTCGCCTCCGCAATGCCAAGATTCTTCTTGATGTCATTGCGCACTTTATCCGTCGCCGTTGCAGTCAGCGCAATCACGGGAGCATCATAAACGAGTTGAGCTGCCGCCTTGATCGCCTCGTCTGTAGGCAAATCCGGCAAGTCCATCACGGCAGGTTCGTCTGCCATACGTGTCCGTAACTCGCTATAATCCCTGCGGATAACCGGCATAATGCTCAGCAAAGCTTCGACGAATCGAGCATCCAGACGTGGACACTTATCCGACTTCTCCTTGATTTGTTCCTTCATTTCCGACATGAAGGCAATCACATCGGCCAATCCCCTCACACGTTCCCCCGCGGCATCCAGTTTATCCTGATCCATACGGTCGGGGAACTGCTTGAACTCCTTGTTTAGCTCGTCCAGGCTTTGCTTCCGCGCACGGTAAGCATCAGTCAGCGCCTTGATGGTGTGCAGCTTATTTTGGGGAAGGAACAGTTCGATAATGGGCGCCATCGCAATCCAATTGATGACCGGACGGATTTTGCGGTACTCAGGACGAAAGTCATGACCCCACTCCGAGATACAATGCGCTTCATCAATGGCAAAGAAGGATATGTTGACCTGTCTGAGAAATTCCACGTTATCCTCTTTCGTCAGCGATTCGGGTGCCACATAGAGCATCTTCGTCTTTCCCGACATGATATCCGCCTTCACCTGGTCTATGTTAGCCTTGCTCAAGGATGAGTTGATGAAGTGCGCCACCCCATCCTCCTCGCTGATATGCTTGATGGCATCCACCTGATTCTTCATCAAGGCTATCAGTGGGGAAATTACAATGGCAGTCCCGTCCATCAACAGCGCAGGCAACTGGTAGCAAAGGGACTTGCCGCCACCCGTTGGCATCAGCACAAAGGTGTCATTACGGTCGAGGAGGTTCTGGATGATGGCCTCCTGATCGCCTTTGAACGTGTCAAAGCCAAAGTAATACTTTAGCGCCTGCTGTAATGTTTTCGGTTTTTCCATTGAATGTTAGAGTGTTGTTGATGATTAACAGTGGGACATGATACATTCTATCAACAAAGTTATAGAAATGTTTTTAATTTCCAAAAGAATTCAGGAAAAAATCAAACAAATATATCAAAAAATGCTACTATTTATCCTCCGTGCTCTCTTTTAGAACGGCTATATTGGCACTTTCCACCTGCTGACGTGCAAAATCGAGGGTCACCACATATTCCTTCACATAGGTCGATGGGACTTCAAACATCGGCTTCATCATCACCACCTCAATGAGTGAGCGCAAACCTCGTGCCCCCAACTTAAACTCGACCGCCTTATCCACCACATAGTCCAGCACGGCATCCTCGAAAGTCAGCTTCACGCCATCTATTTCAAACATCTTCTTATACTGCTTGACGATGGAGTTTTTCGGTTCCGTCAGAATGGATCGCAACGCATCACGGTCAAGGGGTTCCAGATGGGTCAAGACAGGCAGACGGCCTATGATTTCTGGTATCAGACCGAAAGACTTCAAGTCCATAGGCGCAATGTACTGCATCATGTTCGACTTGTCTATCTTCGCCACGTTCCTTGCCGCATCAAAGCCCACCACATGCGTGTTCAGGCGCTGGGCAATGCGTTTTTCTATGCCATCGAAGGCACCACCACAGATGAAGAGAATGTTCCTCGTATCCACCTGGATGAACTGCTGCTCCGGGTGTTTCCGTCCACCCTGAGGCGGAACATTCACCACACTACCCTCCAGCAGTTTCAGCAATCCCTGCTGTACACCCTCGCCACTCACGTCTCTCGTGATGCTCGGATTGTCACCCTTACGAGCAATCTTGTCTATCTCATCTATGAAGACAATACCCTTCTCCGCCAACTTCACGTCGCCGTCGGCAGCCTGCAAGAGGCGCACCAGCAAACTTTCCACGTCTT
The DNA here is from genome assembly GCA_947167515.1 of uncultured Prevotellaceae bacterium. GTDB lineage: Bacteria > Bacteroidota > Bacteroidia > Bacteroidales > Bacteroidaceae > Minthosoma. The sequence goes on along the minus strand of CAMVIM010000003.1, from coordinate 20,050 downwards.
CGCCCACATAACCAGCCTCGGTCAGCACCGTAGCATCGACGATGGCGAATGGCACCAGCAGCATCTTGGCGATGGTCTTGGCGAGCAACGTCTTTCCCGTACCTGTGCTGCCCACCATGATGATGTTCGACTTTTCCAGTTCCACCTCATCGGCATCATCGCGATGATTCAGACGCTTATAGTGATTATACACCGCCACAGAAAGAGCCATCTTGGCGGCATCCTGACCAATGACATAACGATCCAGATACTCCTTGATTTCTATCGGTTTCGGCAAGTTTGTCAACTTTGCATCCTTACCGCTGCTATGCCGGGTCTCCTTAACTATGTTCATCGCCTGCTCTACACACTCATCGCAGATATAACCATCAAGGCCATATATCAGCATTCGAACGTCCTTCTCCGTGCGGCCACAAAACGAGCATTTATTCACCTTTGCCACTTATTTCTCTATTATTATATTAATGTAGTCAAGCTTTTCTCTTCAGCACTTCATCCACCATGCCATACTCCTTAGCCTCTTCCGCTGTCATCCAGTAGTCGCGGTCACTGTCAGCCCACACCTTGTCGAAAGGCTGGTGGCTATGGTCGCTGATGATGGTGTAAAGTTCCTTCTTCAGTTTCTGAATCTCACGCGCCGTAATCTCGATGTCGCTCGCCTGTCCCTGAGCACCACCCATCGGCTGGTGAATCATGATGCGGCTGTGAGGCAGCGCACTACGCTTGCCCTCCTTGCCTGCCACAAGCAGCACAGCCGCCATCGAAGCCGCCATGCCCGTGCAGATGGTCTGCACATCGCTGTTGATGAACTGCATCGTGTCGTAGATGCCCAGCCCAGCATACACGCTTCCGCCCGGCGAATTGATGTAAATGCTGATGTCCTTGGCGCTGTCCACACTGTCCAGATAGAGCATCTGAGCCTGCAGCACATTCGCCGTATAGTCGTTCACCTCGGTTCCGAGGAAGATAATTCTGTCCATCATCAGGCGAGAGAATACGTCCAACTGTGTCACGTTGAGTTGGCGTTCTTCCAAAATATAAGGATTCAGATAACCAGCCTGCGATTTCACCACGTTATCGAGCACCATACTGCTCATTCCTAAATGCTTAGTTGCAAATTTTCTAAAATCTTCAATCATACCTTTTCTTCAATCTATTAGTTAGTCGAAACACAACAGAGTGCAAAGATATAAAAAAAGTGGTAAGAAGGAAAATTCTCACCACTTTTTTTCATTTTTTTATATTTTTTATGCCTCAAACATCTTGTTAAAGTCCTCTGCACTCACGGTGCTCTCTTTCAGAGTCACCTTCTCTTTCAGTGCCTGACCGAGTTTCACTTCAATGCAGCGGTCAATAAGGTTATCCACCGTTTCACGCTTCTTCATCATCTCTTTCACAGAGTTCTCCAGATACTCGTCGGGGATGTTCAGCATACCATACTGAGCGAACTGCATACGCGTCACCTCCTTGGCCATGTTCTTCACATCCTCGTCCTCCACCTTGATTTCGTTCTGCTCCACCAGCTTCTCCTTAATCAGGTGCCAAGTCAGTTCCTCAATGCTCTTGTCAAACTGAGCGTTCACCTTCTCCTCGTCGTTGTTGGTGTTGGCGAGCAGGATTTTTCTCAACTTCTCCTCGGGGAACTCCAGCTTGCCCACCTTCTCGGTGATGTACTTGCGAGTGTCGAGCAGGAACTTGTAGTCGCTGTCCTTCTTGAACTGGCCAGCAATCAGTTCCTTCACTTTTGCACGGAAGTCAGCCTCGGTCTTCACTTCACCGCCAGGGAACACCATGTCGAACAGTTCCTGATTGAGCGGACCAGGCACGAAACGAGTGATTTCTGTGATTTGGAAGTTGAACTCACCCTTATGATTCAGCGCATCCTCCTTTGCCACTTTCAGCAGCGAGGTCAGTTCTGCCTCGTTGTTGTCGTAAGCCACCGAAGGATTAAAGGTCACGATGTCGTTCACCTTCACACCGTCGAAGAGTTTCTTCTGGTCATCGTTCTTGAAGTACTTGGGCAACATCACCACATCCTCTGCCTTCACAGGATTCTCCACATCCAACTCCGTCACAATGCCCTTCACCATGTCGTTATCCTCATAAGAGTCCACCTGCTCATACTTGCCACCACGCTGACGGTACATGTCCACCTGGTTCTCCACCATCTGGTCATTCACGTCCACGTTGTAGTAGTCGATCTTGTCCTTCTTCGTCAGAGACACCTCAAATTCGGGAGCAATGGCCAGTTCAAACTTGAAAGTGAAAGACTCGCCTTCTTTCAGCTCCACCTGGTTGTTTTCCTCCGTAGGCAGAGGCTCACCCAGCATGTTGATTTTGTTCTCGCGGATATAGCCGAAAAGACCTTCTTGCAGAATTTTGTTCACCTCGTCGGCCAAGATGCTCACGCCAAACTGCTTCTTAATCAGTCCAACAGGCACCATGCCCGGACGGAAGCCTGGCATATTCATTTTCTTCTTTGCGTCCTTGATAGCCTTCTCATACTTTTCCGTATAGTCGGCAGGCTCCACCACGGCGGTCATCACCGCGTTCACCTTGTCAATGTTCTCTACTGAAATGTTCATATTGAGTTTTTAAGTTTATGAGTTTACGACTTAATCGCATGACCAGCGTCAGGGGCTGGCAAAATCGGCTGCAAAGTTACGACTTTCTATCCGAACTACCAAAACTTTCAGTCAAAAAGACTACGCATCACTTCAAGAAGTCCAACAGACCCAGTTCGTTGGCGAAAATCAGAAAGATGCCGACTGGAGCGAGATAGCGGATGATGAAACGGTAGAGCGGATAGAGCGGCGAACGGAGGGTGCCATTGTTCGTGATTTCGGCACGTAGCACTCGTTCATCGACCACCCAGCCCACAAAAATGCACATGAGCAAGCCGCCAATCGGCATGATGAGCTTCGCCACGAAGAAGTCGAAAAGGTCGAAGAAGCCCATGCCGAAGAGGGTGACGTCGCGCCAGTCGCCAAACGACCACGAGCAGAAGGTGCCGAAAAGCATGCAGACAAGACTCACCACCACTGCCGCCAGCGGACGTGGCAGACGGAGGTTCTTGTGGAAGTAGGCAGCCGACATCTCCAGCATCGAGATGCTGCTGGTCAAGGCGGCCATGACCAAGAGCAGGTAGAACAACAGCGAAAACAGGTATGCCAGCCAAGGCACACCGCCAAACACTTGCTGAAAGACGTTGGGCAAGGTGATGAAAACCAATGGAGGACCGGCATCGGGCTGAAGACCAGGAATGGAATAGACGGCTGGAAAGATGATCAGTCCGCTGAGCAGAGCCACCAGCGTGTCGATGCAGGCCACACTCTGCCCGTCCTTCATCAAATCGACATCCTTACGGAAGTAGCAGGCATACGTGCAGAGGCATCCCAAGCCCACACTGAGCGAGAAGAATGCCTGCCCCATGGCACTCAACACAAGTGAGCCATCCACCTTGGAAAAGTCGGGATGGAAAAGAAAGCGCATGCCGTCGCCAGCATTGGGCAAGGTGAGCGAACACGCCACCAGCACAAGGATGAACAAAAAGAGGAGCGGCATCATGATTTTCGCTCCACGTTCGATGCCACGCTGCACACCGAGCGCGACGATTCCGCACGTCATCGCAACGATGACCGCCATCCAAAACACAGGTTGAAGGGAATCGGAAGAAAAAGCCACGAAATCAGCGGCGAAGTCTTCCGAACTCTTGCCCGAAAAGCCATCCACAAGCGCCTCGTAGGTGTAGAAGAGCGTCCAGCCCGCCACCACCGCATAGTAGCTGAGTACAAAAATGCCACTGACCACGGGCAACAAGCCCATCCAGCGCCACCCCCTCTTGCCGCCGCTCATCTTTTCAAACGCATGGGTCACATTATTGCCCCCATGACGGCCGATGGCAAACTCTGTAATCATGACAGGCAAGGCAAAGAACATCATGAATATCACATAGATAAGGATAAACGCCGCCCCACCATGCGCACCAGCTTCGGTCGGGAAACGCCACACATTGCCAAGACCCACAGCACTGCCTGCGGCGGCAAGAATTGCCCCCACCTTCGATGCAAACATGTTCTTGTTGTTACCCTTCATAACTATATTGACAGAACTTTCGGATGTTCCATTACCACAGTGCGGCTTTTGGAAAAACAAGAAAAAAATATATGATTATCCGCAATAGTACCACCAGCCCTTAAAAACGAACACGAATCGCCCGAATCTACACGAATAAAGGAACTTCCGTTATGTCTATTCGTGCAGATTCGGGCGATTCGTGTTCGTATAAAATGTGGTGGTATCATTGCGGATAATCATAAAAAATATATAAAACATCGCCCTTCGGGCAAATTTAACGAATTAATTCGTTCCCATTCGTTAATTATTGCAAAGCAATATGTTTTCTATCATTTAATTTCGTAGCCTTATCTTCCACGTCTCCCCCAGTCTCACCATCTTCTGCGCTCCCACGTCCTTCGTGCTGTCAGCAAAGGTGTACTGATAATAAACCGTACAGATAGAATCGCCCTGCATCTGGCTGTCTATCATGTCGATGGAAACCACCGACGGGCACTTCAAGCGCCGCCAACCCACATGTTGACGAAGCACCTGACGCATACAAGCCACCTGCATCGAATCCATCTCCGTTCCGAAATCCACACACCGCAAGTAGGCATCGTAGTCCTCCTTCTCCAGAGCCTCCAGAGCCTCCTTCAACGTATGCGCCGGTCCGCCCGACTTTTCCTGGCATGCAGGAAGGCACAGCACAAGGAGTACGGCTAAAAGTTTCAACCATCGCATTTGTTTCTCTCTCCGATTCGTCCAGCGCATGAGATGGCTATTTTTGTCTGATATACACGTTGATAGGTGTGCCTTTGAAGTTCCAGTGCTCACGTATCTGATTCTCCAGAAAACGCTTGTAAGGCTCCTTCACATACTGCGGCAGGTTGGCGTAGAACACAAACGAAGGCACACGCGTGTCTGGTATCTGCATCACATATTTTATTTTTATATACTTGCCCTTGAGCGATGGCGGCGGAGTGGCCTCGATGATGGGCAGCATCACCTCGTTCAGTTTGGCAGTCGAAACCTTGTTGGTGCGCGCCTGATAAGCCTTCTGCGCCTCTTCCAACACCTTGAAAATGCGCTGTTTGGTCACAGCCGAAGCAAAGATGATGGTGAAGTCGGTGAACGGCGCAAAGCGGTCGCGAATGGCACGTTCAAAATGACGGATAGCCTCGTTCGACTTTTCCGTGACCAAGTCCCACTTATTCACCACCACCACCAGTCCTTTCTGGTTCTTCTGCACCAGCTGGAAGATGTTGATGTCCTGCCCTTCAATACCACGAGTGGCATCCACCATCAGCACACACACATCCGAGTTCTCGATGGCACGAATACTGCGCATCACCGAGTAATACTCCAGGTCTTCTGTCACCTTATTCTTCTTGCGGATACCTGCCGTATCGACCAAATAAAAATTAAAGCCAAACTTCTCGTACTTCGTGTAGATAGAATCGCGCGTGGTGCCAGCAATGTCCGTCACCACGTTGCGGTTATCATCCAGAAAGGCATTGATTATCGAAGACTTTCCTGCATTCGGACGGCCCACTACGGCTATGCGGGGGATGTCCTCTTCTATCGCCTCGCTCATCTCCTTCTTGAAGCTCTTCACCACCGCATCCAACAGGTCGCCCGTGCCACTGCCTGTCAGCGAACTGACACACAGAGGCTCGCCCAATCCAAGACTGTAGAACTCGGCGGCATCGTAACGATATTCGTTGCTGTCCACCTTATTCGCCACCACAAACACGGGTAACTTGCTCCGGCGCAGAATGTCAGCCACCTCCAAGTCGAGGTCGGTCACACCCGTGCGCACATCCACCATGAAGAGAATCACATCACACTCCTCTATGGCAATCAGCACCTGGCGACGAATTTCCTCCTCAAACACGTCGTCCGAATTCACCACCCAGCCACCAGTATCGACCACCGAAAATTCCTTGTTGCCCCACTCACACTTGCCATACTGACGGTCGCGCGTCGTACCTGCCTCGTCGCTCACGATGGCGTGACGAGTCTTGGTCAATCTATTAAACAAGGTCGATTTCCCCACATTGGGACGACCCACTATTGCCACTAAATTTGCCATAATCTACCGATTTGGGTGCAAAGTTACGACTAAGTAAGCGAAAAAACAAATATATTTGAGTTTTTTCCCCCACCCCTTCCCAATCGTACAAAATGACCAACCCCAACCACCCCAAAATCGGTGTGACTCACACCCCTACCATAGGTCTGAGTCACACCCCATCCACAGGTGTGACTCAGACCGATTTTGAAGCTACGGGCAAGTACCATTTGAACAATCTGAACCGCCCCCTCAAGACCACAAAAACCACCGTTTTCACACCCCTTCCCCCTCTACACGCAACGCACACCCGTATCCACCGCCATCGCACACCCGTATCCACCACGTTCTTGCACTCGTGTCTTCCTCCATCTCACACCCGTATCAACCTCACCCTGTCACCCGCATCAACCTCTCACTCGCACCCGTATCAACCTCGGGCTGTCACTCGTCATTTCCCTCGAAGTAACGACTGACAGAACCGTGAGATGATGCCTGCGAGAAGCGTGAAGACATGGCGACCCGAAAAGGGAGGATGCCGAAAGGCATCAAAGCAAGAAATTTCTAGGCTCACTCGTAGATTCCTGTGTTTGTTTTCAGATTGTTATAAAGAAAAAAACAATAAAAAACACCACTCATGATGTCTGTGGCCTTCAGCCCAACGTCCTGTTCTTCCAGTCTTGTGCTTAAGAGCGAGCTCTTGCACAATCCAGAAGTACAGAACGGTTTTGTTCCAAAACACAGCCATCATGGTGGCAAAAACCTCGCCTACGACTTTGTAACACTTTTGTTTGAGTTCTGTAGCCAGTCCCGGGTTGATATCTGCAAGTTTTGAAATATTGTAATTCATAGAGTGATTTTTTATTGTTAAAACGATGATTGGGATGATTTTATTATGGCATAAATAGTTTTTTAGCGAAGCGGTGTTTTTGCTCACGTCAGTATGTGAAGGCTCTGTAAGAGACAAAGATGCGAGGTGGATATTTTTATCCGTGAGCTGGCTCAAGAGGAAAAATAGGCGCCTCACATCTTGTAAGGACTGTAAGTCCGGTACATACTGACGTGAGAGTTCTTTTTGGTTTTTGTTCCTATTCTAAACACTGGATTTTGCAGGTGAGCCCAAAAAAGTTTCCTAAATGTTTGGTGGATAATAAAAAAAGTGGTTAATTTGCAAATGTTCTTCGGAATATGCCATTTCTGTGTAATTAGTAATCTTTATATTGTATGCCGCAGATTAGTTTTTTTTATGGAATTTACATTTGGATGAACTTTTCAGATCATCAACCACCACATTTTCATGCATGGTATGGTGACTATAAGATTATTGTCAACATCAAAGATGGCATTGTGAAGGGCGAAATGCCAGGCAGGGCATTGCGTATGATATTGGAATGGCTTGAGGAACATCGTGCAGAGTTGATGAAGAACTGGGAGAAAGCACAGAAGGGAGAACCTCTTGATAAGATAGAACCTCTTAAATGATTGTACCATGTTTATCGAAGTGATTGAAGCGACCTATTTGGATGGCTATCGAGTGAAGTTGCTGTTCAACAATGGAGAGACGAGGATTGCGGATTTGAGTCAGTCCTTGAATGGCTCCGTTTTTGCTCCTTTGAGAGATATTGATTATTTCAAAAAATTCTCCATCAAATTCAACACTATCGAATGGGAGAATGGAGCAGACTTTGCTCCAGAGTATTTATGGGACATCGGAACTGCTGCATAACTTGAGTTTTTTATAATAGACACGTAACTCATTAAAAAAATGCCTATGTAGCATCACAACACAGAGGCATATGCATATATATTATAAATATAAGGCACAAAGTCCCCACGGCTTTGTGCCTTTTTTGTGCCTTTTTTGCCTCCGTCTTCAAAAAGTTTGGGAAAAGTTTGGATGTTTCCCACATTTTCCGTTACTTTGCCGCCAAGATGGTGCCTTGTGCACCGTCCCGTGCGGTACTTCGGTGCCGTGCCTTATTGGTAAAATAGAAGCGTTATGCTCTTTCTTGCAAGGTGGAAACCTGAGAAATTTCAATCATTGCAAAGAATGTTTGAGACGGCTCGTGTGCTACTTAAAGCCCTCTCGAAGTAATTAAGAGTGAACATAGCGGCTTCACGCATTGTGCGTGGAACTGCTAAAACAATCATCTTATTACTTCGGGCAATTCTCAGGGCCCCCACCTTGAAGATGTGGACATACAGTTCCACGCTTCTTGTGTGTATATATAAATGCCTTTGTTTGGGACTGGTGGAGGCAAACGTAGATGTCAACCAAAACATTTATATATTATGAAGAAAAAAAACGTTCTTTTTGTATTGGTGTGTATCCTGTTGAGTGTACACGTCAAGGCTGCCAATGGTGACACATTTACAGCAAATACCTCTGAAGGTGATATCATAAGTTTCAAAATCATTAGTGAGGTAGATAAGACTGTTCAGGTTGGAAGTGGCACGGGAGTATGCGGTAATCCTCAAGGTTCTGTCACCATACCAGAAACGGTAACTTATTCAGGAGTTGATTATTCTGTCATATCCATTGGGAATTGGGCCTTCAATTATACTGGGGTGCGAAAGGTCACCATCCCTAACAGTATCACCTCTATTGGCACTATGGCCTTCAATAATTGTGTATTCCTTACTGCCATAACTATTCCCAATAGTGTCACATCAATAGGTCAAAATGCTTTCTCGCAATGCAGTGATTTATCTTCTGTCACTTCAGAGATAGAGACTCCTTTCGCCTTTAATACTGGTGCATTTTCCGGTATTTCTTCTTCCTGCAAATTAACAATACCATATGGGAAAAAGAGTGCATACATCGCTGCTGGATGGACGGAAAGTGTATTCAAAGGCGGTATAGTAGAAGTACCTAAATCTAACATCAATTTTGCTGATGCCAATGTCAAGGCTATTTGTGTCACCAATTGGGATACAGACAGAGACGGAGAACTAAGTGAGGCTGAGGCTGCTTCAGTGACAAGTATCGGCACTGTGTTCAAACGTAATACTAGGATCACTTCGTTTAATGAATTACGATACTTCACGAAATTGACATCTATCGGAGAAACGGCATTCACTGGCTGTACAAACTTGACATCTGTCACTATTCCCAATAGTGTAAAGACAATTGGCGTTAGTGCCTTTGATACTTGCACTGGTTTGACCACTTTAATTATTCCCAATGGTGTAACAACGATTTCTTCATCTGCTTTTTGGAATTGCATAAGTCTTTCATCTATAACCATACCAAGCAGTGTGACGAGCATCGGTGGCGGTGCTTTCAATTTTTGTAGCGGTTTAACAACAATCGATGTTCAAGAGGGGAATCTCACTTATGATTCACGAAATGGCTGCAATGCAATTATTGAGAAGTCTTCAAATACATTAATTGTTGGATGCAAAAAGACAAAGATTCCCGGCGGAGTGGTGAAAGTGGGGTCTGATGCTTTCGTCGGCTGTACCGAATTAACCTCCATCACCATCCCTGGTGGTGTAACCACAATAGGACTTAATGCATTCTATTATTGCACAGGATTGACTTCCGTGACCATCCCCAGCAGCGTGACCAGCATCGGCTCTTATGCTTTCTCTGGTTGCAGCGGCTTGACATCCGTAATCTCAGAGATAGAGACTCCTTTCACTTTTGAATATACTGCATTCGATAATATATCATCCACATGTACTTTGACAGTTCCATACGGCACGAAAGATGCCTACATTGCTGCAGGTTGGACGGAAGATGTGTTCAAGGGGGGAATTGTGGAAGTTGTTCCAAACATTACTTTCGCTGATACTAATGTGAAGTCGATTTGTGTTTTCAAATGGGACACGAATAAGGACGGCCAATTGAGCATGGAGGAGGCTGCATCTGTTAAGAGTATAGGTGATGCGTTTTCTGGTAATAAAAAAATTCAAGTCTTCAACGAATTACAATACTTTTTGGGACTACGTACTATTGGAGATGAGGCTTTTATAGGTTGTTCATTACTGAAATCTATTACTATACCTAGAAACGTAGAATCAATTGGGGATTGGGCCTTCGAAGACTGCGAGAGTCTGGAAATTGCCAACCTACCAGATGGACTTATATCGTTAGGAGAAGGAGCATTTTACAATTGTGCAAGTTTAACAAGTATCAATCTTCCTCGAAACATTACTTCAATCGGTGAAAATGCCTTCGATGCTTGTAGTAAGCTAACCTCTATAATTATACCAAGCAAAGTCACATCCATTGGTAGGTATGCTTTCAGAAGTTGGTTATCATCCATCCACGTAGAAGAAGGGAATCCAATATATGATTCTCGTAATAATTGCAACGCTATTATCGAAACAGCCACTAATACTTTAGTGATAGGCTGTAAAAACACCTCCATCCCAAACAGCGTCACAACCATCGGCAAAGAGGCTTTCAGTTATTGTAGCGACCTAACCTCCGTGACTATACCGAACAGCGTCATATCCATCAATGGATATGCTTTCTCAAATTGCACTGCCCTAACCTCCGTTTCCATTGGCAACGGAGTTAAATCGATTGACAAATATGCTTTCAACAGATGTAACAAGTTGACCTCTGTACATATAACAGATATTGCTGCTTGGTCCAATATTTCTTTTTCAGATGCCACATGCAATCCTTTATCCATTGCCGGTCATCTTTATCTGAACGGAGAAGAAGTGAAGGGTTTGGACATTCCAAACAGTGTCATATCCATAGGTTCCTATGCCTTCGTGAATTGCAGCGGTTTGTCCTCTGTGACCATTCCTAACAGTTTAACATCTATTGGCAATTTTGCTTTTTATTGCTGTAAAGGCCTGACCTCCGTGACCATTCCTAACAGCGTAACATCTATCGGTTCTCATGCGTTTCGTAATTGTAGCGGACTGACCTCTGTAACTATCCCCAACGGCGTCACTTCCATTAGTTCTTACACCTTCCAGGATTGTAGCGGTTTGGCTTCCATAACCATATCCAACAAAGTGGAAAAAATTGAAACAGGAGCCTTCATGGGATGCGGAAGCCTTTCCTCTGTAACGATTCCAAATAACGTGACATTTATAGGCAGCCAAGCCTTTCAAAATTGTGTAAACTTGACTTCTGTGACTATTCCAGAAAGCGTAACAGCCATAGGCTCCTTTGCTTTCTCAGGCTGTAGCGGTTTGACTTCCTTAACTATTCCTAACAGCGTCAGAAACATTGTCAATGATGCTTTCTCAGGCTGTAGCAGCCTTACCTCCATTGTTTCCAAGATAGAAGAACCTTTTGCCTTTGGTAATTCGGCATTCAAAAACATTTCCTCCACATGTACCTTAACTGTCCCATACGGCACAAAAGATGCTTATATTGCTGCTGGTTGGACAGAAGATGTTTTCAAGGGTGGCATTATGGAGGCAGCTGCCCCACAGGAAGAACAGTCACTGGAACTGGCATCCCTGCCATCCATGACCTACGGTGATGCTTCTTACACCTTGCCAACAACAACCACAGAAGGTTTAGCCCTCACATGGACAAGTGGTAACACGAATGTGGCAACCATCAACGGCAACACCCTCACCATTCTGGGTGCAGGCACTGCCACCATCACCGCCACTCAAGCTGGCAACGACGAATACAAGCCTTTCAGCAAGGAGTTCACGCTGACGGTTGCAAAGGCTACGCTGACCATCACGGCTAACAATGCCACCAAGAATGTGGGTGAGGAGAATCCTGCCTTCACGGCTTCCTACGAAGGTTTTTGGGGTGACGATGATGCAACCGTGCTGACCGCACAGCCCACCTTCACATGCGAGGCAACCACTGAAAGCCCTGTCGGCACTTACGACATCAATGTGTCAGGTGCAGAGGCTGCCAACTATGAGATGACGTATGTGAAGGGAACATTGACGGTGGTGGACGAATGGTCCAAGAACAACACGCTGGCCGTCACCGACACCCAAGTGCTTCGCGGCAGACAAGTCGTGCTGCCCGTGAACATGAGCAACACGGAGGACATCACCGCCATCCAGTTCGACCTCACCTTGCCCGCAGGCGTGAGCATCGCGAAGAACAGCAAGGGGAAGTACATCGTGACGAAGACAGAGCGGTGCGCTGACCACACCTTGACTGCAAGCAAGCCGGGAGAGGCCAATGTATATAAGGTGCTCATGTACTCCACCGAGGTGGAGAGCATCACGGGCAACGAGGGTGCAGTCATCAACGTGACTCTGGAGGCAGCGGAGAACATGGAGGCTGGTGAGTACGAGGTGAGCCTCTCCAGCATCAACCTGACGACCACGGCGGAGAAGAAAATCTCGCCAGCCGATGTGACCTGTGTGCTGACCGTGCGCAACAGCATCCCGGGTGATGCCAACGGTGACGGTGTCATCGACGTGACGGACATTGTGGGCATCGCCAACGGCATTCTGGGCCATGCGAGCGAGTCGTTCGACGCGGTGGCAGCCGACGTGAACGGTGACGGCAGCGTGGACGTGACGGACATCGTGGTGGTGGCGAACATCATCCTGCACGACGGGGGCGCGAACGCCGCCAATGTGCGTGAAGTGATGCAGATGCTCGACCCACAATGAAATCGTTTGGGAACGGAAAAGACAAGAAAAATAAAAAAACATGTGCCTGCGGCACGATTTAACGAATTCAACGGATTTGGAGCCTGCGGCTCGATTAGACAAGATTCAATCAGAAAAATCTGAAAAATCCGTTTAATCGCCCCGAAGGGGCATGTTGGAAAAAGAAGACATTGATAAAACCAAGTAATATGAAGAAGATTATCATTTTATTGGCAGTGCTGACCGCATGGTGCGGCCGTGCTGCGGCAGAAGGCCTCTCGGTGCAGAGCATCACCATCCCCAAGGGAGGGGAGGCCACGCTGGAGATTGCGCTGGAGAACCCCACGACGGAGTTCGCCGCATTCCAGTTCAATGTGGAGCTGGCAAGCGGCATCACGGTCGCCCTCAACGGGAAGGGCAAGCTGGACTACACGAAGGGTGAGCGTCTGAACGAGGACTTCACGCTGAGCATGTCACAGCCCGACACGGAGGTGAACACCTTCCGTGTGCTGGGCTACTACACGGAAACGCAGGCGATACCCGGAACGGGCGGGGCGGTCATTCAGATCACCCTCAAGGCCGATGCCGCGCTGGAGGAAGGTGAGGAGCTTGACTGCAAGCTCTCTGCCATCAACCTGACGGAGCCTGACGAGACGAAGCACACGCCGGCGGACATCCCCTTCACCGTCACCATCGGCGCACCTGCCGACACACGCGTGGTGCTGGACGAGACTTCCACCACAGCGCCCGCTGCTGCCACAGGTGTGGATGTGCGCGTGAAGCGCACCATCAAGGCAAACGAGTGGGGAACGCTCTGCCTGCCGTTCGCCATGACAGCGGCGCAGGTGAAGGCGGCGTTTGGCGAGGATGTGCAGTTGTTGGACTTCGCGGGCTATGACGTGACGGAAGATGGAGATGACATCGTGGGCATTGAGGTGAGTTTTGCCCCTCTCAGTGCGATAGAGGCCAATCATCCCTGCCTGATCAAGGTGAGCAGTCCCGTCAGCGAGTTCACGGTGGACGGCGTGGATATAGACCCTGAGGACGAGCCGGTGGTGGCGACGGTGAAGCGCACGAGAAAGGCGTGGAGCGAACTGATCGGCACGTATGTGGCCCAGACGGAGGTGCCGGAGAAGACGCTGTTTCTGAGTGGCGGCGATTTCTGGTATTCGACTGGGAACACGAAGATGAAGGCGTTCCGTGCCTACTTCGACTTTTTTGACGTGCTGACGGAGGTGGACGAGAGCTACGCCAACATCCGTTTCTGCATCGGGGGTGAAACCACGGGGATAAAAGCCACGAATTTCACGAAAGAGGATGGCTGTTGGTACACGCTGGACGGGCGCAGGCTCAGCGGCAAGCCTGCGGAGAAGGGTGTGTACATCTTCAACAGCAAGAAGGTTTCAATACGCTAAGGAGAGAACTGAGAAAAATAGAAAAAACAGACAAGACAATGAAAAAGAAAAGATATGTGGCTCCCCTGGTGGAGCGCTTTGAGATGGAAAGTGAATTGCCAGTGTGTGTCAGTCCAGGTGTGACGGGAGCTGGCATGGGTTATGGCGGTGTGGATAAGGAGGGAGAGAAAGACCCTGGTGCCCAGCAGCGTATCATTGAGGATATGGAGGCTGGCGGCAGCGAAGACTTGTGGTGAGGATGCGTGTCCTCGAAAGTTCTTTATATGCTCGTAACCAAGAAAGGCGGCGCATCCGAACTGGATGCACCGCCTTTCTTGGTTACGAACTCTTACTTTTCCCCTTTTCCGAGTCTCAGGGGATAGCTCACCACCAATTCCGCAAAGTCGGCCTTGGTGAGATGCGCCTTCACTTCGATGCCTGCCGTGAGATTGTGCAGCTTGGGAATCGTGTAATGAACGCCGATGCGGTTGAAGAAGAACGAGTCGTTGCGATTGGAGAATGCCCCCATTTCCCGATAGAGATAGACACCTCCACCCAAGGCAAGCGACACGTTGCCATAGAAGAATGTATGTTTCAAGTCGAAAGCTATCGCCCAAGGAGAATGGGCACAACTTTCCCCATTCTCCACGTCAATGTCACGAATATGGGAGTAGCATGAACAGTACTGTAGGTCGAGTCCTGCGCCCAAGGCTCCAATTCTTGCGTAGCGATACATGATGTCGGCTTGCAGAGAAGCGACGGAATAAAGTGTGAAGTCTTCCTTTCTCCATTCGGGATGGTCTTTTGTAAGGTCGTATTGTGTACGATCCCAGTCCTCTATGCGCGTCTGTGCCCCGACACCTCCTTTGAAGTTCAGATACCAATATTTCTGAAACTTTGGTGGAATGTAGGCATGCCTCTGTTTGTGCAGTATGTCGTAATAGGGATAATAGACAACACCGAGTGTGGGGCCGAGAATGTTCGCGCTACGGTTGGGCTGACGAGTGCTGCCGTTGCTGATGTGCCAATAGTCGATGCCTGCCTTGATACCCAATGAGGAGGCTACACGATAGGTCGCGTTCAGGCTCCCTCCTGCATAGAAAAGAATGTGGGAACCTATCATGTCGTTGTCTGCGCTGGTCTGCTTATCGTATTTTCGGGCAGAATAGGCAAGTCCTAAGTTGACACAGGCATCAAACTCCCAATGAGCATGACGATACAAGGGGTAGGAAAAAGAACCATAGATGGCGAATGAGTTGCCCAGGCGTGTGTTGTATGGAGCGATGTCAAAATAATCCGGCGACAGATTGTCCCATCGCGGATAATCCTCGTCACGGTGCATGGTGACACCATCATTCTTGCTGAATTTGCCAACGATGGAGAAGGTGGGATAGTGGTAGTCGTATGCGTAAGCATCGCTGTCTGTAGGAAGACTTACATGATTGAACTTGAACGCCAAAGAATAGTCGGACGTTCCCCTCATGTAGGCTTTCTGGTATTTGTCCAGTTTGAGTGCCTGTCCCGCCTGCAACTCAACTTCGTAGCCCCAATGCCTTGGACGAGCTGTGTGGCCAACTTTGATGGAGTCTGACGAGAATGGCTGTGCAGATGACAACAGACTCAACAGCATGCAGCATGTGACAACAAAAAAACGCGTCATCTACCCTATCATCATTCAGGATTGTATCCAAACAAGTTCAGTTCCTTAGTCGAGTTTCGCCAGTCCTTATCGACCTTGACAAATGTCTCCAAATAAATATTCTTGCCGAAGAATTTCTCAAGGCTCTTACGGGCTTCGGTGGCCACCTTCTTGAGCGCTTTTCCTTGATGCCCTATAATGATGCCTTTCTGTGAGTCGCGCTCCACATAAATGACTGCATTGATGTGGATGTGGGTCTTATCTTCCTTAAAACTTTCCACACCCACCTCGACGGAATAGGGAATCTCCTTGTCGTAGTAAAGCAATATCTTCTCACGGATGATTTCGGCGACAAAGAACTTGGCTGGCTTGTCTGTCAACTGGTCTTTCTCGAAATAGGGCGGACATTCGGGCAGAAGTTCCTTGATGCGGGCAAGGACGGGCTGCACATTAAAGCGATGGAGGGCTGATATAGGCAAAATCTCAGCTTTGGGTAAGATTTCGTGCCACTGCTCCACAAGATTGACGAGATTTTTCTCGTCGGTCAGGTCTATCTTGTTGATTAGCACAAGAACCGGCACGTCCATCTGGGCCACTTTGGAGAGGAAATCGGCGTTCTTATCGACCGTTTCCATCGGGTCGGTGACATACAGCAGAACGTCGGCATCGACCAGCGCACTCTCGGAAAAGGCAAGCATGGACTCTTGCAGTTTGTAGTTAGGCTTGAGCACTCCGGGAGTGTCTGAAAAAACAATTTGTGCATCAGCATCATTAACGATGCCCATGATGCGATGGCGTGTGGTCTGTGCTTTGAAGGTGGCGATGGAGATGCGCTCACCTACAAGCAAATTCATCAATGTGGATTTGCCCACATTGGGATTGCCTACGATATTGACGAAACCTGATTTGTGCATAGTCTTTCTTTATGAAAAAACAAAAAGTGAAGAGTGAAAAGTGAAAAATCTATTTTACCTCATTCAAGCAGGAGTAATTTAGATTTTTCACTTTTCACTCTTCACTTTTCAATAGAATATTACTTTCTGCCTCTCTTGGCATACCATTCTTCACGGCTAATCATGCCTTCCTTGTAGAACTCGGCTGGCGTGTCGGCATACTTGCTGCCGTCGTAGCCCCAAATCATGTAGCTTGCGCCCCATGTGAAGCCAGCACCGAATGCGGTGAAGATGAGTTTATCGCCTTTCTTGAGCTGTGGCTCATACTCCCAAAGGCAGAGCGGAAGGGTACCACCAGAAGTGTTGGCCATGTGGTCAATGTTAATCATCACGTGGTCTTCTTCCACACCAATGCGGCGTGCCACCGCACTCTCAATGCGCACGTTAGCCTGATGAGGCACTACCCATGCGATGTCATCCTTAGTGAGATTGTTGCGCTTGGCCACAAGTTCAACAGCATCCGACATGTCTGTCACAGCGTGCTTGAACACGGCACGGCCTTCTTGATAGACGAAATGCAGACGCTGGTCTACAGTCTCATGGCTGGGCATATTAGCGGAGCCACCTGCTGCCATGTGGAGGTTTTCGTAGCCCTTACCATCTACACGGAAGTAGCTATCCATCAAGCCATAATCCTCTTCTGTCGCTTCCATCATCACGCATGCTGCACCATCACCAAAGATGGGACAAGTGTTGCGATCCTGATAGTTGGTCATAGATGACATCTGGTCGCCACCGCACACGATAATGCGCTTGTAACGTCCGCTACGAATGAAGTTTGCACCAGTCTCCATTGCATAAAGGAATCCTGCGCAGGCAGCCTCCATGTCGAAGCCAAAGGCATTCTTTAACTCGAGATTGCCAATGATGAGCGAAGCGGTGGAAGGGAAATGATAGTCGGGAGTTGTCGTGGCGACAATCACGGCTTCAATGGAATCGGAATCAGCACCAGTCTTGTCAAGTAACTGCTTGACAGCCTTAATCATCATGAAAGAAGTGCCAACACCTTCTTCAGGCTTCAGGATATGACGGGTTTTCACACCAATACGTTCCATAATCCACTCATCGCTGGTCTCAACGATAGTGGACATCTCCTCGTTGTCGAGGATATATGTAGGAACCCATCCACCTACACCTGTTATAACAGCATTGATTTTTCCCATAAGAGAGGACTGTTAATTAGATTGCAGCTTCCTTTTCAATAGCCACCTTGCCACGATAATAACCGCAAGAAGGGCATACGGTGTGATATACATAAAATTCACCGCAGTTTGGACATACAGCGAGTGTTGGAGCTACTGCAACGTCATGAGTTCTTCTTTTTCTTGTACGAGTCTTAGACTGTCTTCTTTTAGGATGTGCCATTTTCTTGTTATAATTTTATAGTTTATTTTTTAGTTGTTTCAGTGCTGCCCAACGACTATCAACGGGCTCGTCGGAATCCGAGCCTGCCAACCCGTCTTGTGCATCACCCAAAGGTGAATCTTCCTGCTCATCATCGTTTGCTCCACTTCGGATGGATTGATGCCGGCTGAGTTCAAGCATCATCGCTTCGTCACATTTTCCAGGTTCGTGACTACACGTCATCGGCATGCTGAGCACTATAAATTCATAGATGAACTGTGCAAGGTCAAGATAACCTTCGGCCTCAGGCACCACCACACAATCACCCTCGTCGACATACTCATCGCCTAGCTTCACGTTCAGGATGTCATCAGTCTCAATCCGCAATTCGAGATCTGACAGGCAACGGTCGCAGGGAACAATAACTGTGCCAACGCTATGGATTTGGAACTTAAAGACCGACCCTGCGCTCAAGCAAGCTACGGTGGTGTGGACTTTGCCACGCTGAATGAGTCCGTCGATTTCAGCGAAAAAAGAATCGCCAATCTCATACTCAAAGGTCTTTCCTCCAAGCCCAGAACTCAACAAATCAATCTTGTAAGTATCCATTATACCCATTTTGGAGTGCAAAGGTACAAATTTATTTAATAACAATGATGAAAAAGCATCAACTTTTTCAGTTCTAAGCCGAAAATCAGCCGTTCAATGGATTTTTTAGATGTCTAAAGTGCCTTTTGATATCTCAATCCGGAAAGTTGTTCCTACGCCCAACTCGGAATCTTTTACATAGATTTTACCCTTGTGATACTCCTCCACGATGCGCTTGGCCAATGATAAGCCAAGCCCCCACCCTCGTTCCTTCGTAGTGAATCCAGGCTTAAACACTGAACTGAAATCGGACTTCGGAATTCCCTTACCCGTATCTTGCACTTCTACATACACATTTTTTTCATCTTCATACACATACAAATCAATACGACCTGCACCGCCCATTGCATCGACAGCATTCTTGCAAAGGTTCTCCGCCACCCACTCGAACAAACTGGGAATAAGACTTGCAATGACTGGTTCATGAGGGAAATGGGTCGTGATAATCACCTTGTTGGAGGTGCGCTTGTCCATGTAAGTCACCACACGTTGAAGCATCTCCAACACATCTTCGGGCTTCGGTTCAGGAATGGAGCCTATCTTGGAAAAACGTTCGGCAATACGTTCCAAACGTTTCACATCTTTCTCCATCTCAGGCAAAAGAGCATCATCTGGATAATTCTCTTTCAGCACCTCCAACCATGCCGTCATACTGGAAATGGGTGTTCCCAGCTGATGGGCCGTTTCCTTCGAAAGTCCCACCCATACACGGTTCTGCTCTGCGCGCATGGCTGAAAACATGGCAAAGATAGCAATGAGCACAAACAAGACAACTACACCAATCTGAATGTAGGGATAAATAGCCAATCGCTTCAACATCAGCGACTCATCATAACAAATACTGATGTAGTCATCATGAGCATACTCTTGAGGAGTATCAATACGGATGAAACGCCCTTTTCGAATATATTCTTTGGCCAATGCTGTCAGATAAACAATCGAATCATTAGTGGAAGAATAAGATTTCTGAATATTTCGAGATGATAGCACTGTTCCGTCTTTATCCACCAAAATTACAGGAATCGTATGATTACCATTGATGACCTTCAGCACCAAGTTCATGTCTGTATTCTCATCAGCCGCATTCAACGAGCGCATCGCCTCAGCCCACACTTCCATCCGCGTTCGTTCCTCTTCCTCCAAATCTGAAATCAGATAATTGGACGTAACCAATGATCCGATGGCGATTACCACCGCCACCAACACCAACACATATCTTATATTACGAATACGATCAAACACTTGCATACTTCTATAACGAAACAAATCTCCACTTATTGTACTTTTTCCTCTTCATCCCCCATCCTTCCCACACCCCCATTAAACCCATTTAGCCCATCCATCCTCCCCACACAAAAAACACCTCCACACGAATAGAGCACATACTATAGATTGA
>CAMVIM010000002.1 GCA_947167515.1 uncultured Prevotellaceae bacterium | reverse complement strand
TTTTTTATGATTATCCGCAATGATACCACCACATTTTGTGCGAACACGAATCACCCGAATCTACACGAATAAAGGAACTTCCATCATATAAATTCGTGTCAATTCGGGCGATTCGTGTTCGTTTTTAAGGTCTGGTGGTACGATTGCGGATAATCATTTTATTTTTTCATTCTTTAGCTGAAGAAGCATTCTAAGGATTTTAGGATTCAAGGATTTTTTCTGAGGCTCCTTGGCTTGTATGCCAAGGAATTTCTTTTTGGCTCCTTTACTCCTTAGCCCAAAAAACTGCGTGGCATGCACGTCTACCCCCAGCAGGAGGCACCTACGCTCAATTCTTCTCGTTAGTGTCAGATTAGTTCACGTCAGATTCGCTGGCATCAAAATCATTGGCGTCAGCTTCACGCTCTTTCTCCTGTTTTTTCACCCATTCCGTAGGAGAAAGGCCGTAAAGTGACTTGAAGTTGGTGGAGAAGGCAGAGAGCGACTTGAAGCCAGTGGCGACACTCACGCCCGTGATGTCATAATTCTTCTTCGACAGCAAGCGGGCAGCCTCTTTCAGACGCACATACTTCACAAAGTCGCGCGGAGCCTGTCCCGTCAGGTCTTTCATCTTGCGGTAGAAGTGTACACGGCTGATGCCCACTTTGTCGGCAATGAGTTCCACCGACAATTCCGGGTTATCCATGTTCTCGTTGATCACCTTCATCACGCGGCGCATCAGGTGCTCGTCTGGCGATTCCATTTCCACCCTGTCAATCTTTTCCTCCTGCTGCTTGTCGCCATGATATTTTCCCTGTAACATTTGGCGCGTCTTCATCAACTGTATCACCGTCGTGCGGAGCACATCAATGTTAAACGGCTTCGACACATAGGCATCGGCACCATTAGTGATGCCCGCAATGCGGTCAGCATCGCTGCCCAGCGCCGTCATCAGCACAATGGGGATATGGTTGGTGTTGAAGTTCGACTTCAGTTTCTGACACAGCGTCATACCGTCCATCACCGGCATCATGATGTCGCTGATGACCACATCCACCTTGCCAGGATGCGCCACGATATAGTCCCATGCCTCCTGACCGTTGCCGCACGATTGGATGACCAAATCCTTCGACAGTTCACTATGCACATATTGGCGAATCGCCTCGTCATCCTCCACCAGCAAGGCATTCTTGCGGTGCGTGTCCGTCGGCTTGTCGATGGTCAGCAGCTCGGCAGTATCTTCCTCCACCGTATCCAGCCCGTTCACACCATTCAGGCCATCCACCACCTCTGCAGCCGGCTGCGGCTTGATGTTCCTCAACGTGTCGTCACCCTTCGGCATCGTCACCGTAAACACCGTTCCTTCTCCAGCCGGATTGTCCTCCACCGTGATGTTGCCCTTGTGCAACTTCACCAGCATCGATGTCAGGTTCAAGCCGATGCCCGTACCGATGTAGCCAGGCTGATGCTGTCCTGAGTAGAACCGCTCAAAGACGCGCTTCTTATCCTCGTCCTTGATGCCCACGCCAGAGTCCGTCACCTTCAGTTCGAAGTTGTCATTCTCGGCAGAAGCCGTGAGCTGCAACGTGATGTTCCCGCCATCCGGCGTAAACTTGAAGGCATTCGACAGCAGGTTCATCACAATCTTGTCCATATTGTCAGGATCGACATACACCGTCAGCTGTTCCACCTCATGCACAAACTCGTAGGTGATGTTTCGGCTCTGCGCATTCGTGGTAAACACATCGAAGATATTCTGCAAGAAGCTCACCAGTTCCACCTGATGATAGTCGAGCAAGAACTTGCCCTGCTCTATCTTCCGCACATCCATCATCTGGTTAATCAGTCGGAGGATACGCTTCGAGTTCTGCTTAATCAGCTGGTAGTTATGCTGTCGTTCCTCGTTCTTGTCCGAGCCGATCAATCTCTCCAGCGGAGCCAGGATCAGCGTCATCGGTGTGCGGATTTCATGGCTGATGTTCATGAAGAACTGCACCCTCGCATCGTTCAGTTCACGCTGCTGGCGGTTACGCTCCATCGCCTTGCGCAGACGCACCTGACGCTTCACATACTCATACACCAGCCAGCTCACCAGCAGGAACAGCAAAATATACACCAACTTGGCCCATGCCGAAGCGTACCAAGCCGGATGCACCACAGCCACGAACTCGCGTTCAGGACTCACCGTGCCCAGTGCATACGCCCTCACCTTGATGTGGTAAGTGCCAGGCTTCATGTTGTCAAACACGATGCGGTTGCCACTGCCACCCTGCTGAGTCCACTGCCCACCGTTCACACTATACTCATAGAAGATGTGCTGATTATTCAACCCCTCCACACACATCTCCAGCGCGAAGTGACCATCCTTGTAACTCAGTTCCACATGGGCGCAGTCATCCACCAGCCCCGTCAATATCTCGTAATCATCCGACAGGTCGCCTTGATGCACCTTCTGACCATCCACAAACACATCGACGAAACGCAGACGGAGATTCTTGCCCCCACTCTGCCACACCTTCATCTCGTGCGAGTCGAAATAAGTGATGCCACCGATGCCGCCGAAGTAAAGCTTCCCATCCTGCATCAGCACAGCCCCGCGACTGAACTCATTGTCCTGCAAGCCATCGTCAGAATAGAAGTTCTGAAACTCATCCTTCTCCACATCCATGCACGAAAGGCCGAAGTCCGTACCAATCCACAGACGCCCGTCCTTGTCCAAACTGAGCGACGCGATGTTATTGTTGGGCAATCCGTCCTCCACCGTGTAGGTACGTGTCTCATACGTCATGCAGTTCATCTTCACCAAGCCCATGTTCGTGGCAATCCACGCCGTCCTCTCGTCATCCGACACCACGAAATGGCGGATAGCCTTTCTTTGCAACATCTTTCGGCTTTCACGCCTGATGACTCCGTCGTTGTCGGGGAAACAAACCACCAGACCGTCCGAAGTACCCACCAGCACCATGTCGTCCACCTGCAAGATGGTGTAAACGTAACCATTACCAATCACCTTCGTCCCATCCTGCTTCGAGTAGTCAGGGAAATAGTGTTCCCACTTGCCCGTAGGAAGGTGGTAGTGGTAGAAGCCCTCTCCCATCGTCGCAATCCAATAGGAGTCAGGCATGCCAGAAGGTTCTATGTCAAAGATATGCGTGATTTCCTTGGTCAGCGGCGAGATGCGTCCGTTCTGCATCTGCCACAAACCATCGGTATAGGTACCCATCAGCATGACCGACGGACTGGGATTCATCACCGTTGTGAAGTTCTGCGGAATGCCCGGCGTGTTCTCCCGGCTCCAATGGCGCGAACTGGTGCCGTCAGCCGACATCAGATACACACCATCGTTGTCCGTCGTCACCCAAAGACCGCCTCCGTTCACTGCGCCCTCCGCCGCCTTAGCCAGCGAGAAGACCGAATTGTCGCCAATCGAGTTCTTCGTGATGGAATTGCGGCCCACATACTCAAAAGCAGACTGATTCACCGGCTTCATCATCACACCCTTCAGATAGATAGCCACCCACACGTTGCCATAGGCATCGCGGATTGCATCATTCACATTCGCAGTCGAGAAGTCAAAGTCCTTCACCGAGATGGTGCTCTGCCTCAACTTTCCCGTCTTCTCGTCATAGAGGCGCAGGCCTCCACCATCCGTTCCGATGAAGAGACGCCCGTTCCACCAGGCATTGACGCCCGTCACCACACCGCCCAACTCATCTTCATGAGCCACCAGTTTGAAAGCATCCGACTTGTCATCATACACATAGATGCCCGAACGAACCGTTGCGGCATACAGATGCCCCGTGCTGCTGACAGCCACCTTCTTCACCCCTTTCAGTTCGCCGTAGGTGCGGAACTTCTTATCTCCAGTCTTTCTGCACAAGAAACCGCCAGAGTTGACAATCCACAAACGCTTCTTGGCATCCTCCATCAACTGCACAGGGCTATAGTTCTGGTCGCCTGTCACGAAATCCATCGAATGCTTCACATACACCTTTCCCTCCTTGTCCTTGGCCACCTCGCCGTGTCCATAACCCGCCAGACACACAATCATGCGGTCTGGATGGATGCGGCAGATGTTCACGATACGCGCCACAAGGGTGTCGCCATTCGTGCCCACCATCGGCACAGGCGTGAAGTTGTCGGTGGCATAGTCAAACAACTGCACACCGCTGCCCGTTCCGACCAGTAATGTCCCTGGCTCATAGTCAATCACACAGGTCGTTTCGTCGTGCTGCAACGACAAGGGGTCGCTTATCTCATGGCGATACACGTTCCACTTCACGCCGTCATAACGGTTCAGACCATTCTGTGTGGTCAGCCAGATGTTATGGCGCTTATCCTCATAGAGGCTGCGCACACGCGAGTTGGACAGTCCCTGCTTCGAGCCAAAGAACAGCACATTCTGGGCGCACACGCTCAGTGTACCCCACATCATTAAACATATAGCAAGTAAGAAACGAGGTTTCATAATTAGGTAAAAATACAGTTAGTCGTCTGTCAAAATCGGCCACAAAGTTAGACAAAAAGTTTGTAACAACAAAGAAAAACGAGAAAAAACGGGAAGAATGGATAAAAACATCGCCGCAAGCGGCAAATGAAACGAATTGGAAGAATTAAACGAAAAAGAAAATTGAGCCGCAGGCTCTTCATTCGTTTCCATTCGTTAAATCATCCCGAAGGGATATGTTTGGAAAAATCCTTTGTGTCTTTCTATAGCTACAAATAAGTGGGGCGGCCACTTGTGTGTGACCGCCCCACCATTATTGTTAAGCTTAGCTTTTCACGTTCGGTCAAGAACGTTCGCTTCGCGCAAGTTCTTCACGTTCGGTCAAGAACTCAAGCGAGCTTGGTTCTTCACGCTTACTTATTCAGAACTTTCTTGCCGTTCTTGATGACGATGCCCTTGTAGCTTGCGTCAACACGCTGGCCAGCGAGGTTGTAGATAGCGTTAGCCTTCTTAGAAGCTGCAGCCTCGATGTTCTGGATAGAAGTAGCATCCTCTTCATAGTTGTGACCCTCAAGTGGAGCAACGAGATATACGTGAACATCATCTACGTAAGTAGTACCCGTCCAGAAGTCCTGAGGAGTGTTATCCTCATGCCTCTCTGCCTTTTTAGATACATAGTGCTCGTGAGCACCAATCACCATACCACTCTCGTCCACCTTAATGCCCTTGATAACGGTAGAGGTCAAACCACCAGCACCTGTATAAGGTTCTACAGCTGGTTCGTCATCGCCCACTGCGAAGATGTACTTATCCCATACGCCAGTCTCATCGTTCTGTGCGTTGTAGTAGAAGATCTTGCCATACGTATCCGTCTTGTCAACCAGAGGAGTACGAGTATAGATCTGTACATTGTAGATACCAGCAGGCAGACCTGTAAGTATCTGTGAGAAGTCGTAGTCGGCATTGCCATAGATTTGAATCTGGGCATCCACCACATAATTCTCTTCAGTAGCAGAGGTGTTGAAGGCAATGTTGAGGTTAGTCTCATCAGAACCAGGAGTAATCGTCCAACCAGGAACACCATTGTCACCGTACACACGATAGAACTTAGGATTCTGAACACAGCCTGTCAGTTCGATACCAGCAAAGTCATATGCGCTTTCTTCGTCAGTAACTACAGAACCATCTGCTGCCACTTTCGTCAAGAATTCTGCTGGGATAACTCCGCCATTAGCTTTAGCCAAAATCTCCACTACACGGAGCGTATTAGCCTTGTTAAGAGCATCTGCCACATCGCGGTCATCAGAAACAGCAGCGAGAGCAGCGTTATAGGCTGATTCATTATCTGCACCAATCTTTTCGTAAGTCTGTCTTGCCTTGTAAATGCCCCAAGTGAGCAGGTCTGTACATGCAACCACATTGCCCAGTTTGCTTGCGACGCTTACCAGCCGAGGAGTCACTTCAGCCAACGCTTCGTCAGAGAGAGTGCTTGGGTCAACTTCTCCATACTGGTCAATCAAAGCCTTGGCAGCCTTCACAACATCAACAGCCTCATACTTCGTACCTACGAGATCACCATAAGCAGCGATAGCAGTCAATTGACTTGTCTGGAATTTATCAAGGTTATCGATGCGAGCCGTCATCTTGGCGCTTGCAGCACGGAGCTTGTCAATTTCAGCATTCACTTCAGAAGGAGAAGTGAAACCACCAGCCTCAGCCTCAGCAATTGCAGCAGCAAGGGCAGTCTTGGTGTCACCATTGTAACTTTCGTCTTCAGCCTCAGCCAGAACAGACTTGGCAGGTTCTACAGCAGCAGCGAGTTGCTGTTTCCAGTAAGCAGCCTTAGAAGGCATGGTGACGAGGTCAACACCACCAAGGAGAAGCTCAGCACTACCCTGAGTGGACGAGAATTTCAGCATATAATAGCCAGCTTTTTCCACCGTGAAGTCAGTCTGTGAGCGAGTCACGTTAGTCACAGAAGTATTCTGTGCACCATTCACGTTTGGCATAGCCTTCACGTCATCGAAACGTGCATAAACCTTACCAGAAAGATCTTCCAAAGTGAAGCTATACTTAGGAGCATTCTCTTCGTTGACAGCCTGAGTATTGCCATTCAGGTTCTTCCATGCACACATGCGGATGGTAATCTGATACTTCTTTGGCTCGAGATAGAGAGAAATACCTTTTGGCATCTCTGGGTCAATATTACCACTTCCATCAATGTAATCCTTCACCTGCTCACCGAAGGTCAAAGTACCCAGTATGTTAGGATCATTCATACAACGCCAGTAGATAGCACCACCATTGAGGTCACCAGAGTAACCAGTCATGGCACGACAGCCACCCTCTTGGTTAAATGCTTGTTTCATGTTGTTGCCCCAGTTGTAGTTATACACCTGGCCTGCCCACTGAGTATCCTCACCAAACACACCATACTGATGGATTGTACCATTGTCGTTAGACACCCAACCTACAGGGAAAGTACCGTTAGCTGTGGCAGCAAATGTCTCGTTTGTACTATATACAGATTCAGACTTAGTATCATCTGTGTCTGGACCTACAGCAAATGTAAGTTCTACATTATCTGCTGGAATACCAAGGGCATTCGTCACATTATCAAGGATGAAATTGTACTCACCATCAGCAAGATTTGATACAGCCACATTGACTGTCATTCCATCAGCAGACAACGAAATGCCGTCAGTAAGGTCTGTCTGTACACCGTTCTTGACAAGAGTGGCAGAAGACATTGTTATATCAACAGGCTTGTCATAAGTAACTGCCACATTCTTGAAGGTAGCGCTTACAATCTCGAAGCTTTCGTTTTCTGGCACCGATTTCACAAACTTAGGAGCAATCCACTCGTTTGACACGACATCCAGATTGAAATCGTAGTAAGCAAGTTCGTCAGAGAAAGGAAGCACATTCATGTCAGTTTCATAGTCGGCACTTGGGCGCTTGTCACCATCGTAAAAAATAGTGGGTTCACCTTTGAAGCCAACCTTCACCACGCTTTCAGGAGCAATATTGACAGTCTCGTCATCCAAGAAGATATACAAGAAACCATCCGTATGACCCTCTACATACA
The DNA here is from genome assembly GCA_947167515.1 of uncultured Prevotellaceae bacterium. Classification (GTDB taxonomy): domain Bacteria; phylum Bacteroidota; class Bacteroidia; order Bacteroidales; family Bacteroidaceae; genus Minthosoma. The sequence continues at coordinate 180,324 of CAMVIM010000002.1, read as the reverse complement.
GAATCTTGTCGTTAGAAGGCACACCATCAATGGACAGATCCACACAAGACTTGTCGAAGAAAGCGATACCATCAACAGTAGCCTTAGCCAACTTACCGATATTAGTAGTATAGCCAAAGTCAAGTTTCACGACAAAAGACTCATCGTTGAACGTAGCCTGGTTGAATGTCACACCCTTTTCAATCTTGATGTCATCAAGAATATAGGTAGTGTTATTGCTGAACATGTTGGCAATGAAGAAGAACTCGTCGGGCAGGTGGTTGTCAAACTGATCCTTGTATTTTTTCTCACCATCACCACCGAACTGTTCTGGAAGTTTCCCATCACCGCGCCAGGTTTCATTTGAAGCCACAATGCCATCTTCCATCGTTTGAGCATCTCTGTAGAAAGAGACGAAAGAAACGTGCTGCCAGCCACCAGCCAATCTGATGTCGTTGATGCCGAAGTTCTGACCAGAAGCCGTACAGATGCTCTTGTCATAATTTTCCACACCCTTGGAAATCCAAGAAGTGAAGCGGGCACCTTCGTTTGCATTCACCCACATGCTCACACGATAAGCAGTGTTTTCCTCGATGCCAAGCTTGGCAATCTTGAAGCCACGGAAGTAAGATTGTTCACTTCCGCCATCTCCATTGACAGCCTTCAATGCATAAGAGCCAGAATGAACATCTTCTTGAGATTGTTCGTCCCAAGAGTCAACGTCTTGCACATTCACCCAGTCACCGAAGATACTCAAACCAGGGGTGAGAGCCCACTCCGTGGACTGACCCTTGGGGTCGTTTGCTTCGAAACCCAGTGATGTAACTACTGTCTGTGCCTGCATGGAAGCAGAAGCCATCAGACCAGCCGCAATCAGTAAGTTAATTTTTTTCATAAGCGAAAAAGTTTTTGGGTTAGATAAAAATGTTAATTAATAATGTTGTTTCTTTTAGTTGTTTTGGCATTTGCGAAGAAACACCGTTGCAAAGTTACGAAAGGTTTAAGAAAAGGAGTTTCGGGTGTGTTTCATGTATTTTCAAGTAGGTTACAAGACAAAAAAAGTGTGAAAACAGCCCTATTTTTGGGGGGCTTCAAGGAAATAAATAAGCACTTGACTCAACTTTCGGGAGTAATAAAAACCACAGATGAAGCGGATTACACGGATTTCTGAAAAAATCCTTTTCTCCTTAGCCATAAAACCTCCGTATAGATAATGTCAAGGAGCCAAGGAGGAAGAGGAGACGAGCCTTGGCGGCTCTGATTTTCAACAAAGATAGAAAAGATAGAAAAGAAACATCGCCCTGCGGGCAGTTGAATGATTTTGGAAAGAAATAGGAATAATGAGCATAATGCGTCCAGAAATATTTTTTTTTCTCATTTCTGAATAAAATGAGTCTAATTATTCCAATTTCTTTCCAAAGCCATCGAGCCGCCCGAGGCTCTCATCCGCCAAATCTGTTCCATCATCGCGAAGCGGTATGTGTATAAAGACAAGTTCCTTTGGAACGATGAAGCAGATTAAGCGGATTCTTTATCCAATTAATGATTATCCGCAATCGTACCACCAAACCTTAAAAACGAACACGAATCGCCCGAATTGACACGAATTTATATGATGGAAGTTCCTTTATTCGTGTAGATTCGGGTGATTCGTGTTCGCACAAAATGTGGTGGTATCATTGCGGATAATCATTCCAATAATATTATCGGAACCAATTATTTTTTTATATAAATTCATGATAAATTATTCAACTATCGCAAGTTGAGATTCAAGGAGCCAAGAAGGGTTGAAGTTGCGCTGGGCTTGCCTCCCTATAGGAAACGTCGTTGCTATTACAATTGGTGCACCGTACAACATGCAAATTGTACGGCGCACCAATTATATATTGTGTGGCGTTGCACTTGAGAGAGGGAAAGAATGCTAATCGTTGCCCTCCATGTGATCAGCCAAACGATGCAATGCCATTCCCAAAAAGAAGAAAGCCCCAGCAACAATGCTAGACCAAAGCGTGACTCGTTCGTCCAGGTCTTTCGATGAAATCCAAGGAGATATAAAAAATCTTGAACAGGTCAACACAACATTTGGCTATCTCACGGCACAAACTCTTCGTTACCAGATTCATACCGTTTTCTTTTTGTTGAAGAAGTCTATAGCCAACGCAATGAATGTGCAACCAGCCACAAAGCAGAAGGTAGAGATGAGAACTATTACACTATCCATAAGATTTTCTTTTTGATTGATGTGTGCAAAGGTAAGATAAACTTTGGAACAAAACAAAAAAAAACAAAAAAAATATGATTATCCGCAATAGTACCACCAGCCCTTAAAAACGAACACGAATCGCCCGAATCTACACGAATAAAGGAACTTCCGTTATGTCTATTCGTGCAGATTCGGGCGATTCGTGTTCGTATAAAATGTGGTGGTATCATTGCGGATAATCATAAAAAAAATCTGTTTAATCCGCTTAATCGTCCCATAGGGACATGTTTCTCGGAGTAAACATACCGCTATGCGCGGTGATTAAACTGATTAACCAGATTGGGAAGATAGTGTTGCGGTTACTTGAACAGCAGCGGAGCCATTTCCTTGAGGCTGCGACGCCAAGTGAGGAACTCGTGGGCAGTGCCTTCCGACACGTAGCCGTGGGCATTGAAGCCAGCAGCTTTGAGGTCGGCGATGGACTTGTTCACACCTTCGGGGTTCTCCTTCGAACCGCAAGAGATGAAGATGAGCTTGGGCTTTGCTTTTCCCTCAAAGTCGGCAGGAGCATAAGTGCCACCAGAGAGCAGACCATAGTAGTCGAACACGTCGGTGCGACGCAAGGTGATGAGCTTCGTGGTGATGCCACCCATCGAGAGTCCGGCCATAGCACGGCTTGCCTGCTTGGGAATGGTGCGGAAGTGGCTGTCCACGTATGGAATCAGCTCGTCAACCAGCACGGTCTCAAACTCCTTGGCGGTGAACTGACCGATACCGCCGAAACGCACATCGTTGGTCATTCCGTAAGTCATCACGATGATGAACGGCTGGCACTTGCCCTCAGCGATGAGGTTGTCCATGATGAGGTTGGCGTGTCCCTGATTGCTCCAGGCATATTCGTTCTCTCCCCAACCATGCTGGAGATAGAGCACGGGATACTTCTTCTTGGGATTCTTGTCATACTCGGCAGGAGTATAAACGAAGGCGCGACGCTCCACACCCGTGCTGGGCGAGTGGAAGAGCACCTGCTGCACGTTGCCATGTGGCACAGCTTTGAGGGCATAGAAGTCCGCATCACGGGCAGGAATCTCGATACCGCTCTCCCAACGGCAGGAGCCGAAGTAGTTGTGGGTGCCAGGATCGTTGACGGTAGCTCCGTCGATGGTCATGTGGTAGTAGTGGAACCCTTCGTCCATAGGACCGTCGGTAGTACCTGTCCACACACCGTCGTCACCCTTCTTCAGCACGGTGCCGCCAGTACCGCCAAGACCGAGGCTGACGATGACGCTCTTAGCTTGTGGGGCCTTGATTTGGAAGCGGGCATAACCCTGAGAGTTCACCTGCGGATATTCCTGACCGGGCTGGTTCAGCTCGTTGGGCTTGAAGTCCTCGATGGGGGCTAGAGCGTTGTCGAGTGCGGGGTTGAAGTTCTTGATGGCGTAATAGACTGGCTTGGGGCGCAGGTTCTCGTCGAAGGGCAGCGGATGGTTGTTCACGCCCACCCAAGAGTCCTTATCGGAAACGTTCCAGAAGGTGACGTTATCGATGACATCCTTATACTTGCGATAGAGACGGAAGAGCTTCACGTAGCGGTCGGTCTGCATGGTGACAAGATGAGGTTGCGCCTGACCTGCCTGACCACGCGAGAACTGGAGCTGACCGCCCATCTCCTCGTTGAGACGGATGTCCAGCTCAGTCACCTGAATGTGCTTCACCAGTTCAGAGTACTTCTTGATGGCCTCTTCCACCTGAGCCTCGTCGGGACCATAGGAGTTGTAGTGACCCTGCATGCCGATACCCGTGATGGGCACACCAGCCTCCTGCATCTTCTTGACCATGTTGTAGATGCGGTCGCGCTTGGCAGGTTGGAAGGCGTTGTAGTCGTTATAGACGAGGATGGCGTTAGGATCAGCCTCGTGGGCAAACTGGAAGGCCTTGGCGATGAACTCGTCGCCACAAAGCTTCCACGCGCGGCTCTCGCGATAGGGATTAGGCTCCTGGCCACGACGGCCGTAACCGGCATCCGACATGGCCTCGTTCACCACATCCCACGCATAAACCACATCCTTGTAGCGGTTGACCACGGTGTGGATGTGCTCGCGCAGACGCTGATAGAAGACTTCCTTGGAGACTTCCTTGCCCTTCTTATCGACAAACATCCAGTCGCAGAACTGTGCATGCCAGCAGAGGCAGTGACCACGCATTTTAATGCCGTTCTCGCGGCAGAAGTTGGCGATACGGTCAGCCTTTTCCCAAGTCCACTCGCCCTCCTTGGGGTGCACGGAGATGGGCTTCATGTCGTTCTCGGCAGTGATGCTGTTGAAGTTCTTCTTGATGAGTTCCACCTGAGCAGGATCGTTGAGGTTGCCCATGTTGACAGCCACACCAACGGTGAAGTAGTCCTGGTAGGTGTCCTTGTAACCCTTGTCAGGATTGGCATCGGGATTACGCCCGAACTGCGCCGAAGCTGTGAGGGCGCATGCCATGAATGATAACAAAAATAGTTTCTTCATTGTGTTTGATAAAGTTGGTAAAAAATATTTTACATGATTTCTATGTTTTCTTTTCCACATGCCCCTGCGGGGCGATTGAGCAGATTCTGTTCTTGGAAAGAAATTGGAATAATTAGAATAATTGAGTCCAGAAATAAAACATGTTCTTATTCTCATTTCTGAATAAAATTATTCCAATTATGCTCATTTCTTTCAAAGCATCACCGTCACCAGTCCACCTGTCTGCTTCGTGGGATAGTAGAACGCAGCATAGCGGGTGCCCATGAAGAGGCGGCTGAAGTCGAAGCGCATGCGGTAGTTCTGGGTGCCAATCTGCGTGAACGTCTTGCCGTCGAGCGAGTAGTAGAAGTTGGCAGCATCGTTGTGGCCGGGCTGGAAGTCGCCGTCGATGCGCAGGTAAATCTTGCCCACCTTACCTTTAGGAAGCTTGATGGTTTCGATGTCCTTGCGGCTCACCTCGGTGATTTCCTTCTTGTCGTTGGACAGCTTGACACTCTCCTCACTCATCGTCAGACTATACTGACCACCCGAAAGTTTAATCGTCAGGATGCCAGAATCACCATTAAATGCTGCAAGACCTGCACAATCGCCGTCTTTCATCTTGCGGGCATCGATGCAGATGGTGTCAGAACAGGTGGGACCCCATGTGCGCCAAGTGAGGGTGTTGCGGGCATCGTAGATGCTCTTGGCCATCACGGAGGTCTTGAGCACCACACCGCCATTGCCGAATGGGGCAATCATCCGGTATGTACCTTCGGAGAAGAGGGACTGGCCAAACTGCACCTTCTCGCCCTTCTTTGGCAGGGGAGCGATGTCTTCCTTGATGTAGTTGTGGTTCCACTGGTAGTCCCTCTCGATGCGAGCATAGTCAGGCTCCTGATGGCACTCGCATTGGCCATCGAGGGTGACAGTGGCAGGAATCTTGCCGTCGCCATACGTGCCGAGGATGGGCCAGCCGTCAATCCAAGAGCAGGGTTCGACGGTGAGCACACGTCCCACTCCACCACGATCTTGGAACATCACGCCGTACCACTCGCCGTGCTTGCCATCAACGATGGTGCCCTGACCAGCAAGGGGGAAGCCGCCGAAGTCGCTCTTGAGGATGACCTTGGAGTCGTAGGGACCTTCGATGTTCTTGCTGCGGTAGGCGATTTCCTCACGACCTGTGCGGGGCCAAGCGATGCAGAGCAGATAGTACATGCCTTCGTGCTTGATGACACGGCTGCCCTCATGCAAACCCTGAGGCTTACCGTTGAGCTGGAGGGTCTTCTTGATGCCTCCAGGCTTCTCGGCGGTGAGGTCGGCTGTCAGCTCGACAAGGTGGATGTCACCACTACCGGAGAAGACATAAACGCGGTCATCGTCGTCGAAGAAGAGGGAGGAGTCATGATAGGCGGGCAGGCGGCTGTGGAGCTTCCAACCCTTAGCGGGGTCGTCGGTCTTGAAGACCATCGACTTGTGGGGGTCGTCGTTGGCCACAAAGAGTGCCCAGAAGGTGCCCTTGTGATAGCGGAGCGAAGTGGCCCACTGACCTCTTCCATAAACAGTGCCTTGCTGTAAGTCGTAACGAGGGGTGTCCTTGATTTCGTCGAAGAGGTAGGACACGGTCTCCCAATGTGCCAGGTCGGTCGAGCGCATGATGGGCGCACCAGGGAAGAGGTGCATGGTGGTGGTGACGAGGTAGTAGTAGTCACCCACACGGATGATGTCGGGATCGGGGCAATCGGCCCAGATGAAGGGGTTCTTCACTTGAACGGTCTGCCGTGTGGAGGTCTCGGGGAGAGACGAAAGGGATGTCTGCACCGATGGAGCGGTTTGTGCCGAAATCATCAGCGCAGACAGTGCCCCCAGGAAAGTAGTAAATAGCGTTTTTTTCATCATAAGTTTTTCTGAGTCTTGGTTTGTGTGGCAAAGTTATAAAAAAAACAACGCCGGCATTTGCGCCGGCGTTGCATAAGGTTGTGCTGTTGATACATGCACAAGGTTTTACCACAAGTCTTCTTCCGATGTTTCGGCATCAGCCTGCATGTCCTCGATGATGCGGAGCTGAGCTTCTGCAGTCACTTTAGAGCTGGTTCCACCACTTGTGATGGGTGAAGGTGACACACAGATGAGACTTTCATTTTCGATCATGGTCATCTCCATGACGGGTTGAACATATCTTTTCATGTCTGTATCTACTTTATATATAATTACTATTTTCTTATTTCACCAAAATCTTCTGAGTGGCACCATTGCTGAGCTTAACCACGTTGATGCCCTTCTGGAGCGAACGCTGCTGTACACCATTGGCAGAGTAGATGCCTACGACAGAAACTTCACCTGCACCAGCGAGTGCCTTGATGGCAGTTGCCTCACCTGCTGGGAAGCGGAGGTTAGCACCATTAGACGTAGGAGCTGTGAAGTAAGCACGGAAGGCTCCCAGCGAGATAGTAGCAGCGGTAGGGGTTGTCGCTGTAGGATCAGCCACTGCTTGCACAAACTGGTTGTTGGAGATAGCGTAGTAGTTGACATCATCAGTAACAGAAACTTCCTTGTACTCGTAAGTACCAATGAGTGGGTATGTGCTATTAGAAACCTGAACATCCTTCAGAGCCGCATCTTTAGCAGTAACATCGAAAGACTTCTCTGGCACATACGCCAATACAGGTACGCCAGCAGGCACGGTTGCCATCTCTTCAAGCACAAGTTCATCTTCGTCAATGCCCGTGATGGTGTAGAACTGGATTACATCTGGAACAGCCGTCATCTCGAAAGGCAGACAAACTGTACCCCACTCGTTCACGAACTTACGAGAATAGGAAGCGTTAGAAGCTGTAGTACCTTCAGGGAAGGCGAATGGCTTGCCATCGGTGATTACAAGGTTAGCGATGTTACCATCTACGCACACATTCTTATCGTTATCCAAAGCACCTGCGTTAGCCACGAAGATAGCGTTAGGATTGGCAGGAGTCAGTTCAACACCAGTGCCTGTTATACCTGTTGCATCGTAAATCTTGGCGTTGGCATCGTTGAGAGCAGCGGCAGCGGAAGGAGTAAGAGCACCTTTTCCTGAAAGAAGATAGTTGGCTGCACCCTCAGGCGTCTTATAGAGGGTTATATCCTTGACCACATTCTTTACGCCCCAAGCAGAAGACTTGATTGTATTCAAATAAACCTTATCTTGATATTTTTCAACCTTTGAAAGGTCTATTTCCCAATATTTTCCAGCGTCAACCCATGAAACTGTTCCCGCTGCTTGATCGTTGATATTATTCGTGCCAGTTCCTGCTGCATTGATGAAGAAGGCACGGAAGCCTGTAGCATCATCACGATGAATACGAAGAACCTCATAACCCGTCAAATCAACATAATTTGAAGGATCACTTGAGCCACTTCCATAATATGTATCAGTTGCTGTGTTTACATTCCATGTAGCTGTGGCATTCGAACCACTTGGGAAATTGTGATACTGCAATGTATTCAAAGAAACAGGAGTGCCTGGCACAGAACAAGTGATGACATTCGCTTTCACCTTGATTGATGAAATGGTCATGGTACCCGCTGTAGTATTTCCGTCCCAATAGATGGTGTTCACATTTGTGGCATTGTTAAATTTCATCGCATCACCCACTGTGAAGTTAACACCATACTTACTTCCCCAGAAGCCATTGCTGATACCATTTTTAGTATCTTCTATCAAAGAGTTGTTAATTATATCGTCTCCAGAACGGTCAACGGTCATTGAGAGGAAAGAAGAGAAGTCAATTCCCTCTTTTGGCATATTAATGTACAATCTTCCCCCTGTTCCATCATTGGTCAACAAACCTGTTTTTTCGTCAAAAGACAAACCACCTGTAGCAAACAAGTCAGTCAAGTCAAACTCTGCATTACCCTCATCATCAAACGAAAGAGCTGCAGGCTTAGCAATATAAAAATCGGTAATAACGGCACTACCTGATGCTGAATTCGTATTCAGTCTCACAGCCGTAACACTCTTCAAATCTTCCTTAGTAATCAGATCAGGATTCCACTGTAAATTAAAGTCCTGGAGAATATTCAAAACGATCTTTCCATTCGTGTTGATTCCTTTACCCGTAAAGGTTTTGCCATTTGCCAAAATGTCCACACGGAACTCGTTCTCAATGCTCGCAACTGTCAAGCCAACTGTTGTGTATTCGCTCAGGTCACCTGCAAAAGATCCACCAGGAACAACCATGTAGGCATACGAGTCTTTTGTCCATGCAAAAGTATTTGTTCCAGAAGTCCAAGTGGCATTGCCTATAGCATTGCCAGAGCTAAGGTCAGCATAGACCTTCTTTGCGCTGACAGCCCCTCCCCCTAAAGTGAGGAGTGCAGCCATCAAAAGTAAAACTTTTTTCATTGTCGTTTTGTTTTTAGTTTTAGTTAAAAATAAATAAAAAATTATTTGGGGGCAAAGTTCGGAATTTTGGGCGAATCGGGCTTCCGTCATTGTTACACGAGTTTGTTTTTATGTAACCAAAACGCTTGAGTCTCTGTGGAAGCCCTCATTTCAAGGGATTTATCGGCTTTTTGTCTAAGGAGGAAAAGAGTTAAAGGAGGGGGGAGCTTTGCTCTCAACACCTGGCGGTGTCTCGAAAAACGATAATTTTCAATAATTGACAATAATTTTATCCAATAATAATTATTGGAACCAATTTTTGGAAATTGTTGGTAATTATTGTTTTTCCAAGCCGCCTTGGCGGCGAAGGAGCAAAAGTTATTTTTACTTGTTTTTCATGCCATCCTTTCATCCTAAAACCCTTAGACATAAAACCCATAGAGCCGACGAGGCTCTCCCCCTTCAGATCCTTGGCTCCTTAGACACAAAACCTAACAAAAAAGGAAGTCAGCCTCATCTGCCTAACCACACGGGGTGATTAAACGGACGAGGCTGACTTGTCAAGCAATCAGAAAGGGCGTATTACCACAAGTCGCGATCGAGCGTGGCACGATTGTTATCGCTGAAAATGCCACGACGCTCGTTGGAAAGAACATCGTTGGTGCTTGATGCAACTTTGTCATTATACACATTAGTACCATTAATACTCTCAGCAATCATTGTTTCCAGTCCTATTTTCACCACCTCAATGGTGGGAGTGCTATATATCTTTTTCATCTTTTTTCTCCTATTATTTTTATAGATTAAATCACTTTTATTTACTTAACCATCACTTTTTTGCCGTTCTTGATGTAGAGGCCCTTCACAGGATGGCTCACACGCACACCGCTGAGCGTGTAGTAAGCATCGTCCTTGCTGTCAGCAGCCTTCTCCACAGCCTCAATACCTGTCACATCACCCGGATAAACGATTCTGAGAGCAGCAAGATTACTCTGTACATTCAGGTAGGCACGGAAAGGTTTAACTTTGATGTCGTTTGTAGCGACTTTATAGAAGCCAACACCCTCACTTCCATTCTGGAGCACATAAGTACCAACAGGTGCGTATGTTTCCTCAAACACACCAGTCATAGCCTCATGAATATTGGTGGCATCAGCTACAACAGGCACGTTAGCACCCGTGAATTCCACCTCACCGCTACCATTGATGAGCACAGGAGTATTGGCAGTAACAGATCCATTCACAGGTGTAGCAGTAGCCTCATCACCCGAAGTATATTCCAAAGCGTAAGCAGTTACACCCTCAGGAAGCGTAGCAGCGAAAGGCAAGCAGAGCGTACCAGCCTGAGCTGTTGTATTGATCGTAGTTGTATAAGAAGCACTTGTTGCCGTGAAGTCAGCTGGAGCCTTGAAAGGATAATTATCGGTCAAAACGAGGTTGGCACATGTACCATTGACAATCACGTTCTGAGCGTTGGTCACCATACCTGCGTTAGCCACAATCAGACAGTTGGGGTTGGCGGTAGGAAGAGAGGTGGCAGCGGTAACGCCTGTCGCCTTGATTACTTTGGCAGTAACATCATTCAGTGCATTCTGAATACGAGCGTTGGCAAAACCATTACCCTCAATAATATAGTCATACTCGCCATCAGCATCTGGTACATCTTTATAGAAAGCTATACGATCCACCTGCGCGGTCTGACCCCATTGCGATTTTATGGAGTTCAAATGAACATACTCCTGAGAGTTCAATGATGCTTCATTGGCAAACACCAAATCAATCTTGCCATTATCATCGAAGGTCTTATATATAGTTATACGTTCAGACTCTTGAGAACCTGTTGCGTTAAAGAAAAGACGGATATTACCTCCTGCAGGCCCTTCAAGAAGGATGCGCTGATAACCAGCCAGTTTCATATAAGCAGTAGCTTCTGGTGTACCAAAGCCAAAGAAAGTACCATCAATGGTTTTGTTTAAGTTCAAATTAGGATTAAAGCCCTCCTCTGGCACCTCTGTACTTGCATCTGTTCCATCCGACCATCTCTTATACATACTTTTCGCCACGAGTGTTTCGTTTGGTGTACGGACAGACAACATATTCATTTGCCAGATAATGCTTGAAATAGTTACTTTCCAATCTGTAGCCTTACCCGCATTAGATACCCATGCGATTTTCTTGATGGGTTTTCCTTTGAATTTACCTATTGCACTTTCATTGTTATCACCACCCCACTTATACCATGACCATGACTGGTTTTCAGTACCATCAACATTAAAATAGGTCATTTTATCTATAATGTCAGCATCGCCATCTTTTGTTATTGACAAATTTCTAAGATATTCCATACTTACGGGAGTTGCCAATTCTAAAACCAACGAACCTGCTGTTCCATCGGTTGTGAGTTCACCTGTAGTAGAATTGAACGACAGACCTCCTGTTGTATACAAATCAGCAAGATTGGTTTCAGCCTTGCCTGTAGCATCAAAATTTAAGGCTGCCGGCTTTATCATGTAAAAATCTGTAACAACGGCACTACCATTCTGAGAGCCTGTTCCCCAAAGAGTTATCTCTGTGACAGCTTCCCAATTTATGTTATTTGAATAATCCTCAAAAACGATTACATTTTCTCCTTCAACCAGATTTATCATCAGCTCTGGTTTACCTGTACTCACAATTTTCAGTTGAATGTAGTCGTTTTCTCCTGTAATATTGGAAACCGTGACATGAATTTTCGTGTCAACACTCAATTCACTCGTTGGGAGGTGTGTTCTCATCACCTTATAATAATCAGATCCATTCCATGACATAGTGTTGGTTTCATTATTCCATGAAGCCACCCAACCTTCAGGGTTCCAATACGTTTTACCTGCATACAAATTCACCCCCCCCAATATCAAGAGGGCAAACATCAAAAGTAAAGATTTTTTCATTTGTTTTTGAAGTGTTTAGTTAAATTTAAGTTGTTAAAAAAATTGTTGAAATGGTTTTTCCGCGGCAAAGGTCGGTGTTTTCGGGCATTTCCACTTTTCATGATGTTACATATAGTTGTTTCAAGAGTACATACCACCCCGTCATTGCCCTCTTGAGCCACGTGTGACGGCGCCAAGATAAGTAACGACACAAATTCAACTTATAGAAGAACACGGTTCTTGCTCCGGAACAAGAAACATATAATTGATGATCATTGCCTACCGGCGAGCTAAAGGTTCGTTAAATTTGCCCGAAGGGCGATGTTTTTTATAACAAAGAGGCGGGGACACGTGGGTGTCTCGCCTCTTTCTGCTGATATGATTATGTTCAACAACAATCAATCAATTGATCAAGTATGTCTTGGTTTTGCCGTTGTAGGTGGCTTTCACGGTGGCACGGCCATCCACTATCTGGCCAATCTGGAACGTGACAGCTGGGTTGTCGGCGGTTGCCTGGATGACAGAACCAGCCTTGAGGAGTGCGTATGCCTGATAGTTGGAGACGTCCATGTAGCCGTTGTTGTTCGTGGAGAACATCGGAGCGGCGGGCATATTGATGGGCAGACCATCGACGGTGATGGTGACTCCAGGCACCACGGGAGCCTTGATGCTTGCAGAGCCCCTGCTGAAGCTGAGTCCGTGAAGGTCGAAGAGACCCTGTGGACGCTGGGGCTGCTGCTGACGCTGTCCCCACTGACCACGCTGTGGCTGTTCGGGCTGTTTCACCTCGTCACCTTCCACCACCAGATAGATGGCATGCTTGCCTTTGAGTCCTTCGACGGCGGGTACATCCACGCCATACGCTCTCTTCTCATTGGCTGAAGCAGGAACGCTGATGACGCCGATTTCCTGCCCCTTCCAAGGATCGTCCAGCTTGACATGAATCTTGAAGGCACCCTTACCGCTTGGCGTCATGGTCAGCTCCAAGGTGGTCTTGTCACCCTTCTTGGTGCCCTCGAAAGCCTTCACACCCTTGGTATCCTTGGCAAGACCGCCAAAGCCAAAGTATTTGAAGCCTACGATGCCACCGTTCTGAATGCCAGCGAGGTCCATCGAGTTGTTCCACACGTCGTGGTTGTCCTGCATCCAGTTGTTGCTGTTAGGCCCATACATGAAGCAAGCCAGACCTGCTGAATAGTAAGCGTATGGAGGAAGACCAAAAATCTGGAAACCTTCAGAAGTCACTTCTGCACCTGTATAGGCATCCCCATTGCTGGCGATAGCTGTCCATTCGTTCCCCTTCGTGTAGGGGTCATATCCTACGATGCGCACCTTGCCACCATCAGCTACAGACTTCTTGTCCCACTCAATCTTGATGGGAGCCACCATGGCCTGACGAGCATTGCCAAATCCACGTGGTGGACGATGATAGAACACATACCATTGACCATTGATTTCCTGAATGGAACCGTGGGTGTTGTGACCCGCATTGGTGGTGATGAGCTTAGAGCCATCCTCGTTGAGCACCACACCACGTGAGTCAACGAGCACACCGCCAGAACGCCAAGGACCCAGCGGAGAGTCGCCGAAAGCATAACGCAACGCAGAGTTAGTGGCACCGACACCATATTCCTGACCGCTATAGCCAGAGAAGACCATCACGTACTTGTTGCCCACCTGACGAATGGAAGAAGCCTCGAAGAAGTTGAAGTCCAAGGGGTTCTGTCCCTTGTAGAGTGCCTTGTACTCACTACCCTCACGGTCGAGCAGTTTGCCGTCGCGGCTGCTTGCAGGGATGAAGGGGTCGATGAGTTCTGTGCCTGGACGTTTGGAGTACATGGTGTTCTGATCCAACTCACAAGCCGTAGAATGCTGGAAGCCGTAGAAGACGTATGCACGATAGCCCTTGCCGAAATCGGGGTCTTTCTGATCTGTGATGTTCTCGATGAACACAGAGGGGTCGAAGTCGATGAGGGAGCCATCCACACAGGCGCGGCCGTCAGGCGTGAGGTTGACAGGCGTGAAAGGACCATTAGGACGGTCACCCTTGCACACCATTGCCACACGGCGCCATCCGCGAGAGTGAGGATAGAGCCAGTAGGTCTTCTTGCCGGTTGCCTTGTCCTTCACCTCAACGAGGTCGGGAGCAAACATGGTGTCCCACTTGCCATCCACATACCATGAGAAGATGGAGCCTTCGTCACGCCATTGGCTCAGATCCTCAACAGGAGCCGACCACATGCGGATATCGTTACCACAATAGGCAGTGTAGGTCACATCGTGAGAACCGATGATGTAGGCACGATACTTGCCTGGATTGTCGGGATCTTCAAACACACGGGGTTCGCCATCAGGCAGATGCTCCCAGAGGGGGAGGTAGGGGTTCTGTGCCGACGCTGTGAGGGCGCAGAGAGAGAAGATAATTGAAAATAGGCGTTTCATTGTTTTTTTATGTTTTTGAGTTTTTTGAAGTTTTCCAGAGAGTTCTAGGAGATTCTAGGAGGGCCTAGGGATGCCTAGGGATGCCTAGGAGAGCCTAGGAGAGCCTAAGAGAGCCTAGGATTATCTAAGATTCTAGTGCTTCACTTCTATGCTCTGGCCTGCTTTGACCGCCACTTCATACTCGTTCACACCGTCGTGGGTGGCCACGAGAGTGAGACCTTTGCCCTTGAGGGTGTCTCGGCTGCGCAAGTGGAGGGTGCCGCTGGTTTTGGGGGTGAGAGTAGCATGGGTCAGGTGGCCATCAGCCCAGTCGATGCTGACTTCGTAGCCACCACGAGCACGGAGACCACTGATGCTGCCTTCTTTCCATGCGTCGGGCAGAGCGGGCAGGAGGTGGATGGCGGGATGCTCGGCGGTAACGGGGTCGCTCTGCATGAGCATCTCGGCGATGCCAGCGGTAACACCGAAGTTGCCGTCAATCTGGAAGGGCGGATGGGCATCGAAGAGATTGGGGAAGGTGCGTCCATCAGGGTATTCACGTTCACGACCCTCGTTGGGCAGGAGGCGAAGCATGTTGCTGATAATCTTGAAGGCATGGTTGCCATCGAGCATGCGCGCCCAGAAATTGGTCTTCCAACCCAAACTCCATCCAGTGGCCTGATCGCCGCGCTGCTGAAGGGTCACACCAGCAGCCTTCCAGAGGTCGGGTGTGAGGTAGGGGGATATCTGGCTGGAGGGATAGAGTCCATAGAGATGGGAGATGTGGCGGTGTTCGTCCTTTGGATCGTCAAGGTCTTCGCGCCACTCTTGCAACTGACCGTACTGCCCCACTTTCATCGGCGGCAGTTTGGCGAGGGCTGCTTCGAGGGTCTGGCGATAGTCGGCATCGACATCGAGAATCTTAGCGGCCTCCTTCACCTGGGTGAGGACATCGCGCACAATCTGGTTGTCCATGGTGCAGCCTGCCGTGACGGGGGTGCTCTTGCCACGTCCGCCATGTTCGGGCGACACGCTGGGCACAACGAGAAGTTCGCCATCACGCTCCACCATGTAGTCAAGGTAGAAGTCGGCGGCACCCTTCATGATGGGATAATATTCGCGCAGGAAGTCACGGTCGAGGGTGTATTGGTAGTGCTCCCACAGGTGGGTGGTGAGCCATGCACCGCCATTGGGGAACATACCCCAAGGCGCTCCATCCACGGGGCCAGCGATGCGCCAGAGGTCGGTGTTGTGGTGAGCGACCCAGCCTCGGCAATTATACATGACACGAGCGGTTTCGGTGCCTGTCACGCTGAGGTCTTTCAGCATGGAGAAGAGCGGCTCGGCACATTCGGAGAGGTTGCACACCTCGGCTGGCCAATAGTTCATCTCGGCGTTGATGTTGATGGTGTATTTGCTGTCCCAAGGGGCATTGCGCTTGTCGTTCCACACGCCTTGCAGGTTGGCGGGCTGACCACCAGGCTGCGAGGAGGAGATGAGGAGGTAGCGACCATAGTTGAAGAGGAGAGCCACCATGCCGAGGTCATCGCTGCCATAGAACTTGTCAAGCCGCTGGTTGGTGGGCAGTTGGCTATTGGCGGATGAGGGGAGCGTGAGTGCCACGCGGTTGTATTGTGCCTGATATTTCTCCAGATGGCGCTTGAGCAGCTGGTCGAACTTGAAGGCTTCAGCTTTGGAAAGGAAATCATTGTTCTTCTGGGCTGCATCGCCTGACACGTCATGATAGTTGACGAAGTTGGTGGCTGCGGAGATGTAGAGGGTGGCTTCGGTGGCACCTTCCACCTTGAGGGTCTCGCCTTCAGCCTTCACGGTACCATCGGCCTTCACATCGGTGCGACATTGGGCGGTGAGGGCAGCCTTGATGCCTTCCTGCTCCACTCCCTGAATGGTGGCCACGAGGGTCTGCCCCTCTGCCTTGGCCTGAAGGGGGAACAGGCACTTGTGAGAAAGCACGAAATGGAGCGCACCCTTCTGACTGGCCTTCACATTCACCACCACCACGCCATCGGCCAACGAGGCGACGACACGGCGGGTGTAATGCACCTTATTATATATATAGGAAGTGGTGGCGACGGCGGTCTGAAGATCCAACTCGCGCATGTAGTCGGCCACCTGCTTGTGACCAAAGTCGAGACAGAGGCTGCCGACGGTGAGGAAACGCATGCCGTGAGGACCTTTGATGAACTCCCGGTTGATAATGTTCTCGGCCTCTTTCTCCTGTCCTGCAAAGATGAGGTTGCGCACCTCGTCGAGGTGCTGAAGGGAAGTGGTGCTGTTGTTGTTGTGGGGTCCACCGCTCCAGAAGGTTTCTTCGTTCAGTTGAATCTCTTCCACTTCGGTGCCGCCATAGACCATGGCTCCCATGCGGGAGTTGCCCAACGGCAGGGCTTCGAGCCACACGGTGGCAGGACGGTCATACCAGAGTCGGTTTGTGTTGTCACTGGGTTTTGCCCATGCAGCCCATGCGCACATCGCCACGGCTGCTATCGATAATAGTCTTCTCATGTGGATATTCCGTAAAGGTATAAAAAACATGTCGCAAAGTTAGTCCTTTTGCCAAAGACTCACTTTGCGACATGTTGCCAATCTTTTACTTGGTGTTACTTCCCAAAGGGGCGTGTTCACTTGATCCAATCCCGCTCCTCCTTGGTGAAGTCGGCTGTAGATTGCTGCCATGAGGGGTCGGGCATGTACCACCAGAGCGACTTGAAGTAGGCTGCCAGCTTCGCGTCCTTGAACACGTAACCACGGCTGGCATAGGGAAGATTGCGAAGTATGCGGCTGTTGGGGATGCCTCCTGTGGAACCGCTGGCCTGATTATCTCCTGTCATCTTATCGTAGGGCACCAGCACCGTGGCCGTGCGGTCGTAGAAGCGACCTATCTTGAAGTCGTCGCGGTAGAAGAGCACCTGATCGGGCGAGAGGATGGCAAAATCGGATTTGGGCCGGAAGTTACGGCCATGCCACTCCACGGTGCCGTTGCGGAGCGAGAACTCCACGTAGTCGGGCGTATTTTCCCAGCTGCTCTTGATGACGTGGAACTTGCCCGTTCCGGAAGTCACCTGCCATTGGGCACCCTGCCACATATCGTTCAGCAGGCAGAACTGCTTGGCTGTCTTCTCCACCTTGATGCGCAGAGTGAAATCATCAATCTGGTGGTTAGCCCATCGCATGGCTGGCTTGAGCCAGTAGGGAACGTTGAAGTGCTGATAGACACCACCCGACATGCAGTAGCGGTAGGTGTGGTGAACGGTGTTCTTGCCCTCCTTGAAGGTGGCCTTGAAGAGGTAGGCGTAAGCATGGTTGATGTTCTCCTTCGTCTTCTTGTTGATGAGTCCGCCCATGGCATCGTCGGCATCGGTCGGCTCACGCCATTGAGCAGGGTCGAGCGGCCGAAAGTCGGATGGTTCATCTTCCAGGCTCCCTTTCACCACAAAGTTTCGGATAGGCAATTTCTGACCATTCATCTCAACAACAAAATCGTAAATGTAGGGATGTTTGCCCGTCTTCAAGCCCCCATCTTCTGCGTTGTAGGGCGACTGCGCCTCAAAGCCGACCTCCACCGTCTTGGCCTTGCCACGATTCGTAAACTCATACTGCACATCTACACGGGCATACTGGTCATCGCCCAATGTTATGGTCAGCACCTCTTTGGTCACAGCCACGTCTGTTTCCTCCAATGGAACGACATGACTACCATTCACGAAGAACACGCCATCGTTGGCACTCGCCACGATAGTCACCAGCCCCAGGAGCATGGTCATCAAAAGATTCCTTTTCATTCGGTTTCTACTGTTTAGAGTGATGCATTAAAAGATATAAGTAGGGGCGAAGGTATGACAAATCGGAGAAAGGACAAAATTTTTGCCGAACTTTCTTTATTTGACAAAGATTTTCTTGCCATTATAGATATAGATGCCACGTGTGGGGTGCGCAACTTTCTGTCCGTTCAGGTTGTAGTAAACGCCCTGTTCTCTCTGGCTCTCAACACGGGCTATTCCTGTCAGTTCCTCGGAAGGAATGAGGTAGATACCCTGCACGTTGGCAGAGTTGTTCCAGTCCACCTTGATGGCGTTGAGATGTACAAATTCGTCGTTGCGAACCTGATTCTCGTTCTTGGTACGGATGGTCTTCAGGTTTTCGAGCGGCAGCACGATGGCTTGCAGGTCGGAATCCCAGTAGGGGTCGTTCTCTTTGAACGAAACTGAAATCTCCTTCCAAGGGCCATGGGACACCAGACGATTGGCAAGGATGCGTATGCCTGTACCAGAACCGCGCAGCACGAGCTTGTCATACAGGCTCAGGTCGGCAAACTGGTTGTGATCAACATTGACGAAGCCTGCCACTGCCACACCTCCACCGACATTTTTACGCATGTTCCAATCGACGGTGACGGCTTTGTCGAGAGGCTCGGCATCGATGCCCGTGCCATCCCACTCATGGAACATGGAGGAAGCCAGACGAATCCAGCCGTCGGGCAGTTCGAAGTCATCGACACTCACGGCACTCACGATGCTGGCCAGTACATTATCAGAACGCTGCGGGAAGTACTGAGTGAGCAAGCGGTTACGTTCTTTCATGTATTGATTGTCAACTGTGTAGAGCTGTCCACGGGTCGTGTATGGATGCACGTCACGGCGATAGTCGCCCCAACGGGCTGCCTCGTCGTAGATGGCTGTGGAGACGGTGTTGTAGAGACTGTCCCAGACCTCAACCACACTCTCCTGCCCCAGCAGGCCGTCGGCAGCGAAGACCTCTTTGGCACGATTCAAGTAACGACGCGCGAAGTCTTCATTCTGCAACAGATTGTGGAAGATGCCCGTCGGGAAGCTATTGCCATTGTTCTTGTTGAGGGTGTTTTCATACACATTCTCAAAGATAATCTCCGAGTCCCAGCAGAGGAAACGGAAACCTTGGCTATCAGCACCTTTCCGACGGATGGCGTACCAGTTGTGGTGATCCCAGTCGGTGTTGCCGCCATACTGATTGATGAGCATGTAGTCGATGAAGGCATCGATGTCAAGCAGCGGTTCCAATTCGGGGTCATCATTGCCCTCGGCATCCTTGCCCTGCAAGAGGTTGTAGGACACTTCGTCACTAGCCTTGGCTGCCGTCTCCACCATCAGGTTCCACGCGTCCATGTCGCCTTCGCTCGCCTCCAGGTGGTTGCCACCATCCTCTTCTATCTTGATGACATCAATATCGGCTTTCTCACCGCCCAGATGGTTCTTGCCATACAGATCGTCAACACGCTCTGAGATGTTGTAGAGTCCCCAATACATGCCGTTGAGGAACAGGTGGACATAGAGTGCATCAACGCTGGTGCGCCCCATTTTCCGCTGCATGCGACGTGACCACACATCACGAGTGTATTGGGCTTTCTCACGGTTGCCTTCCATCCAGTGCTGCCAGGCATTGCCGAAATGGCAACGCAAAACCAGCTGGTTGAACTGAGCAGGAACTTCATCGCCAAAGACAGGATACTTCAGTGTCTTTTTTCCATATTCAGCCTTGAAGACCAGACGGAACGAGTGCTTGGGGTTCTTCTCTGCCAAACGTCCGTGTCCACCATGCAGACGCAGACCACAGGTGGCACTCAGATCGTGTTCCTGAGGACCGCCTATCAGTTCCACACTGGCTGGGCGTGTCCAACCGTGTCCGGTCGAATCACCAACTGGAGGGCCTGTGAAGATGTAGACGCCACCCTTCTGTTCATCATTCTCATGACTGAACAGGTTGTCCTTATCGGTCACGATGGAAAGGACGGGGAGGCTCATGAATCCCTCACGTATCTTCGGTGACAAGAGGGGGTCTTGAGTCATTTCGGGATCCATCCCATAGTCGGCCACTGCCGTGCCGTACTGCTCGGTGTAGCTGCCCCACTCCAGCGGATAACCTGCAGGGGAGGCTGACTGATTCAGCACATCGTCCATAAAGAGGTAGGTGGCTGTGGCGATGTTGGAAACCCGTTCGCCATCACGCACTACGGCTGCACGGATGATAGTGTTGCCCTCGACGGAGAGCGGTTCACTATAGATGGCACTCGCTGCGGTCGGCTCGCTGGCATCGAGCGTGTAGTGGATGATGTCGCCTTCCTCCCAAACACCTTCCTCCATCGAGATTTCGAGGGAGAAGGGGGCGGTGCAGAACCCATGAGGATGGCTGAAAGTCAACTGCTGAGCCATAACTTCCACTGATAATAAAAGCAGGAATACGACCCACCAAAAACGTTGGTGTAAAAGGTCTTTGTTCATTCTTTTCATATAGGATGTAAATAAGTAATTCATGCCGTGAGAATGGCCTTGCAAAGGTAGTGGTTTAAGGGAAGAATGGCTGTACGTTATGTTTCAGATGCTTGCCACTACGTTACGACCCTTTCCTTTCGGAAAAAATGCGGTGACACAATATACGAGGGGGGTATGGCGAAAGCACAAAAAAGGCTGCCCCGACATCGCGGGACAGCCTTGAAAGTCCTCTTCATGTACGCTCTGAACGCTACATGAAAAAACCTTTGTGCATCACTCCAGTGGAAGATACCAGTTCTCCTTTTTAGAGAGCTTGTTATAGAGTTCTTCGTCGAAGTTGTTGGCGCCATTTCGGCGAGCCACCTTCTCTGCCAAGAAAGTGGGGTCGTTGCGGTGCTGGGCAATGCGCATGAGATCGTAGTAGCGCACACCTTCAGCAGCGGTTTCCAATGCCATTTCGTCGCAAATCAAGTCTTCAACAGCCTGAATAGTGTCCTCCTTCGTATCGCACTCGGGAATGACATACAGCTTGTCACACTCGCTACGGCCAGAACCACGAGAGTGGATGCCATAGGTATTCTCACGGGTGAAATAGTAGTCACTGAACGTAAGCAAATCACCAGCCTTTTCACGCTCCTCCTCCGAGATATACTTCTCGATGTTGTCCTTCCACAGTCCGTACTTCAGAATAGCAAAGGCTGCTTCGGGATAGCCAGCACGGTTGAGTGCCTCGGCAAAGCGGAGATAGACATACTGAAGGCGATAGATTGACACGTGGTCGGAACTATACTTGTTGCAAGTCTGGCGCAACGACGAATAAGCGGAAGAAGAGGAAGGCGCACTGCGCAGTGGAGGATATACACTATACTGGCGCAGGTCACCACGCAATGCCTCAGAAGTATAAACCTTATCCTCTGGCACCAGAAGCGTGTCGGGCAGCATCGTGACAGGGTCGTTGAAGACACCCACATAACGCTGGCTACGAGAAAGTTCGTCGTAGGCTGCTGAATGGGTGGCCTGATAGTAGTAGTTGTTCTTCTCGGTCGAGTTGAACACATCTTTGAGACGAGAAACAACACCATCATATTCGCGAGTTTCCATCGGGATGATGGTCAGAATTTCGTCGATATCAGTGAACTCTGAACTATAACCATCAGAAATTCTTTCAAACTCGCGGTCAGTCCATACTATTGAAGCAGGACCCACTTGACGGGGAGAACCCTGCAACGTCAAGAAGTCATGATAATACTGAGCGGCTTCTGAATAGCGCTCAGCCCAAAGGCAGAGATCACCCAGCAATACACGCACCGGAATACAAAAACGACGAGGTGCGAGACCATTGATGGGTGAGAAGTTGGGATATGCCGTATCCACGTATGGCTTGATGTCGTCAATGAAGTAGTTGGCAATCTGCTTCACATCGTAATGCGGATACTTAGATGGGTCTGCATCTTTCTCCTTCAAGATGGGTTCAGTGAAGAAAGGTACGGAACCATAATTAATGGCCAGCTGCAGATAGGCCCATGCGCGATAGGTCTTGATGACTGCATACTCACGCTCAAACACAATGTAGCCACGCTTGGTCAGTTCCATATCCGCATTGGCCAAGAAGTAGTTGCAGTTCTGAATGAGGGCATAGTAGTCGCGAGCATTGTTGTAAGGATTGGAAGCATCAGCCTCGAAATTGGCAATGCGCTGCAGATCGAGCGTAGCCCGCTCAGTAAGCGATGTCAGGTCGCCACGCAATTCACCCAACAAGATCGTGCGGTCAGCTATGACCTGCATCTTGCCCACGATGCCCATCAGAGAATAGAGCGTGTCGTTGGGAGTGTCGAGACGGTTGTCTTCAACGAACGAAACCAATTCGCTGTCAGACTCGGTGCAGGAGGTCAAGCCCCCCACCCCCATCAGGGGAAGGGCCAACGCTGCCATGATTGTATATATATTCTTGATTTTCATATCTGCTTTTATTAGAGGTTAATCTTTACACCAAAAGAGAAATTACGTCCAGGAGTGATAAGACCACGGTCGATACCCATGCCCAACACTGCATTGGACTGAGCGAACTCAGGATCGGAACCGAGATACTTCGTGATAGTGAAGAGGTTGTTGGCTGATCCCCAGATGGTGATGCCCTGCAAGTAGGTGCTGCGCACTGGAATGCGGTAGCTGAGCGTCACGTTCTTGAGTTTCAGGTAGGAGCCATCTTCAATCCAGCGGTCGGAGAAACGGCTGTTGCCCATCGGGTCGAGGAACGAAGCGCGTGGCACATCCGTCACCTGACCGTCGTGAGTCCAACGAGCCATCATGTGAGTGGTCTGGTTGTAGAAGTATGAGCCAGATTCGAGAATGCTGCGCTGATAGTTGTAGAGGTCGCCACCTACAGAGTAGTTGAACGAAGCAGAAAGCGTGAAGTTCTTCCAAGAAAGCTTGGTTGAGAAGTTACCATAGATGTCTGGGTTGGGATCGCCAATCACCTGCATGTCACGTTCGTCGATGCAACCGTCTTTCTCTACTTCCACAAAGTGCATGTCACCCGCGTCGAATTCTTGCTTCACACCAGTCTCGGTGAGCTGATAGAGGCCTGCTCTTTCAGCGTCCTCCCTTGTGGAGAACACACCCTGTGTCTTGTAGCCATAGAAAAGTCCGGCAGATGAACCCACCTGGTTGCGGATGTTGCCACCATAGAGTGAATAGTTGATGGCATCCACTCCACCAGGCAGACGCTTGATGGTATTCTTATAGTGTCCCATTGATGCACCGACACTCCACTTCCAGTCTTTCGTATTGATGATTTTCACATCGGCACTCACGTCGAAACCGTTGTTGGTGATGCGGCCATCGTTCAGCCAGTTCGTTTCCAAACCTGACACATAGGACAAGGTACCCAACGAGAGGAGATTATAGGTGTTACTGTGGAAGTAGTTGGCCGACAGCCACAAGCGGTTGTCGAAGAATGCTCCCTGAAGACCCACAGTGAAGCGTGCGGTGGTTTCCCATTGCAGTCTCGTGTTACCAATGTTAGCCATCGAGATGCCGGTAAGTGCATTGAACAGACGCTGAGAAGTGAAGTAGGTACGAGAAGCAATGGCGTTGATGTCATCGTTACCCACGAAGTCGAAGCCACCATTCAGTTTCAAGTAGTTGACGCCACGGTTCGGATGGAACCACTTCTCGTTGGTGAGTACCCAAGCAGCTTCAACTGAGGGGAAGAAGCCGAATGCCCACTTACCGATTTTCACGCCGTCAGGAGCATCCACACCGAACTTGCTCGAGCCATCCATTGCCACAGTAGCTGACAGATAGTAGCGCTCCAGGTAGTTGTAGTCAGCAGACAGGTAGTAGGTCAAGGATGCGTCGCGGTTATCGACACCTGCCGTCTGCTTGTATTCAAGCGAAGATGACATGTTAGGCGTCTTGTCGTTACCTGTGTTGTAGCCAATCTGGGTGTTGAGACGATAGGTGTCACGCAGATAGCGCATACCGCCTTTCGCCGTGAGCAGATGACCCTGCCAGCGATGGCTGTAACGCATGTTCAGGTCGTTCATGATCGTGATTTGACGACCAGCCAATGCGCTGGCACAGTTATCCACCTGACCGATAGTTCTCACTTCATAGCTAGGCACACCAGCCGTGGGAATGTAGTAGTTCTCGTCAGTGTTGACCAACTGGAAGGCAAAGTGGTTAGCCAGTGTCCAGTCGCGGTTAATCTCCCACTGAGGAGTGACAGCCAGCGAAACCATACGGTTGCCGAAGTAGTTCTTGTTGCGTCCCTCGCCATTGTCAAGGATAGACAAGGGGTTGGCAAGACTCGTGGTGTAGTCGCTGCGCGTCGTCACCACGTCGGACAGATAATCATCAGCCTCAGCCAGATAGCCAGACAGATGTCCATTAGTGTCGTAAGCGTAAGGCGAAAGGAAAGGAGACTTGATGAGCGACAGGAATGCTGGAGCAGCTATGAGACCCTCTGTCACGTCTTCCTTCACGCCATCGTCACGCATGTTGCGAGTCACATCCGAATAGGCTGCATCGAAACGAACGCTAATGTTCTTAGACAGCCAGATGTCAGAGTTGAGTCGGAGGTTGAATCTCGACATGTTGAAGTCCTTGACTGTACCTTTCGACCCTGCATAACCCACCGAAAGGTTGTAGTTGGCTACATCGTCACCACCCTGCACGTTGATGCTATACTGCTGCGTGAAGGCTGTGCGATGCACCTTATCACTCCAATCGGTCGAGTTGTGATACATATTATAATAATAGTAGTTCGGATCGGTCTGCAAGAACTTGAAAGCATTGTTCTTGGTGCCTGTCGTACCAATCATTTCGGAAGCATACACACGGAACTGCTCCCCATTCATCATGTCTGGCAACTTCTGCACCGACTCGAAAGTGCCACCCACACTCACATCGATTTTTGTGGCCATCGACTTGTTACGCTTGGTCTCGATGATGAGCACACCGTTGGCACCTTTGGCACCATAGATGGCAGTACCATTCTTCAGTACGGACACTTTCTCTATGTCCTCCACCATGATGCCGGAGAGGATATTGTTGAAGAAACCGTCGTGCAGAGAGGGAGAGTTCCACTGCATGTTCTGCATCACACCATCTACAATGACCAGTGGCTGTGCATTGCTGTTCAGCGAGTTGATACCATTCATGAGCATCTTCACGCCTTGAGCAGGCTGTCCGCCACGGATGGTGGTCAACATGTCGCCGCCCAGTTTCTCCTGAATCTGGTTGTCGATGCTGAGGTCGTTGTTGTTATAGCCAGTCAACGCCGTCTTACGGCTCGTAGCAGAAGTCTGACGAGCATAAATCTCATCGAACTTTGACGAATACATTCTAACCACGGGCTGTTCAGCATCGGCTGTGGATTGCTGCACCATTGTGTAGCCATCAGCAGCATAAACCAAAGAGGTCACCCATGCTGGAATCTTCAGAGTATATTCACCCTTGTCGTCTGTCATGGCCGAATATTTTGGGTTGTTGTATGCCTGCACCTGCACACCAGCTGCGGGTTCTCCCGTGGCGGCATCCACCACGCGACCTTTCACTTCGTGCAGCGCAACCGTCTCTTTTTGAGAGGGGGTCTTGGTGTCCTGTGCCCAGCAGTATGTTGTGAACAGTGAACTCAGGGTCACTAATGTCAATACGATACGTTTCATTTCTTTGCCTCCTTTCTTACATTCGCTTCTTGATTGTTGTTGCCTTCGTCTGAAGACTCTTCATCAGAAACGGGTTTGAGGTATATACAATCCAAAAACATCTCACGAGAATAGCGGGTTTCACGTCTCCCGATAGAACACTTGATTTTCAAGTTGACTGTGGCATCCTGCTGCTGATAGTTGCACACAGGGAAAGTGAAACGACCAATCAGCACCGTATCCACCTTCACACCATCGCTCTTCACTTCGTCATTATATTCAATGGTCTGCATTTCACCATTCTCGTCCATATAAGTCAATTCGGCAACAAACTTGTTAGGTTTGAAGTCACGAGAGTTGCTCAAATAAACAGTCTTTGGCAGAATGACGGCGCAGATGTCGTAAGTTGCAGACAGCGTGTTGCGAATTTCAAAAGTGGCATTCCAGTCGGATGTCGAATTCTTTGGAACTATATCCAGATAGGCATTGCCAGAAATAGTGTCGCCCACGGCTGCACGGTAGTTAAAGGTACAATCCTGATAGTCGATGAGGTTGGCTTCACGCTCTCCCTGCATGACGACAGGATGGAAGAAGAGTTCTTCGGGCGTGAAGGGCCATTCCTTGATGCGCATGATTTTCCCATTTGAGCACTGCAATTCATCTTTCATGTTCGAAGAATTGAGCAGACCGCCCTCGTCGTAGGGATGATAGTACACATGGTATGGCCAATCGCGCACGCGATAGGATGTAGAGAAGATGGAGTCATTCATACTACGCTGTACATTTTCGTTGTAGAAGAGGTCGCCCATCAGCGAGACATGAGTCCAGTAGTCGCTAATGGAGTCACCTTTCTCTATTGGAGCAAAGTTAAAGAATTCAGCGGCTTCTTCATAGACAGGTTTCCATGTATCGGCATCGGGCACCAGCATGAAGAAGGTTGAGTCTTCATCCATAATGCGGTCGAACACGCGGAACAGGTTATTGGTCTTTACCATCACGGAGTCGGAATACACTTTCTTACCATCCACGATGCCAGACGAGATAGAACGATCTTCATCCAGTTCCTGCTTCTCATAGCGAGAAAGGAAGGTGCCGAGGTGGGCAAACTCATCCAACGAAGTAATGGCCTCATATACATTGTAGGTGTACCAAGCATCGTCGTTCACCACATTAAGCAGACCATTGGTAGCAGGCAGGTTCACGTTATCCTCATCCACAATCTGGGCATTGTAGAGGGAGCGATAGGCCAACGGCAGGAACTTGTCGTTCAGCATCTTCACGCTCTCATCTGTCTGGGTGTTCATGTTGTAGAGGTTATGAGCGATGTGGTTCATCACAAAGTGACGCCCTACCGTTGAGTCGCCCTTCTCTGTCTGGCATAAGTCGAGCAGAGAATCAACATTGAAGGTTCCATTGACAGGTGCCCATACTGTCAAGGCTTGATCAGCATTGAGCAGGTCGGCATAAGTCACCTTCGTGCGGTGATTATTGTTATAAACATGGGTAGAACGAAGCAGTTCGTAGAAATCGCTCAACTGCGGATTCTCCTCAATCATCTTGAGCAGGGAGGAACTGCCATTGGTGCCACCCATGTTATAGTGGTCGTCCCATGTGTCAGAACATCCCGTCAAGCCTTGCGAAGCGGCTACGAGAAGGAATGCCCCTGCCATCATTTTATATAGATTTTTTACTTTCATACTATTACTGATTATCGATTGTCAAATATCAATTACCGATTTTCAATTGCTTAATGCGTATCCTCTGCGGTCAAACCTGCATAGACACTCTTCGGACAGAACTCGAAGTAGTTGATGGGGAGCTCAGCCTCTGCATTGTCAATGACGAGTTTGATACGAAGCCAATACTCCTTATTGGGATCAAGACGCTGGGTGGTGAGAATCTTGCGATACTTACCATTGTTGGCACGAAGGTTGTTGGAACCTCCTTGGTTCCAAGAGTCCATATCCTTCATGTAACCACGGTTGTGCATGGCCTTATCAATAGCACGGTTCTCCTCATTGTCTTCGGTGTCGGCAACCCAACCGATACTTGGGTCACCACCCCAAATACGGAAGTCGATTGGCAGACCCATCGGTTGCATGTTTCCTTTCTCGCCGAAGTAAATCTGAACCACACCACGGTCATTACCAGCACCATAGGCAAAGCGGATTTCATACGTGTTTTCCGGCACCGGAGGAAGTTTGAAACTTACGTCAAACTGTCCAATCAAATCGACGGCATCGGAATAGGTGGCCATCCAAACACCACGCTCACGAACGGCGAGTGTCGGACTAATGCCGTGGAAATCCCATCCTTCCACTTGCTTCAGAGCTGTTAAGTGAGTGCCGTCGGTATTACCACGAGCACCTACATTCAGGAATTCGGGCGACATAGTTATCACATTCCAGCGAATACGGTCATTAAAGACTACATCACGTGTCTCCTTATTGTACTCCAGCACCTTGTCAATGTAGTGATAGATACCATTGAGTGCCTGCTGATTCAGAGTATCCACATGAAGTCCAGCCTCTTCCAACTCATCGTCGTGAATGGTCTTCATTTCAGTAGGTGTATAAACCTTCACACCTTCCACGGTGAACTTGCTACCAACACCCTTTCTGTTGATGAACAAACCATCAGATGGAGAAGAGAATTTCATGATTGTACCGGGCATCATCGTTGTGAACCAGTCTGTACAGTCAATCAGATTGGTCATGGCACAAGTCGTCTTGTAGTTAATACCACTCTCCGATATGGTGAAATCATTGATTGCTGCATAATAAGGCAACAGATGGTAGGCCACGAAACGGTTGAGCGGGTTCTTGCGGTTAGTCCAGTCATCATCGTAAAGACCAGCATCATCTGGATACATCTCGTCATAGACCTCCTTAGCGTGAGCCTTCAGGTCATCCAACGAGTGAATGCCAGCCTCGGCAAACACCTTATTGGTTTCCGCCAGCACCGTGAATCGCTTCATACGATTGGCTGGATAACACGCATAATAGGTGGCACCTGTTCTGTGGAAAGGAAACGTCTTATAGACTGAATCTGGACTCGCTGAATAATCAGGATCGATATAATCGTAGAGGCTGTCACTCAGTCCTGTCAGGGTCAGTGCGGAACAGAAGAGCGAGATGTTCTTGTCCTCCAACAATTTCTCTGGCAGATATGAACTGGAAGGCTGAATGACACGGTCAAGCGTGTGAACCACTCCGTTCTCCACAGAGTCATCACGAACAACCAACTTGGAAGCCATGTTGACATAGTACATCACATTGCCACTGGTGGAATTTGTGTCACAAGAGAAGGTGAGGAAACGGTCGTTCATGTTAGACTTCGGGATGTTTCCATCACTCAAGTCTGTCGTGAAATACGTGGCAGCAATGATGTGGTTCCACGACAACGTATCGCACTCTTCCTGAGAAAGATCAGCCACACTCTGATAGCCATGATCGTGCAAGTAGCGGTCAACAGCCTCATTCGTCGGTGCGAAACAAGTGTACGTACCATAGGTGGCCATCATGCCATACATACCAGAGCGATGAAGAATCTCAGTGAACTCGCTGTACAGTTCAGGGCGATTGTCAAGGTAGTCGCTCACCATCTCACCCGTGAAGGTGTAATAGTTGTTGCCATCAGGTTCGTCAGAACAGCTAACCATTGTCTGTGCTGCAAAGACGAGAAGCAACATACCTGTAAATATCTTATATATATGAGTCCTTTTCATGATGCGTTATTAGTTTTTTTCTGTGTTATCTGTTATGTATGCAGGATTCTGATGAAGCTCTGGATTCTGCTTGATTTCCTCACGGTTGTAAGGCCAGTAGAGCACGTCGGCTGTAGCGAGTTTGATGCGGATGGCACTGGTGTTCTCCTGGAACTTAGGCAGCACCTTCTTGATCAGACGGTCATTCTCTCCATCGCGACGGCTGAGACGCACAAGGTCGAACCAACGCTTTCCCTCGAACATCAGCTCACGCTGACGCTCGTCAAAAACAAGGTCTTCCATCGCCTGACGAGAGGTAGCATAATCATCGAACTTCAAGAGGTCTGTCGTGGAGGTGCGCTTGTTGTTCGCACGACGCCAAACAGCCATCACGATATCGAAGACATCCTGATAGGTAGTAAGCTGCTCTTCGGTAGGTGTAGCTCCCTCTGGCACGTCACCAGCCAGCTCCACTTCAGCCTCAGCCTTCATGAGCATCACATCGGTCAGACGATAGATAATCCAATTGGCATAGTTTGAGGAACGCGGATCCTGTGGCACATTAGGTGCTGCACCCGTGGTGGTGTTGGTACGGAACGAGAGCGACTGGTTTACATATTTGGTAATATAGAACTTGCTGCTGCTTTCACGAAGGTTCTCCAGATAGCGGCAATCTGTCTTCTTGAAGAGGTCGTTGGTATCCTCATAAGGGCTTTTAGCCACAAAATCAGTTACACCAATCTGACCCGCCAGATTGCTGTTTGAGCCATAGAAGCTGGCCACTGTTGAGTTCTCCACTGGCTGATTGTTCACAAAGTTCAGTTCGAAAATAGACTCAAAACTATTACCTTTGCCAAAAATTTCCGTATAGGTGTTACCAGCATAGTTGTTGTTGCTACCCGATTCCGAGATGAGAGGATATTTGCCGTACAGCTCCATCGTGATTGTCGTTGGATTCTTCTCATAGGCCTCCTCATACTGACGGATTTTCTCGTCGATTACAAGGTCACAATAGTCAATGCACTTCTGCCAATCACCCTTCCATAGATAGAGGTCTGCCAAGAGTGAGTAGCAGAACCAGCGAGTGATACGAGTCGTGTTTTCCACGCTCTCCTCGCCATAACTACGCACGGCATCTTCCTTGATGCCTTCCATATCGGAAATCAGCTGATCCAGGACTTCCTCGAAAGGAGTCGCTTTTATACGGAAATCTTCACTATCATCCTTGGAAGGTTTGGTCACATAAGGCACGTCGCGGAACGTGCGAATCAGGTAGAAATAACACAAAGAACGCAGTGCGGTAGCCTCAGCCATCGTCGCCCGAAGCTCTGAGTCTGTGAAGTTAGGGTCAATGGCATTCACGCCAGGTGCGTAGTAGAGCACCGTGTTACATTCGTTGATGACCTGATAGAAACACTGCCAGGTGGTAAAGTTATTGGTTTCAAGGATATTCTCCTTCATAATCTGCTGCAAGGCGTAACTGGTACCTGAACCGTTGGTCATGTTGTCAGAACGGAGTTCTCCCCACACGACCATTCGGTTGATGCAATCGGATGACTCCAGGTGAGCATAGCAAGAATTGAGCACACTGTTCACATCCTTTTCTTCAGTCCAGTAACGCTCCAACACAATCTCGTTCTGAGGCTCGATGGAGAGGAAGTCATCGCATCCGCTCAGCACGGTTTGTGTGGCCGCAAGGAGGAGAAAGCCTGCTGTTTTATATATTTTTCTAATTTTCATAATCTTTTCTTTTTAGAAGATTCTTTCCGATAATTTATAAAGTCGAAAAACGTTGTGTTAGAATTGAACCGTGATACCCATCGTGTAAGAGCGGGCATTAGGTGTACGTGCGTTATCAGTTGTCACGCCATAACCTCCATAACCCACTTCGGGGTCAGCACCTGAATAACCTGTGATACAGAAGAGGTTGTTAGCACTCAGATAGAGGCTCAGGGTTGAGAGTCCCCAGTTCTTGATGAGCTTCGGATCGAAGGAGTAGCTTATCTGGCTGTAGTTGAGTCGGAGGAAAGAACCTTTCTCGATGAAGCGGTCGCTGCCGAGCCAGTTGTAACCTTCCTTGTAAAGAGCACGAGGGATAGGAGCCACATCACCTTCCACACGCCAACGCCAGTTGACGGCAGTGGACTGGTTGTTGTTGGTGTACATGTTCTCTGCTCTCATGCGGGCAGCGTTCACGATCTTGTTGCCAATACGGAAGTTGAACTGGTTGTTCCAGCTCCAACGGCCATAGGTGAGCTTAAAGCCAAAACCACCCGTCACCTTTGGAAGAGAGCTACCGAGATAAACGATGTCAAGTTCGTTGATGTTACCGTCGTGGTTCACATCTTCGTAGATGGCATCACCACCCTTGAACTCATAGATGTAAGTGCGGTCGTTGCTGTCATAACAGAATACCATGGGGATGGTGTTGCCGTTCTTATCGAGGATGACCTGATTGTTTGCGTCGCGAGCCACAGGAGCATTCGGGCCACTCACACCTTCCACTTCATTAGGTGTATATTTACTATACTGATAAACACCCTTGTAGCGGAATCCGTAGATAGAACCGAAAGCATTGTGCAGCTGCACACGGGTAAGGTAGGTTCCATTGCTCTTGCTGAAGTCGCTGTTGAGCGAAGCCAGCACGGTTTCATCCATCTTGGTGATTTCGTTCTTGTTATTGGCAAACGACACGTTGAAGTCAGCGTGGAACTTACCTTTCTTGATAATATCGCGACCATTGACATTGAACTCCCAACCATTGTTCACCATGTTACCCACGTTTTGCCATGCAAGTGCCGTATAGCCAGAAGAAGTCGGGATGCGGCGGTTAGCCATCAGCAGGTCTGAAGTGCGCTGGGTGTAGATGTTGAAGTCTGCCGTGATACGGTTGTCCCAGAAGCCGAGGTCGAAACCAAGGTTCCAAGTTTCCTTGCCTTCCCACTTGAGGGAACCGAGACGGATGTTCTCAGGATAGACAGAAGTATTATCGTTGTAAGAGTTACCGCTACGATACTTGGAGAAGTAAAGGTATTCGCCACCTGGCTGGTTACCTACTTTACCCCAACCTGGACGGATAGAGAGCATGGAAATCCACTTCAGACGTTCCATGAAGGGTTCGTCACTCACGTTCCAACGGAAGGAAAGTGCTGGGAAGTTACCCCAACGGCTGTCATCACCGAACTTGGTCGAACCATCTCGACGCACCGAGAAGTCGGCAATGTACTTACCCTTGTAGGCATAGTGGGCAGAGAAGGTGAGATAGACGCTGCGCCACTGACCTGAGCTGGTGCCCAGACCGCTCACAAGACCGTCAGCAATGGTTGAGCTGATGCCACCTGAAGGAAGACCCCATACAGTCGAGCTGGACGATTTGGAAGTACCATCCGTAAGCTGGAACTGTGCGAAAGCCATGAAGGAGTGGTCCGGATTGCGGAAATGCGGCACAAAGGTGAGGCGGTGCGTCGTGGTGATGGCCGTACTCTTGTGAGCATCAGACGTTGCCTTGTTATTATTAGAGCTTGACCATCCGCTTGTCACGAGGCTTGAAGGATAGAACGTATCATTATATTTATTAAATATGTTGAAGAGAATCTTACCTTCATACTTCAGTTGTGTCTGGTCATCCTGAGTGCCGAGCAGGTTATAAACGAGTTGGAACTCTGGCTGAATCTGATAGGTTGACTCTTCATTCTTGGCCTGCTTCGCCAATGCCACTGGGTTAACGTAAGTGTATTGGTCTTCCTTCAACTCGTCAGAACAAGTATTCAGCATATGGTAGAAGTCGGGCAGGTCGTTGCCGTTGGCATCTTGCTCGTAGATAGAGAGGTTTGGCATCTTCTGATAAGCTATACCTAACAAGTCACCAGAGTTCTTCTTGTTGTCGGTATAGGTCATGTTGAAGTTGGTCACAATCTTGATGCGGTCACTCACGAAGTAGTCGAGAGCAACACGAGTGGTGAAACGGTCGAGTTTCTGCTCAATCACCGTACCTGTCTGGTGGTCCCAACCACCGGCAATGCGGAAGTTGGCCTTCTCACCACCACCCGAAAGGCTCACATAGTGCTTCTGCAAGACACCATTCTTACGGATGGCCTTGCGCCAATCGGTGTTGTTGTTATACATCTCGTACTCGTTCCACGATGGGTCGTAGTCAAACTCACGGATACTGGACTCGCTGGTGCTGAGGTTGGGGTTGTAGTAGGCCTCTTTCATCAACATGGTGTATTGGTCACCATTAAGGAGTCGGATGCCTTGAGGCTGATGAGTGAGTGTGATACGATAAGAATACTGCACTTTCGTCTTACCACGAGCACCACGCTTGGTCTTGATTTCGATGACACCATTAGCACCCTGAGAACCGTAGATGGCAGTACCGGCGGCATCCTTCAAGACGGAGATGCTGGCAATATCATCGGGGTTCACGTTGAGGAGTTCGGCGAACTGGTCTTCGGTAGCGTTGGCATAGTCGAAGTTGCTGTTGTAGTCACTCTCGAAGATGTTTCCATCCACCACGATGAGGGGTTCTGAACTACCGTTGATAGAGCTGACACCACGCAGACGCATAGAGGTTCCTGCACCGAGGTTACCAGAGTTGCTCACGATGTCGAGACCTGCGATACGACCCTGAAGGGCTTCGTCCACACTGGTCATTGGGAGACCTTCGAACTCTTTGGCATCAATCATCTGGTGAGCCACTGAAAGCTCTCGTTCGGGAATAGCCAGACCGCTGGTCTGAACGACTTTCTTTGATTTCACCACCACTTCCTGCAACTGGGTGTTGCTCTTCATCACGATTTTATAGGTAGTACCCTTGATGGGAATAATCTGGGTGGCGTAACCTACGTAGGAGATGCGAAGACGGTGCTTCGGATCGACAATGCGGAAAGCGAAGTTACCGTTAATATCGGTGATGGCATGGGCAACAATACGGTTGGCGTTATCGATTTCGACCACGTTACATGCGGTGAGCACGTCGATGTCGTCCTGTACCACACCATGAATCATCGTGCCTGCTGTCTGGGCGAAGCAATTGACAATTGACAATTGACAATTGACAATTAGAAGGAATGCTATAATCTTTTTCATTTTTTTCTTCTTTTAATTATTAATTGCTAATTGTTAATTATTTATACTGCAATGCGCCATCTATCTGATGTACAACAACAAACGAGGATGTATAGAGATTGCTAGCATTGAGGGCGTCACCTCCATTGTACTGATACTCGCGCGCCATCAGATTGTATAGCCCTCCTTCGGTGTTCACCTTGTGAGTGTTGCCAGCACCGTCGCGAAGCGTGATGCCGTCAGGCTCTACGTTGACGTTGAGTTTGAAGTAAGAAAGATTGCCGTCTTCCACTTCGTAAGCAGAGGTCTCATATTCACCCGAAATTTTCTTGCTTAAGCCGAGGTCTTGCCCCACAAAGAAACCTTCATCCTGAATGTGATACTTGATAAAGTTCTCTATTTCAAGTCTCAGACTATCTTTCTTTTCGGCATCTTCCTCGTCTTCCACATCGTCCCATGTAGGTAGTTTGTCTGCCTTCTGCAGGTCTTCAATCGCCTTATTAGTAGGCACATAGACCGTATAGCGGAAGGTGTTGAAGAGGGACACGTTCTGGCTAGGAGCCGCATGCTCGTCAGTACCAATGACGTGCTTGTTGACGAGGTATGGCGACTTGCGAAGCAGGTCGCAGAAGGCACTGAACTCAGGATTCTCCTCCAGAATGTCAAAAAGCGACTTGCGGGCCGTCATGATAGGCTCTTCTTCTATAATATAGGTCTTACCGTTGCCTTCATAGGACTCGTCATAAACCTGAACCACTGGAATTTCCTTTCCTTGCTCTATCTGCCAGCCACCCTGCACGGTCATGCCACTAGCACCTTCCGAAGCGTTTTTCACTTTCACGACAGAACCACCCTTGGTCTTGTAGTAGGTGCTGCCATCCTCCACATCACCAATCACAATGTGGGTGTCGAGAATGTCCTTCAGACGATTCTCAATCTGATTCAAACTGGCTTCACCGATAGAGTCGCCCACAGTTTTGGTTTCCACATCATAATTCCAAATGCTGGCCCACACCTTCTTTTCTTCAGTCTGTGCCGTAGGCTTGTAGTGGAAACGGAACAACTGGGTAGAAGTCTTACCAAAAGAACAAGGGTCGATGTACTCGAGCAGCGAGTTGTTGTTGGGGATGAACAAACTGTAATAAGCGTTCTGGGAGTTCAGATAAACATCGAAGCCCAAACGCTCCACACCCCAATAGAGAACACTCATGGTCTCGTTGACCAGTGCGGGGAAAGTGACAGAGATGTAAGCCACCGGGTTGAATACCTTGTTGGTCAGATAAATCGCGCCATTGCAAGCCATGAAGACGGAGTCAACAAATTCCGTCTTGAGACCAAGCTCGTCGTTGGCATCGTTGAGCACCGTGTGGAACTTGCTGGGCACCGAGTTGGTGAAAGAGTTGAGCATATTCACATTGAGCATCTTCGACACCACCTTGTCTGGTACATCCTCCCAAGAGCCATAATAGTCCTTCAACACCTTGCCTGCACCTTCGTTGAAGTAGCGGTCCAGTGCCTCATCACTTGGCACGAGCATAACGCCCATGTTCTCCTGCAATGCCACCGATTCAGAGGTGCTGTTGGTGGTGGCGCTATAGAACTGGCTCCATCCCGGGTCGAACTTCAGCAGACCATTGGTCGGGCCTTCGTCGGGAGTGAGGTCGAGTCTCATGCCTCCTTGGCTGCGCTCCGAGAAGTAACGCTTCTCATACACAGAATCCACGTCGGCATTGTAAAGACGGTTGTATTCAATCGTGGGTTCATCATACTTGCCGTAACCATAGGGAGCGCAGAAGCGGTTGAGCAACTTGGCATATCCCTGAGTGGTAGGATGGTGGGTGATGAAGTCTGCCATGTTTGGCAGTGGGGTGAGCACTTCTTCCATCTTGTGTACGAATCCATTGGCACATTTGATGTTCTGCTCTTCCATCATGATGCCATTCACGTTGGCATCGCCTGACTGACGGTGTCCCTTATAATTGAACAGGAAATCACAGTCATCATTCGTGATGAGCTTATTGGCCAGGAACATCTCGATGAAGTGAATCATCGGGGGAGTAGTCATGTCACTCATGCACACAATCGGGTTGCCATCTTTGCGGTAACGCTGCCAATAAGGGTTGTCCGGCATTTGCTCGGCTGTGAGCACTGGCACAGAGTCATACACACTCATGGAGGTCAGACGGCGCATGCAGTCGCCCTCGGTCGGACCTTCCGAGCTACTCAGGTAAGCTACCTGACAAGCATTGTTAATCATACTGCCGTTCAACAGCAACTTCTTCTGGGCGAGTGACAGCTCATCGTAGCTGTGCACACCCCAATCATTCTTTGCATAGAAACGGGCATACGCATCATCGTCGGCAACGAACAGCGTCTTGCTACCTGTCTTGGCCAACACATTCGTGTAGCCCAGGTCGTCAATCAGCCTAACCAAATTGGTGTAGTTTCCATCCGATTTCAGATAGTCGTAAATGCTGGATCCGAGCCAACTGGGGTCTTCCTCAGCCAGGTCGTAGCCACTGCAAGCCGACAATCCTCCTGCAGCGATGAGCGCCACACCTACCCATTTGGACAGGCTCTGGAGTCGATTAGGTTTTGTTTTCATATAGGCCTCTATTTTATAATTTATTAAAAATTCCGTTGCAAATTTACACCATATTTAACAATCGCAACATTCATGGCGTTACATAGACTTTCAAGCGTGTTACATGTTAGCAAACGACGTATTGATAGGGAAAAACAAGAAAATAAAGGTAACATTGCAAAGGCCCAAAGAAGGGGGTGCCTCATTCAACTGAAGCACCCCCTACATACACGACGCCGTACAATATCTAAATTCAACGCCACTCCATTTGCATATTGTACGGCATACAAATTGCAATAGCAACGACGCTACCTTTAGGGTTCTTTCCCCACACACTTTACAGTTAACAGATAACTCTTCATCGCTTAACTCTCCTTATACCACTCGGCATACATGATGTAATGCTGAGCAATCCCGACATTGAGTTCCTTCGCCTGTTCGGGATCCACCTTCTTGATAAACTTGGCAGGCACCCCACCCCACATCTCACCATCGCCCACCTGTGTGCCTTTCAGCACCAAGGCACCGGCCGCGATGATAGCGCCTTCGCCTATCACGGCATCATCAAGCACTGTCGCACCCATGCCAATCAAGGCTCCGCTCTTCACCGTGCAACCATGCAGCGTCACATTGTGGCCGATAGTCACGTCGTCACCAATCTCGATGGCCGCTTTTTTATATAATGTATGCAGACATGAACCATCCTGAATGTTCACGCGATTACCGATTTTGATGTAATTCACGTCGCCACGCACCACTGCATTAAACCACACCGTACACTGGTCACCCATCTGCACATCACCTACGATAGTAGCGTTCTCGCTGAAATAGCAGCCCTCCCCCCACTTCGGAGTCAGGCCACACACGGTCTTGATTAAAGCCATAAAGTTTCTTCCTTACAATTTTCCGAGTTTGTTTTTACGATTTATGCCGTAAAGGTAGGAAATATTCATGAAAGTCCCCTCTTTTTTTTAAAAAATCAGAAGAAATAGCTTTCGTTTCAACAAGTTTTTGTATTTTTGCAAAACAAAACCTATAAATATAATGGAACTTATTCAAGGGAAGATTTCACAGATCATCGGTCCCGTGGTGGACGTTCAGTTCTCGGCTGAACGATTGCCACGCATTCATGATGCGCTGACCGTCGAGAGAGAGAATGGACGGCGACTGGTGGTGGAGGTGCAGCAGCATCTGGGCGAAAACACCGTGCGATGTGTGGCGATGGAGAGTACCGACGGACTGAAGCGCGGCATGACGGCGGCTGCATTGGGCCACCCCATCACGATGCCCGTTGGCGAGCAGGTGAAGGGCAGATTGATGAACGTGAGCGGTGACCCTATCGACGGCATGGATGACTTGAGCCGCAACGGCGCACTGCCCATCCATCGGGAGGCACCCAAATTTGAGGAGCTGTCACCAGCACAGGAGGTGC
The DNA here is from genome assembly GCA_947167515.1 of uncultured Prevotellaceae bacterium. Taxonomy (GTDB): domain Bacteria; phylum Bacteroidota; class Bacteroidia; order Bacteroidales; family Bacteroidaceae; genus Minthosoma. The sequence goes on along the minus strand of CAMVIM010000002.1, from coordinate 141,752 downwards.
TCTATACGGGCATCAAGGTCATTGACTTAATTGAACCATACGCCAAGGGCGGAAAGATTGGTCTCTTTGGTGGTGCAGGTGTAGGCAAGACGGTGCTGATTCAAGAACTGATTAATAATGTGGCCAAGAAAAACAACGGCTTTTCGGTCTTCACAGGTGTGGGCGAACGAACGAGAGAGGGTAACGACCTTTTGAGGGAGATGATTGAAAGCGGTGTCATCCGCTACGGAGACAAGTTCAAGGAAGCGATGAAGGAGGGAAAATGGGATTTAAGCCTTATCGACAAGAATGAATTGAAGAAGAGCCAGGTGAGCCTCGTGTTTGGCCAGATGAACGAACCTCCAGGTGCACGTGCATCGGTGGCATTGTCAGGCCTGACCATTGCCGAATCGTTCCGCGACGGCGTGAGCAGCGGCAAGGGAGGCGACATTCTGCTGTTCATCGACAACATCTTCCGTTTCACGCAAGCGGGTTCTGAGGTTTCGGCCCTGCTGGGACGTATGCCTTCAGCTGTGGGTTATCAGCCCACGCTGGCCAGCGAAATGGGACAGATGCAGGAGCGCATCACCTCGACCAAGAACGGCTCCATCACCTCGGTGCAAGCGGTGTATGTGCCGGCAGACGACCTGACCGACCCTGCACCAGCCACGACCTTCTCCCACTTGGACGCAACCACCGTGCTGAACCGTAAAATAGCGGAGTTGGGCATTTATCCTGCCGTTGACCCGTTGGATTCCACATCACGCATCCTTGACCCGAACGTGGTGGGCGAAGAGCACTACCAGACCGCACAGCGCGTGAAACAAATTCTGCAACGGAACAAGGAACTGCAAGACATCATCAGCATTCTCGGCATGGAAGAACTCTCCGACGAGGACAAGACAACAGTGAACCGCGCCCGACGTGTGCAGCGTTTCCTGTCGCAACCCTTTGCCGTGGCACAGCAATTCACGGGGGTGCCAGGGGTTATGGTGAGCATCGAAGACACTATTAAAGGCTTCAAGATGATTTTGAACGGCGAGTGTGATGACCTGCCTGAGCAGGCATTCCTCAATGTCGGCACCATCGAAGAGGCTTTCGAGAAAGGAAGAAAGTTACAAGAACAACTGAAAGGACATTAAAAGCCGTGAAACTACAAATCATCACGCCGACAGGCACGAAATATAATGACGAAGTGGAACGGTTTCAGTTCCCTTCCACCACAGGACTCATGGAGTTCCTGCCTGGTCATGCCCCGATGATTGCAGAAGTGAAGGAAGGGTACATCCACACGGAAAGCGAGGAACTGGACTGTGGAGCTGGTGTGGTGAGGATTGAGAACGACGAAATCACGGTGGTATGCGAATAATCCGCACTGGACAAGATACATAAAGAAACTATCTGGGATATGGTAAGGAGACTCCTTATATATATAATATGTGTATTCGGCTTTGCTGTGACGACCAAGGCAGAGGAAGACTTGAACGTGTCCACGCTCATCTTCGAACACTTGGCCGACAGCTACGAGTGGCACATCACCGAAGGGGCTGTCATCCCCCTACCCTGCATCCTCATCGAGGAAGGAGGCGTGGAGGTTTTCTTGTCAGACAAGCTGGAACACGGAGCCACTTATAAAGGCTACCATATCGCAACGGAGGGCGACCATGGAGGAAAGATTGTGAATGCGGCTGGAGAACGCCCTTTCGACATCAGCATCACAAAGAATGTGCTGGAACTGTTCATCGTCTGTATCTTATTGTGTTCCGTCGTGTTAGGGTTGGCAAGATGGTATAAGAAAAATGGTTACAAGAAAGCGCCAGGTGGATTCGTGGGCATGATGGAAGCCGTGATCGACTTCATCGACAAGGATATTGCCAAGGAGAGCATCGGACACGGATACGAGCGTTTCTCGCCATATCTCATGACCGTTTTCCTTTTCATCCTGACAAGTAACCTTTTAGGACTTCTCCCAGTCTTTCCTGGAGGTGCCAACTTGACAGGCAATATTGCCGTGACACTCACTTGCGCAGTTACAGCCTTCATCGCTATCAACTGTTTTGCGCCCAAGGAGTACTACAAAAGCATCTTCTGGCCCGACGTGCCCATCTTCCTCAAGGCACCACTGCCCATCATGCCGACCATCGAGTTCATTGGCGTATTCACCAAACCGTTCTCGCTGACCATCCGTCTTTTCGCCAACATCATGGCGGGACACATCATCATATTGGCATTGACCAGCGTGGTCTTCGTCACCGCCCAGATGGGTGCCACCATGTGTGCCTCGATGACGGTGGTGAGTGTTCTGTTCTGCATCTTCATGAACTGCCTCGAACTGCTCGTGGCATTCATCCAAGCCTACGTTTTCACCATCTTGACCGCCAACTTTATTGGACTGGCACATAGTGAGTGAGGATAGAGAAACTTAGTAAACTATAATGACTAGAGAAACTAGAAAAGCTAGTGAAACCAAAAAAGTCATATAAACTGGAGAAGCAAAAAGAAGAAAGTACAAACAACTAAAAACCATAAAATTATGATTCTTGAAGCAGTAGCAGCGGGCGTCAATTTCGCCCAAGTAGGAGCAGCCATCGGTGCTGCCATTGCAGTGATTGGTGCCGCATGGGGCATCGGTATGATTGGCAAGTCAGCCACAGAGAGCATTGCCCGTCAGCCTTCAGCAGCGGGCAATATCCGCACATCCATGATTCTTACAGCCGCCTTCATCGAGGGTGTGGCCCTATTTGCCATTGTGGTGTGCCTCTTAATCGCATTGAAGTAAATTTCTAGAAGAACTAGTATATCTAGAAGACCTAGGGAAACCTCGGAAAGCCTAGGGAATCCTGGGATAACCTAGATGATCTAGCTAAAAGAAAAAAGATGAATCTACTCACACCAGACCCTGGACTCCTCTTTTGGATGGTGCTCTCGTTCGGCGTGGTGTTCTTCCTGCTGGCGAAGTTCGGCTTCCCAGTCATTGTGAAGGCCATCAACGAACGCAAAGAGTTCATCGAGATGTCTCTGCTCTCTGCCAAACAGGCTAACGAACGGTTGGCCGCTATCCAGCAGGAGAGCGAGCAGTTGCTGGCCAATGCCAAGGCACAGCAGAAGGAAATCATTGCTGGTGCCATGCAGGAAAAGCAAAAGATTGTGCAGGCTGCGCAGGACGAGGCACAAGTTTCTGCCAACCAGATAATTGATGATGCCAAGCAAAGCATTCAGGTTGAGAAAGAAAGAGCCTTGCAAGACGTGCGGAAAGAAATCGCCACCCTCGCCCTCGACATAGCCGAAAAGGTGATTGGCGAGCGGATGAAGGACGATGCCCAACAACGTAAGACCATCGAACAGCTGATTGAGAAGTTATGATGAACGGTAGTATTGCCAAACGGTATGCCACGGCACTTTTTGAGGAAGCCCAGGCGCAGTTCGTAGACCGACAGGTCTATGACCACCTTGGCATGCTCCATCGTAGCATGAAGGCTGAACCGAACCTGCAAATGGCACTCATCAACCCGCGAGTCACGAAGGAGAAGAAATATGCGTTGATCCTGCTGGCTTCGGGACTTGACCCTGAAGCCACCACGCTGTACACGCGGTTTCTCCGCCTGTTGCTGGAAAACCGACGCGAGAACCAGCTGCGCATGATCATCTTTGTCTATCGTGACATGTACCGTGAGCATTATGGCATTGACCGTGTGGTGTTCGAGACGGCGGTGGAAGTCGATGACACCATCATCAACCACTTGACACAGCGCATCAAGGAGCATCGGCATCATGAGGTGGAATGTGAGCGTAAAGTGAATCCTCGCCTCATCGGTGGTTTCCGTCTCCGCATTGGTGACCGTCACTACGACTATAGTTATAAACATCAATTGGAACTCATCAGAAAAGAATTATGTCCGACTCCATAAAAGTAAGTGAGGTGACAGCCATGCTGCGCCAGCAACTGGCCGACATCGACAATGAAGAAAAAACACTTGGCAACGAGACCGAAGTTGGCACCGTGCTCACCGTGAGTGATGGCGTAGTGCGCGCCTACGGACTGCGCAATGCTGAGGCTGGTGAACTCCTCGAGTTCGACAACGGCATGGAAGCCATCGTGATGAATCTTGAGGAAGACAATGTGGGTGCCGTGCTGCTCGGCCCCACCGACAACATAGAAGAGGGTGACACCGTGAAACGTACTGGACGCATTGCCTCCATCGCCGTGAGCGAAGGCATGGTGGGACGTGTAGTCGATACCCTCGGACACCCCATCGACGGTAAGGGGGCTATCACAGGTGAGACCTTTGACATGCCGCTGGAACGCAAGGCTCCAGGTGTCATCTTCCGTCAACCGGTCAATGAGCCTTTGCAGACAGGCTTGAAGGCGGTGGATGCCATGATTCCTATCGGTCGTGGACAGCGCGAGCTTATCATTGGCGACCGTCAGACAGGCAAGACAGCCATTGCCATAGACACCATCATCAACCAGCGTCCCAACTACGAAGCGGGCAATCCCGTCTATTGCATCTATGTAGCCATCGGACAGAAAGGTTCCACAGTTGCCACCATCGTCAACACCCTGCAGCAAAAGGGCGCAATGGACTACACGATTGTCGTGTCAGCTACAGCTAGCGACCCTGCAGCCATGCAATACTATGCCGCCTTTGCCGGAGCGGCCATCGGCGAGTACTTCCGCGACACAGGCCGCCATGCCCTGGTGGTCTATGACGACCTTTCCAAACAGGCTGTCGCTTATCGTGAGGTGTCACTCATTCTCAAACGCCCCTCTGGCCGTGAAGCTTACCCTGGCGACATCTTCTACCTCCACTCCCGCCTGCTCGAACGTGCGGCTAAAATCATCGCCCAACAAGAGGTGGCAGAGCAGATGAACGACCTGCCTGACTGTCTCCAAGGCAAAGTGCGCGGTGGCGGATCCCTCACGGCACTGCCTATCATCGAGACACAGGCTGGCGACGTGTCGGCCTACATTCCCACCAATGTTATCTCCATCACCGATGGACAGATTTTTCTTGAAACCGACCTCTTCAACCAAGGTGTGCGTCCCGCCATCAACGTGGGCATTTCCGTTTCGCGTGTAGGTGGCAACGCTCAGCTGAAAGCCATGAAGAAGGTGGCCGGCACTCTGAAGATAGACCAAGCCCAATACCGCGAACTGGAGTCGTTCTCGAAGTTTGGCAGCGACATGGATCCTGTCACCGCCTTCACCATCGACAAAGGACGCAAGAACTCGCAACTACTCATCCAAAAACAGTACCATCCCATGCCTGTAGAAGAGCAGATAGCCATCCTCTATTGCGGCACACACGGTCTGTTGCGCGACATCAAAGTGGAAGAAGCCGCCGCCTTCGAGGCAGCTTTCCTCGACCTGCTGCGTGTCAGCCATGAGGAAGACGTGCTCCAGCCACTTCGACAAGGCAAGATAGATGACAACATCACCGCCACCATTGAAAAGGTGGCTGCCAGCATTAAACTGTAAACAACTGATGACCCAAGGTTAACGGCAAGTGCCAAATGGCAAATGGTAAATAACTTAAAATGGCATCTCTCAAAGAAATAAAAGGTCGCATCGCGTCCATCCAGAACACGCAGAAAATCACATCAGCCATGCGCATGGTAGCCAGTGCCAAACTCCACCACACGCAGGGCATGACCGAGAAGTTTCTGCACTACAAGGATGAAATGCAAGCCATCATGGAACGCCTTGGCGGGTTCGACACCTCTCTTCAAACGGAGGGTAAGGTGCAATCCATCCTGCTCATTCCCGTTTCCAGCAACAGCGGCCTGTGCGGAGCCTTCAACAGCAACATCACCAAAGCCACCCTCCTGCACATTCAAGAGTTGGAACAGCAGGGGATGCAAGTCCGCCTGCTCCCCATCGGCAAGAAGATAGCCCACGACCTGCAGAACAAAGGGTTTGACTGCAATATCGGCTACTATAATCTGATAGAGAAAATCGAAAAGAACAATTCCTTTTCAGAAGTGCCCTTCCTCATCGAGTTTGCCCAACAGTTGCAGCAGAGCGGCAAGATAGACCGAATGGAATTTATCTACCACCACTTCAAATCGATGGGTTCGCAGGTCATCACCATCACTCCACTCCATCTGGACATGCCGACTCCCCTTGTAGAGGAAGAAGCTCAACGTACAGACTGGTTGACCGAACCTACTCCGAAAGAACTTCTACAGGCTCTTTTCCCCCGCCTGCTCAACGCACAAGCTTACGGCATTCTGCTCGACTCCCTCACCAGCGAACACGCCGCCCGTATGCTCGCCATGCAGACAGCCGATGACAATGCCAACGAACTGCTCAAGGAACTGCGCCTGCTGTACAACAAGACTCGCCAGCAAGCCATCACCAACGAACTTATTGACATCATGTCGGGAAAAAGCGGACAGAACTGACCGCACCACTCCTCGGAACACGATAAACAAATAATACGTCTTAGTCGCCGTAGATGATGTGAACCGCCACTCCTCTGGCATGAACTAATAAAATAAGAAAGTCCATCTTTTTCAGCCGAAAAAGATGGACTTTCTTTGTTGATAAAGCTGTATCTTTGCACCATCAAATCAAAATTAACTCCAACACATGAAAAAGAGTTTCCTATACTTTATCTGCTCCGTCTCAGCCATGGGCGGACTGCTATTCGGCTACGACTGGGTGGTCATAGGCGGTGCAAAACCTTTCTATGAAGAATTTTTCCAAATAGCCAACGACCCTGTCATGCAGGGCGTGGCCATGAGTACCGCCCTGGTGGGTTGCCTCATCGGAGCGATGGTGGCTGGTGCATTGGCCGACAAATATGGCCGCAAGCCCCTGCTCATCACGGCGGCTGTGCTGTTCACGGTCAGTGCCATCATGACAGGTCTGTTCAACGACTTCACCTTATTCAACCTCGCCCGCTTCATTGGCGGCATCGGCATTGGTGTGGCATCGGCACTCTCGCCCATGTATATTGCCGAGGTTTCCCCGGCCAACATCCGTGGTCGGCTCGTCAGCCTCAACCAGATGACCATTGTACTTGGCATTCTAGCGGCACAAATCGTCAATATGCTCTTGGCACGTGACACGAGCGATGCCCCCAACATGGCGTGGAACCTCGCCTGGGGATGGCGCTGGATGTTCTGGGCAGAGACGGTACCAGCAGCAGCGTTTATGATAATGGCGTTCTTCATACCGGAAAGCCCTGTGTATTTAGAATTAAAGAATGGAAGAATTGAAAAATTAAAGTCAGAGCACTCTGAAGGAAAGAACTTCAATCCTTCAATTTTTCAATTATTCAAATCTTCTCAATACCACAAGGTCATGTTGCTCGGCCTCATCATCGCCGTCTTCCAACAGTGGTGCGGCACCAACGTCATCTTCAACTATGCTGAAGAGATTTTCATCGGTGCAGGTTATAATGTGGACGGCATGTTCATCAACATCGTCATCACAGGCATTGCCAACGTGCTTTTCACCTTCGTTGCTCTCTATACGGTGGAGAAATGGGGACGCCGCACGTTGATGCTCATCGGTGCCAGTGGACTTGGCCTCATTTACCTCACCTTAGGCACCTGCTACCACTTCGGCGTGACAGGTGTGTTCATGGTGGTGCTAGTGGTGGCAGCCATCTCCTGCTATGCCATGACCCTCGGCCCCATCACATGGGTACTGCTCTCCGAAATCTTCCCCGACCGAATCAGAGGTGTAGCGATGGCTACTTGCACCTTCGCCCTGTGGGTCGGTTGCTGCACCCTCACGTTCACATTCCCTTCCATGAACGCAGCCCTCGGCAGCAGCGGCACGTTCTGGATCTACAGTGGCATTTGCCTCTGCGCCTTCATCTATCTCTTCAGAGCTTGTCCTGAGACAAAGGGCAAGAGCCTTGCAGAATTGGAACAAGAATTAACCAGATAAAACATAGCACCAATGTCAGTCAAAGCATGGAAAGAAACGGTGGTCATTCCCACCTACGAAACGGGGGAACCTGAGAAGAACCCCATCTTCCTCGAAAAGCGCGTATATCAAGGCTCTAGCGGTGTAGTCTATCCCTATCCCGTCATCGAGAGCATCGCCGATGAAAAGGTGGATAAGGAGTGGCAAGCCATCTGGCTGGAGAATAAGTACATTAAAGTGATGATATTGCCCGAACTGGGCGGACGCATTCAGATGGCGTATGATAAGATTAAGCAACGCCACTTCGTCTATTACAACCACGTCATCAAGCCCGCGTTGGTGGGTCTGGCAGGCCCGTGGATTAGCGGTGGCATCGAGTTCAACTGGCCACAGCACCACCGGCCATCCACCTACATGCCCGTCGATTCCAAGATTGTGGAAAATGAGGACGGTTCCGTGACCGTGTGGGTGAACGAGATGGAGCGTATGTTCCATCAGAAGGGAGCCGCAGGTTTCACCTTGCGTCCAGGCTGTGCCTATTTGGAGATTCAGGGACGGGTAAGCAACCGAACTCCCCTGCCACAGACCTTCCTCTGGTGGGCAAACCCAGCCGTGGAGGTGAACGATGCCTATCAGAGTGTCTTCCCACCCGATGTGAACGCGGTCTTCGACCATGGCAAACGTGCCGTGTCTTCCTTCCCCATCGCAACTGGCACTTACTACAAGATGGACTACTCCGCCGGTGTGGACATCTCGAACTATAAGAACATACCCGTACCTACATCATATATGGCCGTGAATTCAAAGTACGACTTCGAAGGCGGCTATGAGAACGACACCCACGGTGGCATGCTCCATGTGGCCTCCCATCATCTCTCCCCTGGCAAAAAGCAATGGACCTGGGGCAATGGTGACTTTGGCAGGGCATGGGATCGCAACCTGACCGACGAAGCCTCCGTGTCTGACGGTGTACCCGCTGGTTCCATCCGTCCTGGATTCCGCCCTTACATCGAACTGATGGCAGGTGTTTACACCGAGAACCAACCAGACTTCACATGGCTGATGCCTTACGAAGAAAAGCAGTTCACACAGTATTTCATGCCATACCGTGAGTTAGGTGTGGTGAAGCAAGCATCGAAGGACTTCATCCTCAACATTGAAGAAGTCGAAGGCGGTGTGCGCATCAAGGTACTGGCTACTTCGAAGAAGACAGTGACTGTTATGTTGTGGGGCAAGAAAAAAGCTGGAGTCTTTTACAAGGAAACCGTGACACTTTCTCCCGAAGCAGTCTTTGAGCAGGTGGTGGATGTGAAAGGGCATAGCTTGCATGACCTCATGCTGGGCGTAGGCAATCTATACTGGCAGGCTGAGCCCGACGACATCCGTCCCATCCCCGATGCTGCCGAGGCAGCTCTCTCACCCGAGGACACCAAGACTAATGACCAGCTCTACCTCACAGGCCTGCACTTGGAACAGTACCGCCACGCCACATGGTCTGCCCTCGACTACTACGAGGAAGCCCTGCGACGTGACCCCAACGATGTGCGTTGCCTCAACCAAACAGGTCTATGGTATCTGCGCCGTGGACGTTTCGACAAAGCTGAAACTTATCTGCGCAAGGCGGTGAAGATATGGCAGAAGCGCAACCCTAACCCCTACGATGGAGAAGCCATCTTCAACCTTGCCCTCACCCTCAAACACCAAGCGTTCTGTTCTCCACACCTCATAATCAACTGCAAACTACTCGACGAGGCCTACGACCTCTTTTGGAAATCCACATGGAACAAGGCGTGGGCAGATGCAGGTTACTTCGAGGCTGCTTGCATCAGCATTTCACAATTTCGCTACGCTGATGCCCTCAACGAACTCAATCGTTGCCTCATCTTCAACAACTGCAACCACAAAGCACGAGCATTAAAAGCGACTGTGTTCAGAAAGCTTGGACGACAGGAAGAGGCATTATCATTCTGTGAAGAATCCCTCCAACTTGACCGCTTCAACTACGGCATCCTTTTCGAGAAACACCTGCTGACGAAAGACGAAACGGTGTTGCATGAGATGATGGACATGATGCACGGTAACGTCTATAATTACCACGAATTGGCTCTCGACTATGCACAGGCAGGACTATGGCTGGAAGCCTTTGATGTACTCACCCTCCCCGCCATAGCAGAACAGCAGCAACAGGCATCACCTCTCACATTATATTATATCGGCTACTTCAAACTCCATCAGGGCGGACTTGACGAAGCCAAGGCTCTCTTTGCCGAAGCCGAGCAAGCCGACAGCTACTGCTGCTTTCCTAACCGCCTCGAAGATGTCATCGTGCTACAAACAGCCATCCGCTACAACCCCGAAGGAGCTAAGGCTCCTTATTACCTCGGTTGCCTCTACTACGACAAGCGGCAGTACGACCTTGCCCAGGCCTATTGGGAACAGTCAGAGCAACTTGATTCCTCCTTCCCCACCGTGCACCGCAACCTCGCCCTCCTCTACTACAACAAGGGGAACGACCCACAGCGTGCCTTGCAGGAGATGGAACTCGCCTTCACCCTCGACCAGTCGGATTCCCGCGTCTTCATGGAGCTCGACCAACTCTACAAGAAGCTACAGAAGCCACATGCCGAACGCCTCCAGAACTACGAGGCACTGCCCGACCTCGTCGCCCAACGCGATGACCTCATCCTCGAACACGCCACCCTGCTCAACATGCTTGGACGGCACGAAGAGGCAAAAACCCTTATCGATGGTCATGTGTTCCACCCATGGGAGGGCGGCGAAGGCAAGGTGAGCGGACAATACCAGATGGCACGTCTCGAAATTGCCAAGAAACTCTTGAAGAACAACCCTGCTTCGGCAGAAGCAAAGCGGTTGCTGGAAGAATGTCTCGTCTTCCCCCACTCGCTTGGTGAGGGTAAACTCCATGGGGCACAAGACAACGACTTCCTCTACTTCCTCGGACGCTACGAAGAAGGTACGGAAGGCCCGACAGAACCAGCAGCTGCCATGTACTACAACGATGCCAAGCCCGACAAAATCTTCTATGCCGCACTCTGTTACCGCCAACTCGGACAAGAAGACAAGGCACGAGGACTCTTCAACAGGCTCATCACCTACGGCAAGCAGCATATCTTCGACCACATCACCATGGATTACTTTGCAGTCTCTCTGCCCGACCTGCTCGTGTGGGATGGTGACCTCGACCAGCAAAACCGCATCCACTGCAACTACATGCTCGCCCTCGGCTATCTCGGCATGGGCAACAAAGAAAAAGCTGAAAGGTATCTGGACGAAGTGAACCGACTCGACATCAACCACATGGGAGCCTACTCTCTACGGTCTTTGCTGGCACTTCTATAGGCACGAGGCGACATGCCGACCACCTTGCTGAAAAGGCGAGAGAAATAATAGGAATCGTCAATACCGAGTTTGTGGCATATCTGGTTCACTTTCATGTCAGTATGAATCAGCAAGTAACAAGCCTCGTCCATCTTCAGCTTGTTGAAATAAGCCATCGGCGCCATCCCCATTTGACGACGAAAAAGAAGGGACATGTGGCTGGCACTATAGCCTGAATATCGGGAAAGCATCTCCATCGTGAGGTGCTTTTCTGTATTTTCCTCCATGTAGTGAATCAACGCTGTCACCACCTGCTGCACATCCGTTGCGTCGGCCACGGTATCCTCCTGGCAAGTGGCATCGCGATACTGGTGAATGTAGCGCAGAGAACCTAAGTAATAGTGGAAGAGTGACGAAGCGAAACTGAGGTTCTCTAACGTGAAATCACGCTGGAGCGTACGAAATATCTCCTCGAAAAGGTTCTGGCGATTGGCAATGCGCGAATGCAGTTCTGGCCGGATTTCCTTGGGCGTGGCGGCTTGGTCTGCATAGCACGATGCCAGCGTTCCCTTGAAGTGTATCCAGTAGATAGTCCAAGGGGCTTCATTGGCAGCCCCATAGTCGTGGGGAATGCCCATAGGAATGATGAAGTATTGATTGGGACGAATGTCATAATGCTGTCCTTCAATCTCATACCATCCATAGCCCTTTACACAGTAAATGAACACATACTGTCCCACTCCGCTCTGCCTGTGTATCTCATGAAAACTGGCCGAGGGATAATAGCCAATGTCTGTGATGTGAAGCGCCGAAAGCAGCCTGTCTTCCTCCATCTGGCGCACCACCATCGGAGGAAGCACCAACTGTCGTTCGCCCTGAAATCCGTCTCTCATCGTTCCAACGTCAAAAAGTCCCGTCTATTTCCAGAATACAAAATACACCGCTGCTACAAGGCAGAGGAAGGCGGCTGCGTGGTTCCAATGCAAATGTTCGCCCTGAAACATAAAAGAGGCGATGATAGTGAAGACGGTCAAGGAGACTACCTCCTGAATCACTTTCAACTGCACCAACGAATAGGGGCCGCCATTGCCCACAAAGCCCAGTTTGTTGGCAGGCACCTGCAATGAGTATTCGAAGAAGGCGATGCCCCATGAGAAAACAATAACCAGCCACAGGGGCCAACTGTTGGAAATGTTCATCTGTTGCAGTTTCAGATGTCCGTACCATGCCAGCGTCATAAAGATGTTACTGCCAATGAGCAGCAATATCGTGTAAAGTCCATTCATCATGTTTATTTCCTTTTTTGTGGCTGCAAAGTTACAAAAATAAGTACACTCCTATGCTTTTCCCCCTTGTTTATTTGCTCCTTTACAATTTATGTCGTATTTTTGTAGCCAGTTTTATCACTAATCATTAAAACCACAACAACAATGAGCACAAAACAAAAACGCTTCCTCCTTTCGGAGAACGAAATCCCAACGCAGTGGTATAACATCCAGGCTGACATGGTGAACAAGCCACAGCCCCCTATCCACCCTGCAACAAAACAGCCACTGACCGTGGATGACTTGGCACACATCTTCCCTCGTGAGTGCTGTGTGCAGGAACTGGACACCACACATGCTTGGATTGACATTCCCGAGGAAGTGCTTGATAAATATAAGTATTACCGCAGCACACCATTGGTGCGTGCTTACGGTCTGGAGGAGGCTTTAGGAACTCCTGCCCACATCTACTTCAAGAACGAGAGCACCAACCCACTCGGTTCGCACAAGGTGAACTCAGCCATCCCTCAGTGCTACTATGCCAAGATGGAGGGCACCACGAACGTGACCACCGAGACGGGTGCTGGTCAGTGGGGTGCAGCCCTCTCTTATGCTGCCAAGCTCTATGGACTGGAAGCCGCTGTCTATCAGGTGAAAATCACCATGCAGCAGAAGCCCTACCGCAGCAGCATCATGCGCACTTTTGGCGCAGCCGTGACGGGTTCACCTTCCATGTCCACACGTGCCGGCAAGGACATCATCACCAAAGACCCGACACATCCAGGTTCTCTCGGCACTGCCATTTCAGAGGCTGTCGAACTTGCCACCACTACTCCTAACTGCAAATATACCCTCGGTTCGGTGCTGAACCATGTAGGTCTGCATCAGACCATCATCGGTTTGGAGGCTGAGAAGCAGATGGAGATGGCTGGCGAATATCCCGACATGGTGATTGCCTGCTTCGGTGGCGGTTCCAACTTTGGTGGCATTGCCTTCCCATTCATGCGTCACAACATCCTCGACGGCAAGAAGACTGAGTTCATCGCTGCTGAACCTGACAGCTGTCCAAAGCTCACACGCGGTCAGTTCCGCTACGACTTTGGCGACGAGGCTGGCTACACGCCTCTGCTGCCGATGTTCACACTGGGTCACAACTTCAAGCCCAGCAACATCCACGCCGGCGGTCTCCGCTACCACGGTGCTGGCGTCATCGTCTCTCAGTTGCTGAAGGACGGTCTGATGAAGGGTGTCGATATTCCACAGCTCGAAACATTCGAGGCTGGTATGCTCTTTGCCCGCACTGAGGGTATCATCCCTGCTCCTGAAAGCACACACGCCATTGCCGCCACTATCCGCGAGGCAAACAAGTGCAAGGAGACTGGCGAGGAGAAGGTCATCCTCTTCAACCTCTCTGGTCATGGTCTCATCGATATGCCAAGCTACGAGGCTTACATCAACGGTGACCTGCAGAACTACACCGTCACGGATGAGGAAGTGGCAAAGAACATCGCAGAATTAGACAAACTCTAATGAATATCAAGCATTTATTATTCAGCATTTTAGTCTCTTGTACCACAACAGCTGTGGCACAAGAGACTTTTTGTTTTGGCACCAACGCCAACCCCGACGGGGTAAAGTTCGAGGTCGATAGCAAAGGCTTCATCATCGGTGGCAAACACGTTCTGCCTGTAATGGGCGAGATTCACTATGCCCGTGTGCCCGAAAAAGACTGGCAACGCGAGGTGCAGAAGATGAAAGCTGGTGGCATCACCATCCTTTCCACTTATGTCTTTTGGATTCATCATGAAGAGGAAGAAGGCAAGTGGGACTGGAGCGGCAACAAGAACCTGCGCAAGTTCATCGAGGTCTGCCAAAAGGAACAGATGCCCGTCGTTCTGCGCATCGGCCCCTTCTGTCACGGAGAAGTCTATCAGGGCGGTTTCCCCACATGGCTCGCAGACAAGGCACAGAGTAACCCCAAGCAGTACAAGCTACGTTCTCAAGCCCCAGGCTTCATGGAAGCAACACACAATCTCTACAACAACATCTTCGCTCAGGTAAACGGCTTGCTTTGGAAGCAGGGCGGTCCCATCGTGGGGGTGCAGATTGAGAACGAATGCCGAGGTCCCTGGTCTTACTACATGGCACTGAAAGACATGGCGGTGGAAGCAGGGTTCGACACCCCCTTCTACACACGCACAGGTTGGCCCAAGCTGAACGGCAACGAGGAGTTTGGCAAGCTGCTGCCACTATATGGAGACTACGCCGACGGCTTCTGGGACAGAGTCTTGACAGACATGCCTGGCGACTATAAGAACGCCTTCATCATGAAGGATACACGCCTCTCCGCCGTTATCGCCACGGAAGCCCTGGGCAATAACCAAAGCACGGAGATGAGCACCATTGACCTCTCCTACCCTTACCTCACCTGCGAATTGGGAGGTGGCATGATGCCGTCCTATCACCGTCGCATCAACATGAGTGGAAGAGAAGTGAAGCCACTAACCATCTGCAAGTTAGGTTCAGGTTCTAATCTCCCAGGCTACTATATGTACCACGGTGGCACCAACCCTTACAACCCCAAGCACACAATGGCGGAAACACAAGCCACCAGCGTGACCAACTACAACGACATGCCCCACATGACCTACGACTTTCAGACGCTGCTCGGCGAGATGGGACAACCCAACCCTGTCTCATGGAACGAAAGCCGACTACTGCATCAGTTCCTCGCTGATTGGGGCGAGGAACTGAGCCAGATGGATGTGGATACCCTCTCCGAACACTATGCCCGTCGCGGTTCCTTCGAATTCTTCAACGACTATGTGCGCATCCTCAACGAAGGCGGCCAGTCGTATGTCACCCCTCGCAACTGGCCAGTAGCCAATGGCGTGACCATTGACTGGGCAACAGGCGAACCCTTCTGCAAAGCCGATGGCTGTATCTACTTCATCGAATTTCCCCAAAGGACAGACAAGGCAAAGCTCATCCCCTTCGGAGGACGGGTACCCTCACTCTCCATCAACGGTAAGGTTATCAACGGAAAACTCGACAAGCCCTTCAAGGCAGCAGGCATGACCTTTTGTTTCCTCTCACGAGAAAAGGCCCACACAGCCTACAAGATTGGCGACAAACTCTACTACTCTGACGGCATCCTTTATCAAGACGGCAACCGCATCATGGAGGAAACATGGAAGACCCTGCCCACCAAGGTGAACTACGTGTTGACCAAGGAACATGGCGGTTTGCGTGAGATAAAGATGGGCAGTCAGAAAGTGGCAGCACAGCCGACTGAGGAAGATTTCGGCAAGGCAGCCACATGGGTTATCAGCAACTTGAACGAGCTGAACGAGAATCTTGACCTCTATCTCCAAATCTCCTACCGTGGAGATGTCGCCCGCATTTATGCAGATGGTCAACTCGTCGAGGACAACTTCTGGAACGGCAAGCCCATGCTCGTCCGCCTCTCCGACCTTGTTGGCAAACGTGTGGAGCTGAAGATTCTCCCTCTCGGCAAGGACTACCCCATCTACCTGCAGAAGGAGCAGAAAGCGGAACTGGACAAAGCACCCAATGGCATCCTCCTCTCGCTGGATGGTATTCAGGTGATTGAACGACAGACAAACGCCATCGAATGAAATAACGCCTCATTTGCCACAAAATGAGGCGTTTTTCATCCTCAAAAGAAAAATTATCCTAAAAAGGATAATCCTAATTAGGATAATTTGCAGAAAAATCATACCTTTGTGCTCAAAATGAATAAGGTATGGACAATCCATTTGTGATAAAAGGCTATGCTGGAGCCGAATATTTCTGCGACAGAGTGGAAGAAACCAAGCAGTTGGTGGAACTTACCGTCAATGGTAACAACATGGCACTTATATCCCCTCGACGGGTGGGCAAGACAGACCTGATACACCATTGCTTCCACCAACCCGAGATTCAGGAGCACTTTTACACGTTCCATATTGACATCTATGCAACAAACAGCCTGCGTGATTTCGTCAATGTTTTTGGGCGAGCCATCCTTGACGAACTCCGTCCCAAGGGACGTGCTGTTTGGGAGGGATTCTTGAACGTATTACGCTCCATTCGTTCCGAAATCACATTTGACATCAACAACATCCCGACATGGAGCCTTGGACTTGGAGACATCGAGAACCCTGCCGTCACACTGGACGAAATCTTTCAGTATCTTCGCGAGGCAGACAAGCCCTGCCTTGTGGCCATCGATGAGTTTCAGCAAATTACACGTTATAGCGATGCCCCTAACGTAGAAGCGACTCTCCGCACCTACATCCAACGCTGCATCAATGCCACCTTCATCTTTGCAGGTAGCAAACGGCATCTGATGGGCGAGATTTTCACCTCACCCTCCCGTCCGTTCTATCAGTCTGTGCTCATCATGAACCTGAAACCTATCCCCGTAGAGAAATACGAGGAGTTCGCACAGATGCAGTTCGCAAAATTCGGGAAGGCGCTGGAAGAAGGAGTGGTGACCAACATCTACGAGCGGTTCGATGCCGTCACCTCGTGCATCCAACGTGTTTTGAACGTCCTCTTCCTCAAAACACCCCCCAACACCCGCTGCACCCTCGACATGGTGGATGCAGCCATCACCTATATCCTCGACATGTTCTCCGAAACATACGCTGACCTGCTGGACAAGATACCCGAAAAACAGCGCGAAGTTTTCATCGCCATTGCACGAGAAGGCAAGGCTCAAAGCATCACCAGCAAAAACTTCATCAAGAAACATCACTTGCAAACGGTCAGTGTAGTGACAGCCGCCGTCCGCGGATTGTTAGACAAAGACTTCATCACCCAAGAGAAATCCACCTACATGGTCTATGACCCCTTCTTTGCCCTATGGCTGAACAGGGATGACAACTATTCAAAATAAGAAGATACGACACATCTTCAAAATCGAACCCCTCGACTACGGCAAGGCGTACCCCTCGGGTACGACCCTTCGTAGTCGAGGGGTACGCCTTTTCTGAACCAGAAAAAGAGCAAGAAAAACACTTTTTTTCACTCCTTTGCAATTTTTCGTGTTTCACCATCGTATATATAAGTAGAAGACCTCGAAAAATGGTGACAGATATAGAGATAAATCTGATAGAGGGGCTGAAGGAACAAAGCCCCAAGGCTCAGCAGATGATGGTTGAGAGATATGGCAGACATGTCTTCAACCAAGTGGTGAGGCTGTTGCCGAGTGTGGAGGATACCGAGGAGGTGTATCAGGATGTGTTCCTGAAGGTCTTTCTAAATATAAATATGTATAATGAGGAGAAGGCATCCTTCAAGACGTGGGTGTCACGCATCGCCTACAACGAGTCCATTACCTGGCTGAGGCACAAGCGGAGAGAGGTCATCTACTTTGAGGACCAGGACGGAGAGGCGGAAAGGCTGTCGGAGGCGGAAGTGGAGGCGACCTTGGGGCATCCTGACCCTGAGACGGTGCAACTGATACGGGCTGCCTTGAAACATCTGCCACCTGAGGAACGGAGCCTCATCACGATGTTCTACTATGAGGAGATGAGCGTGAAGGACATCGCCTACGTGACCGACTCTCCACCCAACACCATCGGTTCGAAACTGTTCCGAACGAGAAAGAAACTTTGTAAAATCATTCAAATGCTCCAATCATGAAAGAAGACAATATCGACACATTACGCCAACAGGACACGAACCTTCGTGATGCCATCAGGCTGGAGGAAGAGGCTTTGCCACCGATGCCAGCCGACCTCAACGCACGACTGATGAAGCGCGTGGAGGAAGAGAGGGCGAAGAAGGCTGCGAAAAGAAGACGCTCCCGCATGCTTTGGCCTTCGGTGGCAGCGGCATGTGTGGCAGCCTTGATAGCCGTCTTCCTCACCCCACCGAAGGGAACGCCAGAAGATGGGATGTCAACGGGGAAGCCTATTGCCGTGAAGGTGGAGAAGCCTAAGACGGAAAAAGAAGTGCCACAAAGGGAAGCTTCCCAAAAGGCAACTGAAGCGGAAGTACCACAGAGGATTTCCGAACCATCGGAGAAGCAGGTGGCTGAACAGCCTAAGGTGAAACAGTCAACACCAACAACCACTCAACCGCTCTTGGCGCAGGAGTCCACCTCTGAGAAGTCGGCTACAGCAGAAGTTGCAGCCGTAGAGCCTTCCACCGAACAGACAACCGTAGAAGCCCCTCGCAACGAGACTGCTACCGTCATGCTGACTGAACGAGACATCCCTATCACTCGTCCAGAGAACTACAAATACACTCCAGAGGAAATCGCCCTGTTGAAGCAGCAAGCCAACGAGGCTTACCTGAAATGGGTGGAGCTGGAACTGGAGATTTCAAAATACACATTAGAAAAAATGGCACAGAAATAAAAAAACAAGAACGATATGAAACGCTTATTCACTTTGCTGCTCATCGCATGCAGCACCATCGCAGTCATCCATGCCCAGTCGGCTGCCAGCCGTCAGAAAAGGCCTGAGAAAGTCATTGTAACTCTCAATGCCATCATCGACCACTTCGGAGAGAAGGAGGGGCTATCGTTTTCCATCAACCGAAATCCGAACACGAACATCATCGAGTCGAGCGAAAAGATTTCCGCCTTTTCATGCCACACGACCGACGCTTCTTTTGAGGCCATCGCCTCCAGTTTCATGGCCGACGAGCCACTTTGCTACCAAATTCTGCACATCACGCCGGGCAGCAAGCAGCACTTCGCGCTGAAAATGCCCACCTCTGACATGCTCAAGAACAATTATCTCAACATCCGCACTAAGGAGAGTCAAGAGATGTGGTATATGGCTACCAAGAACCCCGAAAACCCACAACTGCGCGATGTCTATGCCATTGCTTGGGAAAGGGGCGACTTTAAGTCAGGAAAGGACGTGGAAGGTACGGTCTTTATGATTACCTCCCTGCGTCCCGACATCTACGAGAAGGAACTGGCATCGTCGAAGAAGACCTTCAAGATTGTGGGACGTGTGGATGAGAACATCAAGGACTCGCTCTATAACATCTACATCGCCGAGACTGCTGACGAACTTGCTGCCATTGGAGATGATGACTATGTGGCTTGTGTGCCCGTCATCAACAAACGCTTTGAGTGGCAGACAGAACTGGAGAAACCTATGGCGGGACGCCTGCGCTGCATCTTCCCCGATGGTTCGCTCTGCTCCGCATGGATAAACCTCGACTTCGTGCCTGGCGAGACCTACAACATCACCGTACACAACGGTTACTACGATGGCGACCAAGACTATGAGCGTCGTGTGGGACGCTACTCGGGAAGGAGCCTGCTGAATGAACGGCAAAAACGAGGGAATGACGATGTTGCCGTGGTGGACGATGAGTGGGGGGGGGACACTGTGGTGGTGGACGACGAGTTGGGAGATGGTTGGGAGGAAGTTGACACGATACCCACCGACGGTCGGGTAATTTCTCTTAAGGACGAAATCAAGCCCACACCTGAACAGGAGATGCGAATCGAAGCCCAATCCACAGCCCTCAAGGGGAACATGGATGCCATCAAAGCCACCTACAGTTCTCTGGAACCTTTTGTGAAAATGGGGTCACTCACCGGCTCAGACAACTATTTCAAGCAAATCATCAAACTGAACAAGGAACTGGACGTGAAGTTTCAGGACTACATCAAATATCTGAAAGGTATTTTTGACGATGCTCTTCCTCCTATTTGGAAAAAGGGACTATATGAAGGGATTCTCAAGTTCTACTCCGAACAGAGTCAAGCATACGGAGAATTGTACAAGAACGTCGGTGTTCTGCCCAAGCCTGCCAAAGATGCCCAGAGACAGGTCAACCAGCTCATGGAGAAATACATGAAGGAGATGGGGCAAGCCTTGTCTGAGCACTAAGAGCAAGAAAAAGGAAGGCGTTCTGCTGTAGCGGCAGAGCGCCTTCCTTTTTGTCTCTCATCCCTTTGTCCTTACATCTTCGCCATCGCCTGTTCCAAGTCGGCAATGAGTGTACAGAGGAAAGCGAACAGCCTCTGACACCTCAACGGCGTATCCTCTTTTTCCCCTCTTCCACTACCTCAAAATCGGTGTGACTCAGACCGCCACCATAGGTGTGACTCAGACCGATTCCGAGGCTGTTAAAGCAAAATTCCAATGGTCCATGGGGGGCTCATTATTTTCTCCACCTTGGAGACAATGATACATTTTTTTATGCCAATAAAGAGTGATTCTCAAAAAAAGCTGTATCTTTGTCGCGAGAATCAATAAACAATGTAACAACATGCCAGAGATTTGCCACTTCTATGGAATCGTCATTACGATGTACTTGCCCGATCACAACCCGCCGCACTTCTACGTGCGCTACAACGAATATCGTGCTACCATCGACATCCAGACAGGGCAGGTGACGGGACAGATGCCGAGACGCGCCCTGCATCTCGTCTTCGAATGGCTCGACCTGCACAAGGACGAACTCATGGCAAACTGGGAGCGCATGGAGAACGGCGAAACGCTGGCAAAGATTAACCCTCTCGACTAAGCAACATGGAACAGGAGAATGTTTTGAAATGGGTCACAGCCGCCCGCGCACTTGACGGCTGGACGGTCTGCTGGCTCAACGGCACTATCGACATCGCACCTGAGCATCTCTACGAGCTGGGCGTGGCGGCGTAAGCGAAATTATTATCAATCCGTCTAACCAAAACATGTAGCGTATGAAGAAATAACGGACAAAAGACATATAGACAAGAAGCGTTAGCTTTCTATTCTGGTCTAAGTCAATCACACAAAGAAAAAAGGACAAAAAAAGGGGCTTCACCGTGTGGCAAAGCCCCTTAATCATACCAATTTGTTATTTCGTTATCACTGAAAGCTGACGGGTGTATAGTAGGTTCCGTAATGCTGACGCTCTTTCTCATACAGCTTATCTGCAGCCAGCGAACCGAGAAGCCATGATGCAAATGCCGTCCTCTTCACATCATCTTTATTACGTTCCTTCATCTTCATGTTTTTTGGCGCAACATAAGTCTGGAGGGAGAAACGGATGGGTTCTTCTTCTGTCTGCTGCAGACGAACATTGAGCATCTGTATGGTCATTTCCACACTGGCCGTATCATGAGGCAAGACATTTACAAAGGCATAATCGCTTTTACCGACATAATTGCCCTCTTCGTCTATCAGTTTCTGCATCACCCACGCCTTACGTTCCTTCTCGCCATTGTTGCGAACAATGGTGCGGACCGTCACGTCGGCACGTGCGGCTCTCACATTTCCTTTTTTATCGTGGTTTACGTTGTAGGCATGCGCGTCCACCTCTATCTTATCTGCCGAAAAAACACGGACAGAGTCCTGGGCAAATGCCACAAGAGTCAAAAGCAAGGCCGTTCCTGTCAGAATTATTCGCTTCATCATCTATCTTTTTATATGAGCCTGACGTTCTTATCACATTTTCTCCATCGCCTGTTCCAAGTCGGCAATGATGTCCTCCACATTCTCGATGCCCACAGAGAGGCGCACGAGGTCGGGAGCTACACCTGCTTCACGAAGTTGCTCGTCGGAGAGTTGACGGTGAGTGTGGCTAGCAGGATGGAGAACACAAGTGCGGGCATCGGCTACATGGGTAACGATGGAGATAAAGTCGAGGTTGTCCATGAACTTGATGGCTTCCTCACGACTACCCTTCAAACCAAAGGCAATCACGCCGCAAGAGCCATTAGGCAGGTACTTCTGACCCAATGCATAGTACTTGTTAGAAGGCAGTCCGCAATAGTTTATCCAGCCCACCTTCGGGTTCTTCTCCAGCCATTCTGCCACTTTCTGTGCATTGGCACAATGCTGACGCATACGGAGATGCAGGGTTTCCAAACCGAGGTTGAGCAGGAAGGCATTCTGAGGAGCAGGAATGGAACCAAGGTCACGCATGAGCTGAGCAACGAGCTTAGTCATATATGCCATCTTACCAAAAGCCTTGGTGTAAGTCAATCCATGATAACTCTCATCGGGAGTTGTCAGACCTGGGAACTTGTCTGCGTATGCATCCCAGTCGAAGTTGCCGCTATCCACCACACAACCACCTACTTGTGTAGCATGACCGTCCATATACTTCGTGGTGGAGTGCGTCACGATGTCGCAGCCCCACTCGAAGGGACGGCAGTTGATGGGTGTGGCGAAGGTGTTATCGACAATGAGTGGCACACCATGCTTGTGCGCCATCTTGGCAAAACGCTCGATGTCAAACACATTGCCACCAGGGTTGCTGATAGTCTCGCCAAAGAAGCACTTGGTGTTAGGACGGAACTCCTTCTCGATGCGCTCGTCGTCCCAATCGGGGTCAATGAAGGTACACTCGATGCCGAGTTTCTTCATGGTCACGCCAAAGAGGTTGAACGTACCACCATAGATGGTGTTGGAGGTGATGAAATGGTCGCCAGCCTCACAGATGTTGAAGACTGCATAGAAGTTAGCCGCCTGTCCGCTACTGGTCAGCACAGCACCCACACCACCTTCGAGGGCAGCAATCTTCTTTGCCACCTGGTCGTTGGTGGGATTGGCCAGACGTGTATAGAAATATCCTGCATCCTTCAAGTCGAAAAGACGAGCCATCTGCTCGCTGGTGTCATACTTGAAAGTGGTACTCTGATAGATGGGCAGCTGCTGAGGCTCGCCCTTCGATGGTTTCCATCCGCCATGCACGCAGATGGTCTCAAGATTCTTCTTACTCATATTATTGTCTTTTTAGTTTACTTGAAATGTCACTACCACATTAACAGCCTTGGCACCGCGACGATACTGCATCGTGACCGTGTGGGTCTCGCCGTACCAGCAGTTGGAGGGATGGCAGCCATAGGACCATGAGTAGAGGTTGTCGCTCTCGATATAGACATGCCCCACTCCCCATGCGCCTGTGTCGCCATTGGCATCGAACCATGCGCCGTAGGTCTTGGCAGCCGTATTGGTTCCCTCGGAGCCATCGGCATTGAGTGGCACCAGTTCCGTGGGAGCACCACCCAGTGCCGTCTCCACGTCGGTCTTGGCGATGGCGATGTTTCCTTGCTGGGTGTAGCCGCTTCTATAGTCGCAATTCTTCGTCATCTGAATGGTCTTCACCACCTGCAAGTCGGCTGGGTCAATCACCTCTATCACCTCATCATTCCCTATTGGATAGGCTGCAATCACACCGTCCAAGTAAGCCTTTCTGTTCTGTAGCCACGCCGACATCTTCGCCACCTCTTGGGCAGGAGTGTAGGTCGTTGTGTTGTACCAGCCACGGTAAGTGTAAGCCATCGGCCATTGCGACTGATCCCGACGATAGGCACCCTTATTCAGCCCCTCTACATATTTCTGCACCGTCTCCCAAGGATAGCTATACATCTGCTCGCTCTTGTTGGCCCAAGCCTCTTTATACTGTGCCACAAAGGTCTTGTTGCCAAACATCTCGCGGAAGAACTTGCTGATATCGTAGTTCGCACCCGTCGCATTCAACGGGTCTGTACCGTAGATGAGTTCCCGATAATTGGAGAAGAACGTGTGGTTCGTCTCCATATTCGTCCAGTCAAAGTCGAAACCCGCATCGTAGTCCCACACAGGGCCGAAGGTGTATTTGCCGCCCTTGTCGCGGAAGATGTAAAGGCTGCGGGGCGCATCAATCTCCACATTATACAGATACTCGTGCAACTGCAGAATGCTGATGAACGAGGGGATGTCAACCAATTCGTCCAGTTTGGCGTAGTCGTGTGCTTTGATGCACTTCTCCACCTCTGCAAACTCTTCCCTGATGGAATCAATCTGTTCCTCCGTCAGATCTTCCGGCTCTTTCACACACATAGGCAGACCGAACACCTTGCTCTTGAAATTGTCACCTGCACCAGGATTCAAGTCGGGACCATCATCTTGGTCAAACGACATGAGCAGTCCGCCTTCTTCGGCTATATTCACACGATTCGTCCCTATCTCTATCTTTTCCGTCAGTTGATACACACCTATGTACTCACCATTCAGGAACACCTCCACAAAACGGCTGTGGTTGGTGAAAGGCAAGCCCATGTAACGCGCCGTTTCAAACGCCACCACATTCATCATGTCCGTCACGTCACGGTAATTGGCCAACAGGTTCCAGTTCTTCGCCTTCTCCAAACCGAGCAATTTGCTCTTCGAGTCAAGTTTGATCTTATAGGGTTTCTTGTCATACCATTCCCACGTGGAGTTTCCACGTCCACGAATACGACCCGTGCCTGAATAGTCGGAGTATTCCCCTTTGCCGTCCAACGAGAAGTGACAGTTCAGCCACACTTCCTTCTCCACCAAGTTCTCCTCCCCTTCCGTGGTGATGTAGAGGGCAAACACACGGTACTTGTCGTGACCTTTCTCCTCATCGGTCAGGTCATTGGCAAAACTAATGCCTTCCAAATTGTTCATACTGAAGGGAATGACCATTTCCGTGCCGTCCTTCAGCCGCGTATGCCCTCTCAGGAAGTCCTCTTCATCCGAGAAATCAAACTGCGAGAACTGGTTTACAGACAAAGGAATCGTCCATGTTTCACCGTCATAACCACGATGCACCCTCAGCCACTCCTGCGCATGAGCAGAATGGCTCACAAGCAATGCGCCCAAGGCAAGTTGCCATAGCCTCGTTTTCATACTTTCCATCATTTAGCTAATCTTTGTAACAAATCTGCCCACAAAGTTACAGTCTTTTTTCTGAATCGCCAAAAGAGGACAGAAAAAAGAAAGTGCATCGAACCGAAATTCGATACACTTTCACCTATTTTTGCTATTTGAGTTCCTTATGTCCTAGTCGTTCTAGCCGTTCTGGTCATCCTAACTAAACTAGTTGAACTAGTCATTCCAGTTCATTACACGATGCCCTGAGCCATCATAGCCTTCGCAACTTTCATGAAGCCTGCAACGTTAGCACCCTTCACGTAGTTCACGTAGCCGTCAGCCTCCGTGCCGTACTTCACGCAGTTCTCGTGGATGTTCTCCATGATCCAGAGGAGTTTAGCGTCAACCTCTTCAGCTGTCCAAGACAGACGCTCTGAGTTCTGAGACATCTCAAGACCTGATACAGATACACCACCTGCGTTAGAAGCCTTACCGGGAGAGTAGAGAATCTTAGCCTCCTGGAATACGCGGATAGCACCTGGAGTAGATGGCATGTTAGCACCTTCAGCCACAGCGATAACGCCGTTAGCGATAAGAGCCTTAGCCTGCTCTTCGTTCAACTCGTTCTGAGTTGCGCAAGGCAGAGCGATGTCGGCCTTCTCGAACCAAGGCTTTGCACCGTCACCAACATACTTGGCAGTTGGGTACTTATCAACATATTCCTTGATACGGCCACGATATACGTTCTTCAACTCCATGATGTAGTCGAGCTTAGCGCGGTCGATACCGTCTGGGTCGTAGATGTAACCGTTAGAGTCAGACATGGTCATCACCTTACCACCGAGCTGGAGCACCTTCTCAGCAGCATACTGAGCCACGTTACCAGCACCAGAGATGAGCACCTTCTTGCCTTCGATAGTGTCGCCCTTCGTCTTCAACATAGCACGGAGGAAGTAAACTGTACCGTAACCAGTAGCCTCTGGACGGATGAGAGAACCACCGAACTCGATGCCCTTACCAGTGAGCACACCGCTATACTCGCGAGTGAGTTTCTTGTACATGCCGAACATGTAGCCTACCTCACGGCCACCTACGCCGATGTCACCTGCTGGTACATCCACATCTGGACCAATGTGACGAGTCAACTCAAGCATGAAAGCCTGGCAGAAACGCATCACCTCAGCGTTGCTCTTGCCACGTGGAGAGAAGTCAGAGCCACCCTTGCCACCACCCATTGGGAGTGTAGTGAGTGAGTTCTTGAAAGTCTGCTCGAAAGCGAGGAACTTCAGGATGCCGAGGTTCACAGAACTGTGGAAGCGGATACCGCCCTTGTAGGGGCCAATGGCGTTGTTGTGCTGGATGCGGTAGCCCATGTTGGTCTGAATCTGACCCTTGTCGTCCATCCAAGTAACGCGGAACTGATATACGCGATCTGGAATGCAGAGACGCTCAACAAGGTTCACCTTGTCGAACTCTGGGTGCTTGTTGTACTCTTCCTCGATAGTGCCGAGAACTTCTTCTACTGCCTGATGATACTCAGGTTCATTTGGAAAGCGACGCTTAAGGTCTTCCAATACTTTTTTTGCGTCCATGTGTGAAAACGGTTTTTAATGTTGTTTGTTGATAAATTTTGTCTCTTGTCCTATTTTGCGGACGAAACACATCCCCTTCAACTCCCAAAAACGAGCCTTCGAGAAAGGCGTTCCGTGTCTGCGTTTTTTGATTTCGGGTGCAAAGTTAGACTTTTTCCACAAAAACAACAAAAAATCTAACAAAAAAATATCTTTTTTAAAGAAAAACTTTCAAAATCACTCAAAAACAAGTAACTTTGTGGAAAATTTACATCATCAGAATGACAATAAAAGAAAGACTTGAGGCGATTCGTAGCCTCATGCAGAGAGAGGGCATACAAGCCTTCATCACTCCCAGCACCGACCCTCACGCTGGCGAGTATGTGCCAGAACGTTGGAAGTCACGTCGTTGGATTAGCGGCTTCACCGGATCGGCTGGAACAGCTGTGGTCACGCTCGACAAGGCCGCCCTGTGGACTGACTCGCGTTATTTCATCCAAGCCACCGAGCAGTTGGCTGGCACAGGCTTTGCGCTGATGAAGGAGAAGATAGAGGGCACACCCTCCATCACCGAGTGGCTCGGTTCAGCTTTACCTCAAGGAAGTGTGGTGGCTGTCGATGCATGGGTGAACACCACTGCTGATGTGGAAAGTTTGGAGAATGAGCTGAAAACCTATGGCCTCACGCTCCGCACAGACCTCGACCCATACGCCGAAATATGGACAGACCGCCCAGCCATCCCACAAAGCAAGGCTTTTATCCAAGGCGTGGAGTTTGCTGGTGAAAGCGCAGCATCGAAAATTGCACGAATCAGAGAGAAGATTGGGCAGCATGCCATCGTAGTGCCAAGCCTCGAAGAAGTGGCATGGACGCTTAACCTACGTGGCGACGATGTGGCCTACACCCCCTTCATTCTCGGCTACGTGCTCATCACGCCTACCGAAGCCTTATTATATATATGTAAAGAGAAAGTCACGCCCGAAGTGGAGGCTTATCTGAAAGGCGAGGGAGTGAGCATCCGTGCGTACAACGACATTATCACCGACCTTCAGCACCTTAACTTGCCCGTGTGGGTTCAGCCCGAAAAGACCAACTACGCAGTCTATTCCGCCATCCAACATCCCATTCGCAAGGACAGCCCTGTGGAGCAGATGCTCATCTTCAAGAACGATGTGGAAATCAATGGATTCCGCAACGCGATGGAAAAGGACGGTGTGGCGATGGTGAAATGGATCAAGTGGACGCTCGAGAATGTGCCCAAGGGCGGACAGACTGAACTCTCGCTGTCGAAAAAGCTGGAGGAATTTCGTGCCGAGCAGCCCCTCTTCAAGGGCATCAGCTTCGAGAGCATCATGGGCTATGCACATCATGGTGCCATCGTCCACTACGACCCCACTCCCGAAACGGACATTCCCGTTCTGCCCGAAGGGCTCCTGCTCATCGACTCTGGCGGCCAGTATCTCGACGGCACCACCGACATCACGCGCACCATTCCGCTGGGTCCCCTCACTTGGGAGATGCGCCGCGACTACACCCTCGTGCTCAAAGGTTGGATTCGCCTCGGTTCAGCAGTCTTCCCCAAAGGCACTTGCGGCACCCAGCTCGATGTCCTTGCCCGCGAAGCCATGTGGAAATACGGCATTAACTACCTGCACGGCACAGGACATGGTGTGGGTCAGTTCATGTCTGTCCACGAGGCCATCGACCTCCACCAGTTCCGCATGCAATGGCGTCCCACCCCTCTCTTGCCCGGCATGACCATCACCGATGAACCTGGCATCTACATCGAGGGTAGCCACGGCGTGCGCCACGAAGACACCATGCTCGTAGTCGAAGCCACTGAGGGCATCACCTTCGGCCCCTACTACACCTTCGAACACCTCACCCTCTGCCCCATCCTCACCTCTCCCATCCTGGTGGAGATGCTCACCGAGGAAGAACGCCAGTGGTTCAACTCCTACCAGCAGACCGTCTACGACCGCCTTGCCCCACACCTCGATGAGGAGCACCAAGCATGGCTCAAAGAGGCAACTCAACCCGTCTAACCCCATCTAATCCCATTCAACCCATTAACCCCATCACATCATGATTGAATACATCCGAGGCATCCTCGACGAACTCACTCCCACCCAAGCCACCATCGAAGCGCACGGCGTGGGCTATCTCCTCAACATCTCCCTCAACACCTATACCGCTCTGCTATCACTCCCTCCTTCGGGGGGAGACGGAAGGGGGCTTGCACGACTTTTCGTCTATGAGTCCATCCGCGAAGACGCATGGACACTCTTCGGCTTCGCCACCAAGCAGGAGCGCGAACTCTTCCTCATGCTCATCAGCGTCAGCGGTGTAGGCGGCAACACCGCCCGCACCATGCTCAGCAGCTTCACCACACCCGAGTTGGCCCGCCTCATCATGGACGGCAACGAGCGCATGCTCAAGACCGTGAAAGGTCTGGGTGCCAAGACTGCCCAACGCATCATCGTCGAACTCCGCGACAAGGTGGTTTCCCTCGGCATCGAGGCCGCCTCACCATCTGGCGACAGCAGCACTGCCGCCCTGCCCAACAGCGAGGTCTACAACGAAGCCTGCGAAGCCCTCAAGATGCTCGGCTTCCCACCAGCCCCTGTGGCCAAGACCGTCAAGGCCATCCTCAAAGACGAGCCTGCTGCCCCCGTCGAGAAGGTTATCAAACTGGCACTCAAAATGCTATAAGCAAATAAGTTCCAGTTTCCTTTTCATGGTGGCGACAATACCTATGTGGATTACATCAAGAAAAACATGGACAGTGCGGGGCTGAAAAGTCCCGCACTGCTTTTGTTCCTTTGTCCCTTCCCCCTCTTGCTAACAACCTCAGTATCACCTGTTTCACAGCCTCCATCCTATTCTGCTTGTTGACTCATTCCTCTTTTGCTCGATAGTCTTTTGTCCTTTCGCTTGATAACACAAATACTTTTAGCTTGATTATACTTTCATATAGTCAAGCTAAATCATTTTTTGTAATCAAGCTAAATGGAGTTTTGTAATCAAGCTAAATGGAGTTTTGTAATCAAGCTAAATGGATTTGTATAATCTAGCCAAATGTATCGGTGTAAACAAGCCAAAATATTTGGTGTATTCAAGCTAAATTTTTCAGGACTTTACGGCAACGCAAATTGGAGGTTCTTACGTACACAGGGCAGAGGCTACGGAAGAGGCTGGGAGGGGGAGACGGAAGAATAAAATTCATGTGGAAGGTTTTTCTCCCCCACTAAACACAATTCTTTCCTATAAATACAATAATGTGGGAATTTCTACGTTTCTAATCATAGAAACATGCAAGAGCTGGCATTGAAAGCCTTGCAATATTGACGACTGGTTTGAAGCAGACTCTTCGAAATATATTATATATCTTATTGGTTATGACGAGCATGAGCGCTATTGCGGCAGTAAGCAATAGCTACACATTCTCGTCATCAGGTGTTTGGTCTGCTGACACCGTGAGAGTGAAGAAGACGGATTACCCCCAAGATGTACGCGGAGAAGACTTCTCGATGGATCTTCAAGACCCTGAAAATCTGAAAGCTGACACGGCTGTATATGATGTAAAATCAGGCTATTACAAGGTAGGCACAAAATTGGGCGACAAGTTCTTGAGCCAACCTTGGATGATGACCCCCGAAGAGTATCTGCGATGGTCGGAAAAGAAGTCGTTTTGGAAACACTTCAAGACAAGGAACGACTCGTTGTTTGTGACGAAGGGAAAGGAGAAGTTTGACTTCACCAACATGCACTTCGACCTCGGTCCTGCCGAGAAGATTTTCGGTCCTGGAGGCGTACAGATCAAGACACAGGGAAGTGCGGAACTGAAGTTTGGCTACAACTACAAATTCACCGACAACCCATCCCTTTCGGAGCGCAACCGCACCACCAAAGCCTTTGATTTTGACGAAAAAATCAACGTGAGCGTCAATGCGAAGGTGGGCGACAAGATGGACTTCAACATCAACTACGACACCGAAGCCACCTTCGACTTTGACTCCAGGAACCTGAAACTGGCCTACGAAGGCAAGGAGGACGAGATCGTCAAGAAGATTGAGGCTGGAAACATCACCTTCCCCACCAACTCGAGCCTCATCAAGGGTTCCAACTCGCTGTTCGGCGTAATGACCGACCTACAGTTTGGTCGTCTGAGGCTGCAAGCCGTGGTGAGCCAAAAGAAATCTGTATCAAAGACAGTGAGCAGTCAGGGAGGAAGCCAGCTGAACACCTATGAGATTCAGGCCTACGACTACGACGAGAACCGTCACTTCTTCTTGGCACACTACTTCCACGACACCTACGACAAGGCCTGTGCGTCGCTGCCTAACATCGTCAGCGGCATCACCATCAACCGCATCGAGCTGTGGGTGACAAACACGGGCGGCGCAACGGAGAACACACGCAACATCATCGGTCTGGTCGATTTGGCAGAGCAACAGAAGATTGTCAACACCAACTGGGCAGGCACAGGCCCTACCAATCCGAGCAACACGAGCAACACCCAATACTCCACGTTGGTGGGAGCCTCCTACGACGAAGCCCGCTATACCGACAAGACGAGCACCCTGCTGGATCCCATCATGCAGGGAGGTGTGGAATATGAGAAGGTGGAGAACGCACGTCTGCTCACAGCCTCGGAATACACTCTGAACAAACACTTGGGCTATGTGAGCTTGAAGTCCACCTTGCAGTCCAATCAGGTGTTGGCGGTAGCCTTTGAATACACCTACAACGGACAGACTTATCAGGTGGGTGAATTTTCTTCTGACCAGAAAGACAACGACAGAGCCTTGTATGTAAAGTTGCTGAAAAACACCAGCAACTCGCCACGCATCGGCAACTGGGATCTGATGATGAAGAACGTGTATAGCCTGAAGGCACAGTCCATCCAGAGAGAGAAGTTCAAGCTGGACATCAAGTACCTGAGCGACACGACGGGCGTGAAACTCAGCTACATCCCCGAAGAGGCCTACAAGAGCACCACACTGCTGAAAATGATGAACTTGGACCGCTTGGATGACAGCAACAAGTCGGTGCCTAACGGTAACGGAAGATTCGACTTTGTGGAGGGCTACACCATCGATTCCAGCACGGGACGTATCTTCTTCCCCGTGGTGGAACCTTTCGGCAGTTGGCTGAGAGAGAAGTTTGGCAACGATGCTGCGCTGATCGACAGATACTGCTATGACGCGCTCTACGACTCCACCAAGACGGTGGCGCGTCAGATTGCCGAGAAGAACAAGTTTTCGCTGAACGGTGAATACAAGGCTTCGAATGGAAGCCAAATAGAGTTGGGCAGTTCCTACATTCCTCAAGGGTCAGTGGTGGTCACCGCTGGTGGCGTGGTGCTGACTGAGGGAAGCGACTATACGGTCGATTACCGCAACGGTATCGTCACCATCATCAACCAAAGCATTCTCGATGCTGGAACCAACGTGAGCGTAAGCCTCGAAAGCCAGGAAGACTACTCGCTCATGCGTAAA
Source organism: uncultured Prevotellaceae bacterium (assembly GCA_947167515.1). Lineage (GTDB taxonomy): Bacteria > Bacteroidota > Bacteroidia > Bacteroidales > Bacteroidaceae > Minthosoma. The sequence continues at coordinate 109,646 of CAMVIM010000002.1, read as the reverse complement.
ACGATGTTGGGACTGAATTGGGACTACGACTTCAACAAGAACTTCAACATCGGCGGTACCTTCTTGAAAGTGAGCGAGAAGCCGCTCACCTCGAAAGTGGCAATGGGTTCCGAGCCGCTCAACAACATGCTGTGGGGACTGCACATGAACTGGAAGCAGAACTCGCAATGGCTGACCAACATGCTGGACAAGCTGCCCTTCCTGCATCTCAGCGCACCTTCCACCATCTCTTTCACGGGAGAATACGCACAACTGAAGGCAGGAACAGCCAGCGGCACCCAGGGCAACGCCTCCTATCTGGATGACTTCGAGAACACCAAGACCCCGATTGATGTCAGCAACCCCAAGGAATGGATGCTTTCCTCCACACCCTCCCACCTCGAATACGGCAAACTGACCAACGACGTGAAGTATGGCTACAACCGTGCTCGCTTGGCCTGGTACAACATCGACCCACTCTTCACACGCCGCTCTTCATCGCTCACTCCAGGCCACATCAAGAGCGACCTCGACCAACTCTCCAACCACTTTGTGCGAGAGGTCTATGTGAGAGAAATCTACCCCAACCGAGACACCAACATGGGCGAGAGCAACACGCTCAGCATCCTGAACCTCGCCTATTACCCCAGCGAGCGTGGTCCCTACAACCTTGACACAGACGTGGACGAGAATGCCCACCTGAATAATCCACAAAAGCGTTGGGGCGGTATGATGAGAAAGCTGGACACCAGCGACTTTGAGACCAGCAACATCCAGTACATCGAGTTCTGGATGCTCGACCCGTTCATCTACACGAAAGACGACCGCCGCTACGGAGGTGACTTCTACATCGACTTGGGCGACATCAGCGAGGATGTGCTGAAGGACGGAAAGAAGTTCTACGAGAGCGGCATGCCCGTCAGCTCCGCTTCCACCTACACCGAAACCACGTGGGGACGTGTGCCCAGCGAGAAGTCGGTGGTCTATTCGTTCTCCAACGAGAGCGGTGCCCGCCCCAAGCAAGACATCGGTCTGAACGGTCTTGCCGATGCCGACGAGCGTGGGTTCGGCATCTATGCTGACTATGTGAACGCCATCCAGGGGAAGGTGAGTGCGGCGGCTTTCGACTCCATCTACAACGACCCCGCAGGCGATGACTACCACTACTTCCGCGGCAGCGACTTCGACGAAAGGCGCACGTCCATTCTCGACCGCTACAAGTTCATCAACTCGCCCGAAGGCAACTCGCCCAACACAAGCGAGTCGCGCGAAAGCTATTCGACAGCCTACAAGAGCACCCCCGACGTGGAAGACGCAAACCTTGACTACACAATGAACGAGTACGAGAACTTCTTCGAGTACCACGTCAGCCTGCGTCCCGAAGACATGACGGTGGGACAGAACTTCATCGTCGATTCGCGCGAGACCTCCGTTGGTCTGCGCAACGGCAACAAGGAATATGCCACATGGTACCTGTTCCGCATCCCCATCGAGAGCTACGAGGGCAAGGAAGGAAGCATCAACGACCTGTCCAGCATCCGCTTCATGCGTATGTACATGACAGGATTCAAGGAACCCATCATCGTTCGTCTGGCCAACCTCGACCTCGTGAGAGGCGAATGGCGTAACTACACACAGCCGCTCTACACCAATGAGAAACCCAGCGTGAGCGGCACCCTCGTCCCCTCTGCCATCAACATCGAGGAGAACAATGACAGGAAACCCGTCAACTATGTGCTGCCTCCAGGCATCACCCGCACACTCGACCCCTCACAGCCCCAACTCACCCAAGAGAACGAGCAGGCTTTGGCGCTGACGGTGAAAAATCTTGCCACGGGCGATGCACGTGCCGTCTATAAGACCATGAACATGGACTTCCGCAACTACAAGCACTTGCAGATGTTTGTCCATGCCAACGCGATGGAAGGCGACACCGAACTGCAGGACAACCAAATGAGCATGTTCCTGCGCATCGGAAGCGACTACAAGAGCAACTACTACGAATACGAAATACCGCTCAAGCTGACTCCAGCCGGACACTACGACACCTATACAACCCAAGGGTGCAGGGCGGTGTGGCCGGAAGAGAATATGCTGGACATTGATTTCAGCGTCTTCACAGGACTGAAGCATGAGCGCAACAAGGCAAAGGCCGAGGGGGGCGCAAGCTACACAAAGACATACTACAAGTACGACGACAACCACCCGAGCAACAAGGTCAGCATCATCGGTAATCCCTCGCTGGGAGAGGTGAGAACCATGATGATTGGCGTGCGCAACAACGGCCGCCGCACGGGAAATGTGGAAGTGTGGGTGAACGAACTCCGCATGCAAGACTTCTCCGAAGAAGGCGGTTGGGCAGCACAGGGCAACCTGAACGTGCAGTTGTCCGACCTCGGCACAGTCAACGTGGCGGGTCATGTGGAGACAGCGGGCTTTGGAGGCTTGGAAGAGCGTGTGAACGAGCGCCGCAAGGACAACCTCTACGAGTGGAGCATCACAACTCAGATAGAATTGGGCAAGTTCTTCCCCGAGAAGTGGAAGATGAACCTGCCGTTCTACTACTCTTACTCCTGGCAGAAGATTTCACCAAAGTACAATCCGTTTGACACCGACATGCTGCTGAAGGATGCCCTCGACGAGTGCCGCAACAAGGCGGAACGCGACTCCCTGAGCAGCCTGACGGAGAGCGTCGTGAAAAACAAGAACTTCTCATTGAGCAACTGGCGGTCAGGCGTACAAAGCCGCAAGCCGATGCCTTACGACCCCGCCAACTTCGCCTTCAGCTACAGCTACAGCCAACGCTACAAGACCGGAGAGACCACGGTGTATGAGAATGAGGAAAACTGGAAACTCAACCTGAGCTACAACTACTCGCCAAAATACAAAGCATGGGAACCCTTCAAGAAACTGAAAGGCAAGTCGAAATGGCTTGACATCCTGAAGGCACAAAACCTGCAATGGCTGCCGCAAAGCATCTCGTTCAACACCGACCTGACCCGTAGCTACTACGAGTTCCAGGAACGCGACATCGACGCTGGCACCAAGCTGCCTGTGGTCTTTGCCGACCAAATTCTGTGGAACCGCGACCTGACCGTGAAGTGGGACATCTTCAAGGCACTCAAGATGTCGTGGACTTCCTCCACCCACGCCGAGATAGAAGAGCCCAACGTGGTGGTCAACAAGCACCTCTACCCCGATGAATATTCTGCATGGAAAGACTCCGTCATCCGCAGCCTCAAGTCCTTTGGCCGCCCGTTGACCTACCGCAGCACCTTCACTGGCTCTTATCAGGTGCCACTCAACAAGATACCTATCCTCGACTGGGTGACTACCGACGCGAACTACAACGCCAACTACAACTGGACGCGTGGTACAGAACTGGATGACGGCACATCGCTCGGTCACACGGTCAGCACTCAGCGCACCATCAACATCAACGGCAAGCTGAACCTGGAGAGCCTCTACAAGAAGTGGAAGTTTTTGGCCGACACCGAAAAGCGTCTGACCGGCACCAGCAAGAACGCGAACAACCAAAACCGAAAGACTGCCAGCAAGAACAGCAAGACCGAAGCCAAAGCGAAGAAGAACGAGGAAGGAGAGACGGAAGAGGGCGACAAGAAAACGGCTGACAGCAAGAACGCCAAAAGCAACAGGAACAGCAAGAATGTGGCTAACAACAAGAAGGCGAAAGGCTTCACGAAGGAGGTTACGCTCAACGACTCCACCGACGTGGAGGTGAAGCATGGGCAGAACTCGAAACGTCTGATGGTGAGAGCCACCACGGCTGAAGGAAAGACCTACAGACTGAGATACAAGAAGATAGACGCCAACACCATCAAGGTGAAGAGCCACGACAGCATCCCCGTGAAGATTCACGTGGTGGCAAAACAGCCGCTGGAGAACCTCACATGGTACAAGACCGCCCAAGTCTTTGCCCGTGGACTCATGTCGGTGCGCAACATCAGCCTCTCCTACCGCAACACCTATGCGCTCACCCTTCCCGGTTTCCGCACCGAAGTGGGCGACGCCTTCGGCCAGAAGAGCGTCAACGGCATGCTCTCGCCAGGACTCGGCTTCGCGTTCGGAACGGTGGGCGATGGCTACATCAACAAGGCTGCACAAAACGGCTGGCTGATGCAGAACGACAACATCACCACTCCTGCCACCACCGCAGCCATGGAAGACCTACAGCTGAAAGCGACCGTCGAGCCGTTCAAGGATTTCAAGATTGACCTCACTGCCACCCGTACGGTCAACAAGACCAAGAGCATCCAGTTCATGTATGAAGGAATGCCGAAGACACAAAGCGGAAGCTTCTCCATGACGGTCGTTTCCCTCGGGTCGGCTTTTGAGTCGGGCGGCAACATCAACAACAACTACCGTTCAAAGCATTTCCAGAAATTCCTCGACAACCTGCCCGTCATCCAGAGCAGGCTTGAGCAGAAGTACGCCTCCATGTCTTACCCCGAAAGCGCTGGTGCCGATTGGGCAGGAAAGGCATACGACCCAGCCAATGGCGGTGTGCAACTCTACTCAGCCGACGTGATGGTGCCGGCGTTCCTCTCCGCTTACTGCGGAAATAACGCCGTGAAGATACCGCTCGACATCTTCCCCGCATTGACTCGCATGATGCCCAACTGGAGCGTGAAGTACAGCGGCCTGACCAAGCTGTTCCCCTGGTTCGCCGACCACTTCAAGAGCTTCAACATCAACCACGGCTACAAGAGCATCTACTCCGTGGGTGCCTACAACTCCTACTCCAACTTCATGGAGTACATGAACGGATGGGGCTTCATCAAGGAAGTCACCACAGGCAACCCCATCCCCAGCTCCATGTACAATGTCTCGACCGTCAGCATCAACGAGACCTTCTCGCCCCTCATCGGCGTGGACATGACCTTCAACAGCGGCATGACAGCCAAACTCGAATACCGTAAGACGCGCACACTGAATCTCTCCATGACCAGTGTGGCACTGACGGAAAACTTCTCCAACGACTTCGTCATCGGCATGGGCTATAAGATAAAGGACCTGAACCTCTTTGGCGCGAAGTCCATCCAAAGCAACGAAGGACGAAAGTCGAAGGCCAAACGGGCCAAGAACAAGCGGCAGGACGACAAGAACTCCGCCAACAACACGAACAGCCGAGTGCGCGGCGTGAGCCACGACCTCAACATCCGTGCCGACTTCTCCTACCGTCTGCAGAACGCCCTCAACCGCAACATCCAGACGGCTGTCACCACCGCCACTGGAGGTGCCACAGCCTACAAGCTCGCCATCTCTGCCGACTACACCTTCAGCCGTCTGCTCACCCTCTCCGGCTTCCTCGACTGGCAACGCAACGTGCCCCTCGTCTCTCAGTCCTCCTACCCCACCACCACCGCCGACTTTGGCGTGAGCATGAAGTTCTCGCTCACGCGATAGCCCCTTACATCGGACTCACGTCTGTTGATGACCACCCTATAACAGCACACCGCCTGCAACCCTTCATTGCAGGCGGTGTGTCTTCTTTTTGCGGCATCGGGCAGAAGGCTACATGCCGTAGTCCCAGATGCTCTTCTTTTCGGACTTCTCGTAATTCAGTTTGTCTGATTCTTTATCGCCAAGACCCTGCGTCTTCACGTCGCTCACAGAGAGTATCTCGCAGCCGTGCATCAGCATCGTCTGCATCTCCGGTTGGATATATTCTTTCTTTTTCATATTTGCGTTCTCCTTTCTTTACTTGATGATTACCTTTTTACCATTCTTGATATACACACCCTTCTGTGTGGGTTCGCCGTTGATGCGGCGACCGTCAAGAGTGTATATACCTCCCTTGCCCTTTGGAGAGGGGTCGAGGGTGAGGCTGATGATGCCCGTTGCCTGATCGTCGCCGAGGTCGAGGACGAAGGCGCGGGGTGCAGCTTCCGACGCACTGTTCAGTTGGAAGTAGGCACGGAAGCCCTTCATGTAGCTACTTTCTGCACTGGGGTTGAAGAGGGTGTTGTTGGGACCGAGGAAAAGGATTTCATCAGCCGAACCTGTCACCTCGGTCTTGCCCAGTGTGGGGACGAAGTTGACGTCGTCGGTTGCGGTCGGCGTAGCTGATGCGGCGGTGAGGTTAACGCCTGCGAACTCCTTGCCGTCGGCGCTGAAATCGACGTTGGCGGTGGGCTTCACCGGCACGCCCTTGAGGGCGAGGCAGAGGCCGCCGGCCTTCTGGGCCTTCTTGTCGGTGGAGAGGATGCGCGTGGGCTGGTCGGGGTCGATGGCCAGGAGGGCTTTGCCTGTGCGTCGATGCTCGGCACTAATGTTACGGGAATTTCCATAAGCGTGATTTTTTTTATTTGTTAAACAATTGAGTTAGAATATCGTTCTCTGTGGGGTACATCGGGGGCTTTCCCACATGCAGGGAGCGCGATGTAGGGCGCATGGACGACAGATACGCGACAAGGCACGCAGCAGCCCCGCTGTGGGACTTCTGCGTGCCTTGTGGACACATTTCGCCTCGGCGCCCTTTTCCGCGCCTGTAGCCGATTTTAGGGTGAGAGAACTATGCCGCTCACTACCAAGCAGTTACGGCCGCTCAGAGTCAGGGTCCGGGCGGTGTCGGGAGTGTGGGGTATGTGGAGGTAGCGGGGCATGAGTTGTTATTCGATTTAGGGTTAGATTGTTTGTTAGAGGTAAAGAGAGGGGGCGGTAAAAAATTACTTGTCGTTGTTATGTTCCTCGGCTTGAACTACAAGCACCGTGACGCGGTCGTCGTAGATGTCGTATATGATGCGGTCGTGGGCTGTGATGTGGCGTGAATATGTCACGTCGTTTCCTCCGACAAGTGCTTCGGGGTGGCCCAGACCTGTGCGGGGATGCTGCATGATGTCCATCAGAATCTTCGTCGCCTTCTTGAAGAGCTGAGGGTTGGACTTCTTCCACTTGCGCAACGTCCGGTCAGCCTCCTTGGAGTACTCAATCGTGTAGGTCATAGGCTGTCGAAATATCGCTGCATCTCCTCCGGAGTGCTGCATTTGATGGTCTCACCCTTGGCATATTCGCGGCGAGCCTTGTTGATGGAGCGGCGCATGGCGGGGGTGATTGTGTGGTCATCACTGATGGTGGCGGTACGCACTGAGGCTATGCCGCGTATCATTTTCAGTGCCCGCTTGATATCGGCCACGAGCGCATTGTCTTCCAGCGTGATAATCATCTGGGGCGAATTGGGGATGATTGTTGCCATAATCTATATTGTATTTTGAATTGTCTTTTATTGTCTGTCTGTAGTTTCGCAGCCTTTGGGCTGCAAAATCAGAGGACAAAGGTGGTTATGCGCTTAAACTTCTCATACGTTTCCCTTGCCTTGGTGACTTCTTCGGCTGACACTGGCGTAGGGTGCTCAAGGTTATACTTGAAGCGCTCCACGTCTTTACCTTTCAGTACGGGTGTTTCTTTAATCGGTCTTGCCACAATAAATACGTATTTATGTGAAATTTCGGCTACAAAGGTACAAAAAATAATTCAAAAAACCGCATTTGGGGAAGGATATTAACACGATTTCTGTGCAAAATACTATTCAATTTGTATAGAAAGCTCTAAGTTTGCAGCGTCTAAGAAAAAGATAGAATAAATCTTACTTAGTAAGGTTCGATTCCCTACCTTTGTTGTAAGAAGGAGGAACCGGCCTGCTGGAGAGGGAAACTTGAAATTAAACAGGGACAAGCCCCTAATTCGTATCAGTCCTCCCAGCCACGTTGCAAAGCTCTGATAGAATGATAACGGCTTCGAGCCTATTTAGAGTTTAGAGTCAATGCAACTATGCCGATTCCTATAAAAACGACACAAAGGTATGAAGAAAATCTTTATCGGCATCGATTTTTCCAAAGAAAAGTTTGATGCGAATTAATTTTATTCGTGTAATTCGTGGTTAAAAATACTTCCGAAACTTAAATCATTGATTGTTATGAGGGGGTAAAGATTGTTGGCGTGGGGCTACGGCTTCATTTCGTTGAACATCGCCACTTCGGCATCAAAGCGGCTTACGTCGAGGTTATTCATTACTTTACTGCAATATCGTAGTAATGCGAGTCGGCAGCATGTTGCCGCAGTCGATCCTCCTCAGCGAATATCTCGTTGGCCCTTTTCTGAAAGGCATCCTTGCGCTCTCTGGCTTTTTGTAGCCATGCAATTACTTCTTCACGTGTGCGCTGCTTGTAATCAGTATTTGCCATAAAAGATACGTATTTATATGAAATTTCGGCTACAAAGGTAGTGCTTTTCTATGGAAATCCAAACTTTTTGAGGATATTAATTTCATTTTCGCATAATAAGTTATTAAAGGTTCGGAAGCTTCACTTCTTTGGAAGTTAAGGAGTTAAGGAGTTATCGCTACGCTCGTCCTGCTGACAGGAGTTAAGCCAGATGTTTTGTTCGTCAGTTCATCGACGGAAACCATTAACATGGTATCGGCTTAACTTCTTAACTACTTAACTTCTTAACTACTCCCGAAAGTTGAGTAAGCTATTCTTTTTACGCCCCTCCCTCCAAGAGCACTATAGTTCAGACGGAAATGCTCCCGAAGAAACCTTGCCGAGGAGATTTCGGCGGGTGGTTCTGTTCATTCTGCTGACCACAAGCAATACTATCTCTTAGGCGGTGGCGTAGCCAACTGTGAGGCAACGGCGCAACGGCCTTAAATCCATACCATGAATTATACAATCCAAAGAATGAATTGTATAATTCATGGTATGGTTTTTATAATTCATAGAATGAATCTAAAGTGGAAGTGGCGTTGAGGGGGAGGAGGATGTGGCGTTGAGGCAATGGAAGAAGTGGCGTTGAAGTATGGTGGGGTGTGGCGCTGATGCTGAGAGGCCTGAGCAACATGGAGTTCAGGCGGTGGAACATCTTGCCGATGACGGCACACTGGACTTCGGTGTTGCGATTCGAGTAGCGAAATGAGCAAATAAAATGTCATGTTCCAAAGAACACGATGGCAAATGTACAAGGATTATTTGAAGTCACAAAGAATTTTGAAGGAAAAGTGAAAGAAGGCAACAAAAAAGGCATCCTATTTGCTTTATAATCTTATTATTATTATCTTTGCATAAAATTCACGATTCGCAAATCGTGAGGGTACACGATGGGCAACAAGGAAAAGGCGCTGATGTTTATCAGCACGCGCGACTGGGTGGGACTGGAGCGGATGCTGGGAGGCCTGAGCAATATGGAGTTCAGGCGGATGGAGCGTGTGATGCGGGAGGAAGTGCTGACGGAGTTGGAGAACGACCTGTTTTGGGAGACGCTGCTACACCTTATTATATATAAGAGGGCAGCTTTTCTGAGCGGCGTGACGGCGGTGGGGCATCTTGCCGATGACGGCACACTGGACTTCGGTGCGGGGGCGGTGCGGCAGTTGCACGAGCACCTGAAGGCGACGCACGGCGAATCGCTGGTGAAATTGTGTAACATGATGATGCCGCTGCTGAAGACGGAGGAGCAGGTGCTGGGGATGTTTGAGGCGCTGCACATCGAGGAGGAGGTGACGCGGCTGTCGATTCTGCTGAAGGACGACTCTCCCCTGTCCTATTTCCTCATTTTCAAGACGCTCAAGATGGCCGAGGACAGAACGGTGGCGAGGAAGTGCTGCATGGCGCTGATGAAGCGGCTGGATGACAGGGCTTTCAATGCGGTGTGCCTCATCAAGGCGTATTTCGGGTTGGATGACTTGCCCGGACGCTTCTCGCTGACGATTGAGCAGTATGAGTTGAGCCACATTGACCGAAACTATGATACGTTTGTGCATGTGCTGAACGGGAAAAGACCACGAATTTGAATTTTAACCACGGATTTCATAGATAGACGAATTTTGGAGACGCTGACACTATATGAGTTGAACGGGCTGGTGAGGCAGACGCTGGAGCTGACCTTGGACGAAGCCTATTGGGTGCAAGCCGAGGTGAGCGAGTTGCGCGTGAACCGCCATTGCTACATGGAACTGGTGCAGAAGGAGGCGCGCGGCAACGGCATCATGGCGAAAGCCCGTGCACAGGTGTGGGCCAACCGGTGGGCTTTCCTCAAGCCGATGTTTGAGAACACCACGGGGCAACGGCTCGCTGCCGGCATGCAGGTGATGGTGCAGGTGGAGGTGACGTTCCATGAGCTGTATGGCTATTCGCTCAACATCATCGACATAGACCCCACCTACACGCTGGGCGACATTGCCCGAAGGCGGCAGGAGATACTGCGGCAACTGGAGGAAGAGGGCATCCTCACCTTGAACAAGGAACTGCCCCTACCCCGCCTGATGCAACACATTGCCGTCATCTCGTCGGCTTCGGCGGCAGGGTACGGAGACTTCTGCAACCAGCTCATCCACAACAAGAAAGGACTGGCTTTCAAGACGGAGCTGTTCCCTGCCATCATGCAAGGCAACGAGGTGGAGAGGAGCGTGATAGCCGCATTGAACCGCATTGCGGCGCACGAACAGGAATGGGATGCAGTGGTCATCATCCGAGGGGGCGGCGCGACATCCGACCTGCAAGGGTTCGACTCGTTGGAACTGGCTGAGAATGTGGCGCAATTCCCCCTCCCCATCATCACAGGCATCGGGCACGAGAGGGACGACACGGTGATTGACCTGATAGCCCACACTCGCGTGAAAACGCCCACTGCAGCCGCCGAATTTCTCATCCACCATCAGGAAGAAGAACTGAACCTGCTGGAGGATTTGGCTGCCCGCCTGAACCAGCACACGAGCCAGCTTCTGCTCGAAGAATCCACCCGTCTCAAACTGCTCACCGGCAAGTTGCCCATGCTCTTTTCCGGCGTCAAGGCAAGGGAGGAAATCCGCCTTCACGACCTGGCCACCACACTGGCGAGAGGAAGCCTTCTGCGGCTGGAACGAGCCAAGGGAAACGTCGAGCTGCTCCGCCAGCAGATGAACCTTCACGCCCCCATCCTGCTCGAACGAGAACGGAAACGCATCGAACTCATCGACAGCAAATTGAACAGTACAGACCCCGTCCGAATCCTGCGGCTCGGATTCAGTATCACGCGCATCGGAGGAAAAGCTGTCAGAGACACCCGTGACCTCCATCAAGGAGATGAAATAGAGACCACTTTAGCATCAGGAACACTCAAATCAACTATCACATGGAAAAAGAACTGACATACGAAAAGGCCATGAAGCGCCTGGAGGAAATCGTGAAGAAAATCGAGAGCGGAGAGATGGACATCGACTCACTGGCAGCCAACCTGAAGGATGCCAAGGAACTGGTGGAATTCTGCAAAGATAGATTGACAAAGGCAGAAGCCGAAGTAAAAAAATGCCTCGATTTGTGAAAAAACTGTAAAAACATCCCCATATCCTTGTGAGGTTCAACTTTTTTCCATAACTTTGCACCGAATTTTTGAATTTACGGTTTATTTACTACTCCCATTTTGAGAGTGGTGTTCCAAATCAAAGCAATCAAAAGAGATAATCGGAAAAAACAATGGAGAAAACTCTTGTAATCTTGAAGCCAGGTGCTGTACAACGCGCTCTTGTAGGCGAAGTGACGGCCCGCTTCGAGCGTAAAGGCTTGCGATTGGCAGGTATGAAAATGATGCAACTGACAGATGAACTGCTGAACGAGCACTATGCCCATCTGGCCGGGAAACCTTTCTTCCAGCGCATCAAGAACTCCATGATGGCTTCTCCCGTTGTATGCTGCTGCTATGAAGGTGTTGACGCTGTGGAAACAGTGCGTTCGATGACAGGCAGCACCAACTCACGCAAAGCCGCTCCCGGCACCATCCGTGGTGACTTCGGTATGAGTTTCCAGGAGAACATCATCCACACATCCGACTCTCCCGAGAATGCGGTGATTGAACTGAACCGTTTCTTCAAGCCCGAGGAAATCTTCGATTACACTCCGGGTGTATTCCAATACTTGTATGCCAACGACGAGTATTAAAACGAGACTCACTTTTACCTTACATTGTTTCAACCCCTAAAAAACCAACATCGTGAACTATTCAACCATTAAGAAAACCATCGGCATCGCAGCACTCTCGCTGTTGTCTGTCAGCACTTTCGCTCAAGACATCATCGCAAGACAGGCTCCTTCCGACAAGAGACTCAAAGACATCCACAACGTAAAACTCAACAATACGGCAGCATTCTCTGCCGACCTCAGCAATCCCGCTGCAAACATCTACATGGACTGGACCGACAACCTCAGAAGTTGCACCGGCTCTGTTCCAGCAAACTATAAAATCGACCTTCGCGGCTTCCACATGCCAACCCCAAGCCGCAAAATCAACTCCGTGTACGGTCCTCGTTGGGGACGCCAGCACGAAGGCCTTGACATCAAGGTCTATATCGGTGACACCATCCGCGCTGCATTCGATGGCAAAGTGCGCATCTGCAAATACAACGGCGGCGGCTACGGCTACTACATCGTGATTCGTCACCCCAATGGTTTGGAGACCCTCTACGGCCACTTGAGCAAGCAGATTGTGAAGAAAGACCAAATCGTTCGTGCCGGTGAGCCCATCGGTTTGGGTGGCAACACAGGTAAGTCATCGGGGTCTCACCTCCACTTCGAGACCCGTGTGCTCGGTCAGCCCATCAACCCCGCCCTGCTGTTCGACTTCGTCAACCAGGACGTGACCGGTGACTACTACGTGCTGCAGAACGGCTTCTCCAAAGGCAATGTGGCTGCTGCCACCCGCAACGCCACTCACTCGGAAACTCCCAAGGTGACTGCATCGACTGGATACACACCAGCAGCGCCCTATGCCGCTCCCAAGCAGCCCACCATTTCGAAGCCACAAACAAAGGCAGAAACAGAGAGCAAGGAGCCTGTTTCCTACTCGGTGAAGACGGGCGACACCCTCTTCTCCATTGCCCAGAAACATGGCACAACGGTGGAGAAACTCCGTCAGCTGAACGGTCTCAGAGCCAACTCCATTCTGAAAACAGGACAGGTCATCAGGTGCTCATAAAGCAGTGTAAAGAAAAACAACGTGCCCCACGTCAGCCCCCCAGCGCACATTGCGTTGACAAACTGACGTGGGGCACGTTGTTTTCCCAATGGTGCAAGCATCATTATTTTAACGCCTCACAAGGACTTTTTAGGTGTGTTTTTACTCATAATAAGGTTGTTTTTATTCTTTATTCGAGAAAAAGACGTACCTTTGCACATCATTTAGACGAAAGATATGGACACTCAGCAACAATTCAAGCAAGCCATGGCGGGATGCCGCGACATCTTCAGCAAGAAGCTGCATGATTACGGTGCCGCCTGGCGCATCATGAGACCCTCGTCCGTGACTGACCAGATCTTCATCAAGGCAAACCGCATCCGCAGCCTCGAAGTGAAGGGCGTGTCGCTGGTAGGCGAAGGTATCTACCCTGAGTTTCAGGCCATCGTGAACTATGGCATCGTGGGACTCATCCAACTTGAATTGGGTTATGCCGAAACCGAGGACATGGATGCCGACAAGGCGATGGAGTATTATGACAAGTATGCCCAAAGCGCACTCGAACTGATGCTCCGCAAGAACCACGACTACGACGAGGCGTGGCGTTCCATGCGCGTAAGCAGCTACACCGACCTTATCCTCATGAAGTTGAACAGAACGAAGCAGATAGAGGGGCACGACGGTCAAACGCTCATCTCGGAAGGCATCGATGCCAACTACCTCGACATGATCAACTACTCCGTATTTGGACTCATCAAATTATCCGAAGCACAAGATGGCAAAGAGGGCTAAAGTGCTGACATTTACCGTTGCAGCGAACGTGTGCCGCCTCCTGCTGGCAGCCACATTCCTCTTCAGTGGTTTTGTCAAAGCCAACGACCCTCTCGGCACCGTCTATAAGCTAGAGGACTATATCCATGCGATGGCATGGTTCACGCTGCCCTACACGTTCCTGCTGGGATGCGCCGTGATTCTCGCCTTTGTCGAGTTCACACTGGGCACATACCTCCTCTTCGGAATCAAGAAGAAAACAACGTCGGTCCTCACCGTGGCCTTCATGACCGTGATGACGATTTTGACGGTTTACGTAGCCATTGCCAACCCTGTGTCCGATTGCGGATGCTTTGGCGATGTGCTGATACTGAGCAACACGGAAACGCTGGCCAAAAACATCGTGCTCTTGGCGGTTGCCATCTTCGTATGTCGCCACCATCGACGTCTGACCGACCTGCTGTCCTCCAGCATCAAGTGGCTGATAGCCTTGATTTCGCTCTGCGCCATCATCGGTTATGCCATTTACTGCATCGTCTGTCTGCCCGTCGTCGATTTCCGACCCTACAAGATTGGCACCGACCTCCGCAAGGCTGTGACATCTGGCGGTTCACAGAAGTTTGACGTGAAAATCATCTACGAAAAGGACGGACAGACGCTGGAACTGGAAGCTGATGACGATGACCCCGACTCCACATGGACGTATGTGGAAACACGCCGCACCCCCGTGGAAACTCAAGACCTCGCCATTGCCGACTTCTACGTCACCAATGCCGATGGAGAGAACATCACGGAGGACATCCTGCTGACAGACGGCTACACGGTGCTGCTCATCATTCCCGACTTGAAACATGCCGATGAAGGATGTATCGACAAGGTCAATGACGTGTATGACAGCGCACAAGACGAAGGATGGGACTTCTACTGCCTCACATCGTCGGACAGCAAGCAGGCACAAGCCTACTGGAACGACCACACGGGAGCTGAATACGACTACCAGATAGCCGAAGAAAGAATGTTGAAGACGGTTGTGAGGGGACAACCAGGCTTGGTACTGCTCCACGACGGCATCATCGTGAAGAAATGGAGCAACTACAACATGCCCGATGGCGAGGAGCTGAGAGAGATTATCAATAACTTACAATAAGACTTTCAATAACTTACAATAAAGGTTTAACTCACTAAAAAACAAACATGACTATGGCAAAGAAAATTGTTGCTGGAAACTGGAAGATGAACAAGAATCTCCAGGAAGGTATCGAACTGGCAAAGGGTCTGAACGAGGCACTTGCTGCTGACAAGCCCAACTGCGGTGTCATCATCTGCACTCCTTTCATCCACTTGGCAAAAGTGTCTGAAATCATTGACCACAACGTCATCGGTCTTGGTGCTGAAAACTGCGCAGACAAGGCTTCTGGCGCATACACCGGTGAGGTTTCTGCCGAAATGGTGAAATCTACAGGTGCTGAGTATGTGATTCTCGGTCACTCAGAGCGTCGCGAATACTACAACGAAACTCCTGAAATCCTGAAGGAGAAAGTGGAGTTGGCACTCGCCAACGGTCTGAAGGTCATCTTCTGCATCGGTGAGTCATTGGCACAGCGCGAGGCTAACGAGCAGAACGCCGTTGTGAAGGCAGAACTCGAAGGCAGCGTGTTCCACCTCTCAGCAGAGCAGTTCAAAAACATCGTGATTGCCTACGAACCCATCTGGGCTATCGGTACAGGCAAGACCGCTACGGCAGACCAGGCTGAAGAAATCCACGCTTACATCCGCTCTGTCGTTGCCGAGAAGTACGGTGCCGAAGTAGCCAATGAAACTTCCATCCTCTACGGTGGTTCTTGCAAGGCTTCCAACGCTCCCGAACTCTTCGCAAAGCCCGACATCGACGGTGGTCTCATTGGTGGTGCATCACTCAAGGTGGCCGACTTCAAGGGCATCATCGACGCTTGGAAATAATTAACTAATGGAGAATTGAGGATTGATCATAGGCAACTGTCGATTCTCAATCCTCAATTCTCCATTCTCCATTGTCAACTCTCAACTGTCAATTCTCAATTCAATAAAATCCTCAACAATGAAACGACTTCTTTCACTTGCACTTTCAATCCTTTGGTGTACCATCACCATGTCTGCACAAAACTTCACAGAACACCTCACCAGTCAGGCTGCGGGACAAGGCACAGTGACAGTACATCAAGACTCCCTACTCGACGATATGGTAAACGGGAAGAAGCAATTCATTCCGAAAAAAGAGGTGATTCGAGAACTGCCAGGCATTCCAAAAGGCAAGAAGACCAAGGCACGTGGCTACCGCATTCAGGTGTATTGGGGAGGTAGCACACAAGCCGACCAAACTCAGGCACAACGTGCTGGCAACAGAGTGGCCACCGTCTTCCCCGAACTCCGCGTATATACCACGTTTGAATCCCCCAACTGGCGATGCCGTGTGGGCGACTTTGTCACTCGCAAGGAAGCTGACAACTATCTTGACAAGCTGAAAAATGCACGACTGGCTCAAGGAGCCATCATTGTCAATAGTGAAGTATTCGTCTATCAATAACCTAAACAGAAGAAATGGACAGAGAAGAACAGATAGAAATACTGAAAGAAACCTGCGTCAAAAATCTTGAAGTGATTGGGGAAGACCCACAGCGCGAAGGATTGGCAAAAACCCCCGAACGCATGGCTCGCACCTTCCTCGAACTCACCAAAGGCTATTCCATGGATCCCGTGGCCACCTTGAAGTCGGCCATGTTCCAGGAGGATTACGACCAAATGGTGGTGGTGAAAGACATCGAGTTCTATTCCCTTTGCGAGCACCACATCCTTCCCTTCTTCGGCAAAGTCCATGTAGCCTACATTCCCAACGGCCACATTGTCGGGCTGAGCAAAATACCACGCATGGTTGACATCTTCTCCCACCGTCTGCAAGTGCAGGAACACCTCACCAAGCAAATCTGCGACTGTCTGCAGCAAGCCCTCAACCCCCTCGGTGCCATCGTCGTCATCGAAGCCCAGCACATGTGCATCCAGATGCGCGGCATTGAGAAGCAAGGTTCCACCACCACCACCATGTACTATACCGGCGTTTTCGAGAACATCGAGAAACGCAAGGAATTTCTAAGCTTAATCAGAAATTAGGAATGATACCGCAATCCACCATTGACCGAATCGTAGATGCCGCCAACATCGTTGACGTCGTTTCCGACTACGTCACGCTTCGCCGTTCAGGAGCGAGCTACAAGGGATTGTGTCCATTCCACGACGACAAGACTCCGTCTTTCTCCGTCTCCCCTGCACGTGGCCTCTGCAAGTGCTTCAGCTGTGGCAAGGGAGGCAACGCTGTCCATTTCATCATGGAAATGGAGCAGATGAACTATCTCGAGGCACTGAAACATTTGGCCAAGAAATACGGCATCCCCGTCGAGGAAGAAGAGATGACCGACGAGCAGCGCCAGCGGATGAATGAGCGGGAAAGCATGTTCGCCGTCAACGAGTGGGCTGCCAAGTATTTCAGCCAGACCATGCAGAACAACCAAGACGGTCGTGCCATCGGACTTGCCTATTTCCGCAGCCGTGGCTTTCGCGACGACATCATCGCCAAGTTCCGTCTCGGCTTCTGTCTCGACAGCCCCGATGCCATGTCGAAAGAGGCAAAAGCCAAGGGATATAACGAGAAATACCTCATCGAGACAGGTCTGTGCGTCAAGCGCGACAACGGCACCATCTACGACCGCTTCCGTGGCCGTGCCATGTTCCCATGGGTGGCCGTCAACGGAAAGGTCGTGGCCTTCGGAGGTCGTGTGCTCGATGCCCGCACCAAAGGTGTCAGCCAGAAATACGTCAACTCCCCCGACTCCCTCATCTACCACAAAGCCAACGAACTCTACGGCATCTTCCAAGCCAAGAAGCAGATAGCCAAGGAAGATATGGTCTATATGGTCGAAGGTTACACCGACGTGCTCGCCATGCACCAGTGTGGCATCGAGAATGTCGTGGCCAACTCAGGAACAGCCCTCAACGAGGCACAAATCCACCTTCTCCATCGCTTCACCAACAACATCACCCTCCTCTACGACGGCGACGAGGCAGGCATCCATGCCGCCACACGTTCCACCGACATGCTCCTTGCAGAAGGCATGAACGTGAAGATACTCCTTCTGCCCGATGGAGACGACCCCGACAGCTTCTCGCGCAAGCACAACGCACAGGAGTTCAAGGAATACGTGGCAGCCCACCAGACCGACTTCATCCTCTTCAAGACCAACCTCCTGCTCAAAGACGCACAGCGCGACCCCATCAAACGCGCCCAGCTCACCGAAGACATCGTCAGGAGCATCGCCGTCATTCCCGATGAAATCATCCGTTCCACCTATGTGCACGAATGTGCCGAAATCCTCAACATGGACGAAGCCATCCTCATGCGTGGAGCCAACAAGAACCGTGCTGCCATCCTCGAAAACATGAAGAAGGAGGCACAACGTGAACGCGAACGCCAAACTCGTCTACTGAATGCCGAGCAAGCCAACGCTACCAGCCCCAGTACATCCACTCCAGCGGGAGGCAGTTCTTCCCTTGCAGGAGACAGTACCTCCATCTCCACACCCTCCAGTCCCTCCTCATCCGACTCTTCCTCATCCGGTCCATCCTCATTCAATCCCTCCTCCGACATTCCTCCTATGCCCGATGACATTCCTCCCTTCGGAGCCTATCCCGAGGAAGACGACGCCCCCTTCTCCACCGTTCCCACCACCCCCATCATCACCCGGCAGAGCCAAACCGAACAACGCTTCATTGGCATTGAGCGGCTGATGATGACCCTCGTTACGCGCTACGGCGAACAATACATCGAAGGTGAGAACGCTGACGGAGAACAAGCCCAGATGACCCTGGCAGAGTTTGTACAGAACGACCTCGCCTACGATGGCATCACCCTCCGCTCCCCACTCTACGCCAAGATGCTCACTCTCACCTGCCAACACGTCCACGACGAAGGCTTCAAGGCCAGCAAGTTCCTGCTCAACAATCAGGAAGAAGACATCAGCCGCGAAGCCGCCGACCTCATCAGCGAGCGCTACCAGCTCAGTTCGGGCAACCAGATGGAGCAGAGCGAGGAGGAACTGAAAGTCACCTACCTCACGCGCCTCCTGCTCGACTACAAGAACGCCATCGTGGAAGAAGAGCTCAAGCAGTACAACGCTGACCTCACCCGTCCCGAAGTGAAAAACGACATCACCAAGATGCTCGACACCATGCGCCGCATCAAGGAACTCGGCGACATCCAGCGCAAAATCGCCAAGCTGCTCGGCGACCGCGTGGTGGTAAGATGAGCCCCCCATAACCGTTCAGCGAAGCGACCGCACAACCTCAAAACCCCAAACCTCTTGAACATCCTTAGCCAAGACATCAAGTACCTGCAAGGCGTGGGTCCCAACCGCGCCACCCTGCTCGCCAACGAACTCGGCATCACCACCGTTGGCGACCTCTTGGCATACTATCCCTACAAATACATTGACCGCAGCCGCATCTACAAGATACGCGACATTGACGGCTCCATGCCTTACGTGCAGCTCTGCGGACAAATCTTCTCCTTCGACACCATCGGCGAAGGCCGCAACAAACGACTCATCGCCCACTTTGCCGACAGTACCGGCAGCATCGACCTCGTCTGGTTCCAAGGCATCAAATATGCTGCCCAGAACTACGACTGCCGCAAGCCCTACATCGTCTTCGGCAAGCCAACCGTCTTCAACGGCCATCTGCAGATTGCCCATCCCGAAATCGAGGCAGCCACCGAACAGTTCCTCGCGCAAGCACGAACCACAGGCAACCTCTTCGAGGACACATCGCTGAATCCCAATTTGCAAGAAGCTACACTTGATGCCCAGCCCACCGTCTTCAAAGGGCTCTGTCCCTCTTACAACACCTCCGAGAAGATGAAGCACAGCGGACTCACCTCCGCCGCAATGGCAAAACTCACCGCCAACATGTTCAAGCTCCTCAAGCAACCGTTGGCAGAAACCCTCCCCCCCTACATCGTGCAGCAGCACCACCTCATGTCCTACGATGATGCTGTGCGCAACATCCACTACCCCTCTTCGCCCGAAGCCCTGCGCCATGCACAGCTGCGCCTCAAGTTTGAGGAACTCTTCTACGTGCAGCTCAACATCCTACGCTACGTCAAAGACCGCCAGTTGCGCTACAAGGGCATCGTCTTTAGCACCATTGGCGAGCACTTCAACAGATTCTTCTACGACCACCTGCCCTTCCAGCTGACGGAGGCACAGAAGCGTGTCATTCGCGAGATTCGAGCCGACATGAAGTCAGGCCGTCAGATGAACCGCCTCTTGCAAGGCGATGTGGGAAGCGGCAAGACCCTTGTCGCCCTCATGGTCGCCCTCATCGCCATCGACAACGGCTGCCAAGCCTGCATCATGGCACCCACAGAAATCCTTGCCGAGCAGCATCTCGACACCCTGCGTGAGTTCTTGGGCGATTTGCCCGTCAAGGTCGAACTCCTCACCGGCACCGTGAAAGGCAAACGCCGAACCGCCGTGCTTGAAGGACTCGTCACGGGCGACATACACATCCTCGTCGGCACACACGCCGTCATCGAAGACAACGTCCTCTTCCACAAGTTGGGCCTTGTGGTCATCGACGAGCAGCACCGCTTCGGCGTGGCACAACGCGCCAAGCTCTGGATGAAAAACACCGTGCCACCTCATGTGCTCGTCATGACAGCCACCCCCATTCCCCGCACACTCGCCATGACCCTCTACGGCGACCTCGACGTCTCCGTCATCGACGAACTTCCTCCTGGCCGCAAACCCATCCGCACCGTCCACATGTTCGATGCCCACCGACCGCGCATCTACCAACTCATGCACCGCGAGCTCCAGTTAGGGCGGCAAATCTACATCGTCTATCCCCTCATCAAGGAGACAGAGAAGATGGACTTGAAAGACTTGGAAGCAGGATATGAAGAAATACAACGCGCCTTCCCCACCTACAAGGTGAGCAAGGTGCACGGCAAGATGAAACCCGCCGACAAGGATGTCGAGATGCAACGCTTCGCCAACCACGAAACCCACATCCTCGTCTCCACCACCGTCATCGAGGTAGGTGTCAACGTGCCCAACGCCTCCGTCATGATTATCGAAAATGCCGAACGCTTCGGTCTCAGCCAGCTCCACCAGTTGCGTGGGCGCGTAGGTCGAGGAGCCGACCAAAGCTATTGTGTGCTCGTCACCAAGTTCGAGATAGGCGACACCACCCGCAAGCGCATCCAATGCATGGTCGATACCACCGACGGCTTCGAGATAGCCGAGCAAGACCTCAAGCTCCGAGGCCCAGGCGACCTTGAAGGCACCCAGCAGTCGGGCATAGCGTTCGACCTCAAGATAGCCAACCTCGCACGTGACGGTCAAATCCTCACGCTCGCCCGCGATACCGCCCAAGCCGTCATCACATCCGACCCCGAAGAGCGCAACCCTCAGAACGACATTCTATGGCGTCGCCTCCGCGAACTCCGCAAGAGCAACATCAACTGGGGTGCAATCAGTTAGACTTAAAATATTTCTCCAATCTCTTATATTCCTTCTTGGTCAGCCGCATGAAACTGCCATGCTGGGGCCCGGTCACACCCTCGATATCGACAGGGTCGTGGAAGCCTCGGAGGTATTCATCCGTCTGGCAAATGCGGTAGTGCTTCGGGCGGTCGCTGTACTGGATGTAAGCTACCCTCCAGCCCTTCTCGCCCACAATCTGGAAGGCACTGCTGCCCTCACACTTCTTCTTCCCCTCGAAACTCACGAAATCGTCCTCGTCAGGTTCTGGCCAAGGCCCCGTCAGTTGGTCAGCCACCGTCTGGAAAATGCCAGGGTGTCCTCCCTCCTTCTTGATGAGCATGTGATACTTGCCGTCACTCTCCAGATAGTTGATGTCGGCATCAATCGTGGCATAGCCCCAATCGAAGAGCACACGCGGCTTCGTCAGCTTCGTGAACGTCTTGTCCGCATAACTATACACCATGCGGTCATACCCGTCCCCCTCGTTGCTGCTCCAGATGGAATAGTAAATCATGTAGCCCCCCTTCTCGCCGTTCGGCCACACATAGTCAGGATTCCAAAAAATCTGCGGAGCCCACACACGGTTAATCTTCGACCAGTCAGCCACCACGTCGGGACTCTCGGGGTCGCAGAAAATCTCGTTTCCCTTTCGGAAATCAAACGTCTTCGAAGTCCAGTGAATCAAGTCATCACTCGTCAGGAGGTTGATGCCATAGTTGAACCACGAGCGGCTCTTGCGGTTACACATATCCGTTGTCACCATCAGGTAGCCCTTCCTCCTGTCCGACCTACGGCACACATAGGCATCTCTCTGACCGCCCTCAATGCCCGCCATCACTTCGGGATCCATCACCGCCCTGCCCCCGTTCAGGTCGTGGTAATGCAGACCATCTCGGCTCAGCGCATAAGCCGTAAACTCACCCTGGTCGCTCATGTGGCAATAGAGATAGCCATACGTACCCCTCTGCACGTTCTGTGCCGAGAGGGAGAGCGAAGAAAGCCCCAGCAAGAGGAGGCTCCACAAAAAAACACATTTTTTCATTGCTCTATAGGTTTTAGTTAGCATTTCATTTGCAAAGTTAAGAGTTTTAGTTTTGTTGCGGCAAGCCACCGAAGAAAAAATAGGTGAAAGCAGGTAAAAATGTATAAAAAAACAACTCTTAACTTCTCATTCTCAATTCACCATTCTAATTCTCAATAAAACAACTCCTACCCCCCAACAATCTCCCGTCAAACAACTCCACCACCCTCTCGGCATGGGCAGCGGCTCGGTGAGAGTGGGTCACCATCACAATGGTGCAATGCAGGTCGTGGTGCAAGTCGGAGAGGAGTTGCATCACCTCCTGTCCCTGCTTGGAGTCGAGGTTGCCTGTAGGCTCATCGGCCAAGAGGAGACGCGGATGGTTGATGACGGCACGTGCCAAAGCCACTCGTTGCTGCTGTCCGCCCGAAAGTTCGGCAGGATACATCTGCGCACGGTGGCTGATGCCGAGGCGGCGCAAAAGTTCTTCCACACGTGGCCGACGCTCACTGCGCGAATAGCCGAGCAACTTCAATGGCAATTCCACATTCTCCCACACGGTGAGTTCGTCAATCAGGTTGAACGCCTGAAAGACAAAGCCCAGATGTCGGCGACGCAAGGTGGCGCGGGCCGCTTCACTCTGGGCATACACGTCCACCCCATCCAACAGGTAACGCCCATCGGTTGGTGCATCAAGCAGTCCGATGATATTGAGCAAGGTTGTCTTGCCTGAGCCAGAAGGTCCCATGATGCAGAGGAACTCGCCATCGGGGATGTCGAGGCACACGTCGCGCAGCGACAAGGTATGGGGGAATCTCTTTGTGATGTTTTCGAGTTGAATCATATTCTCTATTATTTCATTCGGTCTTTACTGCCAAAGTCAAATTTTTCATGGAAGAATGGAGGTTTTGCCACACGATGACCAGCCCTATCATGAGAGCCTGCAGAGTCAAAACAGCCAACGGCATCCACCACGGCATGGCGGCACAATCGTGGAAAGAGGCGAGCCACTGCCGCGAGAGCCAATAAGCCTGCGGCATGCCTAAGGCAGCCCCCACAAGGAGCAGGAGACCGTAACGGCGCATCTGCATGAGGAGGATTTCGCCCGTCGTCATGCCGAGCACTCGTCGGATGGCAATGCTGCGGAGCATATAGCGGCGTTCCACCACCGCCACAGCCAGCAACCCCAACAGCGTGACGAGGATGCTGCTCACCGCCAGCACCAGCATCTGTCGGGCAAAACAGAGTTCGTCAGCATAGATGCGCTCCACCACTTCGTCATAGTCGTGAAAACCGAACTGACGCTCTGCCTCTTCCAGAGAATAAAGACGGCCGAAGTGCCGCACCTGCTCATAGCGGCGGAAGAGCGTGTCGGCCATTGCCTGCTTGTCGGTCCCTTCGGCCACACGCACCATCACGTGCGCATAGGAAGAGCCTACTTCCTGCCCCACAATGAAGGCGTTGCGCATGCCCAACGTGTCAGCCTCGCGCAGGGAGTTGAGCCGCAGGTCTTCACACACGGCTGCCACTGACAGAAGGACATTACGACCGTGGTGCAGCACAGACAGTCGCTGATGATAGTTGTCAGCCACTCGATGCTGCAAGACGAGACAGGGGTCACTCCCGTCATTGGGAACGGGAGAGGCTTTCACCTCCTGCACGTCTATTCCCATCGTGTGGAAGTAGTTCGTATCTACTCGTCCGAAGTTCCACACCTCATCTTCCTCCCATGTCCCCTCTGCATTCTGGCGGCGAGTGAGATACGTGTGGCCCGACAGCCACAGCGTCAGGGTCTGCATGGACACAAACGGCACCATATCGGTGAAACTCACGTCCTCCACACCTGGCACCTCCATCAGTGCCGAGCGCAAGTCCTCGTCGGAGCCGCCATCCTCCACATGGTAGTTCTGAGCATAGAGCAACCGTTCCTTGTCGAAGCCATAATCGGTGTTGAGCACATGACGATTTTGCCAAGCGATGACTGAGAAGCAGAGCAGGATGGCACTCGTCATCGCCAGTTGCAGACAGAGGGTGAGGGTGCGCAGCCACCGGCCGCGAGGCGAAAGGGCATAGCGCGCACGGATGACCATAGAGAGCGGCACATGGGTCAGTTTATAGGCTGGATAGAGGGCTGAGAGCAGTCCCAAAAGCAAGGTGAATCCGCCCAACAAGAGCAAGAGGCGGCTATTGAGGTCATCGGTCATCGACAGGGTGTGTGGTGCCACAATCTGCACGGCCTCTATCCGCGACAGGCACAGCACCGTCAGCACCGCCAGAAAGAAAGCCACCGCCACTCTGCCCACACTGCCAGCCACGATGTTTCCCCACACCTGGCCCACTGGCTGCCCCAGCACCAGCCGCGTGTTGACACTCTTCATGTGCATGGGCACGGCTGCCACACTGAGATTCAGTGCATTCAGAGCCGCCATGAGCAACACGAACAGGGAGGAGAGCAACAGAGCCAAATCGCCAGTTCCACCGAGCGGAAGCGTAATCTCCGCATGGCAGAATGGAAGGGTGAGACTCACAGCAGAAGGCTGAGCCAGCGAGGTGTATTTCAGTTGCAGGCCATCGTAGGTGTTGGCCAGCAAGGGGTTCTCATGGCAGAGGCTGTCCAGCCGTTGCTGGAAGAGGCGTTCCACGCTGCCGAGGTGGTCGGCACGATCCAGCCGGATGTAGGTCTTGAACCACCAAGAATCGGAAGGGAAACGAATATTGCTGGTGGTGTGATAGACCGAATTGGGTATTCCACAGTCTGCCGGCAAGTCGCGATAAACTCCGACCACAGGCACAGGGTCGGTGTTGGGATTGTACCAGCGCAGTTCACGACCCACAGCCTGCTCGGTGCCATAGAGTTGCCGGGCCACCGAAGCGGGAATGATGACACCGCTCATGCCTCCCTTTGCAAAGCTGTCACTGCCACACACCATGTCGAGCCCCCAAGCCGACAGTCCCATCGGCAGGGCATCGCTCACGGTGCCGAGCATGGCCACCCGATCACCATAGATGGTAGTGAATCCGTTGTTGCCCACTCCAAGAGCCGCTTGGCTGAAGGCGGTGGCGGCCTCCACATGGGGCATCTGGTGGAAGAGTTCTGCCAACTGCATTGTGAGCAGCGAAGGGTCGCCTGTCATCATCGGCCCCGTCTGTTCCACCTGAAACACCCGTTCGCGGTGGGCGATGGCATAGTTGAGTTCGGACTCGTGCCAGACGTGGGAGGCGAACACATAGCACACGACCAGTGCCATCGCCAAACTGACGATGCCGAGCGCATGATGGGTGTGCAGGGATGACTTCATGAGGACTTCACCTTTCTTTTGTGTCCACAAAGTTAAGCATTCCCCACGGTTCAGACAAGCATTGAAAGGGATGGAGACAAAAAGTGTCCAAAAATTAGACACATTGAAGGGTTTCAGAGTGAAATTCCACTCTAAAAATAGAGCCAAAGGAAGAGGCGGGAAAAAGGTGCTTTCAGAGCCTCAAAATCGGTGTGAGTCACACCCCCTATAGGGGTCTGAGTCACACCTATGGTAGGGGTGTGACTCAGACCGATTTTGGGGTTGTTTAAGTGCGCTTTTTCGGGTTGTGGTTAAACTTCCATTGCAGCGACAGCAGCAGGTAGCGACCGAGGCTGTTGCGCCAGGTCTCTACACGCCCCTGTGCGTTGGCCGTGTAGGAGAAGTTGGTGCGCTGAGCCAGCAGGTCGTAGCCACGCAGAAGGGCTATGAGCTTGCCCCGAAGGAAGGGGCGCGAGAGGGTGGCATTCCACACAGGTTCGTTGGTGTTCATGGAGGGGTCGGAGTAGCCTCGGCGCGAATAGATGGTGAAGTCGGTGGAAAGGGAAACTTTCCACAGCAGGGGGGTGGTGGCGGAGAGTCCGTAGTGGAAGCGGAAGGTGTTGATGGCAGCCATAGAGGAGGTGATGCCCTCCTGCTGGCGTCGGTGGGTGTTCTCCCACGTCAAATTGCCCGAAAGTTGGACGGAGAGCTTATCCTTCTGGTAGCGCAGCGAGGGAGAAAAGGTTGTTCCATGCACCCACACGGTGCTTCGCGCGCTGTTTCCGTCGCCGTCGGTGCTGGCCAAATCGACTATGTGATCCAAGCGGTAGCTGGCATCGAGTGAGAAGCGGAAGAGATTGGCAGAATCGAGGGGCATGCCCAGATTGTAGAGGAACCCTGTGTACCAGTTGCCGTCCACATTGGCCGGACGATAGGTGCGCACACCCGTCTGCTGGTTGTAGGAGTAGCCTTGCACCACACGGTTATCGGTGAGGCCTCCCGACACGCTCACATAGTGGTTGGGCGTTTTGGCATCGCCCGACCGCTGGAAGTAGGCAGCGAAGGTATAGGCGGTCTGCTGCTGCAAGTCCGGATTGCCCAGCATGACGGCCAAGGGATTGTTGGTGTTGGTGCGGTCGAGCATCTGGAGAAGGCTGGGCGGGGTGTGAGTGATGTTGGCTCTGAGATAGAAGTAGCGGCTGAAGTTGTTGCGAGCCACCGAGAGGCTGACCGAGGGGTCAAAGGTGGTGTAGTGTCGGCTCAGCGAGGTGGAGAGGGGGTCGCTGCGATAGTCCATGCGCTGAAGGATGTGGCGCACAGGGAGTTCGAGACGGAAGTTGGTGTAGTTTCCATCAGCGTTCTTGGTGTAACCAGACACGATGCCAGCACGATAGTCACGGCTCATTTGCCCATAGGAGAAGGAGTTGGCGAGGTCGGGGACATGGATTATTGAGGAACCAGCCACAAGGTCACCTTCCCCATACAGGGGGAGGGATGGGGAAAGGGTATAGTAGTCGTTGACGTTGTTCTGATACTCCTGCTCATAGCGTCCGTAGGTCTCCACACTCCAACCGCTGAGCCATGCGATGGTGTAGTTGAGACGGGCATTCCAGAGGTAGGAGTGGCTGGGGGTGTCGTCGTGGCGGTTGCGGTCGTTACTGCGGTCGGGTTCGTGATGGTAGCGATAACGCTCTTGGGCATCGCCCTCGCCAGGATTGCGCCAATAGTGGCCGTTCAAGTTGAGGTCAATGTGGTCGCCCCACGGCAGTTTGAGGGTAAGGGCGTTCAGCATCTGCACGTTGAAGTTGCGGCTGCGATAGTGCGAACTGCTTTGGGTGGTGTTGACAGTGTCGGCCTCGCTGATGCCTTGGACGAAGGGATCGGTGGCAAACATGGCCGAGGCCGATTGGTTCCAGTCGTGGTGGCGGTTGTAGGTGAGGTCAAGGCGCGTGTCCATGTTGAAAGGCACCTTGAGTTGGGGCAGTTTGACACGGAAGTTGTCGCCGAAATTGAAGGTGAAGTCACGCAACCTGCTGTTGCTCTCGTTGTGGCTATAACTATTGCCGCTGCTCAGATAGTTCTCAGCCGAGGTGCGACTGACAAAGTCGCCACGGTCCCACTCCACACTGTAGTCCACATTGTTGGTCACCTTGTTGTCCTTACCGTTCATCATGAGGTTGCCATTCAACCGGTGGGTGGTCGTGCGTCCGTTCTGCCCCGTGTTGTCACGCCAGTCGCCGCTCTGGGTGGGTCGCCCCTGCTGGTTGATATTGTTGGTGTTGCCCATCAGGGCCATGCGGGTGTTGTCGGAGAATCGGGCGGCAAAGAAGCGAGCCATGTAGCGGTCGGCCTCCGTAGTCCGCTCAGCATCAAGACCTTCGGGAGTGGCAATGCCGCCGCCAGCCTCGAGGTTGCCCATGTAGCCAATGCTGTACTCGCGCTTCAACTGCACGTCCATCACATACTCCTTCTCCTCCACGTCGCGGCCCAAGAACTCGCTACGCTCGGTGGTCTTGTTGAACACCTTCACCTCCTTCACCGTGTAGTAGGGCAGATTCTCCAGCATCACCTTGTTCTGTCCCTTGAAAAAGTCTTTTCCGTTCAGGGTCAAATAATCGACCTTACGCCCATTCACCTTGATTTCGCCATTGTCGTTCAGTTCCACCCCGTCCATCTGACGGAGCAGGCCATCGAGCATGGAGCCTTCGGGCACATTGAAGGCATCGGCATTATAGACGAGGGTGTCGCCACGGTAGGCAATGCGCACCTTTGTGGCCTTGACCACCACTTCGTCCAATTCTCGATCCATGTCGGAGAGTTGGGACTGCTTGGGCCGCCGCTTCATGTAGTGCCACGGAGCGTCGAAGAAGGTGTTGCGCTTGATGTAGCGGATATTGAAGTTCACATAGGTGTCTTCGTAGTCGGGATGTTCGGCCTTGATGATGAGCCGCTGCGCCACGACGGGCACACGGCTCTTGTAGGTGGCATCGTAACTGACGCCTGGCTGTGGATTGCCCCACACACGGGTGGTGTCGAGCACGGTGCTGTCGGCACTCATAACGGTGATTTTCACATCGCGAATGCCCTGCTTCGTGAACGAGTCGCGCACGTGCCCCCACACGGAGATTTTACGTTCGCTTTCCTGTGCCGAACAGAATACGCCACTCATGATGAATAATAAAAATAGTATTTGTTTCATATCGGTTGGTTTTTGATGTTGTCGGAAAAATCTTCGTCTCGAACCTCACGACCCAAGGCGAAGCACCATGGTTTGAATAAAGTTTACTAAACATATAACTGATCTGTGTTTACGCTTGTGCGCAACTCTTTTCATGGACAAAGTTACTTTCTCTCACTCAAAGGGGCGGAATGAAAAATGCGGAAAAATCGGGAGTGTCAAAAAATTAGACACTTTTGTGTCCAAAAACTGGACACGCCTCTTTTTTCCTCCAGAGATTTTTGCCCCTTTGACGTTTTTAGCGTACTTTTGCAAAAAGAAAAAGGAATACACATGTATCAATCTATCCTCATCATCGACGATAACCCCAACGTGCTCATCTCGCTGCGTTATCTGCTGAAGAAAACCTTTGAGCAGGTGTTCACCCTCAATGCACCCGACAGCATCCCGACCGTGATGGCACAAAATGCCATCGATGTGGTGTTGCTCGACATGAACTTCTCCCTCGGTCTAAACACGGGCAACGAGGGACTTTTCTGGCTCGACAAAATCAAGCTGTTGCACCCCGAAGTGCCAGTGGTGCTGTTCACCGCCTATGCCGACATCGAATTGGCGGTGAAGGCTCTCAAGCGTGGGGCTGCCGACTTTGTGGAGAAGCCGTGGGACAACAACAAACTGGTGGACACGCTGATGGGAGCCATCAACCGCCAACAGCAAATCCGACCGCTGGCCGAAGTGGAAGAGGCCCACGTGAGGAGTGCTGTGGATAAGTGCCACGGCAACCTCCGACTGGCTGCTGAAATGCTGGGCATCAGTCGGCAGACGCTGTATAATAAGTTGAGAGTGATGAATTAAAAAGCCGATACCTTGACACCAGCATCACATTTGGCTCAAACTCCCTTAACCCTTCTAACTCCAAAGAAATAAAACACACGAAACCTAAATGAACTTTAAAAGATAGCCCATGTTTTCCACCTCTCTCTACCCCCTTGTGCTCGAAGCTATCCGCAATGGCGACTTCTCCTTCCGTCTTCCGACGAAAGGGGTGCTGCCTGGTGAACGTGCAGCACGTGAAACCATCAACCACATGATGGAACTGATGCAGGAACAGCGACAGGACATCGAGATGGCTTCGTGGGAAAAACTGACGCGAACGCTGACTCACGAAATCATGAACTCGCTGGCTCCCATCGTCTCGCTGTCGGGCACATTCGTGCAAGAGGAAAGCATCAGGAACTCTGACCTCTACGAAGGCATGAAGGTCATCCACGAAACGTCGAAGGGGTTACGTTCGTTTGTGGATGGCTACCGCAAGTTTTCATCGCTGCAACTACCTCAACCTGAAAATATCGAGGTGGAGATTTTGTTAAGGTGCTTGCAGACTATGGCTGGCGAGGTTGACATAGAAGTGAAAGTAGAACCTGCCAACTTGCAACTACATGCCGACCCGAACTTGATGCGGCAGGTGCTGATGAATCTCATGAAAAATGCAGTGGAGGCCGATGCCAAGCATGTGCTCATCTCCGCTTTCCGCGACAAACTGAAAACGGTTCACATCGTGTTCTACAATGATGGCGCACCCATCCCCACGGCTGAACGTAACGACATCTTCGTACCTTTCTACACCACAAAGAAAACAGGCAACGGCATAGGGCTGAGCCTATGCCGTCGCATGATTCAACTCTCGGGCGGCTCCATCGCCTTGTTGCCCGAAGGCACGAACGGATGGAACGTGGGATTCGAGTTGAGAATTAAGAATTGAAAATTAAGAACCTCTCGGCGTAGCCAATGAAGAGTTGTGAGTCAAGCGTTGAGCCTTAGAAGTTCTTGTGCTTGATGCTGAAGCCATCGTAGCCGGTGAGGTCGCCTTGGAGGAAGAGTTTCTCAAGGTCGGCCTTGCCTTTCAGCTGCCAGTCGAGCCAGGCGCGCACCATGCGTGAGTTGGCTCCACCGTTGGGCTGATGGTAGGTGCCGCCATGACCGCTTGTGGTGTTGTCGGCAAAGACGACGGGGACTTTCTTGAGGGCTTTGTAGTCTGCCTGCGCATTTTTCCATGCCATGTCGGTTTCGCCGCCAAGGAGGTAGAGGATGGGGCCATGGAGGTTCTTGAGCGACTTGCTGCTGGCATCTGCCATGCTCATCTGTCCCATGCCTGCATTGAGGAGAGCGTAGGTCTTGAGGCGTGGGTCGGCTGCATTGGCCAAGACTTGCGCTCCGCCGCATGAGTGACCTGCTGCGGCTATCTTGTCCATGTCGAGCCTATTGTAGTAGGCGGAGTTGGGGTCGGCGGCTTGCTGGCTGAGCCAGTCGAGGGCTTTCTTCACTATCGGCGAGGGGGTGTGCTGGTCTTTCTCATGCTGAGCCAGCATCTGCAGTTCGCCAATGGCCACCACCACGTAGCCGTGGGAGGCGATGTCGGTGAGCATGTTTTCGTAGCCAATGCTGGTGTCCATGCAACCGCCGTTGCAGAAGACGAGGACGGGGAGTTTCTCTTTCTGGGGTTCGCCCGTGCCAAACAGGGGGGGAGTGCCTACGGTCATGGCTGCATCGAGGTTGACAGGACGATAGACAACGAAGTCGGGCAGGGTCTTCTCGCGCACGGCGATGGCCTTGTGGCGTCCGCTACCACCGAAGTCGGGCACTTTCATCTGCTCGAAGCTCACGCTGGGGTCGTCGTGCTTGAGGTGGCGAGCATAGAAGGCATCCATGGCGGGACGTGTGAATTCCAACTGCTGGTCGAAGGCAACGCCGTGCTGACCATGCACTTTCACATAGTCCACCTGTGAGCCTGCCTTCTGCATCTTCACCACCCAGTCTTCAGTGAGGTTGGGTCGCACCACGGGGTCTTCGCCGCCTTGCAGAACGAGGAAGGGGGTGTCGCTCTTGCCGATGTAGCCGATGGGCCACCACTCGGTGTGGTCACCAAAGGAATTGCCCGGGCGTCCCAGCTCTGTGGGAGGAGCACCGCCGGCTGCGCATGCCACACGGCAGGAGTAGGCTTTCCACGGGTCTTTGTCGTCGGCAAATGCCTTGCTCTCGGCTGCCACTCCTGCCATGAGCGAGAGATGGCCACCAGCAGAGTGTCCGTAGGTGCCGATGCGTTCGGGGTCGATGCCCAGTTGGTCGGCGTGGGCTTTCATCCAGCGGATGGCGCAGCGCACGTCTTCGATGCAGGCTGGTGGGGGTGCTTCCTGCAAGAGGCGGTAGTTCATGTTTGCCACCACATAGCCCTTCATAGCATAGTCTATCATGAGGGTGCGATAGACCATGTCGTTCTTGGAGCCAGCACTCCAGCCGCCACCATGGATGATGAGGATGGCGGGTCGGTTTTGCTGGGGGCCGAAGAGGGGCTGTGCGAGGTCGAGCACGGTGCTGGGGCCTACATCGGTACGGTAGGCGATGTTTTCGGTCACGGTGATTTTCTTCTCTTGGATTTGTGCCGTCGCTGTGAAGACGGCTGTGAGCAGCAGGGCTGCCATCAAGATTCTTTTCATACAGGTAGGTGTCTTGTTATATGGAATTATCTATTAGACATGATTTGGCACTTCGGCGCATCGAAACGCATGGTGGCTTGGGTTTCGGGGGTGAAGGCTGGCCATTGGGGCAGCCCTTTTGCGTTGGGATTGCCTGTGCGGGCAAAGTTGAGCAAAGCGGAACTCATCTTATCGCCCAAAGCGATGCCCTCCTTGGTGGCTCCTGTCATTTGGGCACTCTTCACCACATTGTTGAAGAAGAAGGGGATGTCGGAGTTGTGACAGGCATGAAACGAGCCATCCACCGTGGGCGACTGATAGGCTGAGAGATAGACATAAACAGGGGCACCACCGTCTTGGCAGCGAATGGTGGCTTGCTGAATGACAGCGGGACGCACCATCTTGTCTTCGTTGGGTGTGGAGAATTCATTAAGTGTGGAGCCAATGAGCAGGGGAATGTCGTTGCTGATTTTCTGGCTGCCATTCTCGAAGATGCCTGGCATGATGGCTCCATCGTTTACGGGTCCCCAGCCAAGGCGGATTCCGTGGCCAATCTGCTTGCCACGATTGCGGTTACTGATTTCGCGGAAGGCTTTGTTCGAGGCATCAAGCAAACGCTCGTAGGGCACGTGTTGGATGCTGTCGATGGTTTCAGTGGTAAGTCCAAGATACCATGCTGTGAGTTGACCTACCTCGCGGGCTTCCTGTTGGGGTGTGCTGCCGAGGAACGAGCCGCTCATCACCATGGCACGGTGGAACAGTCCCTTGGCAGAGGGCATGCAGAGCAAAGTGGACACCTTGCCGCCACCGCCTGACTGCCCGAAAATGGTCACACAGTCGGGGTCGCCACCAAAGTTGGCGATGTTCTCTTTCACCCAGCGCAGGGCGGCCACGATGTCAGTCATGCCAAGGTTGGCTGACCCCTTGTATTTTTCGCCAAAGGCTGAGAGGTCGAGGAAGCCGAGCACATTGAGGCGATGGTTAATGGTGACAACGACCACATCGCCCTTTTCGGCAAGGTTGCGCCCATCATAGCCTGGGTGTTCCTGTCCGTTGCCGCTAGTGTAGCCACCACCATGAAGCCAGAAAAGCACGGGACGCTTTTTGCCGTCGTTCAGCCCTTTCGTCCAGATGTTCAGTCGCTGGCAGTCCTCACTCTGATAGCCATCGTTCCACTGATAAAAGAAAGCTGACTGGTCGCCACGCCATCCGTTGTTCTTGGTTTGCGGGCAGACGGGTCCCCAATGGCGGCAGGAGCGCACACCCTGCCATGCTTTCGGTTCATGGGCTGGCTGAAAGCGTTCTGCTTGGGCATAGGGGATGCCCTTGTAAGTGTAAACACCGCGTTCGATGTAGCCAGCCACCTGCCCATATTTTGTCTGGGCTTTAGTCTTTGCCGTCGAACTGTCAAACAATTGTGCGCCAGCTGCCAATGGCAGTATTGCCATCAGCGCAATGGCAACCAATATCTTTTTCATAATATTTTGTTGAGTTTTTAATGTTTTTATTTGTTTACATTCACTCGCATGATGGTGAATGACATGGGGGCAAACTCATATTCGAACAGCTTGCCGAACTTGCCAAAACGGGTCTCGACGGGAGCGAGTTTGGTGGGCTGCTCGAAAGTGTTCTCGTCTTGGGCATTGCCGCAGAGTGTGACGACACGTCCTGTGGGCATCACGCTTTTAGCACCTTCGATGGTGAAGGAACGGTGATAGGGCTGGTCAGTACCGTTGACAACCTTGATGATAAGTTCGGACGTCTGCTCGTCGTAGCCTGTCTGGCAGAAGTGGCGGGTGGGTTCGGCTGGCTTGGCCACGGTGGTTTCCTTGCCGTCGATGTAGAGTGTAGCTGACAGGGGCTTGACCACCAGTTTGATGTCGTACCACTTGTTGCTATCGACACTTTGGCGCACACGGGGACTCACCACATCGGTCAGCCGACCTCCACGCATAGGCTGCACGGCCGTGGTTTGGTTGTTCCATCCACCTATGTTAACGCCATAACCATTGCGTCCGCTCTCGTCAAGTGAGTAGAAGATGAAGAAACCTTCCAAGCCACCCGTCTTGCGGGCTTTCAGCTGTACGGTGTAGTCGTTATCGCTCATGGTGGGTAGCATAGCCAGCGAGGTGCGTTCATCCGATGTCTGGCTGAGCACATCGCCCTTCATCTCCCACTTGCCTCGTTTGGGGGTCAGTTGTGCGGGTTCGTAGCGGGTGGTCTTGCCGTCGGCTGTGGTCACGCTGATGTCTTTGTACTCGCACTGTGTGGCATAACTGCCCAAACCGATACCGCCAGCAGCGAAAGGTTCAGCGGGTTGAGCAGTGGTTGGCTCGCTCACATATATATTATAGGTAGGGCGGTGTTCGGCGGCCATCTGCTGCACGTAGTAGGAGGCGCGGCCATAGACCTCGCTGCTGTTGATGTGGATGAGGTTGCAAGGCCAGTCACGCTGGTTCTCATTCTCGAAGAGAGGTGCGTAGGAAGTCATCTTCACCACGTCGCTGTTGCGCTCCATACCCATGATGAAGGCGGCCTCGCTGAGGGCAGCCAGAAGGTTGCCAGCTCCTACCCCACCGTTGCAGGCATACTCGCCCACGTAGATGTCGTGGGTGCGTGGAGCATCGTCGAACAGATGGTTGTTGGCAAAGAAGAAGTCCGGGTTTCGATACCAGTGTGGGTCAACCATGTAGTCGCCAGGCACTTGCTCCAACAGTGGGTCGGTGTGACCGAGGGTGTTAATGAAGGTAATCTGCGGATATTCAGCTTTAAGTTTCTTGAAGATGTAGTTGAAGTGGGCGACATACTCTGACCCCACGTTCTCGTTGCCTATTTCCACATATTTCAGGGGAAAGGGCTTGGGGTGTCCTGCTTCAGCGCGCATCTTTGCCCATTGGTTGCTGGCAGGATCGGCCAGGGCATAGTCGATGGCATCGCGGAAGTCCTGAATCACGGCATCCATGTCGGCATCGCTGCTCACGAAGTCACCGTTGCGAACAGAGCAAGACATGCCTGCGTTGTTGACAAACATGGCATCCATATTCAGGTCTTCGCAGAACTGCAGGAATTCATGATAGCCCATGCCCCATGTGGCGCGATAGCCCCAAAGATCCCATTCGCCTCGACGCATCATGGGGTCGCCCAGTGTCTCTTTCCAACGTACACGGTTCTCATACGTGGCACCTTCGACGATGCAACCGCCAGGCCATCGCATGAATTTAGGGTGCAAATCGACCAGCATCTGAGCCACATCGGCTCGCAGCCCGTTCTTGCGGTTCTTAAATGTGGTCTGAGGGAAGAGCGACACGTAGTCAACGAACACCGTGCCTGGTTGGTCAAACTCCAATGCCAGTTCGCCTCGGGTGGCTGTACCTTCAGCGGTGAGCGTTGCGGTCAGCTCGGTCCAATCCTTCAGCTGCTTATTAGCAAAGGTTGCCATGCCAAGTGAGGTAGCCGTCTCGCCGTCCACCAGCCGTGCGGTGATGGTGCCCTTATAACCAGTCGATTTCACGTAGAAGCGCAGGTCGTACTTCTCGCCACGTTTCAGGCCAATGCCCCAGTAGCCGGTATTGGTGAGCACGGCCTTTCCACCCTTCTGCACCTTCTTGATACTGAGCTGCATGGCATGAGGCGTGTTCGGGTGCAGCGGTTTCGTGGCTTCGACCACTTCACTTGTGACTATGGCCTGCTGGCCTGTCACCTTCCAGCCCATCATCTTCTTTTCTTCCATGTT
Source organism: uncultured Prevotellaceae bacterium (assembly GCA_947167515.1). Taxonomy (GTDB): domain Bacteria; phylum Bacteroidota; class Bacteroidia; order Bacteroidales; family Bacteroidaceae; genus Minthosoma. Next base: position 73,700 of record CAMVIM010000002.1, on the reverse strand, counting down.
CCACGGAATGTTCCAGTTGCGGTTTCTGCGGTGCTCATAGTTCATGGCATCGGGGGCGTAGGCCTTGCCGTTCTTGTAGGTCATGCCCGAGGGCAGCACGTGCTCCTCGAAGCCTCGGTTCTGCACCAGTTCGGCATAGAGTCCACCATCGCCGGCATGACTAATTTCCTCGAAGAAGATGCCGTAGAGGTTGGGCGACACTACGGCTCCCTTTTGGGCGAGGTCGATGCGGATAGAGGCTTGTTTTGTTCTATTTTGTGATTGCGTGAAGGATGTGGTTTGTGCCTTCGCCGTGAAGACGGCAGTAAGCAGCAGGGCTGCCATCAAAATCTTGTTCATTAGTTAGGAATTAGGAGTTAGTTATTAGGAGTTGATGCCTATTGTCAACTTTTTTATGGTTTCAGTTCGGGCCATTCATCGGCTGTCCACGAGATGGGCCGCTGGATGAGCAGGGCGGCTCCACCTTGGGTGGCGCTGTAGCCATGGCAGATGAAGATGTCTTCGCCATCGAAGGTGTAAGCGGCACAGTGGCCTGCTGCTTCCCAGTTGGTCTTGTCGCCTTCGAGGAAGAGGGTTCCGCCTCCGTTTGCCATGTCTTTGCCGCTGCGGTCGAGGTAGGGACCTTCCACGCTCTTGCTACGGCCTACGGCTACGCGGTAGTTGCTTTTGGCTCCACGGCAGCAGTAGTCCCACGAGACGAAGAGGTAGTAGTAGCCTCCGTGACGGAAGATGAAGGGTGCCTCGATGGCGTTGGTGCCGGCAAAGCGTGAGGTGGGGTTCGGCTCGGTGGGCTTGTAGTTGGGGTCGTAACGGCGAGCGATGGTGCGAGGACGTTCGCCCTTGGCGATGTGCATGGTGGAGTCAAGACGTGCGAGCTGGATGCCATCCCAGAAGGAGCCCCAGACGAGCCAAGGGGTGTCGGTGGAGGGGGCGATGACGAAGTTGGGGTCAATGGCGTTCCAGTTGTCGCCTTCCATCTGTCCGTCGGCTCCGCGTTTGCGTTCGTGGGAGGTGACTATGCAACCTTCGTCTTTCCACATGTTGGCGTGGAGTGAGCGGCCGCTGAGGAGTCCGATGGCTGAACCGTTCTTGCCGAAGGTGGAGCAACTGTAGGCGAGCCACCAGCGGCCATGCCACTGGATGATGTCGGGTGCCCAGACGTGGGTGGTGAAGCCCGGCACGGAGTCGGTGGCCCATCCGGGCATGACGGTCATGAGGGGTTGGCGCGAGACGGTCCATGTCTGGCGGTCTTTCGAGGTCATCTGCTGGATGCCCATGCCAGTGGCGTACAGATAGTAGGTGTCGCCTTCCTTGGCCATCACGGGGTCGTGAACCATCGGGGTTTGGGTGGTGAATGTCTCGCGATTGAAACGGCGGTTCTGCTCGTTCTGTGCTGATGCAGCAAGGGTGAACAGGAGCAGGAGAGAAAAGATTGTTTTTTTCATTGTCTTATCATTTTGTGATTAGTTTACTTCTTTTCGATGAATCCGTCCATGATGGCGGTGGGGGTGGCGTTGCTATCAAAGGCTCCGAGTTTATAGCCGCCTGGCAGGCATTGGGGCTCCCAATAGAACACGCCACGGCAATGTCCGTCGGTGGCGGTGCGGGCTTCGTGGATGACGCGGGTCAGTTGGCGACGGCCTTCCTCCATCTTTTCGGGATGAGCCTCGTCCACCTCGTAGCCTGTCTCGACTATCATGACGTCGCAGTGATATTTCTCGCTGACATGGCGGATGTTCTTAATGCAGTCGGTGATGATGTCATCGGCCTTGAGTTCGGGATGTCCCTCCATCGCCCAATAGGGATAAAGCGACATGCCCACCATGTCGAACTTGCCACCGTATTTTAGGAGGGTGTCGAGGTTCCAGTCGTAGATGGATGGCTTATGACCACGATCCAGATGCACGATGACGATGGCTTGGGGGAAGACTTCTTTCACGGCATCGTAGCCAGCACGAATGAAACCAGCATACTGCTGCGGTTCGGTCTTGATGTGCCCCATGGAGTGAGTGATGATGGTATGTCCCAATGAGTCTTTCACTTCCCATCCGCGTTCGTTGGTCTTCACACTCCACAGCATGCCATTGGTGGTCTCGTTGCCCACCTGCACCCATCGAGGTGCGATGCCGTTGTCTTTGAGCAGGGTGAGCACTTCGATGGTATGGTTGCGCAGGTCTTGCTTCATCTCTTCGTAGGAGTGACCAAGCCATGCCTTCGGAATGGGCTGTTTGCCTGGGTCTGCCCATGAGTCACTGTAATGGAAATCGACCATCAAATCCATGCCTAATGCCTTCACACGCTTCGCCATGGCCAGAAGGGCATGCTTGTCGCAATCGCCTCCGCGAGGATTGACCCACACACGCATACGGATAGCGGACATCTGATAGTCGTTCTTGAGCAGTTCCAGACATTCGCGTTCATGTCCCTGTCGGTCGTGAAACTTCACTCCGCGTTGTTCCTGTCCAGCAAGGAAACCCACATCGGCTCCCTTCACGAAGTCGCCGTTACCTCCCTGGGCATGCAATGCACCTGTCATCAGCAGGCTGCACATCATCAAAAAAAATTTTTTCATGTTCTGTTTGCGTTGAGTTTGTGGTGCAAAGGTAGAAAAAATGTACAAAAGGTTGTTGTATAATTGTAACTTCATGCAGAAATTATGTAACTTTGTCACGTTTTTTAGAATTGAAACGCATGAAACGTTACTTCATATTATGGATTATAGGCTTGCTGCCACCACTTCTTGTCTGGGCACAAGGGGAGCGGACTCTTTCGTTACCAAGACTGGAGCAACTCTCGTCTGACCGAGTCTTACAGGTGATACAGGATTCGGAGGGTTTCCTATGGTATGCCACCGAGGGGGGTGGAGTGTGCCGGGACGATGGGCGCAGAATGGTGGTGTTCCGCAGCGACACGGAGCATCCCGATTTGCTGGGCAGCAACAACGTGGCATGTGTGGCAGAAGCTGGGAAACGGTTTATCCTGATTGGCACATTCCACGGAGCGCACGTTCTCGATAAACAGGACTACAGCATTCGCCGACTGGAGGAGGTGGATGACAAGCGAGTGGATGATATTGTTGTGGGCAGGAATGGGCATTGGTGGCTGACAGCCAACAAGAAGGTGTATGAGTATGCGGCAGACGGACAACTGCTGAACACGTATGAAGGGGGTGACAAGTACATTTTCCGACTGCACGAGGACAAGCAGGGAAGACTGTGGGGCATGGAATGGGAGGGGGGCCAATTGCGGCTCGACCACGGACGGCTCGTACAAATCACGACCGAGTGGCCCGATAGTTTTGACTTCCGACGCATCTCGGCTGACTCGCAGGGGCGGCTGCTGGTGGCGGATGGCTTCGGGAACTGCTATGCTTTAGACAGTGCCCATCGGCAACGCCCATGGTTCGACGGACAAGTCCTGTCACGATTCATGGCTGACTCCGTGCGCATGGCCAAAGGACTGTCTGAACGTCCGACAGCCATCGCCTCTGATGCCCACGATGCTCTTTGGTTCAGCACGGGCAAAGACATCCGCTGCATGCGACAGGGCAAGGAGAGCATCGTGCTGCCAGACACAAGAGACGTGTCGGCCATGACTTTCACCAAGGACGGCACACTTTGGCTCGCCACCATCTTCGGCAACGTGATGAGCTATCGCGAGGGAAACCTCGCTGACGAGGATGATGCCGCGAACGAATATGGAGATGCGATTGTGGCTCTGCTGACGGACAATAAGGGACGGCTGGTCATGGTGTCTGACCGCTATGTACGCCTCTATGACCCAGTGCGGCACACGCTTCGCCAACAGAACATCGAGGATGAAGGCGTTTACCGCATTGAACTTCAAGAAACCCAGCCTGGCAAACGGTGGAGTCAACCCGAACAAGAGGTTGTGGAACGATTGCCTATATGGGCATGGTGGCTGATGGGGGTGCTGCTGATGACCCTGGCGGGACTCATCGTTCATGTCAGGTTCCTCCACCGACAACGGAGCAGGTTCCTCGCCGCCATGAAAAAAGAAACACCTGCCACGGAACAACCTCTGGAAAAGTCATCTGCCTTAGAGAACGAGTGGCTGCAGAAAGCCATCGCCAGGGTAGAAAAGCATCTTGACGACGACAGCTACAGTGTGGAGCAACTTTCCAACGATTTGTGCATGAGCCGCATGACTTTCTACCGCAAGATTCAATCTGCCACAGGACAGAAACCTACTGAGTTTATCCGTACCATCCGTCTGCGCCGCGCTGCAGAACTGCTACATGAAGGGCGGTTGACCATTACTGAAATCAGCGATGCGACAGGTTTTTCTTCTGTCAGCTATTTCAGCCGCTGTTTCCGAACGATGTATGGCGTGTCTCCAACACTGTTTGGCAAAACCACCACGGCAGAGGGTTTGCCGCCAAGCGAGATGCCTAATTGAGACAGGGTAGTTTGATAGAGCAGGACACCTGACAGGCTGAACACACTCACGGCCTCATCGTCATTCGCATGAGAAGCGGCAGAGGAGATGCCCGTCATTTCGCTTTGAACAGGCAATGGCTGACCCTCAAGAGGAAAGATACGCAGTGAAGAAATATCGGGCAAGCCTGTTGAAGAAGCTGCGGTAAGCAATAGCTCCTGATTATCCATCTGATTCGCCTCAATATCAAATGTCCGAAAAACATTCGAATCCTTATAAAAATATATTTTGGTGATACTGTCACCATTGAGGCGCACCTCTACACCACGGAGGGCTGGACTACTATACTTGAAAGCCAGCCGATATTTGCCTGGAGTTGGAAATTTGATGTTCCAACGTGCAGTGCCACCTCTCTGACCAGCATCGGTTATTTGACCACTATCCATGAGGGCTGATTCACCCACAAAGAATGTGACGGTGTCTGTTGTCTGTGTGTTCTTGACGTTGTCTGTGATTTTGGCAGAAGCTGTGTGAACGCCAATGGGAGCATTGGTTACCGTCCACGGAAAGACTTCAACGGTACCAACACTGGCAAGATCTTTGACCGTGAAGGTGCCCACTTTTTTCTTATCAAGATAGAACTCTGCAGACTTCAAGCGACCTTTGCGAACATGCTGCACACGAGTTTCCAACAACAGGTCGCCAGCAGGAACCATCAGCTCTGCTGTCGGTGACTTCATCTTTGCCTTCATCATCCACGACACTTCTGTATGCTTCACTCCCAGAAAGGCATCCATCATCACGGTGGGCTTTTTCGTGGCTTCGTCCCAAGCACCCATGTCGTAACCGCCCATCGATTCGGGTTCCCAATAGAAACAGCCAAGGTCACCATTCTTGATCATCTTGTCCATCACTCCCACCATGTATTGATTGCCTTCAACAGCCTTGCTGGGATAATGACCTGTCTCGACCACCATACAGGGAGTACCATAGCGTTGCTTCAGGTCATTGATGTTGGCCATGACTTTCGTAATCATGGTGGGACCATCCAGATGAGACCAACGAGGATAAGCGGACAGGCCTATGATGTCCCACTTTGCCCCATTCTTTTTCAGTCCATCAAAAATGCTCCGATAGAGTGAGTTGTCGTGACCATCAGGCAGGTGTACAATGACTTGCATGGACTCATCGACAGCCTTGACTGCATCATATCCAGCCTTTACAAACTTGGCAAAAGCAACACTTCCGCCCTTATTGGTTTGGCCCACAGGATATAACATTCCTCGCTTCGTCTCGTTGCCAACTTGCACCCATTTCGGAGTAACCCCTGCATTCTTGATGGCTGAGAGCACGTCGTAGGTATGGTCATAGACGTGTTGTGACAGAGCCTCCACACTATGGTCTGTCCATGCAGAAGGTATTGTCTGACTGCCTGGGTCTGCCCAAGTGTCGCTGTAATGAAAATCTATCATCACACTCATGCCTTTAGCTTTCGCCCGCTTGCACATATTGACAACTTCCTGTTTACTGCTGGCACCATTAGGCACAGTCCACACACGGAGACGAATGCTGTTGATTCCCTGTTCTTTCAGAATTTGCAAGATATCTTTCTGCTGTCCATTTTTATCGAGCCATTTTGTGCCCCAGCTTTCCATTTGTGGCACGAAACTTATATCGGCTCCAAAAGCAAACTCTTCATGTTCTTTACGATTAAAAACAGTGTCAGTTACAGTAATGGCGTGTGTTCCCAAAGACAGCCATAAAAGCATTAGCAAGAGTAGATTCTTTTTCATTACATGATTTAATTTAGGTTGTTAAACAACAAACGCTGCAAAGGTAGTCATTTCCTTTGCAGCGAATTTTCACTGTTGTATCAACCTAATGAAACAATGTATCAAATGCGCTCCGAGAGCCTGTTCATCGGCATTTTACAATACGAAGGGGTATTATTATTTGTTCAGAATGGTCAAGAGTTGAGAGTTAAGCCTCCAGCAGGGCTTCCGCCACTTTGAGGTCGAAGGGGGTGGTGATTTTGATGTTTTCGCGATTGCCTGTGACGAGGGTGACTGCGTGGCCATAGCGTTCGACCACGGAGGCATCGTCAGTGAAGAAGTCGGTGTAGGGCTGTTCGTAGGCGGTTCGCAACAGGGGGGCTGAGAAGACTTGGGGGGTCTGAACAAGGCGGTAGCCGCTGCGGGGCACAGTGACAGACCCTCCCTCTCCCCTATCCTCAGAGAAGGTCTGCCGAAGGGTCTCCACAACCTCGGTGACAGGGATGGCGGCTTCGGAACAGGCTGCCTCATCGTAGCAGGCACGGATAGTGTCAAGAGAGACGAAGGGGCGCACTCCATCGTGTACGCCTACAAGAGTGGCACTGGGCGACACTTTGGCGAGGCCGTTCTGGACGGAGTGGAAGCGGGTTTCGCCTCCGTTGGCGAGGGTGTAGGGCTGTGTGAAGTGGTACTGCTGGCAGAGTGTGTGCCAGTAGTCTTGCTGACTATGGGGCAGAACGAGCACCACCTGCATCTCCTTGTCGTACTGAAGGAAACGCAGGATGGTATGCATGAGGATGGGCTTGCCTCCTATGGGCAGGAACTGTTTGGGGATGTCGCCTCCCATGCGCAGTCCCTTGCCGCCAGCCACGATGATGACGGCATTCATAGGTCGTTGTACATCATGCCCTGACGCAGTTGGTCGGCGGTGTCGGTGCCGCAGAAGTGCTCGACAAGGGCATAGCCAAGGGCGAGAGCGGCTGCAGGACCTTTGCCTGTGAAGAGGAGTCCATCGCGCTGAACGAGAGCAGCGGTGTAGGTGGCTCCTGTGAGGTGCTGCTCGAAGCCTGGATAGCAAGTCATCTTCTTTCCCTGACTCAAACCGAGATGTCCAAAGACCATCGGAGCAGCACAAATGGCGGCGAGGGGCTTGCCTGCTTCGTGATGGGCGAGGATGACACGGCGGAGGCCTTCGTGGGCATCGAGGTTGGCTGCACCTGGCATGCCTCCTGGGAGAAAGAGGAGGTCAGCATCGGTGTAGTCGTTGTCGGCAAACATGGTGTCTGCCACAATGCCCACACCATGAGCACCCACAACGGTGAGTTCATCAGTAATGGACACGGTCTTCACTGTGAGGCCTGCGCGACGCATCACGTCGATGGGGCCAAGGGCTTCCACTTCTTCGAAGCCTGTTGCGAGAAATGCGTATATCATTTTATTGACTATTTAAGTATTTACAATTGACTATTTATTGAGCCATTTAAGCATTTACTATTTTTGTTTGAATCGGTAGGTGATGGTGCCGTTTTCGGTCTTGTCTCCTTCGGAGAATTTAGACTGCTTGGCGGCTGCGAGAGCTGCACTCTTCAGAGCGGCGGAGGAGGTGGTGCTGCTAGTCACGTTGGCACTGATGACAGTGCCTGTAGCACTCACCTGGATGGACACCACAATGGTGCCTTCACTGTTGGGATCGGCATAGTTAGGTTTGGCAAGATAGACCACCAGACGGTTGCCCACTTTTGCCGATGTGCCTGTACCAAGCCCGCCTACTCCTGTCGTGGCTCCCGTGTTGCTGTTTCCCGTAGGGGAACCTTGTGCGCCATTGCCAGTAGTATTGCCACTACTGCCTTTGTTGCCTGCATTACCGAAAGCTCCTGCCACACGGCTGTTAGCTGCTGCTGCGGCTTTTCGTTCGGCTTCTGCCTTCTTGCGAGCCTCTTCCTCCGCTTTCTTGCGAGCCGCTTCTTCAGCAGCTTTTTTGCGAGCCGCCTCTTCAGCTATGCGTTTCTTTTCAGCCTCTTCGGCTGCCTTGCGTTTAGCATCTTCTGCAGCCTTCTTCTTGGCAGCCTCTTCAGCGGCTTTCTTTTTGGCTTCCTCAGCAGCTTTCTTCTTGGCCTGTTCGGCAGCGATGGATTTCTCTTGGTCTTGTGTGATGAGGGGCTTCGGAGTGGGCTGCTGTTGAGGGGCAGGTTCTGGTTTCGGAGTTGGAGGGGGTGCAACGGGAACAGGATCGATGGGGTCGGAAGACTCGGCGGGTTCAGACGGTTCGGTAGCCTCAGCGCTTTCAGGAGAGGTTTCAGTGGGAAGGCCTCCTAAGTCTTCACCACCCGCATCTTCGACCATACCGAGGAGCACGGGCACTCCGTCTTCCTTATCCTTGTCTGGCTGTGCGGCTGAAAGGGTAAGGACGGTGAGGAGAAGGACGAGGAGAACATGCACCACAAGGGTGACAAGACCTGCCTTGATATGCTTTTTCTTATCGTCTGTCATTTGCTGGATGGGGGTCGCGTGGCAAGAACCATCTTGAAGTGGTTCTCGTTGGCGATGTTGAGAATTTCAACTATATTTCGGTAGGGAACGGCTTCATCGGCATAGAGGGAGACGAAGAGTTCGGTAGAGTCGTTGACTTGTGCAGTAAGCACTTGAGGAAGTTCCTCCAGCGTGACGGGAGTCTCCTTTTCGTTGCCAGCTGCCGCATAGAGGTTGAGGTCTTGGTCGATGACTACTCGTGCCGTTGCTTTGACGGTAGTCTGCTTTTTACCTTGTGGCAGCAACACCTTGATGGCATTGGGCGACACCATTGTGCTCGTGATCATGAAGAAGATGAGCAGGAGGAAGATGATGTCGGTCATGGACGCCATGTTGAACGTCGGACTGACTTTGGTTCTTCGCTTAAACATAGGCTTATTCTCCTTCGCTTACGATGTCCATGAATGTGAGCGACTTGGCTTCTATCTCGTTGACCACACCGTCTATCTTAGCGACGAGGTAGTTGTAGCCGAAGAGGGCGATGATGCCGACGGCGAGACCGCCCACAGTGGTAATCATGGCCTGATAGATGCCACCCGAGAGGAGGCTGATGTCGATGTTGCCGCCAGCGTTGCTCATCTGCCAGAAGGCTTCGACCATACCAATGACGGTACCAAGAAAGCCAATCATGGGCGCTCCACCGGCGATGGTAGCGAGGACGGGCAGACGTTTCTCCATCGTGGCAATTTCGAGATTGCCAGTGTTTTCGATGGCAGTCTGAATCTCTGCTGCTGGCTTTCCGATGCGGCTGATGCCACGTTCAATCATGCGGGCAGCAGCAGTATCGGTGTTGCGGCAGAAGTTGATGGCCGACTTCACATCGCCACCCTTGAGATAGTCACGAATACGATCCATGAAAAGCTTATCGTCTTTTCCTGCATTGCGGATGGCGATGAAACGCTCCACAAAGATATAGACAGCGACGAGTGAGAGGATGGCAAGGACAATCATGATCCATCCGCCTTTCGAGGCAAGTTCAAGAATGCTGAGTTCTTCCATAATGTTTCAGTAAATTAGTATCATTTATCAATTAGAAATTACTTTTTTGTGGTCACAAAGACGAAAAACCAATGATTATCTGTATCTTTGCAACCGATTCATGTGCAAAAATACGGTTTTTCACCAATATCAGACAAATAAAAACTCTTAAATATGACTAAAAAGCTGAAGTTTGCCCTCTTTGGCAACATACATCAGGAGAGAAAGAGTGCTGCCGTGCAAAAATTCTTTGCCATTGCAGCCGAACGGAAGGCGGAACTGGTCATCCCCGAAACCTTTCATCAGTTCTTGTGCGAGAACCTGAAAATCCATGTGCCTGAATGTGAGATAGTCAAAGACAACAACTTCACGGCAGACTATGTGGTGTGCATGGGGGGCGACGGCACGTTTCTCGACGTGGCAAGCCGAGTGGGCAACAAGGAGATACCCATCATTGGCATCAACACGGGCAGGCTCGGCTTCCTGGCCAGTTTCTCTCCCGACCATATTGAAGAGACCATTGCCGACATCTACGAGGGCAACTTCGGGGTGGAGACGCACAGTGTGCTCACCATCTCCTGCGACGAGATGGAACTGAAGGACTATCCCTATGCACTGAACGAGATTGCCATCCTGAAACACGACATCTCCTCCATGATTTCCATCCATACAGACATCGACGATGAGTACCTGACCACTTACCAAGCCGATGGACTCATCGTGGGCACTCCCACGGGCAGCACAGCCTACTCGCTCAGTGTGGGAGGCCCCATCATCGTGCCACAAGGCGATGCCATCTGCCTCACACCTGTGGCACCGCACAGCCTCAACATGCGACCCATCGTTCTATGCGACAGCAGCGAAATCTCACTCCGTGTGGAGAGTCGGAGCCACAGTTTCCTCATCTCACTCGACGGACGAAGCCAGAGTTATCCCGACAACATTCACCTCCGCATCAGAAAGGCACCCTACACCGTGAGGGTGGTCACTCGACAGGGGCAGAGTTTCTTCTCCACCCTGCGAAAGAAGATGATGTGGGGAGCCGACAGCAGAGGATGACACCCATCACTGCGAAACCCGAAACGGAAGGGCTGAAAAGCGGGCTTTGCCCATGACTGAAAAAAGGGGCTTCCAGCACCCCAAAATCGGTCTGAGTCACACCCCACATAGAGGTCTGAGTCACACCCCATGTAGGGGTCTGAGTCACACCGATTTCAACGTGCTGGAAGAGGGATGATGAGAACACCCGAAAAATGGCGATGGAGCCACTTCCTCTCCATCCTTCAAGATACTAAAAGAGAACTGAAACGGCATGCAACTGAACAAGACAAAATACTCAACCAAAGAAATCGCAGCATGGCTTTGGCAACACCATAAGAACTGCCGACTGCAAGCCCTACTGAATATGCTCATCGGTCTCTCGCTGGTGGGACTGGGACTGCTGAGCGTCGATACCATCCGCTCTATCACCGACATTGCCACTCATGCCAAGGAGGGAAGCATCATCTGGACGGCGGTGCTATTGGGCAGTGTGTTCCTGTGCGAACTGCTCATGCACATTTTCTCCACCTGGATTTCGGCTGTGCTGGGCGTGAAGACACAGAACATGATGCAGCAGTTCTTCTTCCGCCAGCTCATCAAAGGCAAGTGGCATGGCATCGAGAAGTTCCACAGCGGCGATGTCATCAACCGCCTCTTCGGCGATGTGGGGGACATTGTGGACTTGATGACCGACGTGCTGCCCACCACCGTGGTGGTCATCGCTCAGTTTCTCGCCTCGTTCATCTACCTCTATGTGATGGACCGCACTCTCGCCATCATCGTCATCGTCACGTCCCCCCTCTTCGTGGTGCTTTCTCGCCTCTATTTCAAGAGGATGCGGCGGATTGTGCGCACCATCAAGGACAGCAATTCCGCCATTCAGTCCATCATTCAGGAGAGCATCCAGCACAAGATGGTCATCAAGGTGCTGGGACAGGAAAATGCAATGGTGGATAAACTGGAACTGCGCCAGAGCCTTCTGCGCAAGCAAATCAAGAGCCGGGCCAAGTTCTCCATCCTCTCCAAGACCCTCGTCAACATCGGTTTTGTGGGTGCCTTTCTCGTGGCATTGGTGTGGGGGCTTTTCCAGTTGCAGGAGGGACTCATCACGATGGGTGTGCTCATGGCATTCACCCAACTCATTAACCGCATCCAACGCCCCATGCTCGATGCAGCGCGGCTGTTGCCCATCTTCGTGAACAGCCTCACCTCGTGCGAACGTCTGATGGAGCTGGAGGAACTGCCGCTGGAGGAAGAGGGTGAACCTGTTGTGTTGGAAGGGCATGTAGGCATCCGCTTCAACGATGTGTCCTACCACTACACACAGAAAGGGCGCACCGTCATCAAGCACTTCTCCCACGACTTCAAACCTGGCACCTTCACCGCCATCCTTGGCGAGACGGGGGCAGGCAAAACCACCATCATCCGCCTCATCCTCGCCCTCATCAGCCCTACCGAAGGAACAGCGGAAGCCTATTCTCAACCTCCAACTTCCAGTTCTCTACTCTCAACTGTCAACTGCCGACTCTCCCCTGCCCTTCGCGGTAATTTCTCCTACATTCCTCAAGGCAACACCCTCTTTTCAGGCAGCATTCGTGACAACCTGCTGATGGGCAATCCTGATGCCACGACTGAGGAGATGCGTCATGCGCTCCATCTTGCCATGGCCGACTTCGTGTTTAAGCTGCCAGAAGGTCTTGACACCCACTGTGCCGAACAAGGCGGCGGTCTCTCCGAAGGGCAGGCACAGCGCATCGCCATCGCCCGTGCCATCCTCCATCCCTGCCGCGTACTCCTGCTCGACGAGGCCACCTCTGCCCTTGACGTGCAGACAGAAAAAAAACTGCTTGAGAACCTCAAGCAGCATTTCCACGACCGCACCATCATCTTCATCACTCACCGTCTTGCCGTGGTCGATTTCACCAGCGACGTCATCAGGATGGTGCGGCAATAAGCCTTTCATCAATAAGAAATAAGAGAAACCGACAGCCACTCACTTGACGGCGACACGCAGCGTGTCGCCGTCGATGCTGATGTCGCGGCTGAAGTTGCGCAGCATGACCATCGCAACGCTGTTGTCGTCGGTCTCGAACATAGCCGGGTCGATGGCTTGCGGACAGCGGACTGTCCACTGCAACGTGTCGTCTTGTTCCGAATAAGCCAGCGTGAGCCGTGTGCCTGGCTGGAGACCCGACCGGGCTGAGCCGAGGATGGACAGCGACTCGTCGATGACGTGGAACACGCCGTCAGTCCTGACGCGCGACAGGTTGTAGTGACGGCAGAACTGCTCCATCTGTGCCATCATGGCATACCAATCGAAGTTCTGGCTCTCGATGAGGAAAGCCGTCTCGTGCATCTGGCGGATGAACTGACGGGTGAGTTCGTGCTGCGGATGGTCGAAGAGTTGGTCGGGTGTGCCGTCCTCATAGACCACTCCCTCGGCAAAGAACAACACGCGGCTGCTCACCTGGCGGGCAAAGCGCATCTCGTGAGTCACCACAATCATGGTCATGCCCTCACGAGCCAGCCGTGTCATCACACCCAGCACCTCGCTCACCATCGTGGGGTCGAGGGCTGAAGTGGGTTCGTCGAAAAGCAGTATCTCTGGTTCCATAGCCAATGCACGGGCAATGGCCACGCGCTGCTTCTGTCCGCCAGAGAGTTGGTCGGGCATGGCATCGGCACGTTCGGCCAGTCCCACCATCTCAAGCAGTTCTCGCCCTTTCCGCTCAGCCTCTTCGCGGCTCTTGCCCAACAGTCCGATGGGGGCGAGAGTGATGTTGTCGAGCACCGAAAGGCCGTTAAACAGGTTGAACGACTGGAAGACCATGCCCATCTTGCGGCGCAGTTGGGACACATCGGCATGGGGTGCCAAGATATCTTGCCCGTCGATGAGGATGTGTCCGTCCGTGGGTTGCTCCAACAGATTCAGACAGCGCAGGAAGGTGCTCTTGCCGGTGCCGGAGGGACCGATGATGGAGATGACCTCGCCACGATGCACGTCGAGGCTGATGTCGCGCAGCACCGGGAGCGTGCCGTAGTTCTTCTTCAGATGGGCGATGCTGATGACCGTGTTGCCGGTGGCACCCTGGCTGGTTTCTCCATGGGGCCGGGCCAAGACTTGCGGCTTCCGACGGCGCAGGACGAGCCATGCACCGCCACCCGCCAGAAGGAGGATGGCTACTATCCACACTCCGACGGGCAGCAACTCTGTCTCTTCGTCTTCGGCAAGGGCCGGTGCTGCAAGGATGTCCGTCTCTCCCTTCCGCACAAGAAACATGATGCGCGACTCGATGTAGCCGTCGGAGAAGAGCACTTGTTTCTTACGTTCTTCGGTGATGCTGACAGAACCCATGGCCATATCGACCTTGCCCGTCTGCACGGCGGGAATCTGCGAGGCGAAGTCCATCGTGAGATACTCTAACCGCCAGTTGCGACGGTTGGCCCACTCTGTCAGGATGTCAATCTCCAAGCCCGACGGCTGTCCCGAACAGATGAAACTGAACGGCGGCATGGCGGGGTATATGGCCACATGCAGAAGGCGCCCTGTCCCATGCTGTTGCGGTATTGCTATGGCAGAAGGCTCGTCGGCATCCTTCCAGCGGTCAAATATCTTCTGATAGGTGCCATCGGCACGAATCTCGGCCAGAAAGCGGTTGAAGTCTTGCTGCAACTCGGTGTTGCCCTGACGGAAGCAAGCCCCAATGGGAGCAGGAGGCAGACCGGCACTGACGGTATCGACCTTGGCTGCCAACTCTTTGTTGAACGTAACAGAGAGATTCTCCTCGCCCACCACATCAACCTTGCCACTCTCCAGCGCCGCCAGCATGTCGGTCGTCGTGGAGAGCCGCTGCAGGTCGGCATCGGGTGCATACTTGGTGAAGGCCATGTCTTGCACACTGCCCATGACGACGGCGACTCGCTTGCCTTTCAGCGCCTTGAATGCGGGCGACACCTCGCCACTCTCTGCGGTCTGTGCCACGGCATCCGTGTCCTCAGTCGTCAGCACCGACGGCAGATAGCCCACCAGACCCAGTGCCAGCAGCAACACGGCCATCACGTAGGCTCTCGTGGGCCGATGCTCCACCAACGACTTGAGCAGCAAGCCGATGAGCCATGCCACAAGAAAATAGATGAGGGCCGTCACGATGAGGGGGAAGAAGGCATCGAAGGTGCGGGAGCGGATGAGGTCGGAGGCACGTGTCATGTCGGCCACGGCGATGTAGCCCACGATGCTTGTGCCTTTCAGCAGACTGATGACCTCGCCCTGATAGACGGGCATGACCGTCCTGATGACCTGTGGAAGAACAATGCGGAAGAATGTCTGCCGCTGTGTGTAGCCCAAGGCCAAACCCGCTTCGGTCTGCCCACGGTCGATGCCCTGAATGGCGGAACGTAGCATCTCGCTGATGTAGGCAGCCGTGTTCATGCCGAAAGTGACGATAGCCACCACGAAGCCCGTGGCATCCAGCGGCGCCATCACCACATAGTACATCAGCATGAGCAGCACCAACACTGGTGTGCCGCGCATCAGGTCGATATACACCTTGGCCACCTGCTGCAGCCATGTCCGCTTGCTCATGCGCATCCAGCACACCAGCCCGCCCAGCACTGTACCTAAGAGCACTGCGCAAAGGGTGATGAGGAGCGTCACCTGCAAGCCATCCAGTATCATCTGATAGCGGTCTTCCACAATCAGGTTGTTCGTAAAACTCTCTGCCACGCCCTTCGCTACCGACGTGCAACTACTCAGCCCCAAGCCACACAAAGCAAGGGTAAACATCATCCATAATGTCGTTCGTTTCATTCTTGTAAATTTGTTAGTTAGCGAGATTGTGGGGGCCTATATTAGCAGGCTTCATCACCACACCTTCCTTCTTCATGCCGTCTATCTTGATGACGATGGGGGAATCGAAGCGCACATGACGCACGTGGTCGGTCTCTTCCACTGCTGGAAGGGAGTTGAGGAGGGACTGGAGGTAGATGCCATCGCCCATGAAGTCGTTGACCGTGAAGTAGCCCACCCCCATTGAGGTGAGGTTTTGGAAGAAGTGAGTGCCTTGACTCGGCTCCACGCGGAAGTTGCGCAGACCCGCCTCAACGATGACCTTGGCAGCAGAGATGTGGGGCCACTTGACGGGGATGCCCAGCCATGAGTCGCTCGACCCCCAACGGCCAGGACCGACCAGCACGTAGTTCTCGCCCCGTTGGAGGAAGCCACGGTTGATGCGTTCTATCTCTTCGGCAGTGGCAGGATTGTTGGCTGCACTATAGTCCTCAGTCTTCACATACACCACATCGTGCACGTCGCTGATGATGCCGTGACCGATGGCATTGTGGCTGCGGATAAGGCAGTCCTCATCGGCTATCTGAGTAATATCTTCGTCCAACTGCATCTGGTTATCGACCATCGGACGAATCTGCAAGAGATAGAACTCGCCCGAACGGTCGTCGTGTAGGTTGACGGCAAACTCAATCTCCACGGGTCGTGCCATCTCCTGCTGCCCATAGCGGAGCACCTTCTGCAAGAGTTCGGGCAGCGGGAAAACTCCGTTCTGCAACACGCCCGAGAAGGAGATAATCTTTCGGTTCTTCCCTTCGTAGTAACCATCGTAGATGCACTGGTCGTAGGGGTCGAAGGTGGAGACTATCCACTTGAGGGAACCATCGTGGTCGGCATCGCGCACGGTCACTTTTTTCAGATTGAAGGCATCGTCCACCTGAAAGGCCAGCATGTTGCCCACGCCCTCGTGTTCGTTCGTTTCCACATCAAGCGCATAAAACTTCGTTTGTGTCTCTCTCAGTGCAATCTCCATCTCGCTGGTCTGCAACACCTTGTCGGGATGATGAGGACAGACACGCAGGCAAAGGCCACCATCGACGATGTACTTGCCCAGTCCGAGAGCCAGTTCCACGATGCCCTCGTCGGCACGTTCGTCGCCGATGGGATAGTAGTTAATGCTGCGCCCCACACCCGATATGGTGGGATAGAAGCCACTCTCATACTTCTGTCCTACCACCTCCTGCAGGATGACAGCCATCTTCTCCTGGTCAATCACGTTCGACGTCGCCACCATGTAGTCCTTCGACGCACGGTAGAACACACTGGCATACACGCTCTTGATGGCGTTCGACAGCATCTCCAGCCTCACATACTTGTCTTCAGCCCTCGGAATCATGTAGGTGGAATAAATGCCCGCAAAAGGCTGGTAATGGCTATCCTCCAGCAGCGATGACGAGCGGATGGCTACAGGTCCGCCCACCACATCCATGAACGACATCAGGTCATCAGCCAGTTCCTCTGGCAGACGACCACGCAGGAAGTATTGCAGAATTTCCTCGTCGGGAATGTCCGACAACGCCACCTCATACAGCCCATTCGTCTCCATGAAGCGGTCGAAGATGTCCGTGCAGAGCACCACCGTCTTCGGAATCTGCACCGTCGCACCCTCATAGCCATTCAGGTCGGTGCGCCGCTTGATGATGTTGTCCAAAAATGCCAAGCCTCTTCCCTTGCCGCCTAATGATCCCTCGCCGATGCGAGCAAACTGACTGTAGCTGTCGAAGCGGTCACGGTGAAACACCGCCACCACCCCACGGTTTTTCATGCGGCGATAACTCACGATGGCGTCGAAGATGTACTGACGGTGGGCATCCACATCCGTTTCCACCTTCCACGTAATCTTTTTCAGAAACTCAGCCACAGGAAAGATCGCCCTCGAAGCCAGCCAGCGCGACACATTGTTGTGGCGCAGATGATAGCTCAGCGACCCCGCCGGCAACGTGAAGATGTTGTCCTGCAACTCCTTCAGGTTATGCACCCTCGCCACCTCCTCCATCGTGTCTGGATTGCGGAAGATGAAGTCGCCGAATCCGAAATGCTTGGTCAGCACATCCTTGATGTCCTGATTCAGCATCTTCGAGTTCTTGTCGATGAACGCCGCCTTGCACAGGTCGGCATACGGTTTCTTGTCCCACTCACTCGAATCAAGCACCAGCGGCACGTATTCATCCACCTCACGGATGGCCTTGAGCAACTTATAGCCCGCCAGTTCATCCTTCTCTTTACTGTCGGCCAGCATGGGAAATCGACAGTCGCTGATGACTCCTAACACATTGTCGCTGAACTTCGAGTATAGCATCCACGCCTCTTCATACGAGCGCGCCAGCACAATCTTCGACCGCCCCCTCATACGCAGCATCTCCAGCTGCGAGTTCAGTGCCTCAGTGGCAAACTCCAGACTCTGCTGCAGCACAAACTGATACAGATTAGGCAGCAGCGACGAGTAGAAGCGGATGCTGTCCTCCACCACCAGAATCATCTGCACCCCAGCCGCCAAGTCGTTCTCCAAGTTCATCTTGTCCTCTATCAGTTTGATGATGCTCAGCAGCAGCTCCGTATTGCCCAGCCAGCAAAACACATACTCAAAGGCTGAGAGGTCCTCGTTCTCCATGCGTCGTGTGATACCGTGGCTGAAAGGAGTCAGCACCACGATAGGCACGGTGGGAAACTCACCCTTGATGCCGCGGGCAATGTCGAACACGTCGTTATTGTCCGTTCCAGGCATACAGATGACCAAGTCGAACTGGGTCTTCCCAATCAGTCCTGCCGCCTCCTCCTGTGAGGCTGCACGGAAGAAGCGAGGCGGGTAACGCAGACCCAGTTTTGCATACTCGTCAAAAATTTTCTCGTCCACCCGTCCGTCATCCTCCAGCATGAAGGCATCGTAGGGGTTGGCGATAATAAGCACGTTAAACACACGTCGTTGCATCAAGTCAACGAACTTCGTCTCTCTCAGTTCTGGGTATCTGTTGGTCGAGTTAGGCATATACTCTTATTACATTATTTCTATCTAATCAGCGGTTTTCCATCGGGCGTCATGCCCTCGGCACTGATGAACATTTCGGTACAGGAGGAATTGTTATAGAACTCCACCGTCGCTTTACCTCGTCGGTCAAGTTTCACGTTGGGATTCCAGTAGATGGTGCGGCGGAAGTCCTCCATAGGCGGTACCACACTGTAGTCTTCCATCTGGAAGGTGCTTGGCACATTGAATCCCTGATAGTGGGTATAGCGGACACCCTTCTCCTTCTTTTGAAGACGGCGATGAGTGTAACAATATACGATAACGGGATTCTGGTAGTCAATCTCATTACAGCGTATATACTCATGCAAACCCTCTGTATCCTCCGAGATATAGACCGACTTCACATCCTCCAGCCATAGCGGCAAATCGATATTGGTGTTGGAAGGATTGCTGTTGTACACCACATTCATGTCCATCGTAGCATAAAGCTGTTCGCTTGTCCTTCTTCCCCTGAAGCGAAAATCAGTGATGGTACAGAACTGATTATCCACCACCCATACGATAGGACGACCCTTATAGGAGAGACCATCATTGTAAACACGCAGATAATTTGAAGGCGGGTCTTGGTCATAAGGAGGTGCCGTGGGGTTACAAGCAAGATACTCTGACCAGTCCACCATCTGATGGGTCGCAGTCATGCCATCTTTCAAATAGATACCCAACAGGATATTTTGAGGAGCAGACTCGCCTCCGAAGAAACTGTTCTTCGTTTTCAGCCAATCGCAGAGCAAGGGGTCTGTTTCTCCCTCATCAGCAATTTGGTCAGCCGCCTCATCACAGTTATAATAAATCAGTGAACGGTAACGTGCATTGGTCTCGTCGTTCCATCCCGTACGATTCCACACACGACGTTTTGCCTTCACGGTCACATTCTGCAGCACAATGTTCTTTTTCGTGATGCTCACCCACTTCAACGTGTCTTCATCTGGTATCTCCCAGCGAAAAGCACGTTCCTCATCTACTGGCAACATTTGGGTTTCCTGTTCCGAGAGGAATCGGGGCGCAGGCGAAAAATTTCGGTCAATGCCCACCACATATTGTTCTGGCACATCATTTTTCTTGGCCCTCAGTTGCAGTGTCCACTCACCACTGATGTCAGGCAATACAAAACCATATTGTCCCAACTCCGTCGTCGTGGTCGTGGCATTAAACGTCTGCCCCTGTCGGTTGAAGAAGTAGGCGGTCACGTCCACACCGTCCACATCAAGTTTTTTCTTGCCAGCCTTGACATTTCCATAAAGAAAGAGACGGTCTTCCACAGGTTGACGCTTAGAAAACGTGGCTCTGCCCGACATCAGTTGCCAGTCGTAACGGCGCCAGCCCTGCACCAGCATGAGCAGGTCAGTCGCCTGGCGATGTTCTTCATCGTCAGCCTCCAAATAGTATTCTGGATGAGCGATGTATCCCTTCAGTTCGCTCCCCAATAGAAGCCAAGTTCGTATGTTGCCATAGTTGCCATTCACCATGCCTGCAGCATCGACTGCCGAAAACGAAAGGGTGGCATTCGGGCGTGACTGAATGTCGAACGTCACCTTGCCACATGGAACCACATAACCATTCACACTGGTGACGCTGATGCTGTCGTCGGCACTGGCGGTCTTCTGGATGAAAAAGAGACGTTCGGCCAAAATGCGGCCCTCGGCATCGAAAAGTGTCAGTTGGCTCACACCTTCCGGCAGATACTGGCGACGGAAAGAAAGGCTATGAAATTGCCGGGCTGTCAACGTGTCGCAACGAATCATCTTTCCACCATGCATCATGACATACCCCAGTTTCGTCCCCTGCACCGAAGCAGAACAATAGATGTTAGCCTCCAACTGGTCGTGCTTCATCATGTCGAGTTTCATCGTACAGCCTTCAGGTTGCGATGCAGGCAGGTCAAAGGTCCGTTCTTTCCCATCAGCCACATGCAGCACCACACGAGTGGCCTGTCCACCGGCTGGTACGGAGAAAAGACCCCGTCCCTCACGCTCCGTCTGAACCTCACCCAGGCGACTGCCATTATTGTCGGTCAGATAACCGCTCACCTCCACAGGATTCCCCGATTTGTCAAGGGCGCTGAACGCCACACGGGATGGCAACCCATCGACCAATGCCCCGCCCTCTGGATAGAACGTCACACTGAAGGCGCCATTCCTCTCCTGATGC
Organism: uncultured Prevotellaceae bacterium; assembly: GCA_947167515.1. Taxonomy (GTDB): domain Bacteria; phylum Bacteroidota; class Bacteroidia; order Bacteroidales; family Bacteroidaceae; genus Minthosoma. The sequence goes on along the minus strand of CAMVIM010000002.1, from coordinate 52,966 downwards.
GCGTTGGTCAACTGTTCTGTCTCATCCAGTCCCACGATGTTCGGGTTCGCCACATCGGCCGAAGTCTGCCGTTCATCGTTCAGACGTTTCCTGTAAGAGATTTTGTCAATGGTCGGATGCTCATAGTTTCCCCGTTGCTGTGGGGCACGGAAGATGGGCACCACACGTGAGTAGCAGGCCTGAGTGCCCCAGTTGGTCATGGCACGTGTGAAGGCTCGCAGTTCATAGAAGCCTGTGGTCATGATGCTATCCACCTTGATGTCACCGTATGCCTCACCGTTCTGGATAGGCAACTTCCGACGTTCCACCACATCACCCGACGGATTCAGCAATTCCACATAGAGTACCTTGCTCAGGTCAGTGCGGCGCTCTTCATCGGTACGGGTCACGTAGGCCTTGAACCAGATGGTTTCGCCCTTGAAGTAACCAGTGTTGTCAAGGTGCAGATAGACTTTCTCCTGCGGATAAGCCTCACCGAAACGCATGGCTTTCTTGATGTAGGCCAAAGGCCCTATGGTGTCGCGAATCTGTTCCAACTGCGGCAACAGGGCTTCGCCTTCGTCAATCTGGCGCGCTGCAGTACCTTCTCCACCACGGTCTGATGAAGAGGCAGGCGAAACGGCGGAGTCATCGGCCACAGCCAGTTCCTCGTCTGTACGCTGAATGAACGTGTAACGGTTCTCCACTTCGGGATTGCCACCAGCCTCCTCTATGGCAGTCAGGATATTGCGCCCGATTTTCTCTCCGTATGTGAGGGGCAGATGGTAATCTTCCACATTCGTCAGTACCGTCTGGCAATGTACCTCGTCGGTAAAAGAAGAGCTGGAGATGTCACTCACTTCGGTGTAGCCATTCTTATGCTGGTAGTTGATTTTCACCTTGATGTCGATGGAAGTACGCATCCTGTTTGTTCCATAGGTCACCATTGCCCCCACATTGTAAATAGCACCATCAAAGCGCAGCAAGTGCAGAGTCTCCGCATCGATGTATAGAGTACCTCCCAAGATGGGCTTGTTCAGTTGTTTCTCCTTAGGTGTGAGCGTGATGGCATAGACGGTGCCGTCGTTCTTACCCGACAGCGTGGTTTGCGTCACCTCATAATGGTCATGTATGTAGTTTTCACGTCCCATTTCGGGGAAAGGCACCAGCAGGATGTCTTTCCAGATTTCGTTGCCTCGAATCATGGGGCCGAGCGTATAGTTGACATGCAGGTTGGTGTTGCGCAGTTCTGACTGTATCCGTCCTGTGGGCGACTTAGCCCAATACTGCCCATTGGTCACACCGAGGTTGCGCAGGTTGACAGCTGAATTGGCCTCAAGAAAAGCCTCCACCATTTCAGTCTGCTCCCCTTTCAAAAAGGTCATACGACAGAAATAATGTGACTGCCGACGCTGATATTTGGCAAAATCGCTGCGCAACTGTTCTCTTACCTTCATCAGGATGGCATCGGTGCTCAATACCGTCACCTCAGCAAGACTCTTGGCAAGCGGCTGCATCTTCAGCACCGAAGGCAAAGCATCCACCCGCAAGGTCTGAGTGGCATAGCCCACAAAGGATATGCGCACCTGCTCGTCGGGCTTAGCCATGAGCACATACCGCCCATCAATATTAGCTAAAGTGCCTGTGCCAGATTCTGTGTAGAGATTGGCATACGCCATCGGTTCGCCCGTCTCGGCATCAAGCAACAGGCCTGCATACTGTTGCTGCTGCGCTTGAGCGAGCAACATGGTTACAAAAGTAAGAAGAAAAACGAGCAGTTTATTCATAGGTTGAGACAATGGTCGTTGGTTTTGTTCTTGTTCAGATGCAAAGGTAGAAAAAAATTTTGACATAGCAAGAGAATAGGTGAATGAAATCGTAGTCGAGCCCCTCTTCACACTCCAAGCGGAGCCTGTGTCAAGATTTGACTCAAGCTCCGCTTGTCATGTGGGTGGGTTGCCTCACCGCTACCGCGCCGGCAGGGTGAGGAACCACGGTTTGCCCGTCATGTTGTCCTCGTCTGTCGTCTCGTATTCTTCAGTAAGATAGGAGGGCAGGGAGATGGCATCTGCCTGGAAGACTCCTTCCTGTTTCTGATAGCGCATGAGGTCGTAGAAACGATGGCCTTCAAAGGCACCTTCGAGGGCTTCCTCGTCAAGAATGAGACGAGCAACTTTTGCCATGCGCTTCTGCTTCACTTCGGGAGTCGCGAGATATTTGGCATACTCAGCATCGATGTCCAGGTTCTGCTGGATGACAGCATCGCGCGCTTCGATGGACTCGCGCCAGCGGAGAGAGTCCTCATGGGAGGCGTTGCGCTTCGGCAGTGCTACAGTATCGGGCACTGTGTAGTAAGGCTTCTTGTGCGACTGGGTCTCTTCATCGTCGAGCTGGTAGAAGGTATTGCGAGGCGTGGTGCCAGAGCCAAGGGAATGAATGCCAATCTGCATGAGGGCGTCTCGCGGTGCGCTGGCGGAGAGGTGGAGCCACGACTGGCCTATCTCGTCAAGGGCTGGATTGAAGAATCGATCGGAATTCCAGATGACAAAACTGGAGTTAGCTCTACTGCTGAGGTCACGGTCACTTTCGTACTTAGGCTCGATATTGGAGAATCCGAAGGACTTGATTTCGCAGAGATCGTCAAACTCGCCCTGTGAGATGAGGGTGCGGTCGTTCAACACATCGAAGGTAAGTCCGTGAGTGAGGACGGCAAAGGCTGTCTCTGGATAGCCAGCACGGTTGAGGGCTTCAGCCATGTGGAGGTAGAGGATGGCAACTCGGAAGTAAGGCACGAAGGGATTCTTCTGGTCTGTCGTCAGAGTGAGGCCACCTGCTGTCCACTTGCGGATGAAGGACATCTGACTGTTGAGGTTGGCATCGTACTTGCTGCGCGAAGCGTTGCTGGTGGTGTAGTAGATGTTGGGCAGTCGGAGGTCACCTACGTAGTCAGGAGAGTCGTAGTCATTGGGGTTAGATGAGAAGTCTGTGCTGATGGCAGGTTCTTGGAGGTACTGGTAGTACCAATAGACCTGCTGTGTAGAAAGGGCGCGAATGCGCTGGGAGGGGGTGACCCAAGGATAGTAGTTGTTAGAGTACTGCGAACAGAACACCTGTCGAAGATCGGAGGTATTGCCGTAGTAAGAGGAGGTGTCACAGGGGATAACGCCAACCTGCTCGGCGACCTGGTTAGAACCAAGGGAGAAACGATAGGTGGAATAGGAACCGCTGGAGATGGGGCTGCCCATGTGAGAGCGGTTGTTCCAATTGGCTACGCCCGGAAGGTTGCTGCTGGGGCAGACGGCGCGCTCTTCGTTGGGGAAGTTGAAGAAGTCGTGGTACATGCGTATGGCGTCGGTGTAGTCGGTTTCGGAGCCCGTGCAAGTGCCTTTCCAAAGATAAAGTTCGGCAAGAAGAGCCCGCACGGGGATGAAGAAGTTTGCATAGGAAATGCCAGACCAGGAGGCTCCATAGCCAGGACGGAGAGCATTGTTCTCGTCAAGCAGAGCGTAGTCCTTGAGGTCGTTGATGCAGAAGTCAAGGATGTAGAGCATATCGCGTTTCTGTCCTGAAGCAACAATGCGTTGAGCTGCGTCGGCTGTAGTGACAGGCTGGAGGACAAGGGGAACTTCACCGTAGATTTTAGCGAGTTCGAGGTAGCACCATGCACGGAAACACTTGACGGCGCAAATCTCCTTCTCATAGTAGTAGTCGCCGTGGGACTTGAGAAGGGAATCAACGTGGGCAAGGTAGATGTTGCAGTTGTTGATGACGTCGTAGTAGTCAGAGGGCTTATTGTAGAGGTTGTCGTTGCGCACCTGGTTGGCGTGGAGGTTCTGCAAGTCGGTGGTAGCGACATTCTCGTTGACAGTGATGAGGTCGGCTCGAATCTCGCCGAGCAGGACGGTCTTGTCTGCGAGTTTCTGCATGCGCTTGACGATGCCCATGACCTGATAGAGGGTGTCTTTGGGAGCGAGGTCTTCAGTCACGAGCTTGTTGTCAGCGGTGAACATGTCTTCGCAGGACGTGGTGGCTGCTCCCACTGTGAGCAGGAGCATGCCACATGCTATGATTGATCTGATTTTCATAATGAACTTGCTATGTTAGAGGTTTATCTTTACACCTACGTGAATGCTTCGGCCAGAGGAGAGGTAGCCTGCGTCGATGCCCTGCATGAGGACTCCGTTACCACAGGTCACTTCGGGGTCAGAACCGAGGTACTTGGTGAAGGTGAACAGGTTGTTGGCTGCTGCCCACAGAGTAATGCCCTGGATGTACTCGTTCTGGACAGGAACTTTGTAGGAGATGGTTACGTTCTTGAGTTTGAGATAGGAACCGTTCTCAATCCAGCGGTCGGAGAAGCGGCTGTTACCCATGGGGTCGCCATAGACAGCACGCGGCACGTCTGTGACTTGTCCTTCGGTAGTCCAGCGACGATTGAGGGCTGTGGTCTGGTTGATGAACATGGAACCTGATTCGAGCAAGGCGCGCTGGTAGTTGTAGATGTCGTTACCCACGGAGTAGTTGAAGTTGGCTGCCAGCGACCATCGCTGTCCGAAATGGAAGTTCATGTGGATGTTACCATAGATGTCGGGATTGGGGTCGCCAATGACGGTGCGGTCGGTCTCGGAAGCATCGATGATGCCGTCATCGTTGGCATCAGCCTCACCAATCATGCCATCACCATTCAGGTCTTCAAAAATCATGTCACCAGCCTGGAATGGGGTGTGATTACCTGCCTGATCCGTGATATAGAGGTTACCATACTTCTCCACATCGGCTGCATTTTTATACACTCCCTTAGTCTTGTAGCCGTAGAAGAGGCCTGCAGGACTGCCCACTGCTGTACGGATAGTGGCACCGTACATGTCGGTATTGAAGTATCGCTGACCTTGTGGGAGAGACTTGATTTTGTTCTTGTAGTGTCCCATGGATGCGCCCAACTCGAACTTGAAGTTGCGCTCGTTGATGAGTTTGGCATTGAAGGCCACATCGAAACCTTGATTCTGCAAAGAACCGTCGTTGGTGTAGTAGTCGGTGAGACCTGCCACATAAGCCATGGTGCCAAGAGTGACAAGGTGGTTGGTACGGGAAAGGAAGTAGTTGGCTTTCAGGTTTAAGCGGTTGTTGAAGAAGTTTCCTTCAGCACCGAGCGTGAATCGGTTGGTGGTTTCCCAACGGAGCTTAGTATTGCCGATGCGACCTAAACCGATGGAGGTGACCTGATCGTTGAGCAGGGCTGCAGAGGAAAGGTAGGTCAAGGTGGCAGAGTTGTCGATGCCATCGTTGCCCACAGACTCGAAGCCAGCATTGAGTTTCAGCATGTTGACGGCTCGGCTGGGACGGAACCAGTTTTCGTTGGTCATGACCCAAGCAGCATTGATGGAGGGGAAGAAGCCCCATGCTACGCCGAACATCTTGAGACCAGCATCCACTTCCTTGCCAAATCGGGAAGAGGTCTCCAACGAGAACTGACCCGTCAGGTAGTACTTCTCCATGTAGTTATAGCCGACATTGGCATAGTAAGAGAGAGACTTCCAATTGATGTCGGTGCCAGGACGCTTACGAGTATCGACAGCCACGTTGGGGGTCTTGTCGTTACCTGTATTGTCAGCAATCAGGTAGGAAGCGGTGTAGGTGTCGCTAAGGAAACGGACACCACCGAACACGTCAAGACGATGTGCGCCCAATGGGATGGCCCACTCTGCCTGAGTGTCAGAGAAGATGGCGTTGTGCTTAGTGTAAAGCGACCACTTCTTGTTCTCAGTCTTGGCGGTGGTGCCTTCTTCACGATAGGCAGGCATACCGATGATAGGAGTGAAATAGCCTTCATCGAACGACTGCATGGTGTAGGCGAAACGCTCGGTGATGCCGAAGTTCTTAGTGGGCTGCCAGTGGGGAGCCACCGTGAGGTTAATCATCGTGCAGTCGGTGTGGTTCTTGTTCTTGGCCTCACCGTTCTCCAGAATGGCGGTAGGATTGGCAAGACTGCCCTTGGCTCCCAGCACTTCGTTCAGATAGTCATCAGCATCAGCAATGAAGGAGGTCACGTGGGACTTTCCACCCATTTCGGACGTGAAGTCGTAAGGACTGAGGAAGGGTGCCTTGGCATAGGCGAGGAAACTGGGCGATGCCATCGACTGAAGATGGAAGTCGGACTCCAGACCGTCGCTGCGGAGGTCACGGGTCACGTTCGTGTAGCTGGCATCGAACTTAGTGGTGAACCAGTTGTTGAGGATGATGTCAGTGTTGAAGCGGATGTTGAAACGCTGCATGTCGTTCCGCTTCAGGGTGGACTTAGAGTCCATATAGCCGATGGAAAGATTATACTGGGCTATGTCGTCACCTCCCTGAATGGCTATGCCATAGTTTTGGGTGAGGGCGGTGCGATACACCTCGTCTTTCCAGTCGGTGTTGTTGTGATACATATTATAGTAGGGCTTCATCCTGTCAGTCTGGAGGAACTTGAACTCCTGCAAGGTCGTGTTAGTGGTGCCCAACATCTCGGAAGCAAAGCCACGATACTCACCAGCATCCATCATGTCCATGGTCTTGGGGCGGAAGTTGATGCCCAAGGAGGCGTTCACATCGATACGAGTGGCCATCGAGTGGCAACGCTTGGTCTTGATGATGATGACGCCATTGGCAGCCTTGGCTCCGTAGATGGCGGTACCATTCTTCAGCACCTCAAAGGACTCGATATCCTCCATGTTGATGGACTGCAACAAGTTGTTGAAGTAACCTGTGTGCATCATCTTGCCCTCGGTGTACATCTGGTCATACACCACACCGTCGAGAATAACGAGGGGCATCGCATTGGAGTTCAAGGAATTGAAGCCATTGATAAACATGGCGACTCCTTGACCAGGATTGGCTGAACGCTGGATACTGCGGACATCACCGCCCAAACGATCCTGAATTTCCTGGTCAACAGTGATGGCCGTCGATTGCTCAAAGCCATAGGCATTGACCGACTTCGTGGCAGCGGTCTTCTCAGCGTATTCCTTCAGGTAGGCATCGGAATACAGCTTGACATCCACACCCGACGTGCGACCGTTCAGAGCAGTCTGCACGAGGTTGTAGCCTTCCAGCTTCACAACCACCGAAGTGACAAACTTAGGCACGTTGATGGTGAAGTTGCCATTCTCATCAGCCATCGCCGTGTAGTTGCGGTTGTTATAGGCCTGAATCTGGGCACCGGCAAGCGGTTCACCAGTAGCGGCATCCACCACCTTGCCCTTCACCTCTATCGTGGGATATTTCTTGGCAGGGTTCACCTTCTTAGGAGCAGCCACCACCTCTGTTCCGTCCTGAGAATCGGCTTCGGCCTCTTCTTGAGCCGCAACAGGAAGCGCACCCAGCAGGAATCCCATCGCTGCGAACCCGTACTTACAGATGCGCAGGATTTCTGAGCTATTATAGGATTGTATATTTTTCATACGTGTAACTTTTTTCTAATTTCTACTGTTGTGGCTTACTTTTATTCGCCTCCTTCTTCCTGAGTCTCATCAAACTTCGGCTTCAAGATGATACTGGAGAAAAGCATCTCGCGTGAATATTGTTCCGTCAGTTTACTACCAACCTGCACCGAGAACTGAATGAGCACACCTTCTTCGGGACGGTTGTAATAAGCGTTCTTGAATGTGTAGTCGCCCAAGTAGAGGGTGTCGATTTTATTCTCGTAGCCAGTCATGTAATAGTTTTTCTCACTCAAACCTTCATATTCGGGATGAATACCTCTGAAATCCTCAATGGTAAGACGCTTTGCCGAACCATACTCACCTTTCTCATTGCGCTCGTAGATTTGTGTGTAAAAACGGTAGCCACGTGGGTCATCTTCAGGCTTGGCGCCATTCTCAAAACCGTTCTTGGCCCAGATGGGACAAGTGACAAGAAACAGTTCGTAAGTTCCCGACAGTGTTCCTGGAACCTGAAAGGCAATGTAAGGCTGCACGGACGAGTTCTGTGGAGGAACATCATAGAAGTGATAGTTGCGCATGGTGTAATCAACAACCACCTCGACTTCCTCTCCCGTCTCAGGATCAATTCCTGTTTCTGTCACATAATCATAAATCACGCCCGACCTTGAATAGGGAGTACCTATCAGACGTGTATAGACATAAGAGGTCTGACCTTGAGCGTTAGTGGTTTGGGTCTGATCCAAGGAGCGGTCGTTTGCATTGATTTGTATTTTCTTAAAGAACTGCTCGGTGGGGGACATCGGATACTCTTCAACCAAATAAGCCTCACCATTTGAACATTCTGCCTTCGTGCCAGCCTTGGCTTTGGAAAGAATGTCGTTCACCTGCTTGTCGGGATGCAAGCCCAAACGTGGTTCCTTACTATAATAGAGGTTGTAGGGCCAGTTCCGCGATTCAAACAAGGTGGAGCGGAGAGAGTCGTAGTTCTCTGTCGCAGCATCCCAAGCCTTGGCATTGAGGTTCTTGTTGTAGAAGAGGTCCGCCATGGCGAACATGTTGCCATAGTAGTTCTGCAAAGAGTCACAGATGCCAGGCACCACCGTATCCTCTGAAGGATTGAACACCAACAGGCTCTTGGCTTGCTCCAAACGCTTCTGATATGCCTCCTTGGTAGGAATGATGGCAATGAAGCTGGAGTCTTCCTCATAAACTGGAGCATCCACCATCCTCAATGCCGTGTTGTTACGGATGGTCACACTGTCAATCCAGATTTTGTTTCCGTAAGCATCCACGCCACGGCTGATGGACTTATTCTCGTCGAGCGAGTCGGCATTGTAGCCCTTCAGGAATGCGTAGAGGGACTCTTCACCTTCACCAGCATTGTCCCAAGCCTTGATTTGCTCGAAGATGTTGTTCTTGTAGTCCAACTCACCGTCGATGATATGGAGAATACCATTGGTACAAGAAAGGTTCGCCTCGGTGATGTCGCACGATTCAATCGTACCACTACCCTCTCCTGTCATCGTGGCCATCTTAGTGTTCAGCAACATGATTTCATGCTCTGTGCCATCCTGAGAGACAACATAACGAGCTATGTGGTTCTTGATGAAGTGATCCACCACATCTGTCGAGTCAGCCACTCGCAGAAGTTCTCCGGCATTACCACCCTGCACATAGTCCGAAAGCTTGAAAGAGCCATCTGCCGGTGCCCAGATGGTATAGACATTCTCCGAGGCCAGCTCACGGTCAAAGCCGTATGCCCTGATCACCTTGGCAAAGTCGGGAGCCATCTCCTCTATTGCCTGCAGTGTTGTGCCATTGAACTCGATGGCTGCATCTGCCTTATAGTGGTCATCCCACGTGTCCGAGCAGGAAGCCATTGCTGCAGCACCAGCGGCAGCCATGATTCCCAGTCGGAAAGTGTTTTTTATCTTATTATTCATAATCTTAGCTACATTAATATTTTACCATCTATCCTCTGCATAGTACTCGTTGTTATAGACCGAACTTGGACAAATCTCAAGGAAGTCGAAGTTCATCTCACTCGTGGTTGGAGTCGCCAACGAAGACACCTGCTTGAAGCGGACATAGTGTGCCTCATCATCCTTACCATAACTGGTGAAGTGACCCAATACCTTTCGAATCGTGTTGGGGGCATCGCGGAAGAGCTGTCCTTGGGTGCCACCTGATTCACTCGTTGCACTGTAATAGGACTTCGGACCTTTCATCCAGCCTATATTGTGGATGGACTTGTCGAAGGCCGTGATGGCATCCTCATCACCCAGCGACGTGTCGCTCTGCCAACCGAACAAGACCGTACCACTGGGACGCATATCGAACGGAATATCCTGTGACAGACCATCGATAAACACCTGAACGATTCCGCGGCTGGGGAAATCCACACACGTAAAGAGACGAAGTTCGTATTCACCAGCAGGCACAGGGGGCAGCTTCACGGTCAAGTCAAACAGACCAATCACGGTCACTTCATCGCCCTGATAAGACCAGAACGAAAGGGTGCGTGGACGCACGTGAACGTGGGTGTCATTGGTATAGATAAGATTTTTGGCAAAGCCAGCCTTAAAGCCAAGGCAAGTCTGCTTGTTGTCTGCAGTCGAAGTGCCATCGTGTGTACCATATTTACCATTCTCATAGGTCGTTCTGGTGTAGTGTCCACGCGCCTCGCTGTTCATGAAGTCAGGCGAGAGGGTGGAAGCATCAATACGCAGACGCTCATCCAGCACCACATGCTGTGTCTGCTCGTCGTAAGCAATGATGTCATCAATATAGTGGTAGATACCGTTCAGACAGGTGTTCACACGTCCCATCTCCGTAGGAGTCGATAGTTTGGCACCACGCACCAACACACCACGTTCGTCAGCATGTGACTGAACGCCACGACGATTGAGGTAGAGACCGGCAGCACGTCCTTCGGGAAAAGAGCACTTGAGGATGGAATAAGGCATCATGGTCTCATACCAGTCCGCAATGTCCCACTTCCTGCGGTTCCAGTTCTTTGCCAAAGTGGAGTTAGGGCCATCCACTGCAGTAAGCGTGTAATAGGAGCCATAGCGATCCAAGAGATGGTAAGAAATGAAACGGTTCAGCGCATTGCGACGGTCAGTCGGGTCATCAATATTCTTATCCTTGTCATACATCGGGTCGTAAAGCTGATGTGCCAGATACTCCAAGGAAGAAGGATCGTCCTTCCCTCTCACTTTCGTCACCCCATACTTCTCTTCCAACACGGCATCAGGACAAACAAAAGCCGTATATTTGAAGTAGCGTTGCTCTGGATAAGCCACATTGTCATACTCCGATGCCGTGTGCAGAACCAACGCATCATTGGTCCAGTCAATGGAGTCGGAGCCGACCGAATAGTTGGGGTCGATGAACCGCTTCAGCGAGTCAGCCATGTGTGTCACTTCCAGTGCCTCGCAGAACAGCTGAATATTCTCATCCTCTCCCATGAAATCGGGCAGAAAATCCGTATTCGTGAGCACCACGCGGTTCACCGTATGCACCACACCATTCTGCACGGAGTCATCGGCATGCGTAATCAGTGCCGTTGAGTTGATATACATGGCCAGATGGGGCTCTGTGTCATCTTCTGAATCATACTCTTCATGACTGGTGATAGTCAGATACTGATCCAACATGTTGGACTTGGAGTAGGTTCCGTCACTCAGGTCTGTAGTGAAGTAAGCCTGCTCAATGATGGAGTTCAAAGCGATGGTATCGCAATCTTCCTTGCTCAACTGGTCGATAGACTTATAACCTTTGCCAGCCACATACAATTCGATGGCTTCGTTCGTCGGCGCAAAGACGGTGTAAGTACCATACGTGCCCAGCAAGTCAATCAGGCGGAGGTTCTTGCCTTCGGCGCCAGTGGCACGTTGCAGAATCTTCACGAAATCGCTATACTGACTACGGTTCACCAGATAGTCTGATGCATACTCCTTGGTCTGAGTATAGTAGTTGCTGGACCCTGGGTCGTCGGAGCAGCTCACGAAACCCAGCCCGATGGCGGCTATCACGCCAAGGGCAGCCAAGCTTAATTTAAAATTCAATATTTTCTTCATAAGGCATTAGTTGATTTCTACGTTCTCCTCTTCAGCGTATGCTGGATTCTGAGTGAGATTAGGATTAACCTGAATCTGGGTCTTCAAAATAGGCATGTACATGAAGTCCATCATGGCCATCTTGATGATAACGGCCTTCGATGCCTCACCAAACTTAGAGGTGAGAGCAGCCTGGAACTTGCTGGTGTTGCCCTCGCGACGCGCCTGACGCACCAAGTCGAAGTAGCGTTTGCCCTCGAAAAGGAACTCACGACGACGCTCGTTCATCAGCAACTTCTCAAAATCGTCATGTGTCTTGTACTTGGAACGTGTGGGTTTCGCATCAGCCATGTTTTTAACAGCAGGGTTCGAACGCTGATACACGGCTGAAATAATGTTGAAGGCATCATCATAAAGCTCATCGGGACTCAGCGGAGCCGTGGGGTTATCCCCCCCTGTGGGTTCTTGGGAGCCATCGCCATCAGCTCTTGTATCCTCATTATTCTTATTCTCTACATCTGTGTCACCGTCAGAATCAGCTTCTGCAGCAATGGCATTCAGATTGCCAGCCAACTCAATCTCAGCCTCGGCACGGAAGAGCATCACTTCGGTCAAGCGATAGACAATCCAGTTGATGTCTTGATTCAAGTTAGTACGAACTTGGTTTTCCTGCTCCGGATAGGAGAATTTACCTGTTGGAGTCGTGTTTTTGAGATCGACTCCATCCACCGCATATTTATAAATGGTGAATTCGTTGTCCGAGAAATGGAATGGAGCTGCCGAGCGGAAGTCGGTGCAAACAGAGAACAAAGAGTTGTCCGTATAAGTAGTCACATTGTCTGGAGCTGTCGTCATCAAGTTCTTGGCAGCCACTAAGTATTGAATTGCACCACCCGTGGAAGTTTGACCTCCATAGAAGTTCACCACCTCTGAATTAGACTCTTGCGTACCTGCATAATGGAACGTGATCTCGAAGAGTGATTCAAAAGAGTTTCCTTCACTGAAGATGGAGTTGAAGGCGTAGGGTGCAGTGACACCCGAACCATTGCCCTTCACTTCTGACAGCAAGGGGTAACCGTACTGGCTCCATACGTTGTCATCAATATTGTCAGCCAGGTTGATGGTGTTTCCACGCCAAGTGTAGAACGTATTTCGCTGCATTTGACTGATCTTCTGCTCAATCACCCAGTTGCAGGCATCAATACACTTCTGGTAGTAGTCATTCTGTTCCTGCAAGGTGAGTTGAGCGTCAGAAGCACGCCACAGGTACATCTCTGCCAGCAAGGCATACGCAGCATAACGTGTAACCTTACCCGTGTTATAGACGGGAGTGGCAGCACCATATTCGATGGGCAGGTCATCCTTCACCTCCTCAATGTCATTGATGAGGGCTTCGAGAATCACTTCGAACTTCGTTCGTGAAAGTTTAAAGTCCTGATTATCATCGATGGAGGGTTCCAACGAGAAAGGTACATCTTTGAACGTCTTTATCAAGGTAAAGTAAGAGAGCGCACGAAGCACCTTACACTCAGCCACATTGATGGCCAGATCGGACTCCGTGTAGTTCGGGTCGTTCTCATGCACCTGAGGCGCATAGTAGAGCACCGTGTTGCATCGGTTGATGACATTGTACATCGCACTCCAGTTGCAGTAAGAGTTGGTAGATTTCAGGCTACCTTTCATGAGGTTGCGTAAAGGGGTTGGCACATCTGGACCGATGTCGGTGTTGTCAGAACGACATTCACCCCATACAATCATATCGGAGATATAACCGCTCCCCTTCAAACTTGCATAGCAAGAATTGACGACGCTCTCCACATCGGACTTATTAGTCCAATAGTTTTCGAGAACGATGTCGTTGAGCGGCAGCATGTCGAGCGAGCAAGAAGTGATGCCCACCCCAACAAGGGCTGCAGCCAACATAAGTTTTATTTGATGATTGATCTTCTTCATAACTGTTAGACTAATTTTTTAGAATGAAACAGAGGCACCTACAGTGAATGACTTAGGACGTGGGGTACGTGAACCGTCCCCAGCAGGAGCGAAACCAGCCTGAGCAATTTCAGGATCGGCACCCGAATATTTGGTGATACAGAACACATTGTTGACCGTCAGGTTGAGTCGGAGAGCCGACAATCCCCACTGCTTGAGCAGTTTAGGTTCGAAAGTGTAGGCGAGTTGTGCATAGTTCAGACGGAGGAACGACGCATCTTCCACAAAGCGGTCAGAACCCAGATAGTTGAAAGTCCGGAAGTTGGTCTTCATTGTGACAGCACGTGGAAGCTTTGCCACGTCGCCTTCCGTGTGCCAACGCCAGTTGACAGCCTGCGACTGGTTGTTAGAGGAAGACATGTTCTCCAATCCCATGCGAGCATAGTTGATGACCTTATTACCATAACGATAGTTGAACTGCAGGTTCAGCGACCATGCCCGATAGTTGAACTTGAAGCCGAAACCACCCGTCAACTTAGGCAGTGAAGAACCCAGATAAACTACGTCGAGTGCATTGATTTGACCATCGTGGTTCACGTCCTCGTAGATGGCATCGCCACCCACAAAGCGGTGAGAAGTTCCGTATGTATCATAGTCGAAGTACATGTACTTGGGTGTGCCGGTCGCATTGTAAACCACTTCGCCTGCTGCATTGCGCACCACAGGAGCAATGTTGGTGGCATTCATCTCATCAGCTGTCAAAAGACCTGCCTCGTAAGCCTCCTGCGCATCGGCCAATTCCGTGTAGCGGTAAACACCTTTGTAGCGATAGCCGTAAATAGAACCCAGTGGATTGTTCAGCTGTACACGAGAGAGGTATGTGCCATTCTCGGGTGTATTACCCACACCATTCATCGTGGCCAATACGGTTTCATCCATTTCCAGAATTTCGTTGCGGTTATTGGCAAACGTGAGGTTGACATCCATAAAGAACTTGCCAGCCTTTACAATGCGGTGTCCGTTGACATTGAACTCCCAACCATTGTTACGCATGGCACCCACATTCTTCCATGCCAAAGCGGTGTAGCCAGAGGAAGAAGGAATAGCCAGTCCCTTCATGAGAAGGTCTTTGGTCTTCTGCGTATAGATAGAGAGGTCACCATCGATGGTGCAGTTGGGGTCTTCCTGACTCAGATGGAAACCAAAGTCGAAACCGAGGTTCCATGTTTCCTTCTCTTCCCAACGGAGGTCAGCCAGACGGATGTTGCTTGGTACCACCGAGGTCTGACCCAGATAAGACGAACTGCCTGAATACTTGGAATAATAGAGGTACTCGCTATCGGGCTGGCGGCCTACAATACCCCACCCTGGACGGATGGAGAGCATGGAAATCCACTTGACCTTCTCCATGAAAGGCTCATCGCTGATGTTCCATCGAGCAGAGATGCCGGGGAAGTTACCCCAACGGCGGTCGGGACCGAACTTGGTGGAGCCGTCGCGACGGAGGGTTGCGTCGAGAATGTACTTACCCTTGAAGGCATAGTGGAGCGAGAAGAGGAAGAACTGCGACTTCCATTCACCCGCCTCTGTGCCGAAGCCAGCATTGACACCACCCGCCAGCGGCGACTCAATGCCTGCGGCTGTCGGCAGCCATTTTTCAGTCAACGATTGTCTGGATGAAGAACCGCTGTTGTACTGGAAACGTGCCATGAAGAGCAGCGAGTGGTTCTCGTTGTTGAAATGGGGTGTATAGGTAAATGTATGGCGTGTAGAGAGGGCGTGGCTCTTGTAGCTCGATGAAGAAGCGAGGTTGTAGGAGCTTGAAGCCCAGTTGTTCGAAAGGATAGAACCCGGCAGATAGCTGTCTGCATTGTTCGTGTAGATGTCGAAGATGATTTGACCTTCATATCTCAGACGATGCTGGTCGGGCTGTGTGCCTAACAGGTCATAGGAAAGGATGAACTCAGGCGAGAGTTTCACGGTGGTCTCGTCGTTCTTGGCCTGATGGGCAATGGCAACAGGGTTCGGTATGCGGTACTGGTCTTCCAGGTAGTTGGCATGCCCCGACACACCTGATGGCACGTTGTAGCCACTGGTTGCCACTGTCAGATAAGGATTCATGGTGTAGAAACGACCCGTATCGTTACCATTGTCATCTTCCTCATAGATAGAGAGGTTAGGCATCTTAAGCAGAGCCGCAAGCATCAGGTCGTCGTCGCGGCCATCTCCATCGTAGTCATAGCGGTAGTTCTTCTGGTTCTTCGTGTAAGTGAGGTCGAAGTTGGTGCTCACTTTGATGCGGTCACTGACGAAGTAGTCGAGAGCCACACGCGTGGTGAAGCGGTCGAGTTTCTGCTTGATGACCGTACCTGTCGCATGGTCGTAACCTCCTGAAATGCGGAAGTTCGCCTTCTCACCACCACCCGAAAGTGACACAAAGTGCTGATGATTCTGGCCGAACTGACGGATTGCTTTGCGCCAATCAGTATTGTCGTTGTACATATTATACTCCGAGAAGTTCTGGTCATAACCAATTTCTGGAATATAGTTTTCCGAGTTCAAGTTGCCGAAACCACTCTCCATCTTGGGATTGAAGTAGGACTCCTTGAGGAACATGGTGTAGTCGTCACCATTGAGAAGCTTGTAGCCTGTAGGCTGCCAAGAACCGGTGAATCGGTAGGAATACTGCACTTTGGTCTTACCTCTGGCACCACGCTTGGTCTTGATTTCAATCACACCATTGGCACCCTGCGAACCCCAGATGGCGGTAGCAGCAGCGTCCTTCAGCACGGTGATGGACTCGATGTCTTCGGGGTTGACGTTGAGGAGTTCGGCGAACTTCTCTTCGTTGGCATTGGTGTAGTCGAAGTCGGCATTGGCATCGTTGGTCCACACGTTGCCGTTCACCACCACGAGTGGGTCGGCATTACCGTTGATGGTGCTGACACCACGCAGACGCATGGTGGTTCCGGCACCGAGGTTACCAGAGTTGGCTACAATGTCGAGACCCGAGATACGACCCTGCAGGGCTTCATCGACCGATGTCATGCCAAGACCTTCGAACTCTTTCATGTCGATGGTCTGACTTGCCACAGAGATTTCGGTGACAGGAATGGCAAGACCCGAAGATTGTGTCTTGCGCACCGCCTTCACCGTCACTTCCTGGATGGTCGTGTTGCTCTTGAGCACAATTTTGCCAAACGCCTTCTTGGTGATGGGCAATGTCATGGGCTGATAACCCACATAGGAGATACGAATCTTATCCTTCGGATTGACTATCTTGAAGGAGAAGTTACCATTGATGTCGGTAACTCCGTGGGCAACGATACGGTTGTTATGGTCGATTTCGACTACGTTACACATCATCAGTGCATCGAAGTCATCCCAAACCTGACCACTAATCACGTCGCCTGCTTTCACCTGCGCACTAAGCTGCAGACAGCAGCACGCCAGAAGCATGAGGATTGATATAATTTTCTTCATTTTCTTGAGTGTTTACGACGTTAATCTTTAACTTTTGTGAGAGGTTTGTAAGTGTAGGTGAACTGTGCCGGCGCATCGTACAGGAGCACCTCGTTGATGGCATGAATCACCACCGTTGATGAGTTATTTATCTGTGAGGTCCATGGCTTTTCCACTTTGGTTCCATCGTACCAATACTCGCGAGCAATCAGATTATAGAGATCCGAAGCGGTATCGACATGGATGCCATTGACCGAGAGGTCTGTACTGGACACATTGACATTCAGCTTGTAAGGACGGCCTGGTGAATAGAGACCTGTATAGTACTGAATCGTGTAGGTGTTCGTTGAGGCATCGTAGGTCTTGACTTCCTTACCACTACCATCTTTCACAATATTATATTTAGAGAGGTCGGCTTCTTCCACGTTCTCCTTCTCATCGGTCGAAGCGATAAGTTCGGTCTTGCCCGACAGGTAGGAACCGGATTCGAAGCCTTCGTCGATGAAGAGAGCGTTATCCTGAATGTGATACTTGACGAAGTCGAGCATAGCTTCTGCCACACGGTCAGCAGAGTCGCCCAGACACACACCACCTTGAGAGGCTGCGTATTCTTTCTTTTCGGCATCCGTCATGTCTTGGGTCGCATCGGCAAAATCATTATCCCACTGTTCTGCATTCTGGAGTTTCTCCAAAGAAGGGAAGTCCGGATATTTATCAATGGCTGCCTGAATGGCATCATTGGTGGGGGCGTAGAGTGTATAGTGGTAGTTGTTCAGCAGATAGGTCGCCTTATCAGAAGAAGCATCCTCAGCACCTACTGCGCCTTTCGTTTTAATGTTGAAAAGGTTACCAAATACCTGGTCGCCTGCCGACCATTTGTCTTTCGAGTTCTGGGTGTTCAGAGCTCCACATTGAGTCAGCATCTCCTTAAAGACCGAGAACTCATCATGCTCACTCAGCACTTTTGCCACCGACTTGCTGGCGCCCATGGCAACTCCATCAACCACCAGCGCATCACCGTTTTCCATGTGGTACTGACGAGACACTTCCAGCGGTTCGTCCTGTTCTAACTGCCAAGAGCCATACACATGGCTACCCTCGGTGATGCCATCCACGCGGATGAAGCTGTTGCCCTTCGTTCTATAGAACTTCTTACCAGGCTGATAAGGCTCCACGGCAATGATATTGTCGAGCATATCTTCGAAACGGTCTTTGAACACGCCAGAAGAAGAAGTAACGTCTGGATTCAATGCGTTGGCTAATGCCTTCTCGCCCTTCTGCCACTTGCCATATTCGTCCTTCACACACTTATAGACATTGGCTTGAATATAGGTAGAGGAAGTGTTCTTCTGACCCGCCTTGGGGGAGAACTCCCACAAATAGCAGACATCCTGTCCGTAGGACACGGGGTCTATGTAGGTGAGCATACCGTTGTTGGTGGGCAGCAAGAAGATGTATTCTGCCACCATCGAGTTGAGGTAAGAACCATAAGCCAGTTTTTTGATGGCGTTGTCCATGAGACTGAAGTGAAGGGTGTCAATCACCGTCGGGAAGAGTACGGAAGAGTAAGTCTTGGGGGTGAACACCTTGTTGGTGAGATAGACTGCACCGTTGCAGGCAAGGAACACCTTATCAACATCGTCAACCGTAATGCCCATCAGTTCCTTTGAATCGACTTCCTTCACCTGGTCAAAAGTGGAAGGTACAGTGGTGATGAACGAAGGTTGCTGATTCGCGCGAATGAGGTCATCAAGGGTGGAGTTGGGGGTTTTCTCCAGAGTTTCGTAGAACTCCTTGATAACTTTACCGCTACCATTGTTCCACCATTCGGTAATGGCCTCGTTGGTAGGAACAAACATGACAGCCATATCTTCCATCATGGGATCGGAGCCTTTGCTTCCAGCGCCAGAGGTGTAGCCATTCCAGCCCGGGTCGAACACAAGTTGACCGTCAAGCTGCAGTTTGTCCTTATCAAGTGTGAAGGCTGCGCCACCGGCAGAACGTTCGGAATAGTAACGTTTAATGAACACAGAATCGACTTCTGTTCCCTTGTTGCGATTGTAGGCATTGGTGAGGACCGTCGAGTCGCTGACCGCAGCAAAACGCTCAAGGATGCTGCTGTAGATGGACATATCGGGGTTCTTGCGAATGACCTCGGCCATGTTGTCGAGCGGAAGAATGACTTGATCCACCTTGTGAACGAAACCGTTCTTGCAGAACACGTTGGCTTCAGTCACCTTGGCATTGTTCACATAGACATCGTCCTGCTCGCGTGTGCCAGCAGGCTGGTTGTAGAGAAAATCAATGTCGCTGCTGAGCAACTTGTTGGTGGAGAGGAACTTCGAGTTGAAGTGCAACATCGGAGCCGACGTGGAAGCGTCAGTGAAGAGCACGATATTTTCGTGATTGGCACGAAGATTTCTGAAACGATCATTGTCTGGCAGAATTCCGTTCGGGTCGGAAGAGGGCACCACCAGCACCGAGTCGAACAAGCTGGTGGAAGTGGCGCGACGGAACACTTCGCCCCGGACGGGATTATCAGAACCACCTGCCGTGGAAATCATGGAGGTGGTGAGCGGGTTATCCACCATGGCTGTGTTGAGCAGCAGTTTCTTCTGCGCAAGGCTGAGTTCTTCATAGCTGCTCACGCCCCAGTCGTTAGACTTGAAGAAGCGATCGAAGGCATCGTCGTCAGCGATGAACAATGTTTTACTACCGGTCTTGGAGAAGATGTCAGTCTGCCCCAGATCGTCAATCAGTCGCAGGCATTTGGTATAGTTTTCCTGCTGCTGGATATAGCCATAGATACTGTTCAACCCAGAAGGTTGCTCAGAATCGAGGTCATACTTGTCAGAACAGGAGAACGCCGCAAGGCCTGCTACGCACAATGCACCCCCAAACAAGAGGTGTCGGCATAGTTTTTTCCTCTGAAAGTTATACAACATATTAAAAAGATTTGTTTGTCTTTCGAAGTTAGTAAATTAGTACAAAATCACTGTAAGTTTTCATTAATCGAGCGATGTTTCGGTGGATGCGGTGGTAACATTTGGCCAAATTGCCACGCACGACCGATAATCGTTGCAAAGGAACAAAATTTTCGTCATATAAACAAAAAAAACATTAAAAGTTTTTCCTAAAAGGTTAATTTTAACAATCAAGAAGTGTCTTTGTGCCAAAAAATGTTTACATCGAATCTTATTTAGTGGACTTTGATGACGGGGTGAACGCTTGATGGGGAAGCGAATGTCCGCGTTACATGCAACGCCGTTGCCTATTCAAATTGTACGGCGTACAAATTATGAATTGACTGGGCAACCATTTGCATTTTGTACGACGTTGCAACTAGCGGAGATTCGGGCAAACAAAAAAGGGGGCTGCATCGCTGTGGATGCAGCCCCCTTTATTTCGCTTCCCGAAGAAAGACGGAAGATGGGAGGAAGGAGTCTATTTGAACCAGACTTTCTTGCCATCGACAATATAGAGACCCTTGCCTGGAACTTCTACCTGACGTCCCATGAGGTCGAAGATGCCAGCCTTGGCAGCTGTGGTGCCTGCGCCTGATGTCGGGTCTGCTTCAATGTCTTCGATGCCCACGACGCTGCCATCGTTGAAGGAGTTGACACGGTTGAGCATGGTGTTGAGTCCCTTCACATCGGCAGCAGCCAATTCGCGGTTGTAGATGAGGAGGTCGTCGAAGCAAGCGTCGGCGCTGCCCCAGAAGGAGCCAAGACCGAGATAGAAGTATTGGGCAGAGGTGACAAAGTCAAGAACCTTGGTACGGTCGAACTCGGCTTTGGATTCGCTGCCTGCATAAACCAGACTGCTGCTATAATAGGCATTACCATCCAGATAGAGCATATAGCCGTTGGTCTTGGAATAGGTGAAGGTGACAAGGTGCCACTCCCCTACCTTGATGCTGTTAACCACCTTGTAGGAACCTGACGGATGGGTGTCGTTCTCTTCGGGGAAGTTGACATCGAACCAGTTGCCAGCATTGTCATTGAAACCAATGTAACTGTTGCCTGTGAGGAAGAGACGGGCACTGGAGGACGATGCGAGAGTGCCGTTGAAGAAGCTCCAGAGGGCATCCCAAGGATTGCTGTCGGTACGTTTCACCCAAAGACTGACGGTGAAGCCTTCAAGGTCGGTCTGTCCCTGCAAGGGATTGGGTATGCGTGTGTAACTATTGGCTCCATTCGCACCAAAGTATTGGTGGAGCACAGTGCCAAAGCGGGAGTAATCATTTTCCAACTTAGGAGCCGAAGTGGCTGTGCTGGAACGTCCTAACGTTGCCGTTTCTGTGTCATCATAAAGATTGCAAGGGGATGCCTCGTCGAAGTCGTAGTAGGCCACAACTGAACTGGTGGGGTCACCGCTGATGGCAGAAGCCTTGGCAACGGTGGCATTGTAGTCGCTGGTCCAGTAATAGTTGCCACAATCCATGCGGGCGGTGAGGACGATGCCCGTCACGCGCTCTTCTTGCGGATTCACCTTGCCTGTGTTGGAGATTATATCAGGATGGGAGGAGGTCCACGTCAAGTCAACATTCTCGGCTGGGGTGAAGTAGAGGTTCACATTCTTGCTTTGGTTTGAATAGGCTTTGAAGTAACTTGTGCCCAGCACCGAATAGTTGTAGGCCAATGCGTACTGAGGCTGAAGTTTGTAGCCCCAGACGGGCACTCCGCAATAGGCGTTTCCGCTGGTGGTGCACACGGTGGTGAAACAGAGGGTCTTGGCGGTGGAGCCTTCGAGTGTCTGCTCCACGACCACGCCATTGAAGGTGTAGGTGGTCGAACCGATTCTCAGTTTCAGCTGGAAATAGGACTTGCCTTCGTCGGTGTAAGACCATGTACCGGTGTAGTCGCCCGTGACCTTGCCGCCGGCTGACAGGTGGATGGTGCCAGGAGTGGCTTCCTGCATGTTA
The DNA here is from genome assembly GCA_947167515.1 of uncultured Prevotellaceae bacterium. Classification (GTDB taxonomy): domain Bacteria; phylum Bacteroidota; class Bacteroidia; order Bacteroidales; family Bacteroidaceae; genus Minthosoma. The sequence continues at coordinate 31,190 of CAMVIM010000002.1, read as the reverse complement.
TTGTGGTCAAGTTTGTAGGGATGGATGATGACATGGTAATCGCCTTCGACATCGGCTGCAGACCAAGGCTGGGTGTTGGCAATGGTTTCATCGGTGGTTTCCTCGCCATTGAACTGGAAGGGTGCGGTGACGAGCCAGCCTTGTTTGTTGAGGTACAGCTGATAGGTGCGCACTTGGTGGCCTGCGGTTCCGTTGTTGAATTTGGTGTGGCAGACGAGGAAGGTGCGTCCCTTGTCGTCTTGACAAGCGGAGTTGTGACCCTGAGCACACTCGCCCACAGTCATCAGTCCCCAGTTGTTCATGGCACCAATGAGTTTCATGCCCTTGTTGGTGGCAGCATTGGGGCCAAAGTTGAGCTGATATTTGGTGTAAAGGGCAGATGTACCAGAAGCGTCGGTGTAGGGACCATCGGGCTTAGCGGAACGAAACACGCGCATCTCATAGCCATCGCTTGGGCCAAAGCCACCATAGCTCATAAAGAGGTAGTAGTAGTTGCCAATGTGCTGGATGTAGGGGCCTTCACCACTGGCATAGCATCCTCCAGCAATGAGTTTGCCGAAATAGGGGTCGCTGGTGTATCCCGTGAAGGTGGCTCTGTTGGGAGCTGTGCCAGCATAAGTGACGGAAGGATAAGTCTTGGTATAATCGCGCAAACCTGTGTTCTTATCGAGTTTGAGCATAAAGATGCCACCAGACCACGAACCATAAGCAAGCCAAAGCTCACCTTCCTCATCGAAGAAGGCACAGGGATCAATGCAGTTAGGCCACAAGTTGCCCCAGGCACCCGTGTTATAACGTGATGGAAGAGAAGACTGAGTGCCCAGCACAATCTCAAGATCCGTGTTTTTATAATTCACATTCTTACCTGAACGCGTCTGCCCATCAAAACCGCCAAAAACAATGGGAGCCTCGTAGGTGAAGGGACCAGTAGGGCTATCGCTGGTGAGGAGGACAATGACGGATGCCCAATAGTCGCCGTTCAGACTGAGGTAGAGGCACCATTTATTCATGTTAGGATTGTATATAATATCGGGTGCCCACTGGTCGCCACTTACCCATTCGGCCTCAGTTGTGGGAGCGCGGTTTCCGACCTGAATGCCTGCATAAGTGGCACAGAAAGCAGAAGCGTCGAAGGAGCCGAGGGTGACTTCTTGCTCTGTGGTGCTGCCAGGCAGACAACGCTTCACGGTGTGGACGGGATTGGATTGGAAGGCCTTGTAGGCATCCCAGCTGGCATAGCCTCCCTGATAGTAGTTGAAGATGCCAGAGAAGGACTTGAAATCCTTCGTCTTGGTTCCTGCATAGTGGGAACCATAGATGTAGAAGTATTGAGTGGTGGGATCCCACACCACCGAAGGGTCGTGGATACTGGCCCAATTTCGGCTCACCGTCTTGTAGGCATACGTCGAGGTCAAATCGTTGGTGGAAAGTTGCGTTTTCTCTGCCACCTCATTCTGTGCATGAGTCGCCATGCCGAACAAAAGCATGGAGACCATCGTCAGTAAAAGCTTTTTCATAAACAGGTTAATTTCGAAATTTGGGGCAAACTTACAACTTTTTTGTCGAACACACAAACTTTTTGGCAAGGAAGACGCATAAGCACAAAAAAAAGGCCGCATACGGGGTACGTATGCGGCCTTGCAAGATATGTTTTTGGCAATAATTATTCTGCAGCCTTTTCTTCTGCAGGTGCTTCAGCAGCGGGAGCCTCAGCAGCAGGAGCTTCAGCTACGGGAGCCTCAGCCTTCACTTCTTCAGCAGCAGCTTCTACAGGTGCTTCAGCCTTGGCTGATGACTTGCGAGAACGACGGGTGCGAGTCTTCTTTGCTTCGGTCTTTGCCATGTTCTCATCGAAGTCAACCAACTCGATGAATGCCATCTCGGCATCGTCGGAGGGACGGTTGCCCAGCTTGATGATACGAGTGTAGCCACCGGGACGGTCTGCCACCTTTGTTGCAATGGTGCTGAACAGCTCTGTGATGGCATACTTGTTCTGCAAATAGCTGAAGACAACGCGGCGAGAAGCCGTAGAGTCATCCTTTGACTTTGTAATCAGGGGCTCAACATACACACGAAGAGCCTTTGCCTTGGGAAGAGTGGTGGTGATTCTCTTGTGCATGATGAGAGAAATCGCCATGTTGGCAAGCATTGCCTTGCGGTGAGAGTGCTTGCGGCCAAGGTGGTTGAATTTCTTATTGTGTCTCATTTTTGATTAGTCTTTGTCTAATTTATACTTGGAAATGTCTGTTCCGAACGAAAGGTTCAAGCTCTCAAGCAAGTCGTCAAGCTCTGTGAGTGACTTCTTACCAAAGTTACGGAACTTAAGCAAATCTGTCTTGTTGAACTGCACGAGGTCGCCGAGGGTCTCTACGTCAGCAGCCTTCAAACAGTTGAGGGCACGAACGGAGAGGTTCATATCGACAAGCTTGGTCTTCAGCAACTGGCGCATACGCAATACCTCTTCATCGAACTCTTCATTGCCATCGAAGTCTGCGTTCTCAAGCGTAATCTTCTCGTCGGAGAACAGCATGAGATGGTAAATGAGAATCTTGGATGCTTCTTTCAAAGCGTCCTTGGGATGAATGGAACCATCGGTGGTGATTTCAAGCACCAACTTTTCATAGTCGGTCTTCTGTGCCACACGATAATTCTCTACTGCGAACTTGACGTTGCGGATAGGAGTGTAGATGGAATCAATCGCAATGTCGTTGATTTCCTTGCAGAACTCGCGATTCTCGTCTGCCGGAACATAACCACGACCTTTGTTGATGTTCAATTCCAACTCCAATGTTGCCTGAGGATCCAAATGACAAATTACCAAATCTGGGTTTAACACTCCAAATCCACTGAGGTACTTGTTGATATCTCCAGCCTTAAACTCGGTTGAATTCTCGATGGAAATTGAGACTCTTTCTGACTCAAACCCATCAGCGACTTGCTTGAATCGAACTTGCTTCAGATTCAAGATAATGTTGGTCACATCCTCCTTCACGCCAGGAATGGTTGAAAACTCATGCTCAACACCTGCAATGCGGATAGTGTTGATGGCATAACCCTCAAGCGAAGAAAGAAGTATGCGACGGAGAGGATTACCAATGGTAATACCATATCCAGGCTCCAAAGGACGGAACTCAAACTTTCCGTACTTGTCGTCGGCCTCCAACATTACTACTTTTTCTGGTTTTTGAAATGCTAATATCGCCATTTGATTTAATTTTTATTTAGAGTACAACTCGACAATCATCTGCTCCTTGATGTTCTCTGGAATGTCTGCACGTTCTGGCATATGAAGGAACTTTCCACCCTTCACGTTCTCATCCCACTCAATCCAAGAATACTTGCTGTGATTGAAACCTGCAAGAGCTGCATCAATCACCTCCAAGCTCTTAGACTTCTCGCGAACAGCCACAATCTGACCAGGCTGAACGGAATAGGAAGGAATGTTGACCACCTGACCATCCACTGTAATGTGCTTGTGGCTTACAAGCTGACGAGCGGCTGCACGAGTCGGAGCGATGCCAAGGCGGAATACCACATTGTCAAGACGAGACTCAAGGAATTGCAGAAGAATTTCACCAGTCACACCTGACTTCTTAGAAGCCTTCTCGAAGAGATTGCGGAACTGGCGCTCAAGCACACCGTAAGTGTACTTTGCCTTCTGCTTCTCAGCAAGCATGAGACCGTACTCAGATGACTTCTTGCGACGGTTGTTACCATGCTGGCCTGGAGCATAATTCTTTTTAGACAATACCTTGTCTGGTCCAAAGATTGCCTCGCCGAAACGACGAGAAATTCTTGATTTTGGTCCAATATATCTAGCCATATTTTTCTGTAATGTTTAATGCCATGCAGCTCTCAGCAGCAGCCGTAGAAAGGAATGATACGACAAACGAGCTCGTTGGCAAATGACATAATTGTGTAATGATTAAACTCTTCTTCTTTTGGGAGGACGACATCCATTGTGAGGAAGTGGAGTAACATCGATGATCTCTGTCACCTCGATTCCTGCTGCATGGCAACCGCGCACAGCGGCTTCGCGACCATTACCTGGGCCTTTGATGTAAGCCTTCACCTTGCGAAGACCTAAGTCGAAAGCAACCTTGGCACAATCCTGAGCTGCCATCTGGGCTGCATAAGGAGTGTTCTTCTTTGAGCCACGGAAACCCATCTTACCGGCTGCAGACCAAGAGATAACATTACCTTCACTGTTAGCCAAAGTAACAATGATGTTGTTGAAAGAAGAATGTACATGAAGCTGACCTTCAGCCGTTACCTTTACTACCCTCTTCTTTGCGGAAGCTGTTTTCTTTGCCATATCTAATTATTATTTAGTAGCCTTTTTCTTGTTTGCAACTGTTTTCTTCTTACCCTTGCGAGTACGAGCGTTGTTCTTTGTGCTCTGACCACGTACAGGAAGACCTAAGCGGTGACGGATGCCACGGTAGCAACCAATGTCCATCAGACGCTTGATGTTCAGCTGAATTTCAGAACGAAGGTCACCCTCCACCTTGTACTCGGCAGCAATCACTGCACGAATCTTACCGGCCTGTTCGTCATTCCAGTCTTTTACTTTAATGTCTTTATCTACGCCAGCCTTTTCGAGGATTTTACCAGCGCTGCTGCGTCCAATACCAAAAATGTATGTGAGCGCAATTTCACCTCTCTTGTTCTGTGGGAGGTCTACACCTACAATTCTTATTGCCATATCTTACTTTTATTTCATTTTCTTACATAAGAATTATCCTTGGCGCATCTTGTACTTTGGATTCTTCTTGTTAATAACAAACAGACGACCTTTACGTCTTACGATTACGCAATCAGGTGTACGCTTTTTCAATGATGCTCTTGTTTTCATATATGTGATTTTATTTGTATCTGAATACTATTCGTCCTTTAGAAAGATCGTAGGGAGACATCTCTACACGAATCTTGTCGCCTGGAAGAATCTTGATGTAATGCATCCTCATCTTACCAGAGATGTGAGCGATAATCTCGTGACCATTTTCCAATTCTACTCTAAACATTGCATTTGACAATGCTTCGACAATAGTTCCATCTTGTTCGATAGCAGACTGTTTAGCCATACTTTATAAAGATTTTTCTCTTAATACTGTTTCTATTTCCTCAAATGACGACAGGATGTCAGCCTTGTTCTTCCGCACACAAATCGAGTGTTCGTAATGTGCAGCGGGCTTCTTATCCCTCGTGATGATGCCCCAGCGGTCTTCCTGCATGTAGATGTCCTTGACTCCCATTGTAATCATAGGCTCTATCGCGATGCACAGGCCGTTCTTCAGCAAGATGCCGTTCCCTCGTCTCCCATAATTGGGCACTTGGGGGTCTTCATGCATCTTTTTACCGATTCCGTGTCCCACAAACTCTCGGACTACACCATAGCCTTGGGCTTCACAATGGGACTGGACTGCATTCGAGATGTCTCCTAACCTGTGGCCTACAACTGCCTGCTCAATGCCCTTGTAAAGAGCTTCTTTCGTCGTTTCAAGCAACGTCCGAACATCGTCAGAGATTTCTCCTACCGCAAAGGTATAGCACGAATCCCCACAATACCCGTTCAGTTGTGTTCCACAGTCGATGGAAACGATATCTCCCTCCTGCAAGGGGGTGTCATTCGGTATGCCGTGAACCACCTGATGGTTAACCGATGTGCAGATGCTGGCAGGAAATGGTCCGCCGTTGGGATTGGGGAACCCGAAGAACGTCGGGATGGCACCATGGTCACGAATGAAAGTGTCAGCGATTTTGTCCAACTGCTTTGTCGTAACTCCTGGCTCGATCACTTTCGCCAGCTCTGCCAAGGTTTTTCCAACAAGTAGGTTTGCTTCCCGCAGGAGCTCAACCTCTTCGTCAGTTTTGAGATATATCATCTTCTCTAAAGCAACGCTTAATGTTCGCCACGAACACGCCCTGTATCGAGCAGCCCGTCGTAATGACGCATCATCAGATGAGACTCTATCTGCATCAGTGTGTCAAGGACAACACCTACGAGAATCAACAACGATGTTCCACCGAAGAATGCCGCAAATTCCCTCTGAATACCGAAGATTCCGGCAAAAGCGGGAAGTATGGCAATGATGGCCAAGAACAAAGAACCAGGGAACGTGATACGGGACATCACCTTATCAATATAGTCTGCCGTATCTTTTCCCGGCTTAATTCCTGGGATAAAGCCATTGTTGCGCTTCATGTCCTCTGCCATCTGTACAGGATTGATAGTGATTGCTGTGTACAGGTATGTGAATAGGATGATGAGAACAGCAAATATAAGATTATATATAAAGCTGTTGTTATCAATCAACTGACTCACTACTGGATTCAGCTTGCTACCAGAGAACTGGGCCAAAGTGACAGGGATGAACATGATTGCCTGAGCAAAGATGATAGGCATCACATTTGCAGCGTAAGGTTTCAGAGGGATGTACTGACGAGCACCACCTATCTGACGAGCACCTGCTATTTTCTTAGCATAGTTGACTGGAACCTGACGCACACCTTGAACGAGAAGGATTGCTGCTGCAATGACTGCAAGGAACAGGACAATCTCGATGAGGAACATGACGAGACCACCTTGACCGCCAACACGTGTACTAAACTCCTGAATCACAGCTGTTGGGAAGCGGGCGATGATACCAATCATGATGATGATGGACACACCATTTCCGATACCCTTATCTGTGATTCTCTCACCCAACCAAAGGACGAACATGCTACCTGCGGCCAAAATAATGGTTGCATAGAGGATGAACATGTTCCAATCCAATGATGAATAGAGAGCTGCTCCGGCAGTCTGGTTCTTCAGGTTGATAAGATAGAAGATGCCTTGGAACACAAGGATAGGCACTGTCAAGTAACGAGTGTACTGGCTCATCTTACGACGGCCGCTCTCTCCTTCACGCTGCATTTTCTGGAAGTAAGGAACAGCAATACCAAGCAACTGCATCACGATGGACGCAGAGATGTATGGCATGATTCCCAACGCAAAAATGGAAGCCTTGGAGAAAGCACCACCCGAGAACATATCAAGGAGTGACATCAAACCACCTTCCGTCTGATTCTTCAAGCCTTCCAGAGCCTCAGTGTCAATGCCAGGAAGCACTACATAAGAACCAAAACGATAGATGGCAACAAACAACAGCGTGATGAGGATGCGCGAACGCAAATCCTCAATACGCCAAATGTTTGTTAATGTCTTAACAAGCTTGATATTCTTTATTTTATCAATTGCTTTGCTCATTAGTTTAGAGTTTTACTGCGTTTCCGCCCTTTTCTTTGATTGCAGCTTCTGCTGTAGCAGAGAATGCATGAGCTTCAACATCAACCTTTGCGGTCAACTCGCCCTTACCAAGAACCTTCACAAGCTGGTTCTTGTTTACCCAACCTGCAGCAATCAGCTCCTCAATTCCAATCTTTGTAAGATTTTTTTCCTCAACAAGTTTCTGGATGAGATCAAGGTTGACAGCCTTGTATTCAACACGGTTGATATTCTTGAAACCGAACTTAGGAACACGACGCTGGAGAGGCATCTGACCGCCTTCGAAACCAATCTTCTTCTTATAACCAGAACGTGCCTTGGCACCCTTGTGACCACGAGTAGATGTACGGCCTTTGCCAGAACCGTAACCACGGCCTACACGTTTGCTATTGTGAGTAGCGCCTTCAGCGGGTTGCAAATTATATAATTCCATTTTTAATCTGATTTTAATGTATTAATACGTTAGTCAATCACCTCAACAAGGTGTGCAACCTTGCGAATCATACCACGTAAAGATGGAGAATCCTCACGCTCAACGACCTTATTAATTTTACCAAGACCGAGAGACTCAAGTGTACTCTTCTGGTCTGCAGGACGGCCTGCCTGGCCTTTTACTTGCTTAATCTTGATTGTTGCCATGATTTCTCTTTATCCTTTGAATACTTTTGTCAAATTAACACCACGGTTCTGCGCTACAGTCTTAGCATCACGCATGTTAGCAAGAGCCTCAATGGTAGCCTTCACAAGATTGTGAGGGTTCGAAGAGCCCTTTGACTTTGCGAGCACGTCAGTGATACCTACACTCTCAAGCACTGCACGCATAGCACCACCAGCCACAACTCCAGTACCTTCTGAAGCAGGCATGATGAGCACACGAGCACCTCCAAACTTGGCGTATGCCTCATGAGGAACTGTACCCTTGAGCACTGGAACCTTTACCAAATTCTTTTTAGCAGCCTCTACGCCCTTTGCAATAGCAGCTGTAACTTCACCAGCTTTACCAAGACCATAGCCAATAACACCGTTACCATCACCTACAACAACGATGGCAGCGAATGTGAATGTACGACCACCCTTAGTAACCTTAGTAACACGATTAATAGCAACCAAGCGGTCTTTAAGCTCGGCATCGTTTTGTATTTTAACTCTATTTACCATAATCGTATTTTAAAATTTAAGTCCAGCATTACGGGCAGCATCTGCCACCTTCTTAACTCTACCATGATACAGGTAACCGTTACGGTCGAACACAACAGCCGTAATTCCAGCTTCGAGAGCCTTCTTTGCGACCATCTCGCCCACCTTCTCAGCCTGCTCAGACTTGTTCATCTTTTCCAAGCCAAGTGATGATGCTGAGACAAGTGTCTTCTGCGCATCGTCATCAATTACCTGAACGTAAATCTGCTTATTGCTTCTGAATACGCTCATACGTGGGCGCTCAGCAGTACCAGAAATCTTGTTGCGTACTCTATATTTAATCTTGATACGTCTTTCAATCTTTGTAATCATACTCTTGTCAATTTTAATTATTTAGCACTTGCAGACTTACCAGACTTTCTTCTAATCACTTCACCCTGGAAGCGGATACCCTTACCCTTGTATGGTTCAGGCTTGCGGAAAGTACGAATCTTAGCACAAACGAGTCCTAGCAACTGCTTGTCACATGACTCGAGCATGATAAGAGGATCCTGATTTCTCTCCGACTTAGTCTCGACCTTAATCTCTTTGGGAAGTTCGAAAACAATTGCATGAGAGTAGCCAAGTGCGAACTCAAGAACATTGCCTTGGTTAGATACACGGTAACCGACACCAACAATCTGAAGGGTCTTCTTATAACCTTCTGATACACCGATCACCATATTGTTCACAAGCGAGCGATACAATCCATGGAAAGCGTGACGCTGCTTTGTATTATCCTGCATCAGTTCTTCATTCTCCTCCATTGTCAACTTGCCGTCCTCGATAGAAACCTTGATTGCAGGGTTTACATATTGGCTGAGTTCGCCTTTAGGACCTTTTACAGTTACAATGTCATCCTTATGAGTAACAGTGACTCCTGCAGGAATAATAATAGGTAATTTACCAATTCTAGACATTATATATCCTCCTTAATTAATAAACATAGCAAAGAACTTCGCCACCCACCTTGAGTTCTGAAGCCTCCTTGTCTGTCATTACACCTTTGGATGTGGATACAACGGCTATACCCAATCCATTAATAACACGCGGCATGTCCTTGTATCCAGTGTACTTACGAAGACCTGGACGGGAAACACGCTTCAAGCACTGAATAGCGCTTACTTTTGTCTGAGGGTCATACTTAAGAGCAATCTTGATAGTGCCCTGAGGACCTTCTTCCACGAACTTGTAGTTCAGGATGTAACCTTTGTCGAAGAGAATCTTCGTGATTTCCTTCTTCAGGTTTGAGGCAGGAACTTCCACAATCTTGTGCTTTGCCATGATTGCGTTTCTCAACCTCGTGAGATAATCAGCTATTGGATCTGTCATAATTGAATTAAATTAATCGGGAAGCGTTGGGGAGAATCCCGACAATATTTAAACTTGAATTAAAACTTTCTTTTACTTAGCTTTACCAGCGAAGGAGCTTAGCTTAAGCTGTTTTCCTCCACCGTTTCTTAGAAGCAAAGTATCTGTAGGTTACCCCCGAACTGGTAACCATCAGATTTTTGTTTACTAATCACAAAACCGGTAACCGCAATCTTACCAGCTTGCTTTCTTCACGCCTGGAATCAGACCTGCAGATGCCATCTCGCGGAACTGGATACGAGAGAGTCCAAACTGACGCATGAAACCTCTTGGACGTCCAGTGATCTTGCAACGGTTGTGAAGACGGATTGGGTTTGCATTAGCGGGGATGTCCTGAAGGGCACGAGCTGCCTCGTAAGCCTCAATTGGATCTTCCGCAGTAGCAATCACCTTCTTCAGAGCTGCACGCTTAGCGGCATACTTTGCTACGAGCTTTGCACGCTTTACCTCACGTGCTTTCATTGATTCTTTTGCCATTTCTATTTTACTTTTTAGCGTCCTTAAATGGGAGACCGAAAGCCTTGAGAAGTGCGTAACCCTCCTCATCAGTCTTAGCAGAAGTCACGAATGTGATATTCATACCCGTAATCTTATCCACCTGGTCAATGTTGATTTCAGGGAAGATAATCTGCTCAGTGATACCAAGCGTGTAGTTACCACGACCGTCGAACTTAGACTCGACACCCTTGAAGTCACGGATACGTGGAAGTGACACACGAATCAGCTTCTCAAGGAACTCATACATACGCTCGCGACGGAGAGTAACCATCACACCGATAGGCATCTGCTTACGAAGACGGAAGTTTGAGATATCCTTCTTAGACTTAGTTGCGACAGGCTTCTGACCTGTAATCTGAGCAATCTCGTTCATGGCAACCTCAATCACTTTCTTATCAGCTGTTGCCATACCAAGACCCTGGTTCACCACAATCTTCTTCAACACAGGAATCTGCATTGGTGAAGAGTAGTTGAACTGCTTCATAAGTGCAGGAGCAATCTGCTCTGCATATACGTTCTTCAATTGTGCAGTTGTACTCATTGTAATTCCTCCCCTGACTTTTTAGCGTAACGAACTAACTTTCCATTCTCACCTATCTTGCGACCGATACGAGTGGGCTTGCCAGTCTTTGGGTCAAGAACATTCAGGTTAGAAATATGGATTGGAGCCTCCTGCTCGATAATACCTCCCTGTGGGTGTGCTGCACTGGGCTTGGTGCTTTTCTTGACCATATTCACACCCTCGACAATGGCACGCTTCTTCTCGACGAAAACCTTGGTAACCTTACCGGTCTTACCCTTTTCATCGCCAGCGTTCACGTAAACCATGTCGCCTTTCTTAATATGTAATTTACTCATTGCTGTTTACTTTTAATGTTAAAGTACTTCAGTAGCCAAAGAAACTACCTTCATATTTGCAGCACGGAGCTCACGGGCTACAGGGCCAAAGATACGGCTACCTCTCATTTCGCCAGCATTGTTCAGCAGAACGCATGCATTGTCATCGAAACGGATGTATGAACCGTCTGGGCGACGTACCTCTTTCTTAGTACGAACAATCAGAGCCTTAGAGACAGAACCCTTCTTTACTTCACTCGTAGGAATCGCGCTCTTTACTGCTACAACGATTACGTCTCCTACAGTAGCATAGCGACGTCTTGTACCGCCCAAAACGCGAATACAAAGCACTTCGCGAGCACCGCTGTTATCAGCGACCTGCAATCTTGATTCTACCTGTATCATAATTACTTAGCTCTTTCTACAATTTGTACTAATCTCCATCTCTTGGTTTTGCTCAATGGACGAGTTTCCATAATCAGAACTGTGTCGCCGATATGGGCGTCGTTCTTCTCATCATGAGCATGGTACTTCTTTGTCTTCTGGACAAACTTACCATATATAGGGTGCTTCTCCTTGAACTTGGCAGACACGACAATCGTCTTGTCCATCTTGTCGCTGGTCACGACACCCTGTCTTTGCTTTCTTAAATTTCTAGCTTCCATTCTCGATACTTTATTTATTACGCTGAGTAAGCTCGCCCTTCATACGCGCGATGTCGTGACGCAACTTCTTAATCTGAGAATTGTCTGCAAGCGGAGAAATGCTGTGGTTGAACTTCATGTTATTCAAGTTAGCGACCTCCACCTCGATACGCTCAGCGAGCTCTTCTGTAGTAAGTTCTCTAATTTCTGAAATTTTCATAATTAAGCGTTTTTATCGTAATCACGACGTACAACAAACTTAGTGGTAGTAGGAAGTTTCTGTGCACCGAGTCGGAGAGCCTCCTTGGCGATGTCGTAAGAAACACCTTCAATCTCGAAAAGAATACGGCCTGGCTTTGCAGGGAACACATACTGGTATGGATCACCCTTACCTTTACCCATTCGGACGTCAGCAGGCTTCTTTGTGATTGGCTTATCAGGGAAGATGCGAATCCAAACCTGACCCTGACGCTGCATGTAACGTGTAATAGCCACACGAGCAGCCTCTATCTGACGGGCAGAAATCCATTTTGTCTCGAGTGCCTTGATGCCAAAGCTACCGAAAGCAAGTTCAGTACCTCTGTGAGAGACACCCTTCCAACGACCGCGACCTTTTTGCGGTCTTCTATATTTTTGTCTTTTTGGCTGTAACATAGTTAATAGCTTCTATAGCTGCGCCTCTGCGTGACGACTGCCACGCTTTGGTCCACAAGCAGATTAATTAATTGCGGTTATTAGACTTTCTGTTTCTAAAACGACGTCCGCCACCATTGTTACCACCACGTCCTGCATCCTTCTGCTGAGAGAAGTTAGGAGTGAGATCCTGCTTGCCAAATTTCTCACCACGGCAAATCCAGACCTTGATGCCAAGGAGACCTACCTTTGTGAGAGCCTCTGCCAAACAGTAATCAATGTCAGCACGAAGAGTGTGAAGAGGTGTACGTCCTTCCTTATACATTTCAGAACGGCTCATTTCAGCGCCATTCAGACGGCCGGAAATCTGCACCTTGATACCCTCTGCGCCAGAACGCATCGTATTAGCAATAGCAGTCTTGATAGCACGACGATAAGCAATCTTACCTTCAATCTGACGTGCGATGTTATTAGCCACAATCACAGCATCAAGTTCAGGACGCTTAATCTCGTAGATGTTAATCTGAACCTCTTTGTCAGTCACCTTCTTCAGCTCCTTCTTCAGAGCTTCCACCTGCTCACCGCCCTTGCCGATGATGAAACCAGGGCGAGCTGTGCAGATTGTGATAGTGACGAGTTTCAGTGTACGTTCAATAACAATCTTAGAAACGCTGGCCTTAGCGAGGCGCGCGTTGAGGTACTTGCGGATTTTGCTGTCCTCAAGGAGGTTGTCGCCAAAATCATTTCCGCCGAACCAGTTAGAATCCCAACCTCTTACGATACCGAGGCGGTTGCTTATTGGATTACATTTTTGTCCCATAATTACTTTTCTTCATTAGTTTTAGCGTCCACGAAGATGGTGATGTGGTTAGAACGCTTGCGGATTCTATAACCACGTCCCTGAGGTGCTGGTCTCATACGCTTGAGAGTAGCGCCTTCGTCAACAAAAATCTTAGAGATATAGAGTTCTCCGTTTTCAGCCTTGCGGTCATTCTTCTGCTCCCAGTTAGCAATAGCAGAGCGAAGCACTTTCTCAATGTCCTTGGCAGCGTCTTTGCTGTTGAACTTGAGCGTCGCAAGAGCTTTGCTCACTTCCATGCCACGCACGAGGTCTGCAACATAGCGCATCTTGCGGGGCGATGAAGGAACATCGCGAAGACTGGCGAAGTAGGCAGTCTTTTTGGCCTCTTTAATCTTCTCGGCCATTAATCTTTTTCTTGCTCCCATTATATAATAGTCTTTTTTACTTGGTTGAAGCCTGTTCTACAATTACTTCTTCTTATTGCCTGCGTGACCGCGGAAAGTACGAGTAAGAGCAAACTCACCGAGTTTATGTCCCACCATATTTTCTGTAATGTAAACAGGGATAAATTTATTACCATTGTGCACAGCAATGGTATGACCCACGAAGTCTGGGGATATCATTGAAGCACGAGCCCACGACTTGATAACGCTCTTCTTCCCGCTCTCGTTCATGGCGAGAACTTTCTTTTCGAGCTTCACATTGATGTATGGACCTTTTTTTAATGAACGACTCATAATCAGTTAACTTTATTTGTTACGTCTTTCAATAATGTACTTATTAGACAGCTTCTTAGGTGCGCGAGTCTTGAGACCCTTAGCGTAGAGGCCGTTGCGTGAACGTGGGTGACCACCGGTGTGACGTCCTTCACCACCACCCATTGGGTGATCGATTGGGTTCATCACAACACCACGGTTGTGTGGACGACGGCCAAGCCAGCGGCTGCGACCAGCCTTACCAGAAGATTCAAGTGCATGGTCTGAGTTGCTTACGCTACCGATGGTAGCGCGACAAACAGAAAGCACCTTACGAATTTCTCCTGAAGGCAGCTTGATGACACAGTAGCGACCTTCACGTGAAGTTAACTGAGCAAAATTGCCTGCAGAACGCACCATCTTGGCACCCTGACCTGGACGCAGCTCGATATTGTGAATCACAGTACCGACTGGAATGTTCTCAAGTGGGAGCGTGTTGCCAAGGTCTGGAGTCGCCTCTGGACCTGACATGATAGTAGCGCCTACCTGCAATCCGTTAGGAGCAACAATGTAACGTTTTTCACCGTCAGCATAGAAGACGAGTGCGATGCGCGCAGAGCGGTTGGGATCGTACTCGATAGTCTTCACCACTGCGGGAATTCCGTCCTTCTCTCTCTTGAAATCGACGATACGAATCAAACGCTTGTGACCGCCACCTCTGTAACGGACAGTAATCTGGCCGGAGTTGTTACGTCCGCCTGTGCTGCGCTTACCGAAAACAAGAGTTTTCTCTGGTACCGATGTAGTAACATCATCAAAAGTACCAATAGCTTTGTGTCTTTGACCAGGAGTTACTGGTCTAAATTTACGAATACCCATTTGTTTAATTAAATGTTACTATAGAAATCAATAGTCTCGCCTTCCTTCAGGGTCACGATAGCCTTCTTGAAAGCCTTTGTGCGGCCCTTGATAACACCAGCCTTTGTATAGCGGCTCTTACGCTTACCAGCGTAGTTCATGGTGTTAACCGAAACTACATTAACGTTATACTTAGCTTCTATTTCCTTTTTAATCTCAATCTTATTGGCAGAAGGAAGCACGATGAAGCCGAACTTATTGTTCTGCTTCTCCGAGATAGCTGTCATCTTCTCTGTAACCAATGGTTTAACGATATATGCCATATTCTAGTACCTCCTTACTTGTTAAAAGTTTCGTCAACAGACTTCAGCGCATTCTCAGTCATGACCAGCACATTTGCATTCATTACTTTGTATGTATTGAGTGCACTTGCTGTCATAACTTCGACACGCTGAATGTTACGGACTGACAAATTTACGTTCTTTTTCACTTCTGGCAAAACGATGAGCGTCTTCTTACCGTCAACTTTAAGATTATTTAACAGGGCAACGCCTTCTTTTGTCTTTGGAGCCTCAAAATTAAAGTCTTCAACGACAACAATGGCATTCTGCTGTGCCTTATAAGAGAGAGCGCTCTTGCGAGCCAAAGCCTTTACCTTTTTGTTCAGTTTGAACCAATAGTCACGAGGACGTGGACCAAACACGCGGCCACCGCCACGAAGCACAGGAGACTTGATGTCACCACGGCGAGCGCCGCCACCACCTTTCTGGCGGATGAGCTTACGAGTAGAGCCTGCGATTTCGCTTCTTTCCTTCGACTTGTGAGTACCCTGACGCTGAGCAGCGAGGTACTGGTTCACTGCGAGGTAGATACAGTGGTCGTTAGGTTCAATTCCGAAGATTGCATCGTTCAGAACCACCTTCTTACCAGTGTCCTCGCCCTTAATATTTAATACAGAAACTTCCATTGCTTACTTCTTGATTAAAACGATTGAACCTTTGCAGCCTGGAACACTACCCTTCAGGAGAAGGAGGTTGTGCTCTGGAACTACCTTAATTACCTGCAGGTTGTGAGTGGTAACTTGTTCGTTACCCATCTGGCCGGCCATTGGCACATTCTTAAACACACGAGAAGGAGTGGCACAAGCGCCGATAGAACCTGGCTTGCGCAGACGGTCGTCCTGACCGTGAGTAGCCTGGCCTACGCCACCGAAACCATGACGCTTCACGACGCCCTGGAATCCCTTACCCTTAGAAGTGCCTGTTACATCAACGTAAGCAGCATCGTTGAAAAGTTCCACTGTGATTACATCACCGAGATTGTGTTCCTCGTCATAAGTGAACTCGGCCAAGTGTCTCTTTGGTGTTGTACCAGCCTTTTTGAAGTGACCCATCATCTGCTTTGTCGTGTGCTTTTCCTTCTTGTCCTGGAAGCCCACCTGTACGGCAGCATAGCCATCTTTCTCAACAGTTTTAACCTGAGTTACAACACAAGGACCTACTTCGATAACAGTGCATGGCAGATTCTTGCCCTCAGCACTGAAAACGGATGTCATTCCGATTTTTTTTCCAATTAATCCTGGCATTTCAATATAACTTTTAATTGTTCTCAATTATCAAACCTTAATCTCAACCTCAACACCGCTGGGGAGTTCTAGTTTCATCAGAGCGTCCACTGTCTTAGTAGTAGAGCTGTAGATGTCAATCAGTCTCTTGTAGGTGCTCAGTTCAAACTGCTCACGAGACTTTTTGTTCACGAAAGTCGAACGGTTCACAGTGAAGATGCGCTTGTGCGTTGGGAGTGGAATAGGACCGCTCACGATAGCATCAGTAGCCTTCACAGCCTTCACAATCTTCTCTGCTGACTTGTCAACGAGGTTGTGGTCGTAAGACTTGAGCTTGATACGAATTTTTTGCTGACTCATTTTCTAACTATTTTTTTAAGTAATTAATATATATAAGTAAGAGGGTATGCAGGCAAAGAGTCGTTTGCTTGCCTGCACCCCCTAACTTTTTTCTTGATTAAACGAGATCTACGCGACCGTTGCACTCCTGAAGCACCGCCTTGGCGATTGAGCTTGACACTGGAGCGTGGTGGTCATACTGCATGGATGAAGTTGCGCGACCTGAAGTGATGGTACGAAGAGCGGTCACATAACCGAACATCTCGCCCAGTGGCACCATTGCCTTCACGATACGGGCACCCGAACGGGCGTTGTCCATACCTTCCACCTGACCACGACGCTTGTTCAAGTCACCAATCACATCACCCATGTTCTCCTCTGGAGTCACCACTTCGAGTTTCATGATAGGCTCCATCAGCACAGGCTTAGCCTGAGCGCAAGCGTTCTTGTAGGCCTGACGTGCAGCGATTTCGAACGACAACTGGTCTGAATCGACTGGGTGGAAGCTACCATCCACGAGTGTCACCTTAAGGCTGTCCATTGGGAAGCCACCCAGCACACCGTTCTTCATCGACTCAGCGAAGCCCTTCTGAACAGCAGGAATGAACTCCTTAGGCACGTTACCGCCCTTCACCTCGTCAACGAACTGGAGGCCAGTGCCCTCAAAGTCGTCGTCCACAGGACCAACTTTCACGATGATGTCAGCGAATTTACCGCGACCACCAGACTGCTTCTTGTACACCTCACGGAGGTCAACAGTCTTCGTGATAGCCTCCTTGTAGTTCACCTGAGGCTTACCCTGGTTACATTCAACCTTGAACTCACGCTTCAGACGGTCGATGATGATGTCGAGGTGAAGCTCACCCATACCAGAGATGACGGTCTGACCAGACTGCTCATCAGTCTTCACGGTGAAAGTCGGGTCTTCCTCTGCCAGTTTCTGCAGACCGACAGACAGCTTGTCGAGGTCTTTCTGAGTCTTAGGCTCCACAGCGATACCAATCACAGGGTCTGGGAAGTCCATAGACTCCAGCACGATGGGTGCATCTTCATCACAGAGGGTATCACCCGTGTGAATATCCTTCAGACCCACCACAGCACCGATGTCACCTGCGCTAATCACATCCACAGGGTTCTGGTGGTTAGAGTGCATCTGGAACAGACGAGACACACGCTCCTTCTTGCCGGAACGAGAGTTATAGATGTATGAACCAGCTTCAACCTTACCGGAATAAACACGGATGAAAGTCAAGCGGCCCACATAGGGGTCAGTAGCAATCTTAAATGCAAGAGCCGAAGTCTTGTCATCCTCTGACGGCTTGCGGTCTTCCTCATCCTTCGTCGTTGGGTTCGTACCCACAATGTTAGGAGTGTCGAGTGGAGAAGGCAGGAATGCGCATACATAGTCAAGCAGCGTCTGCACACCCTTGTTCTTGAACGAAGAGCCACAAAGCATAGGAGTGCACTCCAATGCAAGGGTAGCCTTACGGAGGGCACGGATGCACTCCTCTTCAGTGATGGTAGATGGGTCATCGAAGAATTTCTCCATCAGTTCATCATCGAACTCAGCGACAGCTTCGAGCATCTTACCACGCCACTCTTCAGCCTCGGGCAGAAGGTCAGCGGGAATATCCTCCACGTCATAGTCAGCACCGAGCGACTCGTCGTGCCACAGGATAGCCTTCATCTTGATGAGGTCAACCACACCCTTGAAGTTCTCCTCTGCACCGATAGGAATCACCACAGGAACAGCCTTAGCGCCGAGCACTTCCTTCATCTGGCGAACCACTTCGAAGAAGTCGGCACCTGAACGGTCCATCTTGTTCACGTAGCCAATACGTGGAACGCTATACTTGTCGGCTTGACGCCACACGGTCTCCGACTGAGGCTCCACACCACCCACTGCACAGTAAGTGGCCACAGCGCCGTCGAGCACACGGAGTGAACGCTCCACCTCAGCGGTGAAATCGACGTGTCCCGGAGTGTCAATCAGGTTGAACTTATACTTGTTGCCATTCCAAGTCCAGTATGCAGTCGTTGCAGCCGAAGTGATAGTGATACCACGCTCCTGCTCCTGAGCCATCCAGTCCATAGTAGCGGCACCATCATGAACCTCACCCAGTTTGTGAGTCTTACCTGTGTAGAACAGGATTCGCTCAGATGTGGTGGTCTTACCGGCATCGATGTGAGCCATGATACCAAAGTTACGCGTAAGATGCAGATCTTGCTTTGCCATATCTCTATTTTCCTTTTACCTTTTAATAATGAATAAGTTTGATTAGAAGCGGAAGTGTGCGAATGCGCGGTTAGCCTCTGCCATGCGGTGCATGTCTTCCTTACGCTTGAATGCGCCACCCTGCTGGTTGAAGGCATCCATGATTTCAGCAGAGAGTTTGTCTGCCATGCTCTTGCCCGAACGCTTGCGAGCGAAAGAAATCATGTTCTTCATCGAGATGGCCTCCTTGCGGTCAGCACGGATTTCTGTTGGCACCTGGAAAGTGGCGCCACCGATACGGCGGCTCTTCACCTCCACCTGAGGAGTGATGTTGTCGAGAGCAGTCTTCCAGATTTCCAGAGGAGACTTCTCCTCGTTCTTCATCTTGTTCTCCACGTTCTTCAGAGCCGTATAGAAGATGGTGTAAGCCACGCTCTTCTTTCCGTCGTACATGAGGTTGTTAACAAACTTTGTCACCTTCACATCACCATAAACTGGATCTGGAAGCACCACACGCTTCTTTGGTTTAGCTTTTCTCATTTTTTTGTTTGATTTAATCTTTCTTTAGTCTGAGGCTGCATACTGTGTGTGTCTTCAACGCCCACTTTGAGGGGCATTTACTCAACCCTTCAAGCATTTCCGTCAAACCAAACCTTGTGAAAAAACTTTTGTTTCTTTGTTGCTTAGTAAGAAAAAAGGATTACTTCTTAGCCTTTGGACGCTTAGCGCCATACTTCGAGCGACGCTGAGTGCGGCTTGCCACACCTGCGGTATCGAGCGCACCGCGAATGATGTGATAACGCACACCGGGAAGGTCCTTCACACGTCCGCCACGCACCAGCACGATAGAGTGCTCCTGCAGGTTGTGGCCTTCTCCCGGAATGTAGGAGTTCACTTCCTTCTTGTTTGTCAGACGAACACGAGCGACCTTTCTCATCGCCGAATTAGGCTTCTTAGGAGTGGTGGTGTAAACGCGCACACAAACACCGCGACGCTGAGGGCATGAATCCAGGGCAGGAGACTTGCTCTTGTCAACCAACACCTTACGGCCTTTTCTTACCAATTGTTGAATAGTAGGCATTTTGTTGAATTTTTTATTGTTATTATTTAATGATATTCATTCTTTTGTCCGAGTGCCTACCATATCCCTTCCACCCGAAGGGGGAACCAGTCCTTTATGGTCAGCGACCCGCTTTGCTTCGTGCCATATTTAGCGCCGCTACTTTTCTCTCCCGAAGTCCTTTTCCGTGGGGCTTAGTCCGCTCACACGACGCTCAATGTACCTAACCAAGGTACGCACTACTCCAAAAAGTGGTGCAAAGTTACGACTTTTCTGCTAAATAACATCTTTTATCAAAGACATTTTTCGCCCAGCAAGCGTCCAAAACACTATTTTTAATATTATTTAACACTATCTGACCTCAAAGAAGGCTTTTCCGAAGTCAAAAACAAGCGCAGAAGGGTCATTAGCACCTTTTCCTGAAGACACAACAGCACGTCGGTTGTCCTCCACTTTTGTGTGGGCAACCGACGTGTGCTGTTACGATAGAAGAACTTTAATATAATATATATGTACGCGCGAGAGTATCACGCACTCCCGTTAAGCCTCGCCCTGCTTGATGTTGAACGGAGCGATGGTGCGTCCTTCGCTCGGCTGCTGCACCTGTGTCATCTTGATGGAACCGAACTGCTTCTCATACTTCTGGATGTTGTCCTGCAAGGCCATCAGGAGGCGTTTGGCATGTTCGGGAGCCATGATGACACGGCTTCTCACTTGCGCCTTCGGCATGCCGGGCATCATCTGGACAAAATCGGTAATCACCTCGCTGCTGGAGTGGGTGATGATGGCGAGGTTGGAATAGACCCCCTCGGCCACTTCGGGCTTCAACTCGATTTGAAGCTGCTGGTTGTTGTTTTCTGCCATAATTCTTTTGTCTTAATTAATGTCTATTTTTTGATTGATAAGTCTCTATTCACTCATTCATTTTCCTGTATCGTTCAATCACCCGCTTGGGACCATCGCCACCCCACTGGTAGCCGTTTCTCCGCTCGTAGCCAATCTCCGAAATCTGCTTGCGGGGCACCCCGTCGCGGTCACAGAACATGGGTTCCCCCTTGTCGAGGTCGTAGAAACGTGCCCACAACAGCGGCGCGCCCTTCTTCTCCACCCAACGCACATCAGGCTTTCCCTGCTCATTCTCGAACGATTCTATCGCCACATCCTTCAGCGAATGCGCCTCCAACCATTCCACCCCACCCTTCACGGCGGCCTTCACATCCGACGACGGATTCGGTTCGTCCATCAGCAAGTCGAGAATGGCGCAGGTCTCCCCCTGCCCTGTATAGGAAGGCAACTCGTAGGCACGTGCCTTCACGGGCGCAAAGGTTAGTTTGTCATGCTGCTGACACCACACAGTCAACTGTCCCGACTTCCACGAAGACGTGTCAAACTCCAGCACTCTGCCCGACTCATCCACACGGATTTGGCAAAACAGAATGCACTGAATGCCACGTTTGTATGCTTCCTGACACTTTTTCCTCATGCTCTTGTCTATTCCCATATTCTTGAATCTCAGCGAGTCGCCAGCCACATCCCTCAGCACCTTCAGCGCATTCACCATCGCATTGTCGTTGAAAGTAATCTGCGACGAGTAACTTTCCCCCTTTTTGGCGGGATAGTATTGAGGAAAGCCCCCATTCTCATACTGCATCTTCAGCAGATACTCCACACCGCGCTTGAAGGATTCCGTATAATTCTTCCGCCTCACCTTCAGAATGTCGATGTCCAGCCATGGAGAGTTCTCCGCCAACATCACCACAATCTGGTCCACCGCCTTCGCCAGCGTGGCCAGTTCTGAAGTGGTGGCACGGTTGTCGATAGTCGAGCCAATGCCCGTCTTCTGCCATTCCTTCGCCTCCTCGGGGTCGGGACCATCCAGCCAATACTGATTCTTCGCCCATCCGCCCGACTTCATCTGGTATTTCACAATGGAGTCAGCCATCTGCTGCACCTCCTTTTGCGCCCATGCCTCCAAGGTCATGGCACACACCAGCACCAAAAGCAAACGTCTTAACATGAATTCTTCTTTTAGTTTCGTTGTGCAAAGGTACGACTAAGTATCGAAAGAAACAAACAAAATCGTAAATTTTAACCTCAATCAGTCGCAACGAATAAACACAAAAAGTCATGCCCATCCGCAATCGTACAAAAAGACCAACCCCAATTGCCTCAAAACAGGTGTGAGTCACACCCCTACCATAGGTGTGAGTCACACCACCCCCACAGGTGTGACTCACTCTGGTTTTGAGGCTACGAGTGTGTACATTTTGACCAATTGGGTGCGGTCTCGGAGGCTCAAAAAAAGAGGATGTGCCTATTTTGACACACCCCTAAGCGTAGGCCGTTTCGCTACCTTTCGTGGTGCAAAGGTACAACTAACAGGCGAAAGAAACAAGCAAAATCGCAAATTTCCACGTTTAGCGGACAGCCATAAATTTTATCCAACCATTATTATTGAATCATCACCTTCTTCCCTGCACGGAGGTAGATGCCCTTCGTGGTGGGCTTGCCACTGAGACGGCGACCGTCGAGGGTGTACCATGTGTCGGAGTTGAGAGTTGGCAGTTGAGAGTTGAGAGTTAGATTGTCAATGCCCGTTGCCTCTTCCTCGTCGCCGAAGTCAAGCACGAAGGCGCGGACATTGGCGCCTGCGGCGGGGTCGCCAGCGGTGATGCCGTTGAGTTTGAAGTAGGCGCGCTGGGCACCGATGGTGGCTCCGCTCTGTGGATAGTAGAGGGTGTTGCCGGCCCCGAGGAAGAGGATGCTTTGGTCGGCGGCATCGAAGGTGAGTTTCTTGTAGGTGCCGAGGAAGGCGACGGTGGCCGTACCCTTGTCGTCGGTCGAAATCTCGTCGTCGCACAAGTCCTTGGCGAGGGTGACACCAGTGAACACGAGGTCGGAGGGACCGAGGATGGTGCCGCTGTCCTCCCACTTAATGAGGTATGCCTGTCCAGCTTTGATGCTGGTGGCATCGGCGAAGGTGAGGGTCAGTGTGCCCGTCTCTGCGTTGTAGGCGGCATCGGTGAACTCCTTCACCGTGGCTTCCTTGAGGGGTGAGCCGCTGATGTCCTCCACGTCGAAGGGCAGGCACAGCGTGTTCCACTTGTCGTCCTTGTAAAGTGTGCGGCTAGTGAGGGTAGCGGTAACAATGCCTCCATCGTTGTCGGCGAGTGTCGTGGTGTTGTCGTCCTCATCCAGTTCGACTCCCAGATACCATACTTGTGTGCGGTCGTCGGTGAAGATGAAGTTTCGGCCTTGGTCGTCGGTATATGATGCCTCGGCACCATAGAAGATGTGGCCTGGTTCGTCTTTTGTAGGATTGACGGTGGGTGAGGCGGTAATCGCTACATCGTCGGCGGTGAACGTCTTGACCACGCTGTTGTCCTCCAGATTGATGACCTTGAGCGTTGCCGAGGCCGTTGTGCTACTGGCGGTCCATGTCCACTCCGTGCCGTAGTGGTAACTGTAGCGGGCATAGAGGTTGACGTCGGCATCGGGTGTAATCTCTGCGCCGGGGGCGAGGAGCGTCTCGCCGGCGGTCTTCTCCCAGGTGGTGGGAGCCGTGGCGGGATCCTTCAGCCAGCCCTCGAACACCATGTATGCGGGCAGGTTGCTCTGGTTGATGTCAGGCAGTGCCATCTTCTGGCCGGGGATGACGCCAGTTAAACTGGTGCCCTCTCCGTACCCCATGCCGCTGCCGGTGGCCTTATATACTTTGACTGTGTATGTGTGTGTGCCATATCCGCATTTCTCACACTTTCCTGTTCCGTCGTTGGTGTGGTTCTCTGCCGGCTCTGTCTTACCGCAGTATCCGCAGTGAGCAACATGCTGTTCGGTGGATTCGCCCAACGTGTAGTTGAAGGCACCGTGATCTGTATGTGTATTAATATCACCAAACCCATAGACTCGTCCTGTGCAGACAGCGATACGGTCTGTGTATTTTTGGATAGACATTTGATTTAAATAATTCCCAGCCCATAGGCTCAATCCATCAGCAATGGTGACGGTAGCACATTTTTTTTCACTACTTTCGCTGATGTAATTTCTATTTACACTACCAAGACCGATGAGCATGGGCATCATATCATCCACACTGTTCCACAATTTACTCACGTGTGCTCTTATATGTCCGCCAGTTATTGAGATGTTATATTTATAGTCCTCTTGAAGATTATTGCCGCAACCTATCGCTGCAGCCCCTTTACCGCCAACAACTTCGATATCGGCAGTGCCACTGATGTTGATTTCACCACCTCCAGTGGCATAACTGCCGGCTCCGATACCTGGCCCGCCAAAATCCGGGATGTCAGCAGTATGATTATTTTCTGATTCGGCGTAAATAGTGCCGCCACTGATTTTGATAACTCCACAACCTACAGATTTATTACCACCACCTATTCCCGCAGCACCGCTATTAGCGTATGCCTTGATATTTCCCCCGGTGATGGTAATCGCCTCGACAATTCCTCTATTACCGGAGCCGATGGCAGCTCCTGACCTTACATCAGCATCAACTGCACTTGCCGAGGCGTAGCTTCCTGTTGCAACGACCGTGCCGCCATTGATGGTGATAGTGCCGCTTTTCTTTCCATCAATCCAATGGCTATCTCCATCTGAGCCACCGCCAATGCCAGGTCCCGAATAAGTACCCGTGGCTGTTATATTTCCACCATCGATGATGATGGTACCGCCGTCTGCATCCTCGCCGGCACCGATGCCTGCAGCATATCCACCACTTGTGGCATTGACCGTGCCGCCATAGAAATGCAGGTTGCCGCCACCACCTTCCTCGCCTCCGCCAATTCCTGCGGCCCAGTCACCGCCTTTGGCGGTGATATTACCGCCATATACATTGGTATTCCATCCGGCACGGTTCTCGCCACCGCCGATGCCGGCACCATAGCCGCCTCCCGTGGCATTGACCGTGCCGCCATAGATGTTGATGTGGCCGGGATAGTTGTTGTTCTTGCCTCCGCCGATGCCCGCTCCGAGATAAGCCCCTTGGGCCGTCACCTTGCCGCCGTAGATGGTGATGGCTTTCATGCCTGAGCCATCGCCATAACCTCCACCGATGCCTGCTGCGTACTTGCTGCCATCCTTGCATGTGGCCTCGATCTCGCCGCCGTGGATGGCGAGTGTGCCAGCCCTGTAGTTCTTGTTGCCGCCAATGGCAGCCTTGTCGTGATGCGTCTCAATGGCAACGAGTTTGCCCATCGTTCCCACCGTCTCGCTCTGGGCGTAGATGGAGAGCGTGGCATCGGTGTTGATGCGGATGCCCTGCTCTGCCGTCAGCGTACAGCCATCACATAGTATAAGGTGCACGTCGCCACTGATGACAATGCGCTCAAGGTAGGAAAACGATGAGTTCAGCACATACCAGCCAGTGCCGAGGTTGTCCTCAGGGCTGTCTTCCAGCAACTTGCTGGTGAGCACGGTAGGATTACTGACCGTGCCATTGAATTTGTTTAAGCTGGCCTGATTGCCAACATCAACTGCCTTGTAGTAGATGTATTTCACATCCTCTGCCCATGCCCCCTGTGCAAGTGCGCAGAGCAGGGCGAGTGTGTATAGAATCTTTTTCATATTTTTACTTAATTAACGTGAGTTCGATATAAAGAAAGTGGATGAATGACGTTGCAGGAGCGATGACTTATTTGTATTTGTATTGTGTAAGTGAAAGCCAAAGAATTACAAAGAAATCAGAGCGATGTGTCTCGTTCACCAACTCGTCGTTCTGTGTCATGTTGCACGTGCACATAATCGTATGGGTTAAGTTGAAATGTTCCGGGGGCAAAGGTACGAAAAAATGGAGAATTAGGAGCGGTTCGTGCCTAAAAAGTGGTGGAGGAAGCCGGTTTGTCACACTCTGGTGTGTAACAATGCCATGCCGAAGGTGCATCATAGAAATTCTCTCATACAGAACCGACGTAGTGTTACAAGTGTAACAGTGGGTGTGTTACAAGTGTAACGGTGGAAGCCGAAAAAGTGTTACATCGGCTGTGCAGCAATTGCCACACAGCCGATGGGGCAGCGGAGTTCGTGCCTGCCTGTTGGCGGCGGAACTGAAAGAAGAGAGGGGGAAGAATGCCAGCAAGGGATTATTTGCCGGTGATGTGGAGAAAACGGGTGATTTGGCCACCCAGGCTTCGGTCCATATTGTCGATGTAGGCATCGAGAATGCGCGATTTCCCATGCAGGGGAATCACGTCGTAGTCGGCTATGGAAGCCGGAATGAGGGTGCTGTGCCCTTCGCGCAGCACCACTTCGTCGCCCGTGGTGCGCATGCGCAGACGGCAGTCGCCCTCTATGCACATGCTGATGATGAAACTGTCGTACTTGATGAGGTTGCGGTGGAACGCGCGCTTGAGTTCCGTCACTCGCACACTGAAGAAGGGAGAGTCGATGATGCGGTTGGCACGGTTGCTCAAGTTGCTGTATTGCGTCCGGTACTCATCTTCCACCTTGAAGTTCAATGCCTGAGCCGCCAGTTCCGTGTGCAATTCGCGAGGCTTACCGTCCATGCCGGGTCGGTTGTAGTCGAAGATGCGGTAGGTCACATCCGACGACTGCTGCACCTCGGCCAGCAGGATGCCGCCGCAGATGGCATGCACCCGTCCGGCAGGCAGATAGAACACATCGCCAGCCTTCACCGTATGCTTGGCCAGCACCTCCACAATCGTTCCGTCAGCCACCCTGCACTTGTACTCTTCAGGCGTGATGGCATCCTTGAAACCAGCATAGAGATAACTCCCTGGCTTTGCATCTATGATGTACCAAATCTCGCTCTTGCCAAGCTTCCCGTGCTCACGCCGAGCCATCTCGTCGTTGGGATGCACCTGGATGCTCAAGTCGCGCTCCGCATCGATAAACTTGACCAGCAGGGGCAACTGGTTGCCGTATTTCTCCGCCACAGTTGCGCCCAGTATCTCTTGAGGAGCCAAGCCTATCACATGATTGAGGTCTTTTCCCCTGTACAAGCCATTGCTGACGATACTGGTACTCGAAGGCACCGCACTGACCTCCCAGCTCTCCCCTATCGGTTCGTCAGTGGCCGCCATACCCTTGTAGGGGCGCAAGCGTCGGCCTCCCCACACAACGGCATGGAGATTAGGCTCGAAGAGGAATGGATATAACTGAGTCATCTTTCTTTTTTCTTATGCAGTTGCAAAGGTAAGGATTTTTTCAGCTTCTCCACATTCAAAGGAGAAGAAAAATAGCGGGAAAGAAGAAAAAAGCCTGTTTACATTTCACTTCTCATCCAAAAATATGTAAATTTGCAACGAGAAAACTTTTCCAACTTCAATATTCCATTAACTAACCTAAAAAACCTCTTTTTATGGCACAGAGATTTATTCTGAACGAAGTGTCCTACTTCGGTGCTGGCGCCCGCAAGGAGTTGCCAGAAGTGTTGAACCGCATGAATCTGACGAAAGCGCTGGTATGTAGCGACAAGGGACTCATCAAGGTGGGCACCACCAAAATGGTGACCGACGTGCTGGATGCAGCAGGTTTCCCCTACGAGATTTACAGCGAAATCAAGCCTAACCCCACCGTGACCAACGTGCAGCAAGGTGTGGAGGCATTCAAGAAGAGTGGCGCCAACTGCATCATCGCCATCGGAGGCGGCTCCAGCATGGACACTGCCAAAGGCATCGGCATCGTGGCCAACAACCCTGAGTTTGCCGATGTGGTGAGCCTTGAGGGCTGCGCACCCACCAAAAACAAGTCTGTCCCCATCATTGCCCTGCCCACCACGGCCGGCACAGGAGCCGAAGTGACCATCAACTACGTCATCATCGACGAAAAGCGTCAGGCCAAGATGGTGTGCGTTGACCCCAACGACATCCCAGCCGTGGCCATTGTTGACCCCGAACTGATGTACACCCTGCCCAAGGGACTCACCGCAGCCACAGGTATGGACGCACTCACCCACGCCATCGAAGGCTACATCACCAAGGGTGCCTGGGTCATGAGCGACATGTACGAACTGCAAGCCATCAAGATGATAGCCGAGAACCTGCCACTGGCTGTTGAAGAACCCACCAACCCCGTGGGACGTGAAGGCATGGCACTGGCACAATACATCGCCGCACAAGCATTCAGCAACGTGGGGCTCGGCCTCGTGCATGGCATGGCACACCCCATGGGTTCACTCCACGACATTCCTCATGGCGTGGCCAACGCCCTGCTCTTGCCCACCATCATGGAGTTCAACATGCCCAAATGCATCGAGAAGTTTGGCGTGATAGCCAAGACCATGGGTGTTGACACCACAGGCATGAGTGCTGAGCAAGCCGCACAAGCCGCCGTCGATGCCGTACGTGCCCTGAGCATCCGCGTAGGCATTCCACAGCATCTCTCCGACCTCAACATCACCGAGGCCGACATCCCAGCCCTCGCCGCACAAGCCATTGCCGATGTCTGCACACCCGGCAACCCACGCGACGTGACCGAAGCAGAAATCGTAGAACTTTACAAGAAAGTATTATAACTCAACTTTTTTCAAATCCAAAACCTATGGCTCACAAAATCATTGACGTAGAGGGCATTGGCCCCGTGTATGCCGAGAAGCTTCAAGCAGCAGGCATCAAAACCACCGAAGAGTATCTGGAAAAGTGTGCAACCCCCGCAGGTCGCAAGGCATTGGCTGAAGCCACCGACATCAGCCCCAAGCTCATCCTCAAGTGGGCAAACCACGCCGACCTCTTCCGCATCAACGGCATCGCCAGCCAGTTTGCCGAACTTCTCGAAGCCGCTGGCGTTGACACCGTGAAAGAGTTCCGCCACCGTGTGGCCGCCAACCTCCAGCCCAAACTTGTGGAGGTGAACAACGAGAAGAACCTTTGCAACCGCGTCCCCAGCGTATCCGAACTGGAGAAGATGATTGCTCAGGCAAAGGAACTCGAGCCAGTGCTTTCCTATTGAAAGAAAGGGGAAAACAAAAAGTGAGAAGTGAAAAGGTGTTTTGCCTTTCACTTCTCACTTTTTTTTAACGGAGACGTGGACGACAGGGAGCCACGTCTTCCGTCGAACTCACGCTAAGTTATGGAATCACTCATCCTTCAGATGAAGCAAATCCTTGACTTCAATGTTGATATTGGCCGAGTTGCACAAGTTGCGGATGTCGTACTTAGGCCAGAAGCGGATGTATTTGCGGTTGATGCAGTCTTCCGTCACCTCTTCCTCATCCTCCTTGGTCTTGGTCTTGAGTTGAGGGCCAAAAGCACCGATGCCAGGCATCTGTACAGAGTGACCATTGGCGCAGAAGTAGTTGATGGCATCAAACAAAGCCTCGCCCGCCATCTCGATGGTACTTTCGGGCACATGTGCCGCCTTGGCCGCATAGTAGATAATCTCCTTGTTGTGGATGACGTTGCTGCGCATGTGGCAAAGCTGATAGACCTCAGGCTTCTCCTCGCGGTAGTTAAGCGTCACTTTTTTCGGGTACACGAGAATCGCGCCCTTCACTGGTTGCATGGAAGTGTTCATAATCCTTTTCCTTTCTTTTTTTGATGGTTAAACATAAAGCTTGAAAAATCATGTGGTGAGTGTCTTGACCTTCTCCACCTTTGTCTTGTTCATGATGTTCGACAACTGCGTGTTGGCTGTGAATCCGATGGTCAGGCGCTTGATTGTCTCGATGGTACACTCCTTCAGGCTACGAGTCGTTTTGACATTCATCTTCAGATAGAAAGAGCCAAAAGAGTCGAAAGTGACGTAGTGCCCATTGATGACGAAATAGATGATAGCCTCAGCAATCGCAAGTGTACAAGCCTTGACCGTGCTCTTGGGGATAGCAGCCGAATTGGCGATGTACTCGATGAGAGCATCTTCTACGATGACAGGGAAAGTCAACTTTTGTGCCTTCCACACTTGTGGTTTCTCCTCGCGGTAGTTGAGGATGAACTTGACTGGACGATACTTAATACTCATAATTTTGTCCTCCTTTTAATTTAATAATGTGAATAATTGGTTTTACTTTTTGAACCTCGGAATCAGACTGCCAGAAGAACCCCTCCGGATGAGTGCCTCATGCCTCCTTTTTCTTGAGTTCGATGCAAAGTTCGCCATTTATTCAATGCACTCTCGATTCGTTTACATATTCTGCCTATGGTGTAAACCCTGATAGGTCAATAGCAAGCTATCCAACATCGTTTTTCTGCTAAATTCGGATAACTTTTAATTTTTTTAGTCAAAAAAGAGGTATATTCGAATAACTTTTGTATGTTTGCAATCGCTATAAATATTGAAAATATGAAACGGACGGAGGTTGTAAACCAGATTAGCCAGACCATTCACAGGGTGGCTCCAACGGCCACTGCTATCCTTTATGGTTCGGAGGCTCGTGGCGATGCCAGGAGTGACAGCGACATTGATGTGTTGATTCTGCTCGATGGCGACCGCCGCAATTTGAAGCATGAAGATGAAATCTCTGGTGAACTTTACAACATAGAACTGGCCACAGGAATACTTGTCAGCCCAATGATTATGCTACGCAAGCAGTGGGAAAACAGACCATTCAAGACTCCTTTTTATATTAATGTGATGAACGAAGGCATCAGAATATGAAAGAGCTATTAGATGAACAAAGCCGCCTGTCTCTCATCAAATACAGGCTTGATAGAGCCAACGAGACTCTGCAGGAATCGGAATTGCTGGCAAAAGAAGGTCATTACAATGCTGCTATCAATCGTTTGTATTATGCTTGTTTCTATGCAGCCCTCGCCTTGCTCGTGGCAAATGGTGTTGAGACGGCCACACATGCGGGTGTGAAAACCATGCTCGGACTCCACTTTGTGTCAAAAGGGTTACTGCCAAACGAACACGGAAAGACTTTCAGCCGCCTATTCGAAATTCGTCATAGCGGAGACTATGATGACTTCGTATATTGCGACCAAGAAATGGCTGATGAATACACCCCTAAAGCTGTGGCATTCATCAATGCAATAAAGGAACTACTGAAAGATAACAAGTAAATAGATTTTTATCTTTTATTCTCTTTGAGGACATACAAAAATGACATTTTGACATGTCCTCTTTCTTGTAATGAATCAGTTATCCATGCCCTTCCTCTTCGTTTACAGATTCCCCTCTCAGTGTAAACCCAAACAGCAGTTTTAGACAAAAACAAGGTGCTGTATCACCTAATTTCAACAAATCATTGCCTTTTTTCGGTTCATCCCCGAATTGCGTTGGTTTTGTCATGTAGTCCGAGCAGTAGCAGTGTG
>CAMVIM010000001.1 GCA_947167515.1 uncultured Prevotellaceae bacterium | reverse complement strand
AAACCGAATATCAGAATTTATGTAAAACTGCCACTTTTTAAAGTGGGCTCAGTAATATAACTACGTCGAAAGTACTTTCGTTCGGAAAAACTCAAATATATTTGGTTTTTCTCTCACTTAATCGTACCTTTGCACTCAAATAAAAACTAAGAGTAAAGGAACATCATCACTAAAAACTATTTTCTACTAAACTATCAAAACAACTATGGTTACAACGATCATTATCATTGCAGTTGTTGTTGTGATTATCCTTGCCGTCATCGGCATCTACAACAACCTTGTGAGACTGCGCAACAACCGTGAGAACGCATTTGCTGACATCGACGTGCAGCTGAAACAGCGTTTTGACCTCGTGCCTCAGTTGGTGGCTACGGTGAAGGGCTATGCCACTCACGAGAAGGAACTCCTGGAGAACATCACCGCTGCACGTACGGCTGGTGTGAACGCTTCGAGCATCGACGACAAGATCAAGGCTGACCAGCAGCTGACTTCGGCTCTGGCTGGATTGAAGGTGCAGGTGGAGGCTTATCCCGACCTGAAGGCAAACCAGAACTTCATGCAGCTGCAGGGCGAATTGGCCGACATCGAGAACAAACTGGCTGCCGTTCGCCGTTTCTTCAACTCTGCCACCCGCGAGCTGAACAACGCCGTGCAGACGTTCCCTGGCAACATCATCGCTGGCATGTTCGGTTTCCACAAAGAAGCCATGTACGAAATTGAGGCTTCTCAACGTGCCGCCGTGGAGAAAGCACCCGAAATCAAGTTCTAAAAGCCCCCCCGACCCCCAAGGGGGAGGGCTAACGCAATGCAGTACGTAGGTATTCATACCCAGATAGCACGGAACAACTGGAACAGCACGGTGCTGCTCCTGATGTTCCCGTGCATCATCCTCGGCATGTTGTGGGTGTTCTGCTGCATCTTCGGAATGCAGAGCACCTACGACAGTTATGGCAACGAAGACTTCTACTTCGACAGCAGCATCACCAATGAACTATGGCTGAGCTGGGCACCTTGGGCCACTATCATCGTGGGCATCTGGCTCTTGATTGCCTACCTGTTCAATGCGCAGATGATTCAGCATGCCACAGGTGCGAAGCCGCTGGAGCGCAAGGAGAATCCGCGTGTGTATAATTTGGTGGAGAATCTCTGCATGAGCTGCGGAATGCCGATGCCAAAGGTGAATATCATCGAAGACCCGCAACTGAACGCCTTTGCTTCGGGCATCAACCAGAAGAGTTATGCCGTGACCCTGACAAGAGGCATCATCGACTGCCTGGACGATGAAGAACTGGAAGGGGTGATTGCTCACGAACTCACCCACATCCGCAACCGAGACACACGAGTGCTCATCGTCAGCATCGTCTTTGTGGGCATCCTCTCCACCGTCCTCACCGTACTGACCCGCGGTGTGCTCCGTGCATTCCTGTGGAGCGGAGGTTCCTCGCGGCGTTCCAACAGCAAGAACGGAAATGGGGGTGTGGCCATCATCGTGGTGATTGTGGCAGCCATCATTTGTGCCGCCATCGCCTACTTCCTCACCCTGCTCACTCGCTTTGCCATCTCGCGCAAACGTGAGTTCATGGCCGATGCAGGCGGTGCCGAACTGACCCGCAATCCTCTTGCCCTCGCTTCAGCTCTGCGCAAGATTTCCGAACGTCCAGGACTCGGTCACATCGACCGTGAGGACATCGCCCAACTCTACATCATTCACCCGAAGAAACACAAGCAAAGTTTCTTCGACAAACTACAATCGCTCTTCAGCACCCATCCGAGCACCGAAGAGCGAATCAGAATCTTGGAACAATTCTAATAATAATAAAGTTTAAAGGTTAAAGTTTAAAGACCATGCGGACTGTTTGCCAACACCGCGTTAGCTTTCTCTAAACTGCAAACTCTATTTACTCAAATATTTCTTGTACGCCTCCACATACTGCTGGCGCTGTTCGGGTGTGACCGTGATGAGACGGGCGGTGGTGTCGGGACTCTTCACGATGGACTGGCTGGCGTTATCCCAATTGAAGTTGAACTGCAGGGCTCCATGCAGGTCGTCATACACCTTCATATCCTTATCAATAAACACAGACTTGGCATCTGGCACCTCTGGCGTCCAACCCATGAAAGGCATCTCCACATTCCAATAGCCCATTGCAAGCAGCACGTATGGCTTCCCATCGATGGTGATTTCCATCAGCTTGTCGCTCACCCACTCACGATAGTCATTCATGACCTGATCATAAAACACAGCCAGCATCACGTCCGTGTTCTCCACCCCTGCGATATTCCTGCTTTCCATCATCTTGCGCAGCATCACTATCTTGTCTGTAGCACCTGCCGCACGTTCTTCCATCAGCAGCAAAGGGGCGGCGGCAGTCGTAGCCAATATAGGGTATGAATTTTGTGTATCGTTCTTCAAAGCGGCATAGCGATTCAACTCCTCCGCATAGAGCACCGATGCCTGTATGTCCCTCTTGTTCATGGCAATCAATGACAAAACGTAAGAACTCTCATAGAACACAGAGTCAGGCACCACGGGGTTGATATCTGCCGCAATGTGATAGATGCGCTCATAGTACTTCCCTGCCTCATCCTGGTCGTGCAGTTCACTATTCTTGTCAATCAGCATCTGTGCCACATCGTACTGCTTCTGCCAATCCGCAGGGTTCGCATCGGCTTCCTTTACCAATCGCTCATACTTCTGACGCAAGGTCTCATTTGCATTTTGCCCATTCATGTTGAGGCCAAGGGTACACATCACCGTCAGTGCCGCCCAAAAAAGTTTCTTTGTAAACATCATGCTAAGTTTTTGTTTTTAATTCACGCGCCAAAGATACAGAAAAATCTTCAATACAATTTTAAAATCTAATAAAAGTCTCAAAATATCTAATAAAATTCGTTAAATCTTTCGCTTGAATGTCATTTTTTTCATGTTTTATTTGGCATTATCTAAAACATTAGATTACCTTTGCCGCAGAAAATCGAAAACTTTAGATAAAGATGAAACAGAACAACGAAGAAAGACAATTGACCAAAGCCGAAATGGAAATCATGAATGTGCTATGGGACAAGGCTAAAGGAATGACCACTCATGAGATCATCGACGAGTATCCTGAACCCAAACCTGCCTACTCCACCATCGCCACATTTCTGAAGATACTGACCAACAAAAGCTTCATCCAGTCGCGCAAACAGGAGGGAGGCGGAAAGACCTTCGTGTTTACACCCACCATCAGCAGGGAGGCTTACACCAACCGCGTGATGAAGGAGGTGAAGTCCACCTTCTTCGGAAACTCGCTGAAATCCATGCTCTCCTTCTTCGCTCGGCAGGAAGAAGTGTCGGAAGAAGAACTGAAGGAAATCGTGGAAATGATTCAAAGAAAATAGTACATTGTCAATCGTTAAATTGTAAATTCCATGATGCTATATATCCTCAAAACCGCCATCACATTGGCACTGCTCTACAGTTGTTTTTTCCTCTTTCTGAGCAAAGAAACTTTCCATCGGTTCAACCGCTGCATGCTGGTGGGCATCATGCTCGTTTCGCTCGTCGTGCCGCTGTTCCACTTCACCACCGAACACCCGACGGTCATCAACGAAGAACTGTATGAGATGGAGACAAGCATGGAAGAAACGCCCATGTTTGTGGTGCAGACGGAAGAAGCCCCTCGCCTCACATGGGTACAAGTGTTCACGAGCGTATATCTGACGGGAGTGGCCATGATGCTCTTGCTGACCATCCTGCAAGTCATCTCACTCATCCGTCTCATGCACAACGGTCTGCGCCACACCGACTCGCAAGGCAACACCGTCGTGCTACTCAAGGGCGATGTCACTCCCTTCAGCATCTTCCGCCACATCGTGATGAACGTGCAGGACTATGAGCAACACCGCCAGTATATCCTCACCCATGAACAGGAACACATTCGTCTGGGACACACCTACGACCTCATCCTCTTGGAAGCCATGAAGACCTTCCAGTGGTTCAATCCCTTCGTCTGGTTCATCAGCCGCGATCTCAAGGCAGTGCATGAGTACGAGGCAGACCAGGCGGTCATCAACCAAGGCATCGATGCAAAATCATATCAACAACTTCTCGTGATGAAGGTGGTCGGGAATCGACTGCAGCCTTTCACCAACAATCTGAATCACGGTTCACTCAAAAAACGTATCGTTATGATGTACCAGAAACCTTCTAACCGATGGCTCATGCTGAAAGCCTTATGCGCCGTCCCCGTGGTGGCATTGACCCTCAATGCCTTCGCCACACCCATTGAGACCGACCCCGTGGAAGACATGGTGAAGACGTTGGAAACGACGAAAGTGCCTGCCTTCAACGAAGTGAAAGAAACCCTTCTCGCCCCAACGGAAGAAACCGCCGAAGCAGCCATCGACGACAACGCTCCTTTTGCCATCCATCCCGTCAGAGACCAACATGGCAGAATCATCGGCTTCTCGCACGAAGGGGAACCTGCTGCCGGCGATTTCGCATGCACCGCTGAATATGTGTTTATCAACGGACGCCAAGCCACTGAAGCCGAATTGAGAAACTACAAGAACTACTCAGCCTTCCAAATCATCAAGAATGCTGACGGAACTCCCCAGTACAACTACAAGGACAAGCACGGCATCATCTGCTTCACAACTACAAGTATTGAAGACGAGCCCCTCGTTCTGCTGGACGGCAAGGTGGTGGAACTTCCCGCAGAGTTTCTCAACAAGAAAAAGAACCTTGAAGACGAGGACGTGCTCGCCCAACTGTTCCACATCAACAAAGATGACATCGCATCCATCACCGTCTTCAGAAATGGTGCCGCCACAGCCATCTATGGCGATAAAGGCAAGAACGGAGTCATCAGCATCGAGACCAAGGCTTTCCAAGCGGAACCGAAGGACACGGTCGTGGTCGGAAACAAGACCCAAACTCCCGAAGAAGAAGTGCCGATTGATTCCCTTGTCGGGAAACTGCCTGGTGTAGAAAAACACGATGATGGCAGTATCACCATCAACGGAAAGCCTGTCAAGAAAATCGTGATGCACGGGAAGACCTATACCAACAAGGATTGGAAGACCGTCTATACCAACGAGGATTAAATCTTCACGATTGCCCTCTCGCCACCTTCTGCCTGCAATAGCACACACGTGTTAGTAATTAAAGATTAGTTAAACTCTAAGTGTACACCCCCTCTCGCACTGGCAGCGATGCCCGTGCAGAGGGCTTTTTTGTTCATTTTCCCCAAGGGTCTTTTCTGTGCCTCAAAATCGGTGTGAGTCACACCCCTACCATAGGTCTGAGTCACACCCCTACCATAGGTGTGAGTCACACCAATTTTTAGGTGTCAAAAAGGGTGTTTGCAGAGTGCTTTCTTCACAGCACTTCCGCCACTTCCTCCAAGTATTTCTTGTCCACCTCGTCGAAGGTGGCGAGTTCCTTGCTGTCGATGTCAAGCACAGCCACCACTTCCCCATCCTTCTTGATGGGCACGACGATTTCGCTGCGGCTAAGGCTGGAGCAGGCGATGTGACCAGGAAAGGCATCCACATCAGGCACAATCACCGTCTCGCCCCGTTCCCAAGCCGTTCCACACACACCCTTTCCCTTTTTGATGCGAGTGCAGGCAAGGGGACCTTGAAAGGGGCCAAGAATGAGAAAGTCCTCCTGTCCATCCTGTGGGGGGGGAACGCGATAAAAGCCTGTCCACCAGAAGCCAAACGTCTCGTGGAGCATGCTGGCCACGTTGGCCATGTTGGCGATGAGGTCGCTCTCGCCCTCCACCACCGCCTTGATTTGCGGAAGCAGCTCTCGGTACTTCTCTTCCTTCGAGCCAGATGATATGATGAATTCTTCAGCCATACAAATTTTGAGGATTGACAATCCCATGTCAATTCGTTTACTTATTTTGCAAAGTTAGGGATTTTTCGCTTTTCAGACGCACTTGAAAAATATTTTCCAATAATTTGAGTCACTTTTCATTTTTTTTCACTTTTCTTTTTTCACTTTTCACTTGTTTTATTACCTTTGCATTGTTTTTACTACTTAACATCATGGAAATAACAGTCATCATACCCGTAAAAGACCAACGCGAGCACATCGGAAAGACGCTCGACAGCATCCTGAAGTCGGGTATTCCGCCTAAGGAAGTCATCATTGTGGACAACGAAAGCACAGACGGCACCTATCAGTTCTGTGAGCAATATATCAAGAGCCGCCCCAATGTCACTCTGCTCAGGGAGACATTTCCAGGAGCCGCTGCCGCCCGCAACAAAGGTCTGAAGTCGTGCAAGACGGAATGGGTGTATTTTTTCGATGGCGACAACCACTTCGACTACAATTTCATGTCAACCTTCGGCCAGATTGATGCCGAAGGCTATGATGTGGTGGCGTTGCCAGTGAAGGAAAATGCCAATGGCAAGGAGCATGTGCGCACGTTCATCCCGTCGGAAGACCCCCGTGTGCAGCTGATTGCCAGTGCCTTCACCACTCCCTCCCTCATTTTCCGCACGGATTACCTTCATGCCATCGGCGAATGGAACACAGCCTGCCGCACATGGGAGGATTGGGAACTCGGCATCCGCCTCATGCTTCATCAGCCACGCATCCTGTGGTTCACCGAAAAGGCTTTCCACACACTCACTCCCCGCAAGGAGGACAGCCCTGAAGGCAGCCTCTCGATGCACTACAAGGAGTTGATTCGCACCCTTTCAGCCGTGATGACAGCCCTGCACTCGTCCATCCTGCAACCCCTCTCTCACTATCATGGACAGCATCTCTCCTGCCTCTATCCTCACCTCGACCTGCTCATCTATCCGCTCTACCTGCGCACGAACATCCTGCTCGGACAGTTGCAACGCGAGAAGATGAACGGACGCTGCAAGAAGTACAAGATGGCATCGAAGGCACTCACGGTATTCATCGGCGAGAACTTCAATCCGACATTCTCACAGCGATGCGTCGCCAACTGGCTGCGTTTCTGCACCTTGTTGGGCAGCACCACCGCATGGAAGACTGCCCTGCGGATTTCGCTCAGCAAGAGGGCAAGGCGGTAAAGCATCGGCAAACTGGTAAGGCGGTAAGAACAGAGGCCGCCTTTCCATCCTCTTTTTCCACACCTTTTCTCGACTGATTATCTTATCCTAACATAATGAAAAAGACCTTATTAACCATCTTGGCGTGTGCTACCATGTGTGGCACACAGGCTCAGAATGCCTACAATCTTGGTGCCGACATTTCCATGCTGCCACAATATGAAAAGGCAGGAGCAACTTATTACAGCAACTCTGGAGTAAAGATTCCCAACGTACTGAACTACCTGAAGAACTCGCAGGTGAAAATGAACTCCATGCGTGTGCGCCTTTTCGTCACACCTGAAGCCACTGCACAAGACCCCACGCTGGTGCAAGACCTCAACTACGTGACCGCCTTGGGCAAACGCATCAAGGATGCCGAATTGAACCTCATGGTCGATTTCCACTACAGCGACACATGGGCAGACCCTTCCCATCAAACCATCCCCAGCCTTTGGAGCCAAGTGAAGACCAATGCCGAAATGGCCGATTCCGTCTATGCCTACACCAAGCGCTGTCTGGAACATCTGAAAGCCAACGGTGCCACCCCCGACTTTGTGCAGATAGGCAACGAAATCAGCTACGGCATGCTTTGGCGCGAAGGAGTGGCAAATGACAAGCTCTACAACAACAGCAACTACTGGACACGGTTCTACCAATTTCTGAAGGCAGGAGCCAAAGCCGTGCGTGAAATCACACCCGATGCCAAAATCATCCTCCACATCGAGCGTACCAAGGATGCCAATGCCTGCAAGAATTTCTTCACCAACATGAAGAACAACCAAGTCGATTACGACATCATCGGACTCTCCTACTACCCCTTCTGGCACGGCGACCTCAACACCTTGTCGAACACCCTCAACACCCTTTCCACCACCTTTCCCGACAAGCCTGTGCAAATTGTGGAAACGGCTTACTTTTACAGCAATTTCCCCACCGATGACTCCAGTGTCATCAACACCACCAGTACTTGGCCTGCTACTCAAGCAGGGCAAAAGAAGTTCATCGAAGACCTCTGCACCGCCCTTGCCGCACACAACAACGTGACAGGACTCTACTACTGGTATCCCGAAGAGAACGGAAGCGGCAGCACGGACACCAAGACTCAAACTGCATGGCTCAATCGTGGCCTTTGGGACAACAATTCCCACAAGGCAAAAACAGGACTGACATCGCTCAAGAACTTCCTCACGGAGAAAGAAACCGTAGGCATCGAAGGCATCAGAACGGACATCGCACCCCAAGCAGATGCTCCCATCTACAACCTTAACGGACAACGGGTGCGCTCCATGAGCACACCCGGCATTTACATTCAGGGAAAAAAGAAATATCGGGTGAAGTGAAAAGTGAAGAGTTTTTCACTTTTCACTTCCAACTACTCCTCACTCGCCCTTCTCGAACTCTTCCAATTTCTTCAAATAGTAGGCACGGAGGTCATCCCACTTGTAATAAGGATATTGGTTGGTGGGAACGGGCAGCGTGGTTTCCTTCTCGTTGAGCAGAGCCTTGACGAGGATGGGGTCAGAGGCTTTCTTTGAATGATAGAACACCAACTGGATGTTGCATCCCATCGGGTAGATGCGGTAGTTGACCCACTGGTCTTCCAGATGGTCGAGGTCTTCCACCTGACGGCCGCAGCTGTCGAGTTCCATCAGACAAGCCAAGGGCATCACGCACACCTCGTGGCCGAAGCGGAGAGTGGCACCATTCTTATAGGTCTTGCTGGCCATCACGGTATCAGTCGTCTCAATGATGTTGCGCAGCAGATTGGCTTGATTGAACTGCATGATACTACCCGTTTGCGGAGCGGCACCATAACCCAGATACCAGTCGATGTTCACGATTTTCCAGAGGTCGTAGATTTCCTCCTTCGTAAAGAGGTGCCACAAGTCTTCGCCACATCCGTGACTCTGCATGTTCGACACCACACCAGCCATTGCCCTCATGTAGGCACGTGGACGAAAATCCTCGTCGTTCCAGAAACTCTCGTCGGTGAAGAGAGCGCGGCAAAAGCGTTCGGGGTGCGTGTATTTCCTTCTATATTCCTCCACGATGCGCCCACGGTCTCTGCTGGCGTTGCGGAGTCGGCGAGAAA
Organism: uncultured Prevotellaceae bacterium; assembly: GCA_947167515.1. Classification (GTDB taxonomy): domain Bacteria; phylum Bacteroidota; class Bacteroidia; order Bacteroidales; family Bacteroidaceae; genus Minthosoma. The sequence continues at coordinate 182,025 of CAMVIM010000001.1, read as the reverse complement.
AATCGTGGTTGAGGTAATACTGAAACGCCTCACTCACATCGTTGTGTATCTTCAGTTGCGGATTGAAAGCCGTCAGTTCCTCACACTCGGCAGTCATGCTGAGAATGCAGCGGACAACCACCGTGCTTCGTGCATCCACCTGTGCCTCCTTCCCCTTGAAGATTTCGGGAAAATGTTCGGTCATGCGCTTTCCGATGCCATGATGTTGCTGTTCGCCAATGTCAGAAAGGTCGCCCAAACGGTCAATCGTGCAGGGATAGAAACGCTCCAACTTCTCCAGAGCCTCCATTCCCAGCGGAGTGAGCACACCCAGCTCTTTGGCGCGACGCAGGGGGCGGAGAACATTCAGGTAGTCGTTTTCGTTAAGGAGCCAACGCGATCCGTGACGGCCATAGTGCGACATGTAGAAAGGCGTGTAGCCCTTAGGTGCCTTCGTCAACGGCTGAGTTGGCACCTGATAAGCCATGTGATTAGAACCAGCCTTGAGCACATCGGCATAGATTTCCTCCTTCGCCGTCTGTGCAGAAGCTGCGAGAGCAGAAAGAAGGAATGAGAATAGCAAAAGATTTTTTTTCATATTGGTTATTTTTGATTCTTTTCGTGATAGTATGATGGTGAGATGCCCATCAGTCATAAGTGGCAAAATTGGCGTTGCGTCCCAGATCGTGGTAAGCGTTCTGCAGGAGCTGTGGCGTGATTTCGAAGTCGCGGTTGATGGGGCGTCCTTCGTCCTTCAACGAATGTGAGAACATCCAGTCGTACGTCTGATAGCAATAGAACAAGCGGGCAGGACGACCATGATTAATGCCAGGCATGCGGGTGTAGATGAGGCGCGAGTCGTCGCCTGTCTTCTTGATGGCCTCCACCACACGGTCTGAAGCCGACACCGGTACAGCTGTATCGGCCGTGCCATGCACAATCCACATGGGGATGCGCGAGAGGCCGCTCAGATCCTTCACCGTCGCACCACCACACATGGCCATTCCCGCAGCGATGCGGTCAGGATAGGTGGCACAGAGGTCGAGGGTGCCATACCCGCCCAGACTCATGCCATAGCAGTAGATGCGGTCGCTGTCCACATGGAAGTTGGCCTCTGCCCACTCGATGAGCTTCATAATTTTCAAGGGGCTCCAGGCACCTCCAGGATTCTGCGGAGCCAAGATGTAGCAGTCGATGGCACGTCCACGTTTCAGAGCCTCCATCGGGCCATAGCGCTTCACCTTCTGCAGGTCACGTCCGCAGAGGCTGGCCCCATGCAGAAAAATGAGCAACGGCCGATGCACTCCGTCACTTTCATCCTCGTCCGGGCGATAGAACCAGTAGTTGTAGCTGTCAGCCACCGTGTTATAATACGCCTTGCTGGTGTCCTGTGCATAAGTGGTCAAACAACACAAAAAAGCCACAATGACAAGAATATATCGGAACTTATACATATCTTTTCACGAAATTTGATGCAAAGGTAACGAAAATTTTCTACCTTTGCACATCATTTCCATTAAAAAAAGAAAAAATGAAATTCAAACGGTTACTTCTCACACTCGCCCTCACCACTCCCCTGCTCGCTCAGGCACAGGTGGTTCACCCCAAGATAGGCAAGACAGCACAGTCGGCCGACGGCCGCATCAGCATCGAACTCATCGGCAAAAAGCAGTTCTTTGCCCCAGGCGACAAAGAAACGGCCGACCCCGACATCAACTCGCCCAAGTCGGTGAATGTGCACCCCAACGGCAAGAAATTCTATGTAAACTCGCTGGAAGGTGCCACTACGGTGGTGTATGAAATGCACACGTTCAAGAAGTTGGCAGTCATCAAGCACCACTTTGACCAGACAAAGGATGCCGCCCTGTGGAGCAAACCATCAGGCCTCTACCCCTTCACCCACTACAAGAACAACCAACTGAACACTTTCTACGGCAAGCCTGTGGAAAGTACTTTCTCGCACGGAGGCAGGTATCTGTGGGTGCCCTACTACCGTCGCAGCTACGACATCAACGCCCAAGACCCCTCGGCGGTGGCCATCATCGACACTCAGACCGACAAAATCATCCGACTGATGGAGACAGGCCCTCTGCCCAAGATGATTGCGACTTCACCCGACGGCAAATATGTGGCCATTTCCCACTGGGGCAACAACACCATCGGCATCATCGACATCAGCAGCACCGACCCCAAGCAGTGGAAGCACAAGGCTTGCCACATCGTGGATTACCAGCTACAACTGAACTACCCGATGAACCGTTCGGTGAATCGTGATGCTGGCAGCGGCTATGCCCTGCGCGGCACGGTGTTCACCCCCGACAACCACTATCTGCTCGTCGGCTGCATGGGCGGCGGTGGCGGCATCGCTGTGATTGACCTCCAGAAGTCGGAGTATCTGGGTCGCCTGCAAGGCATGATGGCCAACGTGCGTCACCTAGTACTGAAGAACGGTTTCCTCTACCTCTCCATCAATGGGGCTGGCTACGTACAAAAGGTATCGCTCGACACCGTGCTGGATGCCATCTCGAAGATGCAAAACAAGAAAGGCACCATCACTGGATGGACCAACTGCAAGGTGGGCGCAGGTGCCCGCACCATCGAACTCTCCCCTTCGGGCAAGTACATCTTTGCTGCCTGCAACAACGCCAGCGCGCTCTATGTGGTTGATGCCAAAGAGATGAAGGTCATCACCAGCATTCCTGCCGACAGCTACCCCGTGGGTCTCGACATCTCGAAAGACGGAAAATATGTCTTCACCACGGCACAAGGCCACTCTGGCAAGGGTGGCGGCAATGCTGTCGACATCTTCAAAGTGACATACAAATAACCAGCCCACGCGCTGGGCGATTTTTTATTGCCAATGAAAAGGACTCTTTCACTTTTAGTATTTAGTTTTTCACTTTGGGTTTCGTACGCTCAGGTGGCACCCATTACCCACCCTGCCATCGGCTCCAAAGCCTACAGCACCGACAGCAGCTTCTGCATTGAGCTGATAGGCAAAAAGCAATATTATGCTCCTACGGAGACCACAACAGCCGACAAGGACATCAACTCGCCCAAGTCGGTGAACATGCACCCCAATGCCACAAAATATTACGTCAACTCCCTCGAGGGAGCCACAACGGTGGTATATGACTTCAAGACGAACGAGAAGCTGAAGGTCATCCGCCACGAATTCACGGATGCCGACACCGTGCTGCTGGGTAAGAACTTCAAGCCTTTCTATAAATTCACGCATTATTTACCAGACAGCAAACACCCAGCCTCCCCCTTTGGGGGTTGGGGAGCATTCTACGGCAAACCCGTGGAGAGCACCTTCACACATGGAGGTAAGTATCTCTGGGTGCCCTACTATCGACGCGACTACGATATCAACGCCCAAGACCCTTCAGCAGTGGCCATCATCGACACAGAGACCGACTCCATCATCCGACTCATGGACACGGGGCCTCTGCCTAAAATGATTGCAACCTCGCCCGATGGAAAACTTGTGGCCATCACCCAATGGGGCGACAACACAGTCGGCATCATCAACATCGAGAGCGAGAACCCCTTCGACTGGCACTACACCTCTCTAGCCATCATCGACCAGAAACTGGAACTCAACTTCAGCATGACCAAGCAGATTGACCGCGACAACGAGAGTGGCTACTGCCTGCGTGGCACAGCTTTCACACCAGACAACCACTATCTGCTCGTGGGCTGTATGGCGGGCAAGAATGAACAGAGTTTCGGCATCGCCGTGGTCGACCTTACCACCATGCAATACCTCGGCAGAGTGACAGGCAACATGTACAACATGCGCCACCTTCTCATCCGCGACGGCTACGTCTATCTGAGCATCAACCGCGACGGCTACATCCAGCGCATGCCACTCACCCAGTTCTTGGCAGCTATCCCTGCTCTCAAAGCATCTGCCAGCAAGACCACGTCCCTTTCGGGATGGGAAAACTGCAAGGTGGGCAATGGGGCACGCACCATCGAATTCTCGCCCGACGGCCGCTACATCTATGCTGCCTGCAACGCCAGCTCCACCCTCTATGTGGTGGATACCAAAGCCTACCAAGTGGTCACCTCCATGGCCATCGACAGCTATCCCGTAGGCCTTGAAGTGTCGAAAGACGGCCGCTACGTCTTCACCACCTCGCAAGGTCGCAGCAACGGAGGCGGCAACTGCGTGGATATCTTCCATGTGTACGCTCCCCAAGAGGAAAGAACTGAACTCCTTCGCACCAGCCAGAGCTGGGACGGAGTCGAACTGCCTCCCTATCTGGAAGGGAAGCCCGAACTGGTCGCTGTGAAATACGTTTTTCCAGCAGGGAAGAAAGTGGGATGGCATCACCACCCCGTGATGAACTACGGCGTACTGCTCCAAGGCGAACTGACCCTCATCCGACAGGACGGAACGACCAAGGTGGTGCATGAAGGCGAAGCAGTGGTCGAGATGGTGGACGCCATCCATCGGGGCGAGAATCGTGGCTCGAAGCCCGTCATCCTCTATATGTTCTACCTTTCGCAGGAAGGCAAGGAACTCTCCATCCAGCACCCCGAGATACCATTAGAATAAATAAAAAAACAGACCATGATGAAGAATATTAGTATGGCTTTACTGCTGGCGGCACTCCCTTTTGTGGGAGGCATAGCGCAGACGTACACAAATTCGTACTCGAAAGAGGTGACCCGACTGGCCGAGAAATGGGTGAAGAAGGGTGAGTGGCGCAACGGCTTCACGAAGGCTTCTCCTGCCCCGACGGTGAATCTGGCGGAGTTTTACTTGCAGTATCAGAAGAACCCAGAGCAGTGGAAGGCGGTGTTCAAGTGGCTGCAGGAAACAGATTTGCTAGCTATCCCTGCTGGACGCACTCCCATTCCTGGCACCACGCTGACGGTAAGTGTAGAGGATGGTGACAACTGGTGTTCGCAGGATGATCTCCGTGCTGGTAAGGGCAGCGAAAGCCACTATGAGAAGATTGATTTCATGTATGTGGTGCGCGGCACGGAGGGTTTCTGCCGCCTCGACCATGAGACCTCAAAGCCTCGCGCGCCCTACAAGCCAGACCGTCTGGAATACACCTTCGAGTATGACCGTCTGCAGCAGTTCACCTCCATTCCCGGCACGTTCAACATCATGTTCCCCTGCGACTGGCATGTAGCAAAAGTGAAGACGAACAGCGAGAGCCAAAACTTACGTGTGCTGGTGATTAAGGTGGATAATGCCATGTAAGGCACTTTGACCTGCATACTGTGGCAAAAGCCATCGTTCGATGAGTCTCCCCCACAAGAAAAGCTGACCGTCCCACTTCGCCACGCGGAGTGGGACGGTTTTTTCATACAAAATGACCAATTCCAACTGCCTTTATATCGGTGTGACTCACACCCCACACATAGGTGTGAGTCACACCGCCCATGCAGGTGTGACTCACACCGATTTTGAGGCTATGGGTGTGTACATTTTAACCAATCGAAGGCGTGGCAGAAACAAGCCTTTCTGTGCTGTTTTTTCTTCACAAAAAAGACCAATCATTTGGTTCTCTCTCCATTTTGTCCTACCTTTGCAAAGAAAAGGAAGTCAAGAACACTATGGACAATCAATTTGTAAAACTTATCGCCAAGACGACAGGCATTGGCGAACGACAGGTGCAGGGCACCGTGGGATTGCTTGAGGAGGGTTGCACCATCCCCTTCATCAGCCGATACAGGAAGGAAGTGACAGGTGCGCTGGACGAGGTGCAGGTGGCCAACGTGAGCGACCAGTTGGAGAAGTTCAAGGAACTGGAGAAGCGGAAGGAAACCATCCTGAAGACGATAGAGGAACAGGGAAAACTGACGCCCGAACTGCGGAAGCGCATAGAAGGTTCATGGGACAGCACCGAACTGGAAGACATCTATCTGCCCTACAAGCCCAAGCGGAAGACTCGTGCAGAAGTGGCTCGGCAGAAGGGGTTGGAACCACTGGCCACCTTCTTGATGTTGCAGAATCCGAACGCTGATGTCGATAAGAAGGTGCGTGAGTTCATCAGTAAAGAGAAAGGCGTGAACACAGCTGAAGAGGCCATTCAGGGAGCACAGGACATCATCGCCGAACAGGTGAGTGAGAACGAAGAAGCCCGCAACATCGTGAGGTTCAACTTCAAGAAGGATGCCGTCATCACCTCCACGAAAGTGAAGCCTAAGACCAAGACGGCTGAGGAGGAAAAGGAATGGGAAGAGAAGGCACAAAAGTTTCGCGACTACTTTGAATTCAGCGAAAAACTCGCCCGTTGTGCTTCCCACCGTCTGTTGGCCATGCGACGCGGCGAAGCGGAGGGTGTGCTGCGTGTAAGCATCAACGGCGATGATGAGCGATGCCTCGACCGGCTCGACCGTCAGTTCCTGAGAAACTCCAGCAGAAGCGCCGAACTGGTGTGGGATGCCATTGAGGATGGCTTCAAGCGACTGCTCAAACCCAGCATCGAAACAGAGTTTGCCAACCTTTCCAAAGAACAGGCGGACAAGGAAGCCATCCGCATCTTCGTGAAGAATCTGGAACAACTGCTCATGGCGGCTCCCTTGGGTCAAAAGCGAGTGCTGGCACTTGACCCAGGGTTCCGCACAGGATGCAAGGTGGTGTGTCTCGATGCCGAAGGGAACCTCCTGCACAACGAGGCGATTTATCCCCATCCTCCCAAGAACGAGCGACAGGCAGCGGCTTCCAAGTTATGGACACTCGTCAAGCAATACAAGATTGAAGCCATCTCCATCGGTAACGGCACCGCCAGCCGCGAAACGGAGGAGTTTGTGCGTGGATTGGGATTGCCCAAAGAGATACAGATTTTTGTGGTGAGCGAAGACGGTGCCAGCATCTATTCGGCATCGAAAGTGGCTCGCGAAGAGTTCCCCGACTATGATGTGACGGTGCGTGGCGCGGTGAGCATTGGTCGCCGACTGATGGATCCGCTGGCAGAACTGGTGAAGATTGACCCCAGCAGCATCGGCGTGGGACAATATCAGAAGGACGTTGACCAGAAGGAACTGAAGCACTCGCTCGACCAGACGGTGGAACTGTGTGTGAACAAAGTGGGTGTGAACGTGAATACAGCCAGCAAGCACCTGCTCACCTACATTTCAGGACTCGGCCCTGCCATTGCCCAAAACATTGTGACTTATCGTGCAGAAAAAGGTGCTTTCACCTCGCGCAAAGAGCTCATGAAGGTGCCAAAGTTAGGTCCTAAAGCCTTTGAGCAGGCAGCTGGATTCCTGCGTGTGAGCGGTGGGAAACAGCCCCTCGACAACAGTGCCGTCCATCCTGAAAGTTACCCCATTGTGGAGAAGATGGCGAAAGACCAGCATTGCACGGTGGCTGAACTGATGGCGAAAAAGGAGCTGCGCGAAAAGGTGGACATTCAACGCTATGTGTCCGACAAGGTGGGTCTTCCCACCCTGCAAGACATCATGCAGGAGTTGGACAAGCCAGGGCGTGACCCACGCCAACAACTGACCGTGTTTGAGTTCTCCAAAGACGTGAAAGAACTGGAGGATGTGCAAGTGGGGATGGTGCTGCCTGGCATCATCACCAATATCACCAACTTCGGCTGTTTTGTCGATGTGGGTGTCCACACGAAGGGACTTGTCCACATCAGCGAATTGGCCAACCACTTTGTGAAAGACCCTTCAGAAGAGGTGCAACTGCATCAGCACGTGACGGTGCGCGTCATCGGCATCGACCTGCAACGCGGCAGGATGCAGCTGAGCATGAAGGGAATGGAGGCATAAAGAAATCAATGCCACTTAACCAAGAAAAGAAACAACTTGGCCAAGAGAAAGAAATCACTTGGCCAAGATAAGATGTTGCTTGACCAAGAAAAAGATGTAACTTGGTCAAAAGATGCCCCTACGTCAGATGCTCTGCTCGCATGCCCACACAAAGGCACGAAGGCCGAGCATGGGGTTATCTTCGTCGAGTGCCTTGAGTCGCCCTAAAAGGGGCTGCACCTGATGGTCTTCGACAATGGAAATGATGGCACTGTTCATGGAAGGCCATGCGTGTGAACCCAGATGCGGGTCACCTCCCTTGGTGCCGCGGCCACCCGCCTGTTCGAGGAGAGTGTAACCGCGCACGTTGGAGTCGTTGAGGGCTTCAATCACGTTTTCATGATGAGCCTGGTCGTATGCTATGAAGATAGTTTTCATATAATTCAATCTCGATGGTTTTTAATTTCTCGCTGTGCACTCTTCTCCATCACGCTGGTGCGGGTGGAGGTGAGCATTTCCTCTGCCTTATGCTCCTTCCAGTAAGCAGCCAATTCGCGCTGCGCCTTGATCTTGCGACGCTGACGCTTCACGCCTACCGCACCAAAGATGCAGAACATGGAAGGCACGTAGATGAGGGTGAGGACAGTTGACACGGTAAGACCGCCGATGACAGCCACACCAAGAGGACGCCACATTTCGGCACCGACACCATGACTGATAGCCATTGGAAGCATACCGAGAATGGTGGTGAGCGAGGTCATGAGGATGGGTCGCAGACGTGAACGGGCAGCCATGACTGCTGCACGGATAAGTCCGATGCCACGTTCACGCAGGAGCTGGGTATAGTCGATAAGCACAATACCGTTCTTCACCACGATACCAATCAGCATGATACCTCCGAGCATCGACATGATGTTGAGGGTGGTACCCGTCATGACAAGTGCCAGAATGATACCCGAGAAGGCGAATGGCACGGAGAGGATGATGATGAAGGGGTATGTGAGTGACTCGAACTGTGCGGCGATAACGATGAACACCAAGAGGATGATGAGGATGCCAAGTGTGCCGAGGTCACGGTTGGAGTCTTGCTGGTCTTCGTAAGAACCTGCCACCTGAATAGTGACACCATTGGGAATGTCCATCTGGTCGTAGAAGGATTCGCCGAGTTCCACACCTTCAGAGAGTGCATAGCCATCGGCCAACACAGCCGAAACGGTGACGATACGCTGACGGTCCTTGCGCTCGATGGTGGGAGGAATGGCACTTTCCGAAACGGAGGCGATGTCGCGGATGCGTACATTCTGACCTTGCGAGTTGGTGATAATCATATTCTCAATGTCTTCGATAGACACACGGGCGGTGGGTTCGTAACGCACCTTGATGTCATACTCTTCACCGTCTTCACGATAGCGGCTCATGACAGAACCGTAGATGAGGGAGCGGACAGCATTGGCGGCAGAAGCAAGTCCGATGCCCTGCTGAGCCAATTTGTCACGGTCGAAGTTCACCACAATTTCCGGCTGGAAGTCGGAACGTGAGATGTTGACCTGCGTAATCATTTCGCTCTCGCGGAACTTGGCAGCCATTTCTTCTGCCAGTTCACGGGTGGCATCGAGGTCATAGCCGTAAATCTCGAAGGTGGCTGTTGCCTGTCCACCCATGCCTCGGGCACTGTTGTTACCACCAAGATTCACCTGATATTTGGCAAGATCTGGTATTTGCTTCAGGTCGGCACGCATCTCGTCGCAGATTTGCGCCAAACCTTTTTCACGCTGATTGGAAGGCACCATCATGATGTTGAAGGACACGATGTGGGTACCGTTGTCGGAGAGAGAGGCCCAGGTGTTGTCATCGCCTGCCTGTCCCACCGTGAAATTGCATGACTGCATATCGGCTCCGTAACGCTCCTGCCACTTCTGCACGAGCGACTTGGCCAGATCTTCCGACATCTCCACACGGGTACCGATGGGCAATTGGAGGGTAACGCCGATACGGCCAGAGTCGTTGGCAGGGAAGAATTCACTCTTGATACCCACCACGCCCGCTATGACAAGACTGATGATGAAGAGTCCAAAACTACCTGCCACAATCGTCCAGCGATGACGCACAGCCCAGTTGATGCGACGTTCATACCAAGTGTCAAGACGGTCAAGCGCTTGGCCGATAGGACCATAGAATGTCTTGAACACCTTGCTTTGTTTCTTCTGCAAGCGAAGCATCTGCGAACAGAGCATCGGGGTGAACGAAAGGGCGCTGGTGGTGGAGATGGTCATGATGATACACATCATCCAACCCAACTGCTTGAAGAGCACACCCGACATACCCGTCACCATCGTGAGGGGGAAGAACACGGCAATCATGGTGAGCGTGGAAGCAATCACCGAGATAGCCACTTCGTTCGTCGCATGGATAGCCGCCTGCTTGGGGGCAGAACCTCGCTCAATGTGGGTTGTCACGTTCTCCAGCACCACAATGGCATCATCGACCACGTTACCGATGGCGATGGAGAGACAGGAGAGCGAAATCATGTTGAAAGAGCCACCAGTTCCGTACAGATAGATGAACGAGGCAATCAACGACATCGGGATGGTGATGACGATGATGGTTGTGGCGCGCCAACGACCCAAGAAGATGAACACCACGAGTGCCACGAATATCATGGCGAAGATGATGGTCTCCTTCAGCGTGCCGATGGTGTTCATGATGTTGTCCGACGTGTTGACGATGATGCCCAGCTTCACGTCAGAAGGAAGATTCTTCTGCAAGGTGGGCAGCATGTCCATCACCTTGTTGGAGATTTCCACCGAGTTGGCACCACTCTGCTTCTGCACAATAATCATGGCTCCCTGCGTGCCGTTGGTGAAGGTTTTCTGCGAACGCTCCTCCACGTTATCGACGATACGAGCCACATCGCGCAGATAGATATTGATACCATCGCGGGAACCCACTATGACATTCAGCATCTGCCTGGGGTCGTCAAACTCGCCCTCCACACGCACGGTGAAGGTTTGGGTACCCACATCCACCGTACCATTCGTCACATTGTGGTTCTCTGCCGAAATGGCACTTGCCACCTGTGTAGGACTCAAGTTGTAGGCTTCCATCTTCTGCGGATCCATGTAGATGTTGATTTCACGCTGGGGAGCACCCGCAATGCTCACCGTTCCGACTCCATCGATACGCGCCAGAGGGTTGGCCACGTTGTCGTCGAGAATCTTATACAGCGCTTGCTGCGACTCTTCGGCCTGCACCGAAAGCAGCAGGATAGGAATCATGTCTGTCGAGAATTTGAACAGGATAGGTGTCTGCGCCTCATCGGGCAGCGAGTTTGACACCATGTCCAGTTTGTCTCGCACATTGTTGGTCAAGGCATCAATGTCATGACCATATTCAAACTCCAACGTGATGACAGACACGTTTTCACGGCTGTTGCTGGTCACGTGCTTCAGGTGTTCCACCGAGTTGAGCACGTTCTCCAGCGGACGTGTCACGTTGTTCTCAATATCTTCAGCCGACGCACCTGTGTAGTACGTCATAATCATGATGGTGTTCGTGTCAATGTCCGGATAGAGGTCTATTGGCAGCTTGATGGCTGAGAAGAGACCCAAGATAATGACAGCCAGAAAGCAGAGGCTCGTCATAATCGGTCGTTTGACCGCTCCTTCGTATAAGCTCATAAATTCAAAAAAATTTTGAAGTAAGCAGTGAAAAGTGAAGAGTGAAAAATCTAAGTTACCAACCTTTAGGAGTATTGGCAACCCATTAATAAAAATAACTTAGATTTTTCACTCTTCACTCTTCATTTTTCACTTTTTATTTAATTACTTCCACTTCCTTTCCGTTGGCAAGGCGACTCTGTCCGGCAATGACCACATCGTCACCAGGCTTCACGCCGCTGAGTATCTCGTACTTTGAGCCTATATGCTTGCCCAGTTCCACCTTGTTGTAGGAAACCTTTCCGTCCTTATACACATAGACATAGCGGTCGCCTGCGCCAATCTGCTTCACCAGCGCCTCGTCGGGAACGAGCACGTGGTTCTGGCTGCCGAAGTTCACTGTGGCACGTGCATACATGCCCGGACGCACCTTCTGTTCAGGATTGCTGATGGTCACCTCTACAGGGAACGTGTGGGTCGATTGGTCGATGGTGGGAGAAACGATGGTCACCTTGCCATAGAATGTCTCGCCCTCATAGGCATCCAGCTGAATGTCAACAGGCATGCCCTTGTAGATTTGCTTGTAATAAAGCTCCGAAATGTTCACCATCACCTTCACAGGGTTTGTCTGCTCAATGGTGAGGATGGGTTTTTCAACACTATACATATCGCCGCTGTCATAGTTGCGCACAGTCACCACACCGCTGATGGGAGCCACCAACTGGGTGTTTTCCACCAACTGACGATACTGGGTGGAATATACGTCGAGTTGCAACTTGGCATTGTCATACTCCGCCTTGCTGGCACCACCCACCTGATAGAGCTGCGCGGTGCGGTTGAACTCAACCTTCTGGTTCTCCAACTGGAGTTTCAGCTGCTGCAAGTTGCTGGCATCCAGCTGAACAAGCACCTGACCCTTACGCACGGGGTCGCCCACATCCACATAGATGCGCTCAATGCGGTAGGTGGTGTTGGGCGCGATGTTATTCTTCACATCGCTCTCCACCGTGGCTGTATAAATCTCAGTCTGAGGGATGTTCTCACTGGTCACCTTAGTGATTTTCACTTGCACCTTTGTCTCCTGAGGTGCAGCCTTTTCGTCGCTCTTGCTGCCACACGACACGGCCAGCATACCAAGAGCCACAAGGGATAATGTCTTAATATATTTCATAATGTGTTGTTTATTTCAGATAAGTCACACTGCGTTTGTTTCCTGACACGCTTCCATTCATTTCAGATAAGCCTCGCGCCCCAGCGTGTAGTCGAGGTCGGCCTTATTAGTCAAGTAGTTATAGATGCTCTGCACATAGGTCAGTTCTGCCTGCGTGAGGGCTGTTTCGCTCTGATTGAGTTCGAGGATGGTTCCACGCCCCACCTCATATCGCTTGCCGGCAATGGCCACCGCTTTGTCGGCCTGCTTCACGGCTTCCGCATTACTTTCCACCTGCGTCATTGTGCTCGCCATGTTTTGGCGATAGCTCTCAGCCGCCAAGTTCAGCTGACGCTCGACGTTCAGGCGTTGGTCATCCAGCTGCATCAACTGCAACTTATTGCTCTTCAGCTTCGTCCAGTTGCTGGCATGAAAGAGCGGAATGCTGATGGCAAAGGACAGCGTGGAACTGGGCGAATAGCTATAGTCAAACACATTCCAGTTATTATTACTGTAGCTCTGATACTGATAGCCAAACTGCAGCGAGGCAGTCGGCAGGAAATTCGTCTTCAGCAGCTTGCGAGTGCGCTCCAGCATTTGTCTGTTGTAATCCAACTGACGCAGGGAAGAGTTGTCGCCCCCCACTTTCTCTGCCACTGGCAGCACCAGCTCATCCTTGTAGTGGCTCAAGCTGTCGTTGATGGCAATGTCCACATCAGCCGTCACACCCATGAGCACCTTCAGTTGCAGGAGAGAGAGCGTCTTGCCCGTTTCCGCGCTCACCATAGCGGCATTCATGTTGCGGGCCTGCACGTCAGCCGAAATCTTGTCATACTCGCTCACGCGACCCACCTTGAACTTCTCGTTCACCACGTCGAAGTTCTGCTTAGCCACCTCATAGCTGCGCTTCATCACATCGTAGCTGTCGCTGGAGAGCAACGCACTGTAGTATGCTTTCGTCACCTGATTGATGAGGTCGAGACGGCTGCCGCGAGCCTTCTCCTGTGCCAAGAGGATGTCCTGCTTGGTCAGTTTCATGTTCTGATAGACAGCGGGAGCGAACAGGGGCAGATTGACCGTCAATCCTCCTACGGTTGACACCGTTCCGTCAATACCCATCTTAAATTCACCCATGCTCGTCTTCATCTTCGCCACCTTCACGTTGTCCGTCAGCGACAAGTTGACGTCAGCCGTCGGCAAGAGCGCCTGCCAAGCCTCCTTGTCAGCCACCTTCTTCAGTTCTATGTCCCTGTCAACAACATGGATGGTCGGATTTTCAGCCAACGCAATCTCAATCGCTTTCTCAAGCGTCAGATCGATGGTGCCGAGCGAAGTCTTATTCTGTTCCTGAGCACTGCAAAATAGCGTTCCCGCCATCAGCAACCCAAGACACATCAGCATTTTTTTACCTTTCACTTTCACTTCTTGTTCTATTTATTGATAACACATACGAAAAACGGTGCAAAGTTAGCAATAAATCACCATGCGACCAACTTCCTTTAACACATATTAAATATAAAAAAGAAACAAAACTGAAAAAAGGATAAGCAATTCGACCTTTAGACCTATTCCTTTCCGATGTTTCCGAAGTTTCCGTCCATCTTTACCGCCAAATAGAACAACCGAACACCCATTTTCCACACCCTTTCCCCCGCTCCACACACCTTTCTCCACATGGGTTTTCACGCATCGGCAAAAACCTTTCCGTCGTCGAGAGTGATTTGCAACTGAGTGTATTCGCAGTGGAAATCGTTCTTCAGACGGTCAAGATAGCGGGCACACTCCCACTTGCACATGGGGAGGTCGTGCAGCAAATAGTTGCCGCAGGTTTGAGGCTCGGTGGCAGGCACCTTGTCTTGGGTGAGAATCCACTCCAGACACTCGATGGTCAGACGCCTCATATCCTCCACTGTGTAAGCACCCATCATGATGATGTACATACCCGTGAGGCACCCCATCGGCCCCACATACACCACGTCCTCCTTCGCCTCCGAGTTGCGGAACCAAGTGGCCATCAGGTGCTCGATGCTGTGAATGGCAGCAGGGGCAACAGCAGGCTCCTTGTTCGGTTCCGTGATGCGCAGGTCGAAAGTGGTGAAGCCTTTATCCATGCGCGAAACATAAATACCCGGCTTCAAGCAGGTGTGGTCAATCGTAAAACTTTTTATTACTTCCATAATGTTTTGTTTAGTGTGATATGATGTTAATATTTTTTGCGACGCCCAGATGTTTTTGGCGTTAGAAAGTGAAAAAGCGCGAATCATCACGACTCACGCTTTTCTGTTCTCAATAAGTATTAATTTTTTTAAGGTAAAAAGATTGTTTTTAGGATGTTGCAAAGGTACACACTTTCCCTCGTGCAGACAAGCCCTAAAACATGTTTGATAACATGTGTGTCCGAACACACCACGTTTTTTCCCTCTTTCCCATCACTTTTTCTCCCCCGAAGATGCCTTTTTCGCCGATGCAGGAGTGGAATCTTTGCGCAGACAGACACGACGTATTTGCTCAACAAAGAGAGCCGTTGTAACAAACGCTACACTGCCAGTGTAGCAACTGCTACAGTGGCGGTGTAGTAAATGCTACACTGGCGGTGTAGCAACTGCTACACAGGGCATGTAGCAAATTCCACATCGGAAGTGTCGCTGTAGTGGCAAGCGAGAAGTTCCCACCTCTGCTGCATCAGCAAAAGACGGAAAACATCTCCGTCAGCCTCCTTGAATACGACATTCTGTATAGTCTCGCATTTCCTCAAAGTTTTCTCCACAAAAATGGCTGCCGACATTTCGCGAGTTACCGCCAGTTTTCTTCATGCCATTTGCTCTTTTTCTCTCTTTTAGCCAGAAAAGTACCCGAAATAACAAAAACTCCGCTGCTTCTAACTCTTAACTCGCAACTTTTTTATACCTTTGCACTCAATTATAAATAATGTACATGAGCAAGAAGCAACTGAACATCGTTTTTCTGATTGCGGGCAGCGAGCCTCTGGGCAGTGCGGGCATGCAGGCAGACATCAAGGCCATCACCGCGTGTGGGGGCTATGCGGCATGCGCACTGACAGGCATAGTGGATGAGGACACACGCCGCGTGAAGAGCGTGACCCCCCTGCCCGTCGAGCTGGTGGTGAGTCAGGCGGAATCGTTTCTGGGCGATGTGGGCGCACAGTGCATCAAGACGGGCGTGTTGCCCACCGCAGAAATCATCGATGGGGTCGCTGACTTGCTCAAACGTTATCCTGATGTGAAGAAGGTGATTGACCCTGTCATCGTGGACAGCAACGGGGTGCAGCTGGTGAGCGACGAGAGCATCGGAGCCTACAAGGAAAAGCTCTTCCCCATCGCCACCCTCATCACACCCAATTTCCGCGAGGCGGAAGTGCTGCTGAAGCGGAAAATCACCAACATCTGGGAGGACATCAAGGAGTTGGGGCAATGGGGCAACAGCGTCATCGTGAAGAGCATGCAGAGCCAAGTGCTGAACGGGCGAGGCAGTTCTGCACAGGATATGCTGTCCGACTTCCTCTACAACGCTGAGACGGGTGAGGTGAAGGAATTTCGGAAACGCCGCATCGCCACTCACAACGTGAACGGTACAGGCGACTCGTTCTCTTCGGCCATCGCCACCTATCTGGCCAAAGGCTGCACACTGGGCGAGGCGGTGGAGAAAGGCGAGGAATTTATCGGCAAGGCCATCGCCTTAGGTGCCGAATATGAGTTCGGACACGGCTATGGCCCTGTGCATCCGTGCTTCATGGAGGACAAGGTGCTACACGAAAGAATTTATAACTAAATAGAAAAAAGATGAAACTGAAAATTGCAGTACTGGCCGGTGACGGTATCGGGCCAGAGATTATGGAACAGGGCGTGGCTGTGTGCAACGCCATCGCCGAGAAGTTTGGACACGAAGTAAGTTACAAGGAAGCCATCTGTGGCGCACATGCCATTGATGAGGTGGGCGACCCATTCCCGGAGGAAACCTTCCAGACGTGTATGGATGCCGATGCTGTGCTGTTCGCATCGGTGGGTGACCCCAAGTTTGACAACAACCCAAATGCGAAGGTGCGCCCTGAGCAAGGATTGTTGGCAATGAGAAAGAAGTTGGGTCTGTTTGCCAACGTGCGTCCTGTGACGACCTTCGACTGCCTCGTACACAAGTCTCCTCTGAAGGACGAGCTGGTGCGTGGTGCTGACTTCATCTGCATCCGCGAGTTGACGGGTGGCATGTACTTCGGTGAGAAGAAAGAGGGCAACGACTACGCTTACGACACCAATGCCTACAGCCGTGCAGAGGTGGAGCGCATCTTGAAGGTGGCTTATCAGTATGCTCGTCAGAGAAGGAAGCACCTGACAGTGGTGGATAAGGCTAACGTGCTGGCATCGAGCCGTCTGTGGAGAGCCGTGGCTCAGGAAATGGCACCGCAGTATCCCGATGTGACCACCGACTTCATGTATGTGGACAATGCTTCGATGCGCATGATTCAGGAGCCTAAGTTCTTCGATGTGATGGTGACTGAGAACACTTTCGGCGACATCCTGACCGACGAAGGTTCGTGCATCACAGGTTCCATGGGTTTGCTCCCATCAGCTTCGACAGGTGAACACACACCAGTGTTTGAACCTATCCACGGCAGTTGGCCACAGGCAAAGGGCCTGAACATCGCCAACCCACTGGCTCAGATTCTTTCTGTTGCCATGCTCTACGAATACTTCGATTTGAAGGAGGAGGGTGCCCTCATCCGTGAGGCTGTGAACGCTTCGCTCGACCAGAATGTGCGCACACCTGAAATTCAGGTGGAAGGCGGCGCCAAGTACGGCACGAAGGAAGTGGGTGCCTGGATTGTTGATTACATTAAAAATAAGTAATGCCTCTCATCTTACCCGACCAGCTCCCCGCCATCGACGAGCTGAAACAGGAAAATATCTTCACGATGGGCTACAAGCGAGCGGACAGTCAGCAGATTCGTCCGCTCCGCTTGGCTGTGCTCAACCTCATGCCGTTGAAAATCACAACGGAAACCGATTTCATCCGCATCCTTTCTAACTCCGCACTGCAAATCAAGGTGGAGTTCATGAAAATCAAGTCGCACACCAGCAAGAACACGCCTATCGAGCACATGCTGGCATTCTACCGCAACTTTGAGGATATGAAGCAGGAGAAGTATGACGGACTCATCGTGACGGGAGCCCCTCTGGAGTTTATCAACTATGAGGATGTGACCTATTGGCAGGAACTGCAGGAAGTGTTCAACTGGGCACACAACCACGTGACCAGCACCATCTATGTGTGCTGGGCAGCGTTTGCTGGGTTATACCACTTCTATGGTGTGCCCAAATACAACACGGCCAACAAGATTTTTGGTGTGTTTGAGCACCAGATGCTGGCTCCTGAACTGCCCATCTTCAGAGGTTTCGACGATGTGTTCTTTGCTCCTCATAGCCGCCATTGCGAGGTGTACCGAAAGGACATCGAGAAAGTGCCAGGGCTGCACATCATCGCAGACAGCAAGGAAGCGGGTGTGACCATCGTGGAGGCAAGAAACGGCCGCGAGTTTTTCATCACCTGCCACTTGGAATACTCGCCACTCACGCTGGACGGGGAATACAAGCGTGACTTAGCAAAGGGGAAGCCCATCAACTTACCGCTGAACTACTACCCCAAGAACGACCCGACTAAAATGCCCATCGTCCGTTGGCGTGCAGCAGCCAACTTGCTCTACACCAACTGGCTGAACTACTACGTCTATCAAGAAACACCGTTCAATATCGAAGACATCAATTAAGGATTTGAGAATTGACAATTGAGAATTATCAATTAAAATGAGGAAGATAGAGCTTCTCGCACCAGCAAAAACAGCAGACATTGGCATCGAGGCAATCAAGCACGGTGCTGATGCTGTCTATATCGGAGCCTCTGCTTGGGGAGCAAGAGCGGCTGCTGGCAACAGCGTGGAAGACATCGAACGGCTGGTTCTGTTTGCACATCTCTACAAGGCGAAAGTTTATGTGACGGTGAACACCCTCATTTTCGACGCCGAGATGCAGAAGGTGGAACGACTCATTTGGCAACTGCACGACATCAACGTCGATGCCCTCATTGTGCAGGATCTGAGGCTACTTTCCCTCCATCTCCCCCCCATTCCCCTTCATGCCAGTACCCAGATGGACAACCGAACCCCCGAAAAGGTGCAACGATTGGCTGACTTAGGGTTTCCGCAAGTGGTGCTGGCCAGAGAATTGACTACAGAGGATATCGCAGAGATACATGAAAAATGCCCCGACACAAAGCTCGAAGTCTTTGTGCACGGGGCATTATGTGTTTGTCTGAGCGGACGCTGCAACGCCAGCGAAGCCCTTTTCAGCCGAAGCGCAAACCGAGGAGAATGTGCTCAGGTGTGCCGCATGGCTTTCGACCTTCTGGCCGATGGAAAGACGGTGATGAAAGACAAGCATCTCCTCTCGCTGAAGGACAACTGTCAAATCGACCGTCTGGAAGAACTGCTAAGAGCAGGGGCTTCTTCGCTGAAAATCGAGGGGAGGTTGAAAGATGCCGACTATGTGAAGAATGTGACAGCCGCCTATTCAGAAGCCCTCAACCAACTCATAGCCTTGCACCCAACAGAGTTCTGCAGAGCATCTTCAGGACATGTGCACCTGAAGTTCAAGCCTGATGTGAGAAGAAGTTTCAATCGGGGCTTTGTGAAGGACGTAAGCCAACCCGATGCCAACATTCACACGCCTAAAGCAATGGGCGAACCCTTCACACGCAACACCGTCCTGCACAATGGCGACGGGCTTTGCTACATGGAGAAGGGCAAACTGGTCGGTTTCCGAGTGAACAACGTGGAAGCCTTCCGACCCATGCGAGGGGTGCAATACTTCCGCAATCAGGATGTGGAATGGGACAAGATGCTCAGCAAGCCATCAGCCGAACGGAAGATAGCCGTGCAGGTGACGATGGACGAGAAAAACATCATGATGACTGACGAAGATGGATTGACGGCACAAGTCTGCATTCAAGGAGATTACGAGTTGGCACATACCCACCAGAGAGAAAACATCGAACGCCAACTGAGCAAACTTGGTGACACCATCTTCGACGTAAAGGAGATGAACATCAACCTCAAGAAGAACTACTTCTTCCCTTCTTCCCTCCTGAGCAGATGGCGGCGGGAACTATCTGACAAACTGACCGAGGAAAGAAAAAAGTTCTACCCGCTCGAACGGCAGGAACACCAACCTATTGCCATTGAGACAGAGAAACCTTACGAACTGACCCACGACAAGGACACCCCTGTCATGATTTGCAAGTACTGCATCCGAAGGCAACTGGGCATCTGTCCCAAAAACTTAACGACGATGGAGGGACAAGGGAGAAAACCAGCCTTCCCTTTGATAGGAAAGCCGCAGCACTTAGCCCTGAGAATGGCGAACGGCACCACCTTCCGCCTTGATTTCGACTGCAAAAACTGCTTCATGGAACTCTACCTACAGTGAAAACGAACCGACAATGAAGAAACTGCTATACATCATCTTTGCAACCCTGATAGCCTCGTGTGTGGGAGGTTCTGTTTCACGACCCACCGATGCAGTACCTTTGGATAGCGACTCCGTTCCCACCATCGTCAACATCGTCGATACGGCCATCGCCTCCGACACGACCCTCATGGTGCTGAGTCCGCAGCAGATGGATTCGTTAGAGTTTCGTCTGACCCATCACTATTCGGAGAACTTCAACTTTCAGGTCAAGGCAGATTCCCTCATGCTCATTCCTCGCGAAGGCGACCTCATCACCGACACCTGCCATGTGTATCGGGGAGAAATTATTGCCGTCGCCTCCATCAAGACCATCCACACCGACTCCATCGACTCGGTTTGGGTGAAAGTGGCCAGCAGCCAGCACATCATGGGCTGGATTCCCGAAGGTGACCTGCTGAAAGGAGCAACTCCTGACGATGCCATTTCCCAACTGCTCAACACCCTTTCAGACAGCCGCGCCATCTGGATGTCAACCCTCATCATGCTGGGAGCCATCGCCATCGTGCTCGGACGGAAAAAGGAAATGCGCACATGGCAACCAGCACAAATCCTAAACGAAATCCGAACTTGGCATCCCCAAGGCTTTCTGGAAGAGATGAACAGCATCTACCCACCCCTCTTTCTGCTTCTTGTAGCCCTCATGGCCTCGCTCTATGCGTCTGTGCAGAACTTCGTGCCCGAGTTTTGGAAGGAATACTACTTTCACCCCACCCTCAACCCGCTGGTGTTGCCCCCACTGATGGCCACACTCGTCGTGATGATGTGGCTTGTCATCATCACCTATCTGGCTGTCATCGACGAAATCTATCATCATTTCTATTTCCTGCCAGGCATCACTTACCTTGCCAAACTGACAGGAGCCGCCATGTGCACCTACCTCATCGTTTCGTGGACAACACTCATCTACGTGGGCTACTTCATACTCACAGCCCTCGCCTATTTCCTTGTGAAAATCATTGTGAAAAATCTGTTCACACGGGATGTGTGAACACAAAGCGGGCACCCTTCCCTTTGTGCGACAGGTCAAGTTTCGCCTCACCGCCCAACTGCGTAGCAATCTTTCGGCAGATGGGCAGACCTAATCCCGTGCCGCCATTAATGGTATTGAACTTCTCAAATCGGCCAAAGATACGTTCTGCATTCTCCGGCGAGACGCCTTCACCCGTATCTGTCACCGAGAAGGTCACCATGCCAGGATTCTCGTCCAGCGACACATGCACATGAATCTCGCCCTCATCTGTATGTTTCTCAGCATTGGTCAAATAGTTCATAATCACCTGTTCCACACGCTTCGGGTCGCTCTGAATCGTGTAGGTGTCAGGCACATCTGTGGTCATGTACATGTTCACTCCTTCCGGACAGCGGTACTTCACCGTGCGGATGGCATTTCGGCACACCTCGTTCACGACACAAGTGCCGATGTTCATCTTATACTTGCCGCTCTCCATATCGGAGATATCGAGGATGTCGTTCACCAAAGTGCTCAACAAGTCCGTATTGCTTTGGATAATCACTCCATATTCGGTGATTTCCTCCTCCGACAACATATCACGTATCTGGCTATTGCAAAGTATTTGCGAAAAACCACAGATGGCATTCATGGGAGTTCGAATGTCATGACTCATATTCTGCAGATACACCTTCTGAATGGCAATACCCTTCTTATATTTCTGGCATTTGCTGCGTTCCTTATAATACAAATATCCCAGCACCCCTAACGCAACAACCAAAACGACAACACTTACAATCAATACCGTTAGCATATTCTTTCAATTATAACCTCCATTTTTTGTAAACATTCTTACATATACATCCTTTTCGGTTTGCAAAATTAGACATTATTCAGCATCCCCACAAAAGAAATCACTAAAAAGAGCACATTTGACGCCTTATTTAATACAAAAACACCACTATAAGCCCCATTTTTTACAATTACACACCTCAAAAAGAGGTAAAAGTCCACCTAAATTTCCGCACTTTTCCTCACAGCTCAAAAAAAGGGCTGTGTGCGAGCACAAAACACTGGAAATAGATTGTGTGCGCACACTTTTATTGATATATATCAAAGAAACGCGTCTTTTCGAAAGATTTTCAATCATTCGTGCTTCGTCATTCGGGAAAACCCCGTAACTTTGCATCGTCAAAAAGGAAAAAGACACAACACACCGGTCAAAAGACCGACGAAATATAGGTTAGTAAGGTATTAGTTTTATAGGTAAAGTTCATCAGTAAGGTTAGTTTTGGTAAACTGATTGTTTCCAAGGATAACGAAAAAAGAGATTATATACATAGGTTATACAATAGGTTTTAGGTTAGTAAAAAGATTAAGGTTTGTTTTTCATCCAATGAAAAATGACAAGGAAAATGGAATCCGCGATGGATTTCATTTTTTTTTGCTTTGTCAATCCCACAAAATTATGTACATTTGCCCCCAAATACAATTGAAGCACATGAAAAAGAACTTAGCATTAGCCCTCCTGCTGTGCTGCATGGTCAGTGTCGGTTGCACAGGGCAGAATCCGGGACAAGAGACCGAAGTGGTGCTGGAAACCACCGCAGGTGAGATACGTCTGAAACTTTATGATGACACGCCTGGGCATCGCGATAACTTCATCCGCAACGTGCGCGAAGGACTCTACACAGGCGTGACCTTCCACCGTGTCATCCGTAACTTCATGATTCAGACAGGCGACCCTGCCACCCGTCCCGAAGGCTTTCCACCCCACATCGACGAACAGGGCGACACCATTACCGAACGCATACCTGCCGAAATCGTATGGCCCAAACACTACAACGTGCGAGGGGTGCTGGCAGCCGCCCGTGACGGTGACGAAGAGAATCCCCAACGAATGAGTGACAAATACCAGTTCTACATCGTCACGGGCAAGGTACACTCCGATGACGAGCTGGACAACCTCGAAACAGCCCGCGAACAGCGAGATGCCGAAGTTCTCTTCCTCAAGAAACAGCAGGAGAACAAAAAGAAACTCGATGCCCTCCGAGCTGCCCGCGACCGAGATGGCGTGAGCAACCTATTGGAGAAGCTCCAAGACCAAGCCCGTTGGGAAGTGTCAGAGAATCCGCCCATTACCTATCCCAAGGAACTGCGCAGAGCCTACAAGATGCACGGAGGTGCCCCTTGGCTTGACAACGAATACACCGTCTTCGGCGAAGTCGTCGAAGGCATGAAGGCGGTCGAAGCCATACAGAAAATCAAGACGAATGCGCAAGAGGTGCCTCTGAAGGAGGTGAGAATCGTCAAGGCTTACGTGGTGGAATAGAGTAAAGGTTGAAGGATTGCCAGAGTTTGTCGTCGGGCAGAGGTGCCTCAACCGCAATTTCCTTTTTGCTGACGGGATGGATGAACTGCATGGAGCGGCTCAAGAGCGAGATGCTGCCATCGGGGTTGCTCCGCTTGGCGCCGTATTTGAGGTCGCCTTTGATGGGACAACCTATTTTGGCCAGCTGGCAGCGAATCTGATGGTGGCGACCTGTGTGGAGGTTCACCTCCAAGAGATAGTAGTTGTCGGAGTGGCCAATGACACGGTAGTCAAGCACAGCCTTTTTGCTGCGAGGCACTTCATGGTCGTAGGCATAAGACTTGTTCTGCTTCTCATTGCGCACAAGCCAATGAGTGAGAGTTCCTTCCGACTCAGCAGGAGCATCTTTCACAATCGCCCAATATTTCTTCTTCACTTCTCCATTTGCAAACATTGCATTGAGACGTGCCAATGCCTTAGAAGTACGTGCAAATAAGACGAGTCCGAACACAGGGCGGTCAAGACGATGAACAACACCAAGGAAAACGTCGCCAGGTTTGGCGTACGCTTCCTTGATGTATTGTTTCACTGTTTCGCTCAGGGGCTTGTCACCGGTCTTGTCACCTTGTACAATTTCCCCTGTCGTTTTCGAAACAATGATGATGTGATTATCCTCGTAGATTACTTCCATTACATGTTCATGCCACCGTCAATCTGGATAACCTGACCAGACACGTAGCTGGACATGTCAGAAGCGAGGAAAAGACATACGTTGGCAATATCCTCTACCTGACCACCACGACGGAGTGGAATCTTCTTCATCCAGTCTGCACGGATTTCCTCTGGGAGCTGAGCAGTCATGGCAGTCTCGATGAAGCCAGGAGCCACAGCGTTGGCACGCACACCCTTAGGACCGAGTTCCTGAGCGATGGACTTGGCCAAGCCAATCATACCAGCCTTTGAAGCGGAGTAGTTGCACTGACCGGCATTGCCGTGAACACCCACGACCGAAGACATATTGATGATGGAACCACCACGCTGACGAAGCATGATAGGAGCACATGCGTGGATGAAGTTGAAGGCTGACTTCAGGTTCACGTTGAGCACAGCGTCCCACTGCTGCTCAGTCATGCGGAGCATCAGACCATCCTTCGTGATACCCGCGTTGTTCACCAGCACGTCGATAGAGCCGAAATCGGCGTGAATCTGCTTCACCACAGCCTCAGTCTCAGCAAAGTCGGCAGCGTTGCCAGCATAAGCACGACAGGTCACGCCAAGAGCCTCAATCTCCTTGCGAGTGGCTTCAAGGCCAGCGGCCATGTCGTCGTTCAACACCAAATCAGTGAATGCGATGTTAGCACCTTCCTGTGCAAACTTCATTGCGACAGCTTTGCCAATGCCACGAGCGGCACCCGTCACAATCGCTGTCTTACCAGTCAAAAGTCCCATAATGTTTCTTTTTTTGTTGATTAATTAATTGTATCTTAAGTTTCTACCAAAATTCTTAAAGACCATATTGCGCACGTAGGGGTAGAGTTCCTCGGCGTTCTGGGCGGCATAGCGTCCGTAAATATAGGGCACCTCGCAACCTTTCAGGCAATAGTGCATAATCTCAGCGGTAAGGCGCACGTTGCGCAGCTCGAACACCCCTTTGTCGATACCCTCGTTGAGGATGCGGCGAAAAAGGTTGACTTCATTCTTGTCGAAATTCTTACGCACCGCTTCCACCTTCCAGATGTCGCGAAAGAATTCCGCCCTCAAGTTTCCATTGCGATAGACAGCTTCCTTCATCACGTCAAGATGGGCAAAGATGAGTTGCACCAGTTTTTCTTCGGGCGAAATGTTCTTGCGAGCCACCTCTTCCATACGCTCGAACAAGCGATCCAACTCAGTCTGAATTACCGCATAGTATATTTCCTCCTTACTGTTGAAATAGGTGTAAAGAGTGCGGCGTCCCTTATTGGCTGCCACCGCAATATCATTCATCGATGTATTTTCAAAGCCATTCTTGGCAAACAGCTGGCGTGCCACATCCACCAAGAGGCTCCTTGTTTTCACTACCGACATAATCCAATTATCGTCTTTTGTGTTCTATGTGTACGAAATGTTGTGAGTGCAAAATTACAAAAAATTTTTCAAACCACAAAAAAACTTTTACACACTTTTAAGACAAAAACAATAGAACATTCGGAATTTCAGTAAATTAAAAGATGCACAAAAATAATGTTAAAATACTTCGCTGTGCTCATCCGAACAATTCCCGCAACGCTTCCTCCACTTTTCTGACAGGCACAATCTCTATTTGGAATTTCCCCTTGTCGAGTCCGTTCATGTTGGCGCGGGGCACAATAATTTTCCGGAATCCCAACTTGTCAGCCTCTGCCACACGCTGCAAGATTCGACTCACGGGACGCACTTCGCCACTCAGCCCCACTTCACCAGCAAAACAGATGTCGCGGGAAATGCCCGTATCGACATTGCTCGACAGAACCGCCGCTATCACACTCAGGTCGATGGCAGGGTCGGTCACGCGGATGCCTCCGGCAATATTCAGATACACGTCACGTTGAGGTAACTTGAATCCCACCCGCTTTTCAAGCACTGCCAACAGCATGTTCAGTCGACGCAGGTCAAAGCCTGTGGCTGAGCGCTGGGGAGTGCCATAGGCTGCCGTGCTCACGAGGGCTTGGGTCTCGATAAGCAGAGGACGCACACCTTCGATGGAGCATGCCACCGCCACACCACTCAATTCCTCGCCATCCTTCACATCGCTCAACAGCAGTTCAGAAGGATTGGCCACTGGACGTAACCCATTATGAACCATCTCGTAGATGCCCAGTTCGGCCGTAGAACCAAAGCGGTTCTTGATGGCGCGGACGATGCGGTACATATAGTGTTGGTCGCCCTCGAACTGCAACACAGTATCGACCATGTGCTCCAGTATCTTCGGCCCCGCAATGGTGCCCTCCTTGTTGATGTGGCCTATCACAATGACAGGTGTGTTGGACTCCTTGGCAAACTTCAGCAGCATCGCCGCGCACTCACGAATCTGACTCACGCTGCCAGGTGACGACTCGACAGTTTCGGTAGCCATCGTCTGTATGGAATCGACCACCAGCAGGTCAGGCTGCACGGCCTTCACGTGTTCAAACACCGTCTCTATCATCGCCTCGCACACCACCTGCACGTCAGCCAGCACCTCGATCGACGCCCCATCCTCATATTTCTCCACCAGCCGGTCGGCCCGCAACTTCAACTGACGCGCACTTTCCTCACCGCTCACATAGAGAACACGCATCCCCCTCAGCCTCAACACGGTCTGCAGCACCAGCGTCGATTTTCCGATGCCCGGTTCGCCGCCCAACAGCGTCATGCTGCCAGGCACCAATCCGCCACCGAGCACACGGTTCAGTTCCCCGTCACCCATATTGATGCGAGGCTCATCTTCCGTCTGAATCTTCGACATCGAGATAGGGCTGGATTTCGTCGCCAAGCTGAACTCCTCGCGCACACCCTCCACCAGTTTCTTCTTGCCCAATCGGTATTCGGTGAAGGTGTTCCATTCGCCACAGGCAGGGCATTTCCCAATCCATTTAGGGCTGTCATAGCCACAAGAGCTACAAACGTATGCTACTCTTTCTTTCGCCATAATCGTTCCATTTTGCCCACAAAGGTACGCTTTTTTCTCTTTCATCCCCCACTTTTCGCTGAAAAAACGTACCTTTGCAACGTTTTTCTGATTCGGAACCCCCAATGACCACACTACGATTCATCCACACATTGTTCTTCTGTGGAACCGTTGCAACCAGTCTCGCTGTCGAACCCACAGTGACCGACTCGGTGTGGCTCGACTCCGTTTCGGGCATACGAACCCACCTGCAAAAGGTCGATACTCTCAACCCCTACACTTGTTCGCTCCACTTCTTCGGCAAGAACCCCGACGGCTCCCCCAAGGCACCTGCCCTCCAGGCACTCATCGAGGACTTCAGCATCAACGCTCTCGTGCTCGGATGGGACTATTACGTGCAGCGCCGCGACTGGGCAAGAGTCACCCGCCACCACATTAAGAGCAACCTCACCGAGGGGTGGGTGTGGGACAGCGACAGCTTCTCAGGCAACCAGTTCGCCCATCCCTACCACGGCAGTATGTTCTACAACGCCGCCCGCCAGCACGGCCTCTCCTACGGCGTTTCCCTCCTCTATCCGCTGGCAGGCTCCTTCACCTGGGAAGTCTTCTGCGAGACCAACCGGCCCGCCTACAACGACCTCCTCTCCACAGGCATCGGTGGTGCCGCCATCGGCGAAGTCACCCACCGCGTGTCAGACATCTTCTTCGACAACACCAAGCGAGGTCCCGAACGTGTAGTGCGTGAACTTCTCGGCACCCTCACAAACCCCGTAAGAGGCCTTCACCGCATCATCTCCGGCGAGATGTTTCGGGTGAACCCCCTCAACGCAGGCAAGCGCGAACAGCCCATGCCCTATAGCTTTCAAATAGGCACAGGCAACCGCTACATCTACGACATCGGCCCCACACATCCCAACACCGAAGAACGCTTCTTCGGCAACATCCCCTATCTCGACATCCGCTTCAACTACGGCGACCACTTCAACCACCTCGATCTCGGGAAAAGCCCACGCGCCTACGACTGCTTCGACCTCTACATGCTCCTCAACTTCGCCCCGGAACACCCCACCATTGGCGAACTCGACCTGCGCGGACGAATCGGCTCCATCCAGCGCCAACTCCCCCACGAGTGGAAACTCGACATCAGCTTCAACCAGAACATCAAATACATCGACCACTACAACAAGAACGACGAGGACGCACCAGGCAACCTTCCCCTCATCTCCGAAGCCGCCAGTTTCGGTGCAGGCTTCTACGCCCAGCGGCAAGGCCGCAAGACAACCCTCACCCACGACTTCACCCTCAATGCCGTTCCGCTGGGCGGTTCCGCTGCCGACTACTTCAAGATGCGCCGCTACAACTTCGGCACAGGCTTCTCCACCCGCTACCGCTTCCAGTTCTCCCTCAACCGACGCTTCACCGTCGGCAACGACTTCT
The DNA here is from genome assembly GCA_947167515.1 of uncultured Prevotellaceae bacterium. GTDB lineage: Bacteria > Bacteroidota > Bacteroidia > Bacteroidales > Bacteroidaceae > Minthosoma. The sequence goes on along the minus strand of CAMVIM010000001.1, from coordinate 153,649 downwards.
ACTTCATGCGCCTCTTCATCCTCAAAGGCACAGAGCCGCACCTCATTCAGCAATATCTCGAAGACCCCGAAAAACACGCCGCCGACCTGCAAACCGGCACCGTAGCATGGGGCGACAAAGGCGAACAGAGCATCCTGCAAAACCGAGCCTTCCTACAGGTCAACCTCACCCACAGTTTCCAGCTCAACCTCCAGCATGAGTTCAACTTCCGCCACGGAAACTACCGCCTCTACCCCTCCCTCACAGGCAAGAGCCACGAATGGAAAATAGGCATCAGCTACGCCCTTTAAGACAACCCTCAACCCTTCCCCATACACCGCCGCCAACGGCCGGAACAAATTTTTTTATGATTATTTTGTTCGTTGTAATTTGACTCAACTTTCAGGAGTTCCGCTTGCTTTGTAGATAGAGGAGTTAAAGCCAAATGATATGTTGGTGTCGAAGTCTCGGCTTTTAACTCTAGAGCGAAGCGATAACTCCTTTAACTCCAATAAACTCATACTCGCGAAAGTTGAATGAAGAAAACAAAAAGGGGGTCAGAATGGATAGCCGACTGCCAGATGGAAGGCGACAGCGTCTTTGAAGCGACGCAGGTTGAAGTAGGAGGATTTGCCTGTGTCGTAGGGGGCATGAACGCCCACTCCGAGGTCGAGACGGAGGATGAGGTATTCGAGGTTGTAGCGCAAGCCGAAACCTGTGCCCACGGCAAGGTCTTTGAAGAAACGGCTGGCTGTGAACTTGCCACCAGGATGGGAGTCGTCACCGTGCATGAGCCAGACGTTGCCGGCATCGACGAAGAAGGCACCTTGCAGTTCCTTGACGATGGGAAAACGATATTCGGCATTGAGTTCCAGCTTCATGTCGCCTGATTGGTCAAGATAGGTGCCTCGTCCAGAAGTGTCCTGATAGCTGCCGGGACCGATGCTGCGCACGGCAAAGGCACGGATGCTATTAGCTCCACCAATGTAGAAGAGTTCGCTGTAGGGGGCATAGTCAGAGTTGCCATAAGTCCAGATGCCGCCCAACTGCACACGGGTGGCAATGGAGGTCTTATCGCTCAGGTGGAAGGTGTTCTTGAGGGTGAAGAGGAACTTGAGGAACTGGGAATATTGGGTGAAGAGGAGTTTCTTGTCCTTCTGGTAGTAGTCGAAACCCAAGAGGGCGTTGGTGAGATTGAGGAAGTTGCCCGACTCCTTGACCGTTGCCTCGAAGTGCATCGCATGAGGGATGCGTGAGTTCCAGCGGTTGTCGTAGATGATGGAATACTGCATGGCAGGGATGAACTGGTCGCGCAGGGAGACGTAGAGAGCGGAGTTGCGCCGCACGATGGAATCGAACCGTGCGGTGGTTTCCTGCATCTTGTTGTAGGAAATGGTGAGGGGCGAGAGCTGATGGCTCCACGAACGGGAGGTCTGGAAGCCGTAAGTGGCTTCAGCGATAAAGGACATGAGCCGGTAGTAATTGGCTCGGTTCAGCTGGTCGGCGCTGATTCGGAAGCGAGTGGATGTGGGATATTTGTAGAACCGCTTGTTGAGCCAAGGGAAAGCTATCCAGGGATAAGACAGGGAGACATCGGCTCCGATTTCCCACGAGTCGATGCGCTTGGGCGATCCGAACTGCTTGCGGGTCTGCCATTCGTAACTGCCTTTAAGCCCGACGGAGAGGGTCTCGCCATGATGGAAGGCATTGCGCTTGGAGAAGGTGATGCCTAACGAAGGGCCTATCTGCGCATTGGACTTCTGGGTGATACTGAAGTTGGTCTCGGTGTCGATGAGTTGGTCCATCGTCAAGTCGAGCCTCACATCCATCGTATCGTTGAGCACCGTGGTGTCGCGTGGGGTGAAGGTGAACTTGACGTTGGAGAAGATGTCCATGCTGTGAAGGTTGACAAGGGTCTTGTCCACATTGGACTGGTTGAAGAGCCTGCGCCGCCAAAACTTGAAGTTCTTGAACAGCACCCGTGGAGCGATGGGGATTCGTTCACCCTGATAGGCAATCTTGACGCTGCGCAGCATGAGGGAATCGTCGTAGGTGTTTTGCCGTCCCTCCAGTCGGCGCTGTCTCGCCTCCGCACTTCTCATGTTCTGACGGATGTAGGTGCTCACTTTGCCAAAATAGAACTGCCGATTGGCTTTTTCGGGAATGTCCTTGTCGGGCACCACGAGCAGTTTCACGCGATAGGGAATGTTGGTGGAGTCGGCAAAGTAGCTGACGTAGTCGGGACGATAGTAGTAGTAGCCGTTATTGCGGAAGTCATTGACGATGCGGGTTTTCTCGTTGGTGAGGTCGAAGGTGGAGAACTGCCCCCCCTTATGGATGTAGGCTTCCTCCGATGTGGCTTTGAGGATGCTGTCTTGAATGGTGTCGCGAAAGGCATAGCGGATGCTGTCGAAGAGATAGGGCTGTCCCAGATGGACATCGTAGAAAATCTTCTGCTTCTTGGGATTGCGTTGGTCAACAAGATGGAAATCGACCCTGCCACGAAAGTAGCCATAGTTCTGCAAGAGGTTGGATGCCACCTTGGCACGAATGTCGGGCGACACCTGCGAGATGGTGACGGGGGTGGCGGCAAAGGCATTGAAGAACCACTTGTTGAACCCCTTGCGCGGCTTATCCACCAGCGCGTTGTAGGTCCAAAGACCTATCTGCAAGGGACTTCGTGCATAGGAACTGCCAATGAGGGCTCCATTGGGGGCATAATCGAGTGCAGCCTCCACTTCAGCCACAGCTGTCTCTTCGGCTGGTGTGTGCAACTGGTCATGAACCTTCACCTTGTCGATGCCGATGTAGAGGGTCTCGTTTTCGGGCAGATGGGAAGTGGTGGAACAGGCTGCAAGGAGTCCCACTATATATAATGTAAATATGTACAGAAGGGTCTTTCTCATACTGTGTCTGGTTTTCATTCCGCCGGCGTTTGGGTTTCTTTTCTCTCTGGCGGGTTCTTGTCCTCCTTCTTTCGCCAGATAATCAGGTCGGAGAGGCGGTCAACCTTGCGACGCAAGAGGATACCGACTCCGTTCTTGTCGATTTCGCCCTCAATCAGGTTGGAATAGTCTTTCACGTGGAAAAGACGGATGTATTCGGTGCCGCCATTGTCGAGTCGCCATTCGAGTGAAACGTCATCGATGTAGGCACCCGACTTGCGAGCGACGGCATCTCTTCCCTCATCGTTACTCACTTTGCCGCCAATGATGACATTGAGACGGTCGGAGAAGAAGCGGCGCGAGAACTTGAAGGAGTAGTCGGTGCGGGTGGTTCCATCATCGCGAGTCATTTTCTCCATGCCCACATTGACTTCCACCATTGTGGACATCGCCTTGCCGGCTATGTTGTTGATTTCGTTCTGCAAGAAACTGTTGAGGGCATTGCCAGCGGTGAATCCCTTACGGTTGGAACCAGAGAGGTACATTCCCGTAGCAAGCATACCTACCGCGAGCTTATTTTTCTCTTCGGCAGAAAGACTGGCCAACTCGTTCTGCACGGAGATGTCTTCGGGAGCCTCGATGGTGAAGAGCAATTCCATGTTGTTCAATGTGTTGTTTATCTTCAAGCCCGTATCGAAGGTGACGCTTCGACTCGTTCCATCGCTCTCCCCCACGGTGGCCTTGATTCGTTCGGTTGCAGCAATGTTGAGCAGGGGATTGGTCGGGTCACCTGCAAACTCGATGTAGGAACCCTTATGGATGGTGAAGGTCTTGAGCGGGATGATCGGGAGGGTGTATTTCATCTCACCTTCATTGATAGTATAGCGTCCCTGCATGTTGATGACTCCTTCAGGCGTGTAGGTCATCGTGACAGATCCTCCACCCTGCACAACGACATAGCTCTGCTTATCGGCTGAAAATTCGCCCCGCAACTTGGCACCGTCCTCAATGCTGAGCACGAGGTTCATGTCAATGCCTGTAAATGTTTTCTTGGGCAAGCTCTCAAGGGGTGGAGGCGGTGCGTTGAAATCGACGAAGGTGACGATGTCTTCCAGTCGGTCGCCTTGATAGAGGGCTGTCTCGGTCATCACATAGGTGATGTCGGTGGTGGGCAGCACACGCACAAGCCCACGCACCGTCAGGTCTTGGGTGGAGCCTATGACACGGGCGAAGAAGTCGCCATACATATCGCCATAAAGTAACGACTTGCTGGACTGCTGTGCTTCGATGAGTTTGAAGTTGCGGCCATTGAGTGACAGCGACATAAAGACTTCCTCAAAATTAGAGAAATCCACATAGCCGTTGAGGGTGAGCGGGTTAGAGTCGGCGCCATAAAACTTGAACGCATCGAAATCCACACGGCTATTGTTGAACTTGATGCTGTCGTTGGCCATTGCCAAGTTGAGACTATACTGCTGAGAGACCGCGTGTACATCTTTGGGAACCAAGGCTCCATTGAAGAGCAAGGCTCCCATCGGGCCTGTCACTTTCATGCCTCCCGACAACTGACCCGTGAAGCCGACAATCTGGTCGGGAACAAAGGCTGAGAACATCGACATGGGCACATCCATGAAGGAAAGGTCGGCATCGAGTGCGCCCTCTCCTTGTGCGTTGTAGGTTCCTGCCAAATGCAAGACATCGGTGCTGTTATAGGACAACGAGGCATTGACCGAATGGACCATTTCGCCTTGAGGCATATAGGTGAAGCGGGAAGCAAGGTCGCCCACTTTCATGCCCTCATAGTGGAAGCGGTCGGCATCGAGTGCGCCTTCCACCATGAAGTTCTCTCCCAGGTCTATATAGGTGGCATCGAGATGAAGGTTTCCGTCCATCTTAGGCAAGCCCGGAATGGGGACAACGGACAGCATCTCGCTCAAGTCCAGATCGTTCACCAGCACATTGGCGATTTGTTCACCCATATCGCTTTCGTCGGCAAACACGGCGACATAGCAGCTGTCGGTGGTGCTTGTCAATCGCACATCGGCCAAAATCGGACGATTGGGACGAGTGACAATGTAGTTATCTTCGTTGATGGAAAACTCACGATAGGCCAACACTGGCTTTTGCGGATAGAGGCTGAAATGCACACTCTTCTCGTCTGCCACCCCTCTCACACCGAGGTCGATGCCTTTCTTGTCTTTCTTGTCGAAATAGGTCAGATGGGCATCCACCTCATCGGCTTTCACGTAGCCATCCAGATAGGCCTTGAAGGCTGGCAATAAAGGCTGGTCGCTGCAACGCATTCCGACATGATAGTTGAACTGTGTGGAGTCCTGTGCCACATCGAAAAATGCCGTATCAACCCTCACACTATCCGTTCGGAAAGCATAAACGTGACCTCGGCCCGTCAGTCCCTCCACCGGGGAAGACAAGACATCCACCTTCAGCTCGCCAAAGCGGATACCATACATCTTCAAAATGTCGGACACAGGATTGTTTCGCCCTGCTTGAGCGTAAATCGTGAGGTCGGGCAAATAGCTTTTGAGGGCATCGAGATTCACGTCGTGTTTCTGAAACTGCGAGATGGTTTCCCTTTGCAGACGTTCTATCTTCGGCAAGAGATTGAACAAATTATGGGAAGTGACAAGGGAGAAGTCGAGGTCGCCCGTTCTCAAAAAGGCAGAGGTGGAATCTTTCAAGGCTTCAGCCATCAGGTAGAAAGCATCTGTCCTGATGCTGTCGTTCGCCATCTTCAGATTGAGGGCATCCACTTGAGCCTCAACCTTGAAGAGTTTGTCAAGATTATAGGAAAACTCCATCGTGCCACTGGTGCTGACCAACAACAAATCTTCGCTGAATCCCATACGCTGCACATCGACAAAAGGCAGGTTGAGATTGAGCACACCGGCAATGAGGTTCCTCTTCAGTTCTCCATCGAACGCGAGGTCTGTCTGCACCTGATCATTATCAGCCAGCAACGCCAACGTCAGTTTTCCGCCCTTCAGCGAAGCATCAGCCTCCACATTGCTCAGGTTGATGTTGCCCATCTGTCCATCCGTCAAACTGGCCGAAGCCTCAAGTTGTGTACTTGGTGCAAGATAGTCAAAACCTCGTCCGTGCACGGAGGCCTTACCCGTAAGAACGGTCTTGTCGTCCAGTTCCACATAGTTGTTCAAGACCAGATTGCTAAAGGCCACATCGGCCTTGTAAGCATCAATCGCCATCACATAACTGCCGTTTAGGTTGGCAGAAGCCCCATTCACATCCTTCAGACTCAGGTTGGTCTTCAGCGACAGGTCGTTTGCCACATCCCACAAAGTCGCATCACCTTCCACCAGCGCCATTCCCGGCACCTTAGCCCATAGTTTCTTCACCACCAGTTCGTCGAGATTTCCCTCTGCCTTCAACTGCAACTCCACGGGACGAGCCGAGAGTTGTTGATTCAGCATCGTTGACACTTCACGCGTGTCTTCGCCTCCCATACGCGTAAAATACATAATGTCGCCCTTGCCCATCAGCCCTTCTCCCCAAAAGGAAAAAGTGCCGGGATGGACATCATCAAAGGCGTTCATATCCATCCGATAGGCCAACGCCAGGTCGCTGTCTGCTGTTTTGATGTGAAGTTTCGGAACGGTCAGGGTCAACGAATCCATTTCCACCCTGCCTTGTGTCTCTTGAATGGCGAGACCCGTCTGCTCAACGCCAGCCAGTTGTTTCAGATTCAGTTGCATCTCCCCCGTTCCCTTGTATTCAAAAGAGTCCACCTCTAATGTTATCTGCGTGAACAGCAGATGACTGGGGTCGAAGCGGTCGGGGAAACGGGGTTCCTTACGCAAGTCAAATCCCGCTGACGAGCCATCGACCTGCAAATGACTTACTTGGTAGATTTCCTTGTCGAGGTCAAGATATGCCTTTGCTTGAGCATGAGCGATGTCAGCCATCACAAAGGTGCTGTCTGCTTGCGGGGTGAGCAAGACGGTTGCCTTCACTCTTTGCAGTTCCACATCCCTTGCGTCAATCTTCCATCGGACGGGTTCGCTTTCAGCCGTATCTTCCGGCACCGTATCTGCCAAGAGCACCGTCAAATCAGCATCTCTCAGCAGTGCCTTGTTAACCACAGCCAGTTCTTCTTTCAGGTCTGTACTGTGGCTATCAAGACTCAATTCAGCCAATGTCCCTTTCACCACACAAGCATCTATCAACTGCTTGGTATTGACCTTTGCATCATATAGATGGATGCCATCCACTTCCGCCTCCAAATGAAAGAGCGGCAATGCCTTCACGCTGATGTCTAATTCGCGTGCAGCCACAACCGTATCGCCATCCTGAATGGCCAACATTCCTCCCATCGAGAGGTCGAGCGGGAACTTCAGACTCACCTCCTCAACAGTCACATCCATTCCCATCTCCTCACTCAGCCATTCGGCAGCCTTATCGACTGCAAATTTCTGTACAGGAGGGGTGTATATCAGCACGAAAAGTAACAAAAATAAGAGAATTGGAGTTAGCACTATCCATAGAAGGACACGCCAACTCCAACCCCATATCGTGTACTTACCGTACTTTGTCATAACACCAAGAGGCGTTTTTTACAACGAATGAAACGAATTTCTTACAGCAATACACCTTCGGTGTGCCGAATGAGCACGAATGGCATTCGCCCTATTCGTTGCCGCTTGCGGCATTGCCACATGAAAAAAATTCGTTTCATTCGTCAAATTCGCTGTTGTAAAAAACAATCACAAGTTCGGGTTAATCTTGTTCCATTCTGAAATTGGTGGAACAATGTTGAGCGTTACGAGTTCGTCACGCATCTTGCAGAGATGCTCATAAGAAGCGTCCAGTTTGGCCATTTCCTCAGCAGTGCCAGTAGGCATCTTGTAGGTGCAGCCGTTCGTGTCGAGGGTTGTGTCCATTGCCATCATGATGTGGTTGTACTTCTCGTTGCAAACGTAAGTACCAGCAGGCCAGCGGAACTTCTCGCCACCCATCACGGAACGAATCATCTCAACAGAGCAGAAAGCGGGGCTTTGCCAAGAGCTACGACCACGAAGCTCGATAATCTTAGCACCACCCTTCGTCACAGCCACCTTCAGCTGTTCCCATTCCTCTTCAGGAAGTGCTGGAGTGCCTATCAACTCATTCAGAGGCTTGCCTGCCACTTTCACAGCACTGCCAAACACAGCCATCTGTTCGCCATGACCGCCGTATGTAGCGCAACCCGTCACTTCATACTGCTTCACCCCAAACTTCTTGGCCAATGCTGACTGCAAACGAGTTGAGTCGAGAGCTGCCAATGTGGTCACCTGACCTGGCTTCAGACCCGAGTAGAGCAAGGTCACCAGACCTGTCAAGTCAGCAGGATTGAATATAACGGTCACATGCTTCACGTCGGGGCAATAAGCCTTGATGTTCTTACCCAGCTCTTCAGCAATCTTGCAGTTACCAGCCAGAAGGTCTTCACGAGTCATGCCAGCCTTACGGGGAGCGCCACCTGAAGAAATGATGTATTTAGCATCCTTGAATGCTTCAGCCACATCGGTGGTGGCGGTCAAGTTCACACCATCGTAGCCGCAGTGGAACATTTCTTCCATCACACCTTCCATGCCCGGAGCATACACGTCATAGAGACACACATTTGGAGTCAGCTTCATCGTCAGAGCCAACTGCACCATCGTCGAACCGATAGCACCACCGGCTCCTACAATCACGAGTTTGTCGTTCGTTAAGAATCCCATAATATTACATTATTTTTATATAGTTAAACATACGATTTTGCAAAAGTACCCCTTTTCCCCCTAACAAACAACAAAACGCCCATTTTTTTTCAGATTGCACAAAAAAAATCGTCATTTACACCTCTCAAATGCCACAAGTTTGTTATGTCGGAGAGGCAAACGCCCCTCAATGAGCGTTTGTTCGACCTATTTAGCAAGTTCCACATTGCTGGAGTCATCAGTTTTTTCGCCTTTCCTGCTTTTTTGAAGCGTCAACGCTTGGAAGAGTCCCACTTTTTCCTTATCTTTGCATACGAAAAGAGGATTGTTTTGTGCTTTCGGTGTATCAACTTCCTTTTTTTCTATAGAGAAACAACTTTGAGCCGAAAGCACCCATCTTTTCTTAAATTCATTCTATGAATTGTATAATTCTTTCTATGAATTGTGTAATCCATACTATGAATTATATAATCCATACTATGAATCTAAAGTGGAAACGGCACTGAGTCAGAAGAGGCAGTTGCGTAGAGTCAATGGTGGATACGGCACAAGGGCAATGGTGGATACGGCACAAGGGCGATGGTGGATCCGGCACAAGGGCGATGGTGGACACTCCACAAGGGCGATAGTGGACACTCCACAAGGGCGATGGAGAACACTCCACGGTCATCTGTTCGATATAAGAAAATATGAAGCCAAATGTTTTTTCGCCTTTTGGCTGAGGCGATACCTTATATCAAAATGGCGTATTATAAGTTTTTTTTTGCAAAACATTTGGGTGTGACCACAAAAAGTCGTACCTTTGTGGCACTCACTCTGAATGAAGCCAGAGAAAAGTAATCATATTAGACCATGTTTAATCCTTACCAATACCTACGAGAAAGATTCTCCGCACGTCTCTGCGTGTGGATTTTTGCATCTGTCATCATCCTTTATGTTGCGACTTTTACTGTCATATATGTATATGCCCACAAAGCCATCGAGAAGGAATCGTTGGCAAAAGCAGAAGAGATGCTCAATGGAACAGTGCTACGTATTGACAACATGTTGCACCAAATGGAGGTTTCGGGCACGAACATGCTTTGGAACGTTGAGCACCATCTTGACGACCCCGACGCAATGGCGGCATACAGCAGGGAACTGGTGAGAAACAATCGCAACATCGTCGGTTGTGCCATTGCCTTCGAACCTAACTACTACCAAGAGAAGGGAGAATTTTTCGTGTCGTACTCCTATTGGTCTCCCTATTACAAGGACAGCATTGTGACCCACCATAACCCCATGGAAATTGAGCCGTATGTCAATAGCGGTCTCCCCTATGTTGGGCACAACTGGTACTTTATTCCCAAGCAAGAAAACACCATCTGTTGGGTTCGTCCGCATGCAGCCACAGACTCTATTCTTTCCAGCATTATCACTTGCGGCATGCCCATTCATGAACCCAGCGGAAGGGTCGTTGGCATTCTGGCCGTTGACATTTCGGTCGATTGGCTATCGAAAACCATCCTTGCGACCAAACCCTACCCCAACTCATACTGCTGCATGCTCGGTGTTCAAGGCACTTACCTTATCCATCCGGACAAGGCGAAACTTTATCACACGATGATACGAGACGTGATGAAAAACGAGCCAGACCCCAGGGTGAAGAATGTGGTGAACGACATGCTGGAAGGAAAGTCGGGATGGAGTGCCGTGCATTTGTTCGGAGAAGACAGTTACATCATCTACAAATCTCTTAACAATGGACATTGGAGTGCCTGCATCGTGTGCCCCGAAAGCGACATTTTTGAACCTAACGAGCGAATGCGGCTCTACATGCTTGTCATCACCCTTATGGGGCTTTGGATTATTCTGTTTTTCTGTCTGTTCTTCATCAACCGACAAATGCAGCCTCTTGACATGCTGGAGGAAACCACTCATCGCATTGCAAAAGGAGAGTTTGACCAAGCCATTCCCACGACCAACAGGAAGGACGAAATAGGCACTCTGCAAAACAGCTTCAGCAGCATGCAGAAGTCGCTATCTAATCAAGTGGACGAAATCCATCATTTATCAGACTTGCTCAAAGAGCGCAACGAATCGCTCAGCAGCGCTTACAATAAAGTGAAGGAATCTGACGGGGTGAAAACTACGCTCATTCATCAAATAGCAGACAAAATCATTTCTCCAACCAAAGTGATTGAGGCTGCCATCAACAAGCTATGTCACAGCTATTCCACACTCACGAAGGAGGACTTGCGATCATTGTCAAAAAATGTGATGGCACAAGTCAAAATCATCAATGAGCAGCTCAATAAAATGACTGAAATCTCAACGAACAACAAAGCATGAAAAAAAGAAAATCACATAAAAAACAATCCTTGTCGCTGACACTAAGCCTTGGCATCTTAGGCTTTGTGGCAGTGGTGTTCATTGTCAGCTTAGGATTCCTGTACGAACGTTCATGCAAGATCGTAAAGCAAGAAGCCATTGAACATGCAACCCACATATTGGAAAATACAGCACTGCGCATTCTGACATACGTTGAAGAGGCAGAAGCTGCAACCGAGAGTTTCGACGAGCTCATCCTCCAACATTCCCAACCCGATTCGCTGCTACAATACACTCAACGAGTGGTTGAGCTTAACCCCAACATCAATGGATGCTCCATTACGATGGAGCCAAAGTTCTTTCCACAGTTAGATAGACCTTTTTCTTCCTACTCCATCCGAATGGATGACCAAGTGATAACCGAAATCGAGGGGGAGTATAACTACTATGAAAAGGAATGGTACAAGAAGCCCACAGATAAAGGCCAAGCCTGTTGGACAGACCTTTACAATGACTTCAACAAAGGCACCCTCTCCTCCCCCTTCCCCATCGCATCCTATGGCAAGCCTCTCTACGATGAAAAGGACAGCCTCATCGGCGTCATTTCCACAGACATTGCTATCACTCAGATCTCCCAAATGGTGTTAGAGATGAAGCCCACCCCTAATGCTTATGGATTCATGATTGGTTCAGACGGATGCTACTTTGTGCATCCCGACCGCAAAAAAAACATCAAAAAAACCATCCTAACGCCCACCGATGATAACCAAACAAAAGCTGTCAACGAACTGGGCAATGAGATGGTAAATGGCAAGAAAGGCTATAAGTCCATACGTGTAAATGGAATGAAATCCCTCGTGTTCTATCAGCCCATCAAAGGTACAGGATGGAGCATTGGCCTTGTGTGTCCGGAAAAAGAAATGTTGGCTGGGTATCAGAAGGTGTTACTGCCCCTCATTCCCATCCTTCTCGTCGGCCTGCTCCTCATGGCACTTATCTGCTGGAAAATCATCCGCCACTTCATTTCGCCACTTGACCTTTTGGCAGCTCAGTCACGCGATGTTGCCGAAGGACATTTCGACCAAGAGATTGCCAGGAGCAACCGCGTCGATGTCGTGGGCAATTTGCAGAACAGTTTCAGAATCATGCTGGAAACCATTAACAGACACATTGCCGAAACAAAGAGAGTGAATGAGGAAACCGAACGCCGCAACACCCAACTCGCAGCAGCTCATCAACTGGCTCTGGAGGCAGAACAACGGAAAGAAAACTTCATCAAGGATGTGTCGTTACAGATACGCACACCGCTGAACATCATTTCCGGGTTCACCCAAATGCTGGATGCCCCTGCAAAGTTCCAACTTGATGAAGAACAAGACACAACTCTTGAGGCCATCAAACAGAATGCCACTACCGTCAGACGCATGGCACACATGCTCTTCGATGTATCGTGGAAAGGGGAACGCACCATGTATGATAGATCCAAAGAAGTGGAGGTCAATGCCGTCATCGAGGATTCCATCAAGGACTTCAACGATCGACAGCCTCACAACATGCGGTTGCACTTTATGTTTAACATTCCCAATCCGCTCTACATTCATACAAACCAACTCTATTTTCACCGCATTCTACGCGAGTTGCTGATTAATGCGAAGAAGTTTGCGCCCAACAGCATCGTCACGTTCACCGCCAACATCAAAGCCGACATGATTCGTTTTGTCATTCAAGACACAGGACCAGGCATTCCCATCGATGAAAGCGAACGTGTGTTTGAGCCATTTGTCAAACTCGACAATTTCAGCGAAGGATTGGGCATCGGACTCGGTCTCACGCGTCAGCATGTCATCAACTTAGGAGGCAGCATGATACTTGACACCAACTATACCGATGGCGCGCGCTTTATCGTCGATATTCCCAACGAATAAGCATCTTCATCTTCAGCCGCAAGACTCGGCTCTTCCTCCCTGTCAAAGTCATAGCCCATTTTTGCCCCTTGGTTTTCCAAAGCAATGTAGTTGAGAGTTCTGAGCAGTCCCTGCAAAGTTTTCTCACGTTCTTTAGGTTTGAGTTGACACTCCCACACTTCTACTGTATGCCATCCTAAAGCTTTGAGAGCTTGTCGGTTTTCGTGGTCACGCACTTTGTTCCGTTCAATCTTATGTGTCCAAAAATCAATGTGTGTCTGAGGAATCTTATACATAGAACACCCTTCGTGCCCATGCCAAAAACAGCCGTTGATAAAAATGCAAGTACGCAAACCAACGATGGCAAGGTCGGGAGTACCCGGTAAGGTTTTGGCGTGAATGCGGTAGCGGAAACCGTGGCTGAACAGAAACCGGCGCACAAGCATCTCTGGCCGCGTATTCTTTGACTTGATTCTACGCATGCAGTTACTGCGCTGTTCGGGTGTCATCTTGTCTGCCATAAGTCACTTCTATCTTTCATTTTTTCAGTCTTTCAATTCTTTTCCGTCATATATTTCCAATATCTACGAGGCATGTCGTTGAGCTGTTTCCTCGGATTCATCCGCTCGCGAATACAGATAGCCTTGAAGTAAGTGCGCCACAAGTCCTGAAAGAGTTTGTCATCCTCACTCAACACTTCCTCGTTCAGTTTACCGTTAGCAAGGTCGAAGGGCAACTGCTCTTCATCCTGAAACGTGATGCGCACCACCTCTTGCTGGTCGTAGTAGAAGCCGTAGCGACGTTTGGCATCATAGAGAAGCCATGGCTGGTCTCCAAAACGATCTTTGAAATGTGCCACCACCAAAGGCAGCACATTATGGTCGGGAGCAACAACACCAAGATAGGTTCCATCTTTCGTCTTCTGGAAGCGCACAAACTGCATCATCCGTAATCGTTCATGCATCACCTTCCTGAAGATGTTGGTCACAGACAGCACATCCGGGTCAGAGAAATTCCGTTCGATACTTCTTGCGCCTTCGGGCTGATGAAACACCTTACATATATAATTAAACAAAGGCGTATTCAGCTCGGGCAGTTCTGACAGGAAACTGACCGCCAGCAATTTCATCGCCTCCTTCGACACCCTCTTCTCCAGCCCTGCCCACACTCGTCGAGCACGGTCATCTGCCGTTTCCACCTCATGCACTTCATCGCAAAACAATGGCAACGGCTCTCCCTTCCCCACCAGCATCTCGGGTTGCTGATGCAGCGAGAAGGCATCAAAGACGGCAGAAAGCACTCCGTCAAGGGTTCTATCAATGGTATATACAAGCATGGGTGTCGGGAACATGACTTTATTCAAAGTCTAACGTCAGCTGCAGTTCCTCTGCCGCCTTCTTCTGTTGAGCCTTCGATATGAGCAATGGTTTGAGACGTTCTGGATGCAGTTCGTTGATGCCTACAATAGGATTGGCATAGCCGTCAGTGAGTTCGTGGCACGTGATGAAATATTTGGCTTTCTTCATCACCACCCCCATCTTCTTCAAATGATAAGACGTGATGTGGTTGAAACGTCGGGAGTTGACAATGAGGGTAGCCGACTTCACGCCAATGCCTGGCACACGAAGAATCTTCTCATAGTCATCGCGGTTGATATCGACGGGGAACTGTTCCGGATGCCTCAGTGCCCATGCCAGTTTGGGATCCACTTCAAGATCAAGATTAGCATTAGCCTCATCTACTATTTCTTCCACCTTGAACTGATAGAAGCGCATGAGCCAATCAGCTTGATAGAGGCGATTCTCGCGCACCAATGGTGGTTGTTTCAGCACGGGCAGACGAGGGTCGTAGGTGTTCACGCTCACATAACCGGAGTAATAGACACGCCGCATGGTGGGCTGACCATACATCGCCGATGACATGTGCAGGATGTCACGGTCAGTCTCTGCCGTCGCCCCCACAATCATCTGGGTGCTTTGCCCTGCAGGCACAAAACGAGGAACATGACGCAGATGTTTCCGGTCTTCCTTGTTCTCCAACACCCCCTGCTGAATGAACTTCATGGGAGCGAATACGCTCTGGTGATCCTTTTCTGGTGCCAAAAGTTTCAGAGAGGCTTCGTTGGGAATCTCGATGTTTACGCTCATACGGTCGGCATATCTTCCAGCCTCACTCATCAATTCCCGGCTGGCACCTGGAATGCTTTTCAAGTGGATGTAACCATTGAAATGATGCACCGTGCGCAAGTCCTTCGCTATCGCCACCAGACGTTCCATCGTGTAGTCAGGGTTCCTCACCACCCCACTGCTCAGAAAAAGCCCTTCAATGTAGTTTCTTCGGTAGAACTCCATCACAATCTCCTCCAACTCATGCACCGCCAACGTGGCCCGCTTGATGTCGTTACTCCGACGGTTCACACAATAGGCACAATCATACATGCAATAGTTGGTCAACATCACTTTCAGAAGCGAGATGCAACGTCCGTCGTCAGCAAATGAATGACAAATGCCCACCCCTCCCACGGTGTTGCCCACCATGCCTTGCTTACCGCCACGCACGGTGCCACTGGAGGAACACGACACATCATACTTTGCCGATTCCGCCAATATACGTAGCTTTTCCAAAGTCTTCTCCGTCAACATCTGTCTTTATTATTAATGATGTGGATGAAAAAAGCAGGAGCGGTATCCTAAAACACCACTCCTGCTTTTGTTGAAGTCGGGAAGACCAGACTCGAACTGGCGACCACGCGCCCCCCAGACGCGTACGCTAACCAACTGCGCTACTTCCCGATTCTTTAAATCGAGTGCAAAGGTAGCACATTTTTTAGATACTACAAAATAAAAAAATCCTTTTTTTACTTTTAACGTGAAAATACGCCCAGATTCTCTTGCCAAAAGTCTCCTACAGAGGATAGACAAGCGTGGTGATGAAGATATTGGCTGCAAGGATGATGAGGTTCATCCAGAAACCAATCTTCGTGAAATCCGTAAACTTGTAGCCACCGGGAATATAGACCAGCATGTGAGTGGGAGAGCCAATGGGGGTGGCAAAACTGGAACTCACGGCAATCATAAGGGCAATGGCAAACGTGAGAGGATTAGCCCCCGTAGCAGCTGCTGCCGACATGGCAATGGGATAGAACATGGCACCACAAGCCGTATTACTAATAAATTCAGTCATGAAAGTACCAGCAAAACAAAGGACGATGAGCACCACCAGAGGATCGGTGCCACAGATGGAGAGCAGACCACGGGTTATCATCTCGGCCAAGCCTGTTTTCTCGATGGAAGAACCCAATGCCACACTACATGCAAAAATCGTGATGATTTGCCAATCGATGCTATGGAAAGCTTGATCTGAGCTACAGCAACGGAAGATAATCATCAAGATAGCTGCCACCACAGCAGCCTGCAACAAGGTCATTACGCCAAAGCCCGACAATGCCACCATGCCAATCATGATGAGTCCAGCCATGAGGGTTTTCTTGCCACGATTAGGCTCGAATTCCACATCGGCAGGAGAACACTCCAAACCATAACGTTTGGCAAGAGTAAGTATCTTTTCACGCGAACCCGTGAAGACAAGGGTGTCACCACCCAAAAGGAAGTCTTCGTCTGAAACATGACCATTCACCTCGCCATCGAAATCCACAATGCCCTTGAGTTCCAAATCTTTCCATTCTGCCAATCTAAAGGCAGCCACAGGTTGCCCTACCAGATGGCTTCGTGCAGGCACTTTCAGTTCAATAGTGGCTTCCATCACGTTCATCTTCTCGTCGGGAGTCTGGCGAACAGGCAGCAACTTCTGCATAGCCAGCATACCGAGAATACCCACAACCAGACAAAACAGACCCACACCCGTAGTTGCAAATATACTGAGTTCCACACCTGTCTGCTCCCTGTACATACCCGAAATAATCAGGTTGGGCGGCGTACCAATCAACGTACAGATACCGCCCATTCCCGAAGCGTAACTCAAAGGAATCAACAGTTTTGAAGGGGCGATGCCCAGTTTGCGGCTCCACGTCTTGACCACACTGATGAAGAGTGCGACAACGGCTGTGTTGCTGAGGAAAGCACTGAGCAAAGCCGCTGGTGCCATCACGCGCACGATCGCACCAGAGATGCTCTTCGGCGTACCCATCAGATATTTTGCAATCCACTGCAAGACGCCCGTATAGGTGAGTCCCGCTATGACCACAAAAAGAATCATCACCACCACCACGCTGGAACTACTGAAGCCAGCAAAAGCATCTTCTGGCGAGAGCACCCCCGACAGGAAGAGCAGCATCGTGGCAGCAAAGAAAGCCACCCAGGCCTTTACTTTTGTCACAATCAAAGTGGCAAACATACCGAGAATAACCACAATGGTTATCCATGCACCAAGTGTGAGACCGAGCCACTCGGTCTGAGAGACAAAATTTCCCAACTCCATTTTATAATCTTTATTGAAGTTTCGGATGCTTTTTTCAACAACGAATATTTCGAATATGACGAATTTATACAATGCACCCAAGGGTGCAACGAATAAAAGCGAATGCTGAGTGTAGCCATTCGATTCCATTCGTTGCCGCTTGCGGCATTAGGAAAATACATCTTCTCGCCGCATGGTAAATTAGAATTATTCGCTTTATTCGTTGTTGAAAATGAAGCGTTTGGAACTTCCGAAACTTAAAATCTTTATTTTATATATCCAACAGGATTGTTCATGATAGGCACTTGATTCTCACCCAATCCAAGAAGTGACCGAATGCCCTGCACGTCCATCGTGGCACGAGGAACGGTAGCAAGGCCAGCGGCTGCACAAAACAGGTCGATGTTCTGAGTCACGATGCCTGCATCGACCGCCACCATCGCCGCATACTCGTTTATAGAGCCGAACTTGCCGAAGTCGCCCACCGTCACAAGGCAGACAGGAGCCGTCTTGGCAAAGTCCTGACGACTGGCCACCATGTCGCGGTGGTCACCTTCAGCCACTTGCTTGAGGCTGTGCGACTTAGGGTCGTAGAGTGACACGCCCTTTGCCGTGAAGACATAGAGACTAATTTCCTGACGATTCATCGCCGTAGGAGCCGTCAGATGCCCGTCAGGACGATTCTGACCCTGAGCAGCCCACAAAAGGTCGCTGAGGTCTTGGTCGGAAAGAGGAGTTGCACTGTACTCGCGCACAGACTTACGCTGCTGGAAGGTTTCCATCACGGTGAGCGTCTTGCGCTGCATGTTGGGTTGAGGAAGTTGAGTGGTTTGTGCAAATGCCGTAATGCCCATCAGCACGGCGGCAGTCAATAAAACTAAATTCTTCATAGGATGTGTTTTTAGATGTTCCATTTCATTTTCAGTGCAAAATTAGACAAAATTCACAAGAAAAGACTACCTTTGCATCAGAAAAATGAAAAAATCATGGCAACATTTTGGACAAAACGCAACGAAGACATTGAAGATGAGAAGACTGCAATGCCTTGGGGAGAACTGTTTGTGAAGGGTGACAGAAATATCCCTCGCCGACGCAAACTCAAGGTGGCACTCTTCGACCTTGACGGCACATTGGTCGATACAGAAGACCAATACACCGTCTTCTGGGGAGCCACCGCACGAAAGTACCGTCCCGACGTGCCAAGGCTCGAATTTCTCATCAAGGGCACTACCCTCACCCAAATCTTCGACACCTACTTTCCCGACCCGCAATGGCAAGAAGAGATCACAGAAGGACTGAATGCCTACGAGGCACAAATGAAGTATGCTTTCTATCCTGGCGCACTCGACTTTCTGAACGATCTGAAACGCAACGGTGTGAAATGCGCCGTTGTGACCAGTTCCAACATCCCAAAGATGCTAAGCGTGAAGCGGCAGATTCCCGACTTCGACAACATTTTCGACCGTGTGCTCACTGCCGAAGACTTCACCGCCTCCAAGCCTGCCCCTGACTGCTATCTGCAAGGGGCCAAAGTGTTTGGTGCCGACATCGACGAGTGCGTGGTGTTTGAAGATGCCTACACAGGTCTTCAAGCAGGCATGGCATCGGGCATCTTCACCATCGGGCTACCTACTGGTCACACACGCGAAGAAATCAAAGACCGATGCAACTACGTCCTCGACAGTTTTGAGGGCATGACCTACGAGAAGCTCACGCAGGTGCTGGCAACATCTTGAAGTCACCACGCCTCCACCGATTCTCCTTTATTCGATAAGGCGTACCCCTCGGATACAGTATGCCGTACCCAAGGGTACGCCTTATCGTAGCCGAGGGGTACGTTCTTGACAGACCTCCGCCACATACTGGCTGGGGGTCTTGCCTGTATATTTGGCAAAAGCACGGCGGAAAGTGGACATCGAGGCGAATCCACTTTGGCTGGCAATATACTCAAAGGTGTATTCCGGGTGCTGAGTGACAAGAGGAATGGCAGCGAGTTTGATGCGCAATTGATTGATATAGTCATAGAACGTTTGCCCCACCACTTGACTCAGATAGTTACTCACGTAGGTTCTGTTCGTGTTCAAAGCCTCTGCCAGTTCTCGCAGCGTCAGATTAGGATGCAGATAGAGCTTCTGTTCCTCCACCACCCTTTCCAGTTTACCGCGAGGAAGCGGAGGTATAGATGTCACACCCACGCCTTCGGAATCACCGTTAGCCACCAAAGGCTCTTCAAGAGGTGGCACACCGTCCTCAGAGCCTGTCTCAGAAGCCGATTCGTCCTCAATCTTCAAGGGACGGAAATTCCAACTATAGTGCAGCACAAGCAACCAGAGAAGGATGACGCCGACATAATAGAAGATATCGGCCACGACTGAGGCATAAAGCGAGGTGAAGAGCCATGCGAGTTGTCCCACAATGGCAAAAAAGAACACGGGGCGCAACCACAGCACATCCACCCGGTCGATGTTGGAGTATTCGCGACGCACATAGCGGAGATAGCGCTGCATCTTGACCCACCCCACAATGACGATGGTCCATCCGTAGCACCAGAGGAAAGCGGCATAGGCATAGATAACCTCCGTGTATGGCCATCCGGCATAGAGTGCCGTGAATGCTCCAAAAGGCAAGGCTGACAGTGCAAGCCGTCGCCATGTGGTCCAGCCAGGCATGACCACCTCATGGATGAACACCGTATAGGAGAGTGCCGACCAACCGTCGATGATGAAGATCCATCGCATGACATCCTCGCGATACATATCAGGAAAAGTGGTAATCAGGTCTTTGGCACACCACACGGCCCACACAGCCATAATAATGCCTAACACGGTCTGGAAACGGGTGCGGTGCCGATTCCAGAAAAGAATGTGCAAGGAAAAGATAGCGAAGAACGCCGTTGCTACACCTATCAGAAATGCAGAAATATTCATATTAGCCACAAAGGTAAAGAAAATCCTGCACAATCAGCCATTTTCACCTGCAACGTTCTTGTTTTTTTACGATTTGAACTATTGGATTTACGCTTTGAACGCCTTTTGTCAGGTTGACGGAGATGTTTTGGATAGTTGAAACATCATCATCACATACATCTATCACACGGAGTGCCTATTCTTCCTATATTTGCAGAGTGAACCTGATTCGAGACAATAGGAATCACACCTACACATAATTCATTTATTAACCACTTAAAAAAAAATTAGAACATGAAAACAATGAAGAATTTTCTCATTCTGGGTGCTACGGTACTCATGGCTGGCTTAACCTTCTCTGCATGCGGAGGCAATAACGGTGAGGGCAATGGCGATGGAGACAGCGATGCGGTCAGCAGCATCCCAACAGACGGAATCTTGGGCGAACTGCCAAAGGCAGTGGCCGAATATGCAGCTTCTGAAGCCGCTGCAAATGCCAAGTACGAGGAACTAAAGCAGAGCGACCCCGACAAGGCAACGGAATTCTGGACGGAGTATCTGCATCAGGGCAATGCCACCAAGTTCAAGAAAGAGACCTTGCCCACCATTGCAAAGACACTGGAAGGCAAGGAGATTCCGACCGAACTGGCTGAGGGCATCCCTGCAACAATAGAAAAGAACTTCACACTCGATGACAAGCGCGAGGCGGGAGCAAGCTTTGTATTCACGGCTGAGGCTTCGAATGACACACCCGTGCTGATGTACATCCCCGTAGCCTTCGACACAGATGGCAATGCCATCGCCGTGGGAGGCAGAAGTGTCTCGTACAGCGACTACCCCATTAAGGAAGGCAAGAAGTTCGGAGCGGGGTTCTTCATCAGTCCCGATGACTACAACGCAGCCCAATGGGCAAAGCTGGCCAAGATTGTCATCATGGACAGGCAAAGCGATGCCTACAAGCAGGCAGAGGAACAAATCAAGGCCAACAAGGAAGCCTTCAAGAACAAAGAGTAGCATACATGTTGACAAACGGAAAAGCGGGAGGAGTGCCATCGTGGTAGTTCTCCCGCTTTTCCGTTTTTATTGGTTCCTGTGTCTATCTGTGAGAATCCCTACTTTACTTCTTTCTCACAGGGTCGCAAGTGAGGCCGCAACCCAATTTCTTCAGTATCTTTCTATCCACCTCGCCCAACATGACGGTACTGTGCATCTGGCAGCCCCGCAGTTTGGGCAACTGCTCCAGGGCACGACGGCAGTTCTCGTCGTGCTGCGAGAGCACCGAGATGGCCACCAGCACCTCGTCGGTGTGGAGACGGGGGTTATGACCGCCCAAGTATTCGGTCTTCGTCTTCTGAATAGGCTCAATCATGCTCTGCGGAATGAGTTTGACTTCATGACCAATGCCTGCCAAGTGCTTCATCACGTTGAGCAGCAGGGCAGCACAGCAGCCCAGCAGGTCACCCGTTTTGGAGGTGATGATGGTACCATCCTCCATTTCCATTGCGGCACAATGCACTCCTGTCTGCACCTTCCGTTCATTGGCAGCCACAGCCACTTTTCGGTCAGTAGCCGTGATTTTCGCTTGATTGAACAACAGCTGAATCTTACTCACCTCGTTCTCGTTGCAAGCCCCGTCAGCCAGCTTGTTAGTGGCATCGTAGTAGCGACGGATAATCTCATCCTTCGAGGCTTGACTGCACACCTCGTCGTCACTGATGCAGAAGCCCACCATGTTCACGCCCATATCGGTCGGTGACTTATAGGGGTTCTCGCCGTAGATGCCTTCGAAGAGCGCGTTGAGAACAGGGAAAATTTCGATGTCACGGTTATAGTTGATGGCCACTTTGCCGTAGGCGTCGAAGTGGAAGGGGTCAATCATGTTCACATCGTTCAAGTCGGCCGTTGCAGCCTCATAAGCGATGTTGACGGGGTGCTTCAGCGGCAGGTTCCACACCGGGAAAGTTTCAAACTTGGCATAGCCAGCACGGATGCCCCGTTTGTTCTCACCATAGAGTTGGCTCAGACACACTGCCATCTTGCCGCTGCCAGGACCGGGAGCTGTCACGATGACCAACGGACGGGTTGTCTCCACGTAATCATTTTTACCAAAGCCATCGTCTGAGGCTATCAGTTCCACATTGTGAGGGTAGCCGTCAATCAGATAGTGGAAATAGGACTTGATGCCCATACGTTCGAGGCGGTGACGGAACTGGTCGGCAGCGCGCTGACCATCGTAGTGGGTGATGACCACTGAACCTACCATGAAGCCACGGCTCATAAACTCATCGCGAAGGCGCAAGGCATCTTCATCATAGGTAATGCCGAGATCAGCCCTCATCTTGTTCTGCTCAATGTCCTCCGCACTAATCACAATCACAATTTCCAAGCTGTCACGCAACTGGGCGAACATACGCAGTTTGGAGTCGGGTTTGAAGCCAGGCAGCACACGTGAAGCGTGGTGGTCGTCGAACAGTTTTCCGCCCAACTCCAGATACAGTTTCCCGTCAAACGTTGCGATTCTTTCCCTGATGTGTTCCGACTGAATCTTCAGGTATTTCTCGTTGTCAAATCCTATCTTCATAATCTTTTTTCCGCTTTCTTTTTTCGGTTGCAAATTTACGGATTTTTCGTGAAACTTACACATTTTATATATTAAAATCTCGTTCCGTGCGTCTTGATATGCCCATTTCAGTCAAATAAAACACACTTCATTGGGCAATTCGGCAAGTTATTCGTATCTTTGCCATTGGAAAGAGTTTCTTCGGTGTGCTTTTGCCTCCAGATGGCGCAAAAGCTTTCTTCTTGCAGAAGATACTCGTTCGGAGCTTAAATCCATTCTATGAATTGTATAATCCTTTCTATGAATTATGTAATTCATTCTATGGATTGTATAATTCATAGTATGAATCTAAGATGGAAACGACGGTGAGGCAGAGAAAGAAGTGGCGGTGAGGTTGAGAAAGAAGTGGCACTGAGGTTGAGGAGGATGTGTCGGCAAGGCAGAAAAAGCCGTGGAACTGAGGCTGAAGAGGGGACGGCATTGCCTTGCCAACCGCTTTGCAGGTGCGTCGGAGGCGTTGATGCAGCTCTCAGATGACACTTTATCATTAAAAAGTTATAATTCATTTGGTGGAGTGAAAGAAAAGATGTAAATTTGTGGCGAGTTTCAACTAAAGCACTCACAACTATGTTGGGAATATTAGATGCCATTGTTCCGCCAGAGTCGGGCATGACCTGGTGGGAGACGTATCAGGACCTGGACACCTGGATGCAGGTGTTCTGGGGATGTGCCGTCATCGGCTCGCTCATCTTCATTGTGCAGATGGTGCTGACGCTGATGGGCATGGATCATAGCGACATCGATGTCGATTTTGACGGGGGGGACACGATGGATTTGGGCGGTGGCATCTCGCTGTTCAGCATCAAGAACTTCGTCAACTTCATCGTGGGCTTCGGCTGGGGCGGTGTGTGCTTCAGCGGTGCCATCGAGAACAAATGGCTGCTCACGCTGGTGGCTGTGCTGGTGGGCGTGGCGTTTGTGCTCATGTTCTTCTTCATCAAGAAGCAGACGAAGAAACTGGAACATAACGGTGCGTTCAACATCGCCGACTGCGTGGGCAAGACGGTGGATGTCTATCTGCGCATCCCCGCCAGCAAAGGCGGCAAAGGAAAGGTGCAGGTGAGCCTGAACGGTTCGGTGCAGGAGTTTGAGGCGATGACCGATGGCGACAGCATCGCCAGCGGACAGAAGGTGGAAGTGATTAGCATCGTGGATGGTTCCACCGTATTAGTGAAATAAAAAAGGTACATTGCAAATAGTAAAATTGTAAATAACTATGGTCTATCTTATCGTTGTAGCGGTGGTCGTAGCCATCGTGCTTTTAATCTCCATCATCAATCGGTACAGAAGATGTCCGTCGGACAAGATTCTGGTAGTTTATGGAACCACAGGCAACCGAGGCTCTGCCAAGTGTGTACACGGCGGCGGTACGTTTGTATGGCCCATCATTCAGGATTATGCCTATCTGAGCCTCACCCCCATCAGCATCGACGCCAACCTGACCAACGCCCTGTCACGTCAGAACATCCGTGTGGATGTGCCCTGCCGCTTCACAGTGGGTATCTCTACTGACACGGAGAGCATGACGGCTGCGGCTGAGCGTCTGCTGGGCTTGACGGCTGGGCAGATTCAGGAACTGGCGCGAGACATCCTCTTCGGTCAGCTGCGTCTGGTCATCGCCACCATGAGCATTGAGGAACTGAACTCTGACCGCGATAAGTTCCTTGAAGCCATCTCAAGCAACGTGGAGGTGGAACTGAAGAAGATAGGTCTGCGCCTCATCAACGTGAACGTGACCGACATCAACGACGAGAGCGGCTACATCGAGGCACTGGGTCAGGAGGCTGCTGCCAAGGCCATCAACGAGGCAAAGGTGCGTGTGGCAGAGCAGGAGAAGTTTGGTGAAATCGGTAAGGCAGAAGCCAACCGAGAGACCCGTATCCGCACCGCCGAAGCCAATGCACAGGCCGTGCAGGGCGAAAACGAGGCAAAGGTGCAGATAGCCAACTCCGACGCCGACCGCCGCGAGCGTGAGGCTGAAGCACAGCGCAAGGCCATCGCTGCCGAAAAAGTGGCTGCCGCCAAGGCTTTGCAAGAGGCTTATTCGGCAGAAGAGAAAGCCGAGGAAGCCCGTGCCGACCGCGAACGCGCTACGCAGAGCGCCAACGTGCTGGTGAGCCAGGAGATTGAGAAAAAGCGCAAGATCATCGAGGCAGAAGCAGAAGCCGAGAAGATTCGTGTGAACGCAAAAGGTGAGGCTGATGCCGCATACGCCAAGATGGAGGCAGAGGCAAGAGGTCTCTTCGAGATATTGAGCCGTCAGGCATCAGGTTACGACAAGATGGTGCAGGCAGCCGGTGGCGATGCGAACAAGGCTTATATGCTCCTGCTCCTGGAGAAGTTGCCCGAACTGGTGAAGACACAGGTGGAAGCCGTGAAGGGCATCAACATCGACCATGTGACGGTTTGGGATTCAGGCAATTCAGCCGACGGAAAAGGCAGCACCGCCAACTTCCTGAGCGGCCTGATGAAGAGCGTTCCCCCACTCCACGAACTTTTCGACCAGGCAGGATTGGCTCTGCCCGAATATCTGGCCAAGAAAAAGGAAAACGCAGAGAAAGAGGAGGAGGAAGAAGCTCTTCCACCCACTCCTCCCGTGTTTCCCCAAAATGATTGAAACTCGGCTGGACGGAAGCAATGAACAAAAAAATGATAAAAAGAAGAAATAACCAGTGAAGAAATTGCTCTACTTAGTGCTTACGGTATGCGCCGTAAGCACTTCCATGTTCATAACGACAGGCTGCGAGGATAGTGAGTCCTACGCCAAACAGAAGGAAAAAGAGAAGAATGCCATCAATCAGTTCCTGCTCAACAACGACATTGTGGGAAGAATCAAGGTCATCAGCGAGTCGGACTTCTATGCACAAGACAGCACCACCAATATCGATGAAAACGAGTTCGTTCTCTTCAACGAGGATGGCATCTACATGCAGATTGTGCGCAAAGGCACAGGACTCTCGATGATAGAACGGGCAAAGGCACGTCCCGACTCGACCGCCAGATGCGAGATCTTGTGCAAGTTCTTCGAGTACGACATCAAGGCAAACGACACCACCTGCCTCAACATCGGTCCGACACAAGCCAGCATCAACGACAAGATGAGGTGTACTTACAGCCACTACAGCCGTAGCTACGAGGCCTACTATACGGTGGGGAAGATGAAGGATAAGTACGGTTCCAACGTGCCTAAAGGATGGCTCAAGCCCCTCAACTTCATTCGTCTGACCAAGGTGGCGGGCGAAGAAGCTAAGGTGCGTATCATCGTGCCCCACTCTTCAGGCACCAACAACGCATCGGGCTATGTGCTACCGTTTTATTATGAAATCACTTACCAGATTCCACCTAACGGCTAAAAACGGAAAGGTCGAAAGGTGAAGAACTGATCATTAGAAGATTAAAGCAACTAAGTAATCAAACATACCGAAGATGAGTCTTATTAAATCTATTTCTGGCATCCGCGGCACTATCGGCGGACGCGCAGGCGAGGGCTTGAGCCCTCTCGACATCGTGAAGTTCACTAGTGCATACGCAACGCTGATTCGCCGCACCACCAAGGTGGAAAGCAATAAAATCGTGGTGGGACGCGATGCCCGCATCTCTGGCGAGATGGTGAAGAATGTGGTGTGCGGCACTCTCATGGGCATGGGCTTCGACGTGGTCAACATCGGCCTTGCCTCCACCCCCACCACCGAGATTGCGGTGGCGATGGAAGGCGCTTGCGGCGGCATCATCATCACCGCCAGCCACAACCCCCGTCACTGGAATGCCCTCAAGCTCCTCAACGAGAAAGGCGAGTTCCTCAATGCCGCAGAAGGCAACGAGGTGCTGAAGATAGCCGAAGCCGAAGACTTCGACTATGCCGATGTCGATGGACTCGGCAAATACACCGAAGATAACTCCTACGACCAGAAGCACATTGACATGGTGCTGGGTCTCGACCTTGTGGATGTGCCAGCCATCAAGAAGCAGGGCTTCAAAGTGGCTTTTGACAGCATCAACTCGGTGGGCGGCATCATCCTCCCCAAACTCTTCAAGGCACTGGGCGTAGAGGATGTGACCCCACTCTATGGAGAGCCGACGGGCGACTTCCAGCACAATCCCGAACCGCTGGAGAAAAACCTTGGCGACATCATGAGCCTCATGGCGAAGGGCGGCAAGGATGTCGGCTTCGTGGTAGATCCCGATGTGGACAGATTGGCTTTCATCTGCGAAGACGGCAAGATGTACGGTGAGGAATACACGCTTGTGACGGTAGCTGACTACATTCTGAAACACACGCCAGGCAACACCGTGAGCAACCTCTCATCCACCCGTGCCTTGCGCGACGTGACCCGCAAGTATGGCCAGCAGTACAACGCTGCCGCTGTAGGCGAGGTGAATGTGGTGACGAAAATGAAAGAGACCAACACCGTCATCGGCGGCGAAGGCAACGGCGGTGTCATCTATCCCGCTGCACACTACGGACGTGATGCCCTCGTGGGCATAGCCCTATTCCTCAGCCACTTGGCACACGAGCGCGAGGCACAACCAGGACTTACCGTCAGCCAGCTCCGAGCCACCTACCCCAACTACGCCATTGCCAAGAACCGCATCGACCTCGATGCCTCTACCGACGTGGACGCCATTCTCGCCAAAGTGAAGGCGATGTACACAGGAAAGCCTGGCACCGAAGTGAACGACATTGACGGCGTGAAGATTGACTTCCCCGACAAGTGGGTTCACCTCCGCAAGTCCAACACCGAACCCATCATCCGCGTCTATTCCGAAGCCGAGACGATGGAGGCTGCCGACGAAATCGGCAAGAAAATCATGGACGTGGTGCTGCAAAACATTTAACGTCAGTTCGATGAAATCAGGCAATAAAAGCTCTCAACAAGGGCGTTTCTTTTTTTGATACGCCTTTCTCACCTTCTTCAGCATAAGAGCAGTATATGTTACATGAAGAAAAGAAAATGCAACAAGAAGAGGGGCAAGTGGAAACTTTTCTCCGTACCTTTGTAGCAACAAAAACAGATAGATGAAACATTTTCTCATAACAGTGGCGTTAGTTGCCACAACTTCAGGAAGTGCATACGCACAAAACGGCCCCACGATGGGCTGGAGTTCGTGGAACACCTATGGTGTCAACATCAACGAAAACACCATTCGTGCTCAGGCCAACGCGATGGTGTCGAAAGGTTTGCTCAATGCAGGCTACAACCACATCAACATCGACGATGGCTACTTTGGCGGACGCGATCCCGAAACAGGACAACTGCTCATCCACCCCACCCGCTTCCCCAACGGACTGAAAGGGCTGGTGGATTACATCCATGGCAAGGGACTGAAAGCCGGCATCTACAGCGATGCGGGCAGAAACACCTGCGGCAGCATGTTCAATGGCGATGTCATCGGCAAGGGAGTCGGCCTTTATGAGCACGACCAGCAGGATGCCGACTTCTTCTTCAAGGAGTTGGGTTTCGACTTCATCAAGGTGGATTTCTGTGGCGGCTCATATTTCCACAACGAGGACCACTTGGTGCTGGACGAAAAGGAACGCTACACCGCCATCGCACAGGCTATCAAGAACACGGGACGAACGGATGTGCGCATGAACGCCTGCCGATGGGCCTATCCTGGTACATGGGTGGACGATGCAGCCTTCTCTTGGCGCACCACAGGCGACATCAACTGTAGTTGGGAATCTGTGAAAGGCATTCTGGCTGAAAACCTCTACCTGTCTGCCTACTGCAGCGAAGGGCATTACAATGACATGGACATGCTTGAAGTGGGCCGTTCGTTGACATACGAAGAGGACAAGACGCACTTCGGCATGTGGTGCATCATGAACTCACCCCTGCTGATTGGATGCGACCTCTCCAGCATGAACACCAAAACGCTTCTCCTGCTTCGCAACAAGGAACTCATCGCCCTCAATCAAGACCCGCTCTTTCAGCAAGCCTATGTGGCAGGGCTGATCAACGGATGCCACATTTTGGTAAAGGATATTGAGACGAAATATGGCAACAAAAGAGCCTTCGCCGTCTATAACCCCAACGAAGAAAAGAAGACTGTCACCGTGAAATTCAAGGACATAGACCTTGGAGGAAAGGTCAAGTTGAGAGACGTGTTCCAGAAGGCCGATGTGGAAGGTGAATTGACGGAGCAATATGAGGTGAGTGTGCCTGCTCATGGCACCCGCATCTATGTGGCAGAAGCTGAAACACGCTTAGAACGCACTCGCTACGAGGCAGAGACGGGCTACATCAGCGACTATCAGGAAATCAAGAACAATGTAGCCGAGAAGACGGGTGTTTATGAAGCCGCAGCCAACTGCTCAGGAGGTTACAAGGCCGGCTACTTAGGCTACAGCGCAAAGAACGACCTCCAATGGCGCGAAGTTCACGCCCAAGGTGGCGACTACAAACTCACCATTGCCTTTATCAGTGGTGAAAACCGCAACATCAGCATTGACGTGAACGGAAGGAAAGTGAAGACTCTCTCCTGCAACTCTGGTGGCTGGGGCACCGTAGGCAAGAAGACCACAACCATCCAACTGGAACAGGGAGACAACCAGATTCGCCTTTACAACACCAGCGGTTGGATGCCCGACATCGACTACATTGAATTAGAATGCACCACCCCTACCGCCATCAACAGCATTCAGTCTTCCAAGTCTGATGCTCGTGAAGCCACCTACAACCTGCAAGGACAGCCAGTCAATCCACAGCAAGCACATGGCATCATCATCCAAAAAGGAAAGAAGATGATGAAGTGATTCACTTTTCACTCTCCCCAACCCAATGCCGAAGCACCCAACACAGCAGCGTTGGCGTTCATCAGACCACTGACAAGAAACTTGGCCTTGCCACGGAAGATGGGCATGACAGCACGGTTGTAAGCCTCTTCTATAGGTTTCATGATGAGGCCACCCGCCTTGCAAAGACCTCCGAAAAAGATGAATGCTTCGGGCGAAGAAAAGGCGGCAAAGTCAGCACATGCCTCGCCCAAAGTGAGACCCGTATAGTTAAAGATTTCTTTCGCCATATCATCGCCCTTCTGTGCTGCCAGAAAGACATCAAGCGACTCGATGTCGTCAGGGTTCTTCTCACGCAACAAAGAAGGCCGTTCGCTCAGTTGCAGCATCTCACGGGCCGTGCGAGCCACACCCGTGGCAGAGCAATATGCCTCAAGACAGCCATGCCGTCCGCAGCCACACAATCGGGCATTAGCGCTATGATCCACCTTTACATGCCCCAATTCGCCAGCAAAACCGTCATGACCATAGACCAACTGACCATTGATGACGATACCAGACCCCACGCCTGTGCCAAGGGTGATGACGATGAAATTTTTCATACCACGAGCCACTCCGTAGGTCATCTCGCCCATTGCGGCAGCATTGGCGTCGTTGGTGAGACGAACCGCCAAGCCTCCGAGTCGGCCAGAGAACATTTGCGCCAAAGGCACCACCCCGTCATGTGCCCACGAGAGGTTAGGCGCATACTCGATGGCACCCGAATAGAAGTTAGCGTTGGGGGCTCCTATGCCCATGCCTGCAATCTGCTCAATGCCGCCTACTTTCTCCAAGAGGGGCTTGAGACATGCCACGCCAGCCTCAACGAAGGCTACTGCTGTCTTGTAGTCTTGGGTCTTGATGGAATCCTGTGCCACGATGTTGCCTTGTGCATCTACGATTCCGAATACGGTGTTGGTTCCTCCGAGGTCAACACCAATCACATAAGGTTTCTGAGTATTCATTGGTAAGTTTATAGTTTAATGATTGCATGCTTTAGAAAGATGTGGGCAAAGATAAGGAAAAGTTGGGAGTTAGGCATCAAGAGTGGGGAGTTTTTTCTGAAAAAGTGCAAAAAACTCCCCAAATTGATTTCGTAGATATTAACCCTGTCAATTCCCTTCAACACTCATGGAAAGATTGACCTCACCCTCCAGGCCGAGCAACTGCTGCAGGATGCCATCGAGCGTGTCAAAGTCTGCTATGGGCGAGTCATCAAAAGCAGCATACACCCTGTCCTCGCTGTCAACCACGTAGGTACGTGGAATGATTTTCGATGCAAACAGGTAGTACAGTTGCGGATTGCGAGGGATGTAATATGGCAGGGTGAGTCCCGTCTTCTCCCAATAATCCTGCAGTTCCTCCTTAGTCTGACTGCGAGGCACATTGAGGATAGGCACCTCATCGTGATACTGGTCGTAGATACGTTGCAGCACCTGCAATTCATTACGGCAGTCGGGACAGGTTGTGTCGATGAAGTTCAGGATGAAGACCCGTCCGTTGAGCGATGAAGACAAGAGTTCATTCCCCGCCGCATCGTCAAGCACGAAGGTGGGGACAGCGTCCCCCACATTCACCCTCACCGTGACGTCCTCTTCGGAGTCGTTCACACAGGCCGTCACCAGAACGAGCCCCAGCAGGAGAGGCAGTCGCAGGAAATATGATACCTTAAGTAGTTTCAACACTTTCTAAGTTCTTAAGTTCCTAACTTACGAAGTTCTTAAGTGATTAAGTTCTTATAGTTTAATGTGATTCTTGGCAGAATTCGGTGGGCAAAGATACACTATTTTCTCCACCTCTCCAACTTCTTGCCCTGAAAAAGGTTTTTTATTTTTTTATTTTCTTATTTTCACGTCCTTCGATCATCCTAAAAGATCTTTATTAGATTTCACCTTAAGTAACAAGACCGTACTCTGTGAATGAAATGCAGAGTTCGGGTAGCGGCATTTTACTCTTACGAATTTGCATAATTGCCCAAAAGTCACTACCTTTGCAGCCATAAAATATCAACTTATCCACGAAACAATGAAAAAACTCACATTTGTCATGATTGGCATTCTAAGTGTGCTGGCCATGAGAGCACAAAAGCCAGCGTTCGACATTGACTTGTGGCCTAATGGGCTGCCCAACAGCAACGGCATAGACAAGACGCTGCCTTTCGATGATTCGAAACAGAATTTCAAGCCGTCCATCCGCGTGTTTCTGCCCGAAGCTGGGAAGGCGACTGGCAGGGCGGTGGTGTGCTGCCCAGGCGGCGGCTACAGTCATCTGGCCACTGGGCACGAGGGCTATGACTGGGCACCTTTTTTCAACGAGCGCGGCATTGCGCTCATCGTGCTGAAGTATCGCATGCCGCACGCTAATCCTGATGTGCCCATCAGCGACGCAAAGGAGGCGCTGCGGGTGGTGAGAGAGAATGCGCAGCAGTGGAACATCAACCCCAAGAAGGTGGGCTTGATGGGTTCGTCGGCTGGTGGACATCTGGCCTCGACGGTGGCAACCCACAGCGACTCAACGATCGTGCCAGCCTTCCAGATTCTCTTCTACCCCGTGGTGACTTTCGACTATAAGTACACGCACAAGGGCAGCCGTCATGGACTGATCGGTGAGAAAGCGACGCAGGAGATGGTGGACCTGTACAGCAACGAGATGCAGGTGACTTCACAGACTCCGCCAGCTATCATGCTGCTGAGCGACGATGACCGCGTGGTGCCCTCGCAGAACAGCGTGAACTACTATCTGGCTCTGAAGCAACACGGCATTAAGACCACGATGCACATCTATCCTTCGGGCGGTCACGGTTGGGGCTGCCGCGAGAATTTCAAGTATCACAAGGAAATGATGAGTGACCTAAGTGCATGGCTGGAAAGTTTTAAATAAAGTTTAAAGTTTACCTTTAAACAATAGAATATGATGATATTACAAACGATACCTCAGATGCCTCAACTGAACTTCCAGGACTGGATGCAGAACGTGGGTGTGTTTGAGGAAATGATGAAGGGTTTTCTGATTGGTGTGCTGGCATCGGCACCGATGGGGCCAGTGGGCATTCTGACCGTGCAACGTACACTGAACAAAGGACGTTGGGAAGGGTTTGCCACAGGCATCGGTGCCAGCGTCAGTGACATTCTCTATGCCATTATCACGGGTTACTTCATGTATCTGGTGGTGGACATCATCGAAGACCCCATCATCGCACTGTGGATTAAGGTGATTGGTTCCATACTGCTGTTCGCCTTCGGTATCTATACGTTCAAGAGCATTCCGAAGCAGAAAGTGGTGGATAGGGACTCGCCTGTGGAAACGAAGAACAAATTGACTGGTTTCGCCATCAGCGGATTTGTCATCACGGTTTCTAACCCGCTGATTATCCTGCTTTTTGTGGCACTTTACGGCCAGTTCACCTTCATCTTGGCGGGCAACTGGCTGGCACAGACGATGGGCTACCTGTTCATCGTGGTGGGTGCACTGGCATGGTGGTATGCTCTGACGTGGCTCGTCGATAAAGTGAGGGCACGGTTCAGCAACCAGGTCATCTGGCGCATCAACCGCATCATCGGCATTACGGTGATGATTGTCAGCGCATTGATGATTGTATATGCCCTGACAGGACACACGTTCCATTACCTTCCATTCGGGAAAGACCCTGGATTTGAACTGTTTGAGTAAGACGCTGCGCTAAATGATAAATCACAATTCATCAATGATAGAATGTATATAGCTGAGCAACTGAAAAAGAAGAGTGTGGCAGAGTACCTGCTGTACATGTGGCAGGTGGAGGACACGATACGTGCTTTTGGACTGGATGCAGACCGAATGGCTGCGGAGTATATTCCCCAGTTTGGTCTGGATGCAGAAAAAAGCGAGGCGATGAAGGGCTGGTATGAGAGCCTCATCCAGATGATGCATGAAGAGGGAGTGGAAGAGAAAGGGCACCTGCAAGTGAACAAGAACATTCTCATCCTGCTGACCGACCTGCATGCCCAGTTGCTCAAGTCGACCAAACATCCCTTCTATTCGGCTGCTTACTACAAGGCTTTGCCTTTCATTGTGGAACTGAGGGCTAAAAGTGCTGAAAGTCAAGAGAAGAACGAGATTGAGAATTGCTTCGACGCCCTCTATGGCACCATGCTGTTGCGGGCTCAGAAGAAGGACATCTCAGCAGAAACAGCCACCGCCATCGACAATCTCGCCAAGTTCATTGGCATGCTGAGCGACTACTACAAGAAGGACAAGGCGGGCGAAGTGGAATTTTAACCAAAGGAATAGTTATATATGAGAATTTTAGTGACTGGATGCAACGGGCAACTCGGCAACGAGATGCAGTTGCTGGCAAAGGAAAACCCGCAGCATGAGTACTTCTTCACGGATGTGGTCATTCCAGAGGGTTCGGTAGCTCAAAAACTTGACATCACCAATGAGGCCGATGTGGAGGCTTTCGTGGAAAAGAATGGCATCGACTGTATCGTGAACTGTGCTGCCTTCACGGCTGTGGATAAGGCGGAAAGCAGCGAGGAGTTTTGCAACCTGCTCAACAACATCGCACCAGGCTATCTGGCCAAAGCTGTAGGCAAGCGCGGTGGCAGCATGGTACAGGTGAGCACGGACTATGTGTTTGACGGCACAAGCTATAAGCCTGTGACTGAAGACCAGCCCACCTGCCCCAACTCGGTGTATGGCAGCACGAAACTGGCAGGCGAGGAAAGTGTGATGGCGAACTGCCAAAACTACCTCATCATCCGCACGGCCTGGCTCTACTCCACCTTCGGCAACAACTTTGTGAAGACCATGATCCGCCTGGGCAAGGAGAAGCCTGAGCTGGGTGTCATCTTTGACCAAGTGGGCACACCTACTTATGCACGCGACCTGGCAGCAGCCATCTTCGTAGCCATCAACAAGGGTATCGTGCCGGGCATCTACCATTTCAGCAACGAAGGAGTCATTTCATGGTATGACTTCACGAAGGCAATACACCGCATTGCAGGCATCACCACCTGTCATGTGAAGCCACTGCATACGGCAGAGTACCCTACCCCTGCTGCACGTCCCCACTATTCTGTGCTGGATAAGACAAAAATCAAGAATACATACGGCATCGAGATTCCCTATTGGGAGGATTCGTTGCGCGAATGTATCAGCAAACTATAGAGAATGAACGAAATAGAAAGAAGACGTACATTTGCGATTATCTCGCACCCCGATGCCGGTAAGACAACGCTGACGGAGAAACTGCTGCTGTTTGGTGGCCAGATTCAGGTGGCTGGTGCTGTAAAGAGTAATAAAATTAAGAAGACTGCCACCTCCGACTGGATGGAGATAGAGAAACAGCGTGGTATCTCGGTGAGCACATCTGTGATGGAGTTTGACTATAAGGATTATAAGGTAAACATCCTTGACACACCTGGTCACCAAGACTTTGCGGAAGACACGTTCCGCACTTTGACCGCGGTAGATTCCGCCATCATCGTGATTGATGGAGCCAAAGGTGTGGAGGCGCAGACACGCAAGTTAATGACTGTCTGCCGCATGAGGAAGACCCCCGTCATCGTGTTCATCAACAAGATGGACCGCGAAGGCAAGGATCCCTTCGACCTGCTGGACGAAGTGGAAAGCGAACTGCAAATCAAGGTGCGTCCATTGTCTTGGCCCATTAACCAAGGAGCACGATTTAAGGGTGTCTATAACATCTATGAGGAAAACCTCAACCTTTTCACGCCTAACAAGCAGATGGTGACGGAGAAGGTGAACGTTGATATCCATTCGAGCGAGTTGGAAGAGCGTGTGGGCGAGCAGGATGCAGAGAAACTGCGTGAAGACTTGGAGATGATTGACGGTGTGTATGACCCCTTCGACGTGAACACATATCTGGAAGCAGAAGTGGCTCCCGTATTCTTTGGTTCAGCCCTGAACAACTTCGGTGTGCAGGAACTGCTGGACTGTTTCGTGGAGATTGCCCCCAACCCACGCCCGACCACGGCAGAGGAGCGTATGGTGCAACCAGAAGAACCGAAGTTCACGGGATTCATCTTCAAGATTACCGCCAACATCGACCCGAACCACCGCTCCTGCACAGCCTTCTGCAAGGTATGCTCTGGCAAGTTCGTGAGGAACGCACCTTATCTGCATGTGCGCAATGGAAAGACGGTTCGTTTCTCCAGCCCAACGCAGTTCATGGCCCAACGCAAAAGCACGATTGACGAGGCTTTTCCTGGCGACATTGTCGGTCTGCCAGACAACGGCATCTTCAAGATTGGCGACACGCTGACCGAAGGAGAACAGCTGCACTTCAAGGGATTGCCCAGCTTCTCGCCCGAAATGTTCAAGTATATCGAAAATGCAGACCCGATGAAGACAAAACAGCTGGAGAAAGGTATCAACCAGCTGATGGACGAAGGTGTGGCACAGTTGTTCGTAAACCAATTCAACAACCGTAAGATTATTGGCACTGTAGGTCAGTTGCAGTTTGAGGTTATTCAGTATCGCCTTGAGAACGAATACAATGCCAAGTGCAAATGGGAGCCAATCAGTCTGTACAAAGCTTGCTGGATAGAGAGTGACGACGATGCCGAACTGGAGGCTTTCAAGAAGAGAAAGTACCAGTATATGGCAAAGGACAAGGAGGGAAGGGACGTGTTCCTTGCAGACAGCAACTATGTGTTGCAGATGGCACAGCAGGATTTTAAGCACATCAAGTTCCATTTCACATCAGAATTTTAACCCGCCCATGCTCAGGGCGACATTTATTACTTGACAGATATGTTACAGGACGAAGTAAAGAAGGCCATTGAGGTGATGAAGGCTGGAGGTGTCATCCTCTACCCGACGGACACGGTGTGGGGCATCGGCTGCGATGCCACCAACCCCGAAGCGGTGAAAAAGGTGTATGAAATCAAAAAGCGCGAAGACAGCAAGGCACTCATCTGCCTGGTCGATAGCGATGTGCGTCTGCAACGTTATGTCAGGAATGTGGCAGACGTGACTTGGGACATGATTGAGCTGAGCGACAAGCCTCTCACTGTCATTTTTGACAATGTGACAGGACTGGCTCCCAACGTGATAGCCGAAGACGGAAGTGCCGGCATCCGCATCACGAGGGAGGAATTCAGCAAGGAACTCTGTTTCCGCTTCCAAAAGCCCATTGTCAGCACCAGTGCCAACATCAGCGGTGAACCGACACCACGAACCTTCGACGAAATCAGCGATGAAATCAAGAATGCCGTTGATTATGTGGTGAAATACAGCCGTCAGAGCCGCGAAAAACATAAGCCCAGCAGCATCATCAAGATGAACGCAAACGGGCAATTCACCATCATTCGGGAATAATATGAACTTCACAGGAATTAGACGTAAAGAAATCAGACTCATCAATGCCATCACCGAATGGCTGAAAGGCGACCATACAGAGCGGCAAATCGTTCTGATGCTCAGCCTGATGGTTGGTGTATTCACTGGACTGACAGCCTTTGTGCTGAAGACGCTGATTGAGGAAATCAAGCATCTGCTCACCTCAGGCTTTGCCGTCGAACACACCAATCTGCTTTACCTCATTTTTCCTGCTGTCGGCATCCTCCTTTCCCTATTGTTCGTCAAGTATATTGTCAGAGGCGACATCAGTCATGGCGTGACCAAGATTCTCTATGCCATGTCGCGAGGCAGAAGCCGCATCAAGTCGCACAACCGCTGGTCAAGCGTCATTGCCAGCGCCATCACCATTGGTTTCGGTGGTTCAGTTGGAGCCGAGGCGCCTATTGTCCTGACGGGTGCGGCCTGGGGGTCTGACTTCGGCAAACGCTTTCACCTGCCACCCAAAACCTTGATGCTTCTGGTGGGCTGTGGTGCTGCCGGAGCCGTGTCTGGCGTGTTCAAGGCACCTATAGCCGGTTTGGTCTTCGTGCTCGAGGTGCTGATGCTCGACCTAAGCTTCTCGTCACTCCTTCCTCTGCTGGTCACCAGCATCACGTCGGTGTGCGTGTCCTATGCCTTTTACGGCACAGCTCCCCTGTTTGACTTCAGCCTCAACAAAGCGTTCACCATCGACATCATCCCAGGCTGCATCCTCCTGGGCATAGCTTGCGGACTGGTCAGCCTCTACTTCACCCGCGCCATGAACTGGTTTGAGGGCGTGTTTGGCAAAATCACGAAGAAACGCTATAAGTTCCTGCTTGGAGCCATCGTACTGGGTATTTTAATTTACTTCTTCCCCGTCATGTACGGAGAAGGTTACGATGTCATCAACCAACTCATCAACGAGGCTCCAGAACGGGACATCATGCACAACACCCTTTTCTACAACGATGATGGCAATCTGCTCATCTACTTAGGGTTAGTGCTCATTTTCAAGGTGTTTGCCACCACGGCAACCAATGGTGGCGGTGGCTGCGGTGGCGTGTTTGCCCCCAGCCTTTTCCTCGGTTGCATCGCCGGATTCATTTTCGCCAACCTCTGGGACATGGGGTTGGGGCTTGTCATGGGGGATTCCTGTTACCTTTCGCCCAAAAACTGCGGACTCTATGGCATGGCTGGACTCATGTCGGGTGTGATGCATGCCCCTCTCACGGGCATCTTCCTTATCGCCGAGCTTACTGGAGGCTACGACCTCTTCGTTCCTCTCATGATAGTCTCGGCCGTTTCCTACCTCACCATCAACATTTTCGAACCACATAGTATCTATGCCATGCGTCTGGCACGTCGAGGCCAGCTGCTCACCCACGATAAGGACAGTGCTATCCTCACGGTGCTAAACCTGGAATCGCTCATCGAGAAAGACTACAAGTCCGTCACCCCCGATTTGCCTTTCAGTAAGTTCATTGCCGTCATTGCCAAATCACACCGCAACATTTTCCCCGTGGTGGGCGCCAACGGCAAACTCTTGGGTGTCATCTCTCTCGACTCCGTCCGTCTCTACATGTTCCGCCCAGAGCTGTATCGCCAATACACTGCCGGCACCTTCATGAAAGACCCTCCAGCTGTGCTCATGGCTAACGATTCACCCAAAGTGGCACTCCAGAAGTTCAAGGAAACCAAAGCATGGAACCTTCCTGTGGTGGACGAGAACAATCTCTACTTAGGCTTTATCTCGCGTTCAGGTCTTTTCACCAGCTACCGGGAAACGTTGCTCAAGTTCAGCCAAGAATGAGAAGAGAGGAAGGAGAAATCGAAAGATTGAAGCATCCAAGGAGTAAAGAATCAAAGGACTATTAAAATTTAGCAATTGAAACATTGAAGACCATGACCAAAGAAAACCTGCGAATCATCTATATGGGCACTCCCGACTTTGCCGTGGAGAGCCTCCGTGCCCTTGTGGAAGGCGGCTACAACGTAGTGGCTGTTGTCACCATGCCAGATAAGCCTATGGGACGACACGGCAGCGTGCTCCAACCCAGTCCTGTGAAACAGTATGCCGTGGAACACGGTCTGAAAGTGCTCCAACCCGTCAAGCTCAAAGACCCGGACTTTGTGGAGGAACTGCGCGCATTGAAGGCCGACCTCCAAATCGTCGTGGCATTCCGCATGTTGCCAGAAGTCGTGTGGAGCATGCCGCCTCTTGGCACCTTCAATGCCCATGCCAGCCTTCTGCCGAAGTATCGCGGTGCCGCTCCCATCAACTGGGCAGTCATCAATGGTGAAACCGAGACAGGCATCACCACTTTCTTCCTGAAACACGAGATTGACACAGGCGACATCATCCAGCAAGTCAAGATACCCATTGGTGAGACGGACAACGTGGAAGTCGTACATGACAAGCTCATGGTGCTCAGTGGCAAACTTGTCACAGAAACCGTCGATAACATCATAGCTGGCACAGTCACCTCTATACCCCAAGATCAATTCAAGGATGTGCCACTCACGCCAGCGCCCAAAATCTTCCGAGAAACCTGCCGCATCGATTGGAAGCAGCCGACTCAACAGGTCTATAACTTCATTCGTGGCCTCAGCCCCTACCCTGCCGCATGGACTACCCTCAACGGCAAGTCTGTCAAGATTTACGAGACGGAGAAGTGCCCCTCCACCTCCCCCGAAGAGGCAGGAAAAATATTCACCGACGGCAAAGACTTCCTCAAAGTAGCGACCACTGACGGATGGCTCTACATCAAGGTTCTACAACTGGAAGGGAAGAAAAAAATGGCTGTCACAGACCTGCTGAGAGGGCTGAAGATTGAAAAAGACGCATTTTTTGTGTAAAAAATTTGCATTTTTCAAATAAATGCCGTTACTTTGCAACGTCAAACATTAAAAAACCTAAATATTAACATTTTAAAATACTCTCTGCCTATCGAAGAAACATTACGCTAAATCAAACACTAAGCATAATGAAGAAGCTACAGGAACTCGCTGACGAGACACTGGTCAGCCTGTATCAGGAAGGCAATAATAGCGCATTCGATGCATTGTTGAAGCGTTACGAGAGTAAGGTTTTTTCATACCTCCTCTATTCAGTCAAAAACCAAGAACTCGCTGAAGACCTCTTTCAAGATGTCTTCATCAAGATGGTTGTGCGCATCAAGAACGGCCAATATGCCGAGAACGGAAAGTTCTCCTCGTGGATGATGCGCATAGTCCACAATCACCTTATCGACTATTACCGCACCACACCATCTGATCGCATCATCTCCAACGATGAGTCAGAGGTGGATTTGTTCAACAACGCTGACATTGCCGTCAACGAGAACCGTGAGCAGGAGATGATTGACCAGCAGACCCTTTCCGAGGTGAGGGAACTCATTGCGAAACTGCCAGACGCCCAGCGCGAAGTGCTCCTGATGCGTGTGTATGACGAACTCTCGTTCAAGGAAATTGCAGAGAAGACCAACTGCAGCATCAACACGGCACTGGGACGTATGCGCTACGCCATTCTCAACCTCCGCCACATGGCAGCCGAGCACGGCATTAGCATGGCATCGTAAAGACATTACGACCAACATAGCATCCCATCGCAAAGCAGGGGAATGGTGAAGCACAATCCGCTTCGCCATTCCCCTGCTTTTTTTGTTTCAGTTACCACCCTACACACAACGTCGTTGCATATTCAAATTGTACGCCGTACCATTTATATATGAAACGGCGTTAAACATGTAAATGGAACGGGAGACTATGTTGTGCTTCAATTCTGCATACAAACAGGAGAGCATAAAAAAACCTGCGAGACTATTGTCTTGCAGGTCCAATTCCCTTTTGGATTCTGAGAATCCAGAAAGTTTTCAATCGCTTTTGATTACTGAGCAACAGTAGTGTCAGCAGCAGTAGTATCAGCAGTAACAGTGTCAGCTGTAGTGTCTTCAACAACAGCAGCAGTAGTGTCAACAGCAGTAGTGTCAACAGCAGGAGCAGCCTTCTTGTCGCAAGATACGAATGATACAGATGCAGTGAGAGCGATTGCAGCAACAGCTGCGAAAACCAACTTCTTCATAATTTTCTTTTACTTTTAAATTTGTTAAACAATCAATTTGCTTTCAAAACCGATGCAAAGTTACGGACTTTTAAGATACGTTATCATTAAAAAGTCGTTTATTTTCATTTTTTGGAAAAGATTTTCCCTTTTAAAGTTAATAAAGGACATTTTATAGGTAATTATGCATTTTGT
Source organism: uncultured Prevotellaceae bacterium (assembly GCA_947167515.1). Lineage (GTDB taxonomy): Bacteria > Bacteroidota > Bacteroidia > Bacteroidales > Bacteroidaceae > Minthosoma. Next base: position 112,556 of record CAMVIM010000001.1, on the reverse strand, counting down.
GCACGTGCACAAAAATGAGAAACTATTCCACCCACATCAAGTCAGACATGACATCGTTGGAAACAAAAAGCCCACTACGAGTGAGACGCAACACTCGCCCTTCATGCACCAAACGTCCGCCATCTATATGAGGCTGTGCATTTTGCAGGCAATACTGCACGAATTCTGTGCCGAAACGCTTTTCAAGTTCAGCGAGTTGAAGCCCTTCTGCCGTGCGCAATCCCGTGAAGATAAACTCATCATATCGTTCATTTTCAGTCAGTTGTTCTCTCATCGGGGGTTCTTGGGATAAATAAGAGACCAAAGAATCTACGTTGTAGTGACGGTTTTTCCCATCATAAGAGTGAGCACCCGCTCCGACTCCCAGATAGGGGACACCCTGCCAATATCCCGAATTATGCCGCGACTCCATGCCTGGAAGCGCAAAATTACTGATTTCATAGTGACGATACCCTGCTACAGAAAGTGCATCCATCAGATATTCATACATCTGCAAGGAAATCTCTTCGTCCAGTTCCGCAATATCGCCTGCATCGAGCATCTTTCGCAAGCGCGTACCCTCTTCATACATCAGCGAATAAGCCGAAATATGCTGAACAGGCAGCGTGAGAGCCTTCTGTACATCGCTTTTCCACGCCTCCATCGTTTGCGCCGGAAAGCCGAACATCAAATCGATGCTGATGTTCTGAAAGCCAGCCTGAACAGCCGTCCGAACAGCATCCACAGCTTGTTGGGCTGAATGACGGCGACGGAGAAAAGCCAAACGGGCATCGTCGAAGGTCTGCACTCCCATACTCAAACGATTCACTCCAAGCCCCTTCAGACCATGCAGCAAGGCTGGGGTCAGATCATCAGGATTGCCTTCCATGGTCACCTCTGCTCCCTCGCGTACATTATATATATTATAAATAGCATCCAGAATACGTTCCGTGTCCGTCACCGAGAGCAAGGATGGGGTTCCTCCGCCAAAGTAGATGGTGCCGACAGGTTCCCCAGCCAAATAATGCCGTCGCCGTTTCAGTTCATCCACCACGGCATCGACATACTCCGAACGCTTCTCTAACAACGTTGTCGAGAAGAATCCACAATAGACACAACGAGACTTGCAGAAGGGAATATGCACGTAAATACCTGCCATCATGTTGCAAAAGTACTCAATATCTACTTAATAATGATGAAAAGTGTTTAATAACATAAGATTTTTTCGCTCCATAAGAAGAAAAAGCTGTAATTTTATGCCGTTTTTTGAAACAGTCTATACAAACATAAAACTAACCTACCTATGAAAGTTTACCAAACTAATGAAATCAAGAACATTGCCTTGCTTGGCAATGACGGTGCCGGTAAGACTACACTTACCGAAGCACTCCTGTATGAAGCTGGCATCATCAGCCGTCGTGGTCGCATCACTGCCAAAAACACGGTGAGCGACTATTTTCCTGTAGAACAAGAGTATGGTTACAGTGTCTTCTCCACAGTTTTCCACGTGGAATGGAACGGAAAGAAGCTGAACATCATCGACTGCCCTGGCGCTGACGACTTTGTGGGTGCCGCCATGACTGCCCTGCATGTGACCGACACTGCCCTGCTGCTCATCAACGGCCAGTACGGGCCAGAAGTCGGTACACAGAACCACTTCCGCTACACTGAGAAATTAGGCAAACCGGTCATCTTCTTGGTCAACCAACTCGACTCCGAGAAATGCGACTACCATCAGGTGCTTGACAGCCTCATCGGCATCTACGGCCCCAAGGTGGTTCCAATCCAGTATCCTCTGAACGAGGGTCCAAACTTCAACTCCCTCATCGACGTGTTGCTGATGAAGAAATATTCCTGGAAGCCTGAAGGTGGCGCACCTATCATCGAGGATATTCCTGCAGAAGAGATGGACAAAGCAATGGAGATGCACCGCGCCCTCGTGGAGGCAGCAGCCGAGAACGACGAAGGCCTGATGGAGAAGTTCTTTGAAACCGAGGCACTCACAGAAGACGAACTCCGTCTGGGTATCCGTAGAGGATTGGCAACACGAAGCATGTTCCCCGTGTTCTGTGTATGTGCAACCAAGGATATGGGCGTACGCCGCCTGATGGAGTTCCTCGGCAACGTGGTTCCATTCGTTGACGAGATGCCACAAGTACACAATACCCGTGGCGAAGAAGTGAAGCCAGACCCCAACGCACCTGCTTCCCTCTACTTCTTCAAGACCGCCAACGAGCCACACATCGGCGGTGTACAATACTTCAAGGTGATGTCAGGTAAGGTACACGAAGGCGATGACCTGACCAATACCGACCGTGGCTCGAAAGAGCGTATGGCTCAATTGTTCTGCTGTGCAGGTGCCAACCGCATCAAGGTGGAAGAACTCGTGGCAGGCGACATCGGTTGCACCGTAAAGCTGAAGGATGTCCGCACTGGCAACACGTTGGCAGGCAAGGACTGCGAGAACCGATTCAACTTTGTCAAATATCCTGACCCCAAGTATATCCGTTCTGTCAAGGCAGAGAACGAAAGTGACACCGAGAAGATGGTGGCTGCCATCCAGAAAATGTCGCAAGAAGACCCAACATGGATTCTGGAACAGTCGAAGGAACTGAAGCAGACCCTCGTGAAGGGACAAGGCGAATTCCATCTACGCACCCTGAAGTGGCGCATGGAGAACAACGAAAAAATCAAGATTCGCTTCGAAGAGCCCAAAATCCCATATCGTGAAACCATCACGAAGGCTGCTCGTGCCGACTATCGCCACAAGAAGCAGTCAGGTGGCGCAGGTCAGTTCGGCGAAGTTCACCTCATCGTGGAGCCTTACTACGACGGTATGCCTGATCCCACAAGCTACAAATTTGGCAATCAGGAGTTCAAGATTAACGCAAAGAGCAAGGAGGAAGTTGACCTCGAATGGGGCGGCAAACTCGTGTTCATCAACTCAGTGGTGGGTGGTGCAATCGACACACGCTTCATGCCCGCCATCCTCAAGGGTATCATGAGCCGCATGGAACAAGGCCCACTCACGGGTTCGTATGCTCGCGATGTCCGCGTGGTGGTTTACGATGGTAAGATGCACCCCGTTGACTCTAACGAACTCTCGTTCATGCTGGCTGGTCGTCATGCTTTCTCCGATGCCTTCAAGGCCGCAGGTCCCAAGCTGCTCGAACCCATCTATGACGTGGAAGTATTCGTGCCCAGCGACAAGATGGGCGATGTCATGTCAGACCTGCAAGGTCGTCGTGGCATGATTATCGGCAGCGAGAGCGAGAATGGCTACGAGAAACTGATTGCGAAAGTGCCACTCAAGAGCCTCTCCAGCTACTCCACTACCCTCAGCTCCATCACTGGTGGACGCGCCAGCTTCATCATGAAGTTTGCTTCCTACGAGTTGGTACCGACCGACATCCAGCAGCAGCTCATGAAGGAGTTCGAAGAACAGAACAAGGACGAGGACTAAAAGCTTCATTCCTCAACACACAAGGGGATGCACTCACCGGTGCATCCCCTTGTTTTTCCGTTTCTTCCTATCACTTAGAAAATCAAATATGCCGAACCTTAGTAGTGTCTCTGGGGAATTTTTCTATAATCATGTGTCAGCAATTCCCACATCTCCACAAACCAAATTAAGGTGACAGGCAAGGCTTTCAACGCATAGCGCACCATCGTCACCTTGCGGAAATCGCGAGGGAAAAGGTCTGTGGAGCTCAAACTAGTCAGCACAAACGCAAACACCATCAAGGCAATCTCCCACTTGCCTCGCTTCCAAGGGGCAGCGGTGTACCAAATCGCCACACCCACCATGGCGATGATGTAGCCATAAGCCTCCGTGCTGGTGCTCAGAATACAAATACAAATGAGCGCAGACGACAGCATCGTCTCCCTGAAAGCGATATACTGATACTGCCTCTTCCTGAACAAAGGAGTCATGAAAAGCAATGCACAAGGCGTAAACACCCAGAGATCCGAATAAGTGGTGCATCCACTGAAGTTACGCACCAGCCCCAAGAGAGAGATGTTCTGTTTGGTCTCAAAAAGAAGATTGTGGTCATTTTTCACCGCCAAAGCCTTCATCCACTCCACATATTCGTTGCATGTATAGTCAAAGCCAAACATCAGCATGGGAAGTACGGCAAAGAAAATCATCCATACCACCCATGTCCAGACAAAACGACCTTTGTGCTTTGAGAAGAAGAAAAACAGCAGGCCGACGATGCCAAAAAGCTTGGTCATCGTTCCCATGGCGATGAAGCACGTCGCCCAATGATCCTGTTCCCTCTCCACCAAGAGGAAACTGAGCAGGATACCCGACACCACCAGCGTGTTCATTTCCGCATCCAGCACACAGTTTACCACCTCCTGAACACAAAACCAGAAGATGAACACCTGCTGATATTTCGTAAGCCACGAAAAGCGAACCGTGAAAAACAGAAAGAAAGTGATGAAGAGTTCCCAAATCACGAATCCCACCCAATCATTCATCAGCGAAAACGGGGCAATCAGCGAGGCAAACGTGGGACCATAGAGAAAATAGTTCGTATCTTCCACATACAGCGGATAAAGCGGCATATTCGCCCAAGCATGGTCAAAAGAATGGGTAAATATCAGATAATCAGCGTCCATATTGCCACTATGCACTATCTTGTAGATACAAAACAGTGCCACCAATCCCCACAGTGCCGCCAGTGTGCGATAGTCGCTCAGCCAAGGCTGCTTGAAAAACTTCTCAATTTTGGTATTCATAAGTAACTATACAAAGTTTTAAGTGAAGAGTGAAAAGTGAAAAGTGAAAAATCTAAGTTACTTTTGCAAATGAAAAGGCAACAAGCCGAATGGCGGGTTACTTAGATTTTTCACTTTTCACTCTTCACTTATATGTCCTCCTCTCCCCATTGTAACTGCTCACAAAATAGCCGGGGCGACGTTTCGACTCGTTGAACACCCGGGCCAGGTACTCCCCTATCACACCGATGCAAATCAGTTGGGCACCTCCCAGAAAGAGCACCGTTACCATGATGGTCGGATAGCCCGCCACGGGTTCGCCATACACGTTGGTCACAATGATGATATAGATGAGATAGAGGAAGGCACACAGGGAAATTACCCCCCCCAGTACACTGGCCAGCCTGAGTGGTGCCGTCGTGTAGGCCATGATGCCGTTCAACGCCAGATTCAGCAAAGCCCTGTAACTCCACTTCGACTCCCCAGCCTGCCGTTCTTGTTGCTGATAGAAAATACCTTTCTTTCGGAATCCAATCCACGAATACATCCCTTTCGTGTTCCGTTCCACCTCACGCATCTGCTTCAGAGCCTCCACACACGAGCGGTCGAGCAAGCGGAAATCACCCGTATCTTTCTGAATCGGCACACGAGTAAACATCTGCAGCAACTGATAATACCACTGCGAGGTTTTCCGTTTCACCCACGTCTCCTTCGAGCCTTGACGAGTCGCATACACATCATCATATCCCTCTTCCCACCAACGCAACATCTCAGGAATTACATCCACCGGGTGCTGCATGTCAAAATCCATGATAATAAGCGCATCACCCTTCACATAGTCAAAGCCAGCCATCATCGCCAGCTCTTTCCCATAATTGCGCGAAAGGTCGATGTAGTTCCAATGGGAAGAATCCTCCCGATGCAGACGAACCATCTGCTGCAATGTGTGGTCGGTGGAACCATCGTTCACCATCAGAAACTCCCACTCATAACCAGGATTCTCCTCCAGCACCCGCTTCATGCACTGCTCCAAGACGGGGAAAGAGGCTTCCTCGTTATACGCAGGAAGTAAAATCGTCACCTTTTTCATTTCTCTTTCTTTCTATATACATATCTCAGAATCAGGAAGTTCGTCGGAACAGCCACCATCAGCACCAGCACGGGAGCGATGAGCCTGTGTACGCCCCACACCGTCAACAAGTGGAACAGCACCACGTGAATCAGATAGTTCACTACATGACTGCCGCTGAAGCCCAAAAGTCTCATCCACGTGGGACGAGCATGAAAAGTCCAGTAACACGTCATGAAATAGTTATAAATGAACGAAACGATATATCCCAGCGAATAGGCAATATCTAACTGGATGAACTGCATCGCCAGTACATACACACCATAATGAATGCCAGCCGACACACCACCGTTTACACAAAACCGCAAGAACTGCCACAACTTAGCATGTCCCGTCCCTTCTGCCATCTAATTTTTCAATACTAATTCCAAAATCTTGTGCAAAGATAAGCAAAAAGAATGATTCACAGGCCGAACATGACAAAATATTCAAGAAACATTTGGATTGAAACAAGAAATCCCCTATTTTTGCGTTTATTCTTCACACTTTTCAATTCATCAAATACAAGACCTATGAAATACTGTCCCAAATGCGGCACACAACTACCTGAAGAAGCGAAGTTTTGCCACCAATGTGGCACTGCCGCCTCATCATTAGCCTGTCCGCCTCCAGCACCACTGGCCGACACTTCTCCGTTGCCCCCCACTCCACCTCCAGCACCCACTGCAACCGAAGTGCCACCACATGACGCCGTACCACCAGCACCGAAAAAGAAAAAAAACACCCGTCAACGGAGGTCTATTGACAATGAGACCCTGAAACAGGGCGTACAACTGTGTGCTGACGGAAAGTACCGATGGATTTACCCTTTCAACATGTGGACAAACCCCACGATCCTGTTCCTCGTCTATAAAATCTTCTTCTGGATTTTCGCAGGTATTGGCACTCTGATCATGATACTCAGTTGGAAGCACATCCATTGGGACAACTGGGAGCTGCTGTGGGAAGACACATGGCCTGTCCTCATTTTCATCGCCTTCTTCACCGTCCTCATCTATGTCGCCTACGCCATCGTGGCAGGCATGTATGGTGGAAAGTACATCATTCTCTTCACGATGGACGAAAATGGCGTGAACCACGAGCAAATCCCTGAACAAGCAAAAAAAGCCAGAAAGCTGGGCATGCTCACCGCTGGCGTTGGAGCAGGCAGAGGCAACCTCTCCATGATTGGTTTAGGCATCTCGGTGGCCAACCGCACCTCCATGTATTCCGACTTCAAAAACGTGCGCAGCGTGAAAAAAGGCAGATGGGGCAACGTCATCAAAATCCGCGAAATCCTCTCCAACAACCAAGTCTATGTGCGCGACGAGGACTTCGACTTTGTCTATAACTACATAAGGGAACACTGCCCAAGAGTAAAGAAATAGTAGCAAACGAGTTAACATTTCATCAACTAAAAGCGGGCATTTTTGTTAACACTTGTAAAAGTCGTTCAACAAAAACCGCTTTTTTTATTAACAGAATCGGAATCTTTTAATATTTCAGTACATTTGCAACGCCAAAAAGAAAGCTACATCGTATGAAGAAGTCAACAATCATAGTGCTGGCCATCGTAATGGGCATCTCCTTCACCAGCCTGCTCATCATGCAGATGCGCTACATCGAGGAAATAACCTCGCTACGGCATGAGCATTTTGATGAGTCGGTGAGCCGCAGCCTTTACGAAACAGCACACCAGTTGGAGCTTTCGGAAGCCAAACGCTATCTGGAACAAGGCACCGAGGCACTCAACGGCATCGCCACAGCCACCGATTCCGTCTTTGCCAACACCGACTCGTCTGTGGTGCAGCGCACCCACCAAGTTATCGCCAAAGACGGTAGCGTGTTCACCTCACGCGAGACAACCGCCAGCACTAATCTCTCCGACAAATATTTCACCCGCAAGATGGGCGGCATCAACGACCGCCAACGCTCCTTGCAGGAAATCATGGCCATGCGCTACGCCACCGAGAAGAGCCTCGTGGAAGAAGTCATTTACAGCATCCTCTACACAGCCAGCGATCGCCCTCTCTCCAAGCGCATCGACTTCACCGAACTTGACCAGATACTGAAGACCCAGCTGAGCAACAATGGCATCAATATCCCCTACCACTTCACCGTGACTACGAGCAACGGGCAGAAAGTCTATCAGTGTGCCGACTACGACGAGACGGGCAACAACCGCGTCTTCAAGGAAACCCTCTTCAAGAACGACCCTGTCCAGCGCAGTGGAGTGCTCATCGTCCACTTCCCCGACCTGAGCAAATACATGTGGCGTTCATTCTGGTTCATGATGCCCTCCCTGGCATTCACCCTCATCATGCTCATCACCTTTATCGTCACCCTCGTGCTAGTATTCAGGCAGAAGAAGCTGACCGAGCTGAAGAACGACTTCATCAACAACATGACCCACGAGTTCAAGACTCCCATCTCCTCCATCTCGCTGGCTGCCCAGATGCTGGGCGATGATTCGGTGAAGAAGACGCCCGCCCTGATGCAACGCCTCACCACCACCATCATCGACGAGACCAAACGCCTCCGTTTCCAGGTGGAGAAAGTGCTACAGCTCTCCATGTACGAGAACCAGCGAGCCAACCTTCACATGAAGGAGGTCGATATCAACGAACTCATCGCCGGTGTGACCCACACCTTCGCTTTGAAAGTGGAAAAGAACGGAGGCAAAATCATCACCAACCTCAACGCCACCAACCCTGTCATCTTCGTGGACGACATGCACTTCACTAACGTCATCTTCAACCTGATGGATAACGCCGTGAAGTACCGCCGCAAGGATGCCGACCTCGAGCTGAACGTCGAAACATGGAACGAGCCAGGACTGCTCTGCATCTCCATCCAAGACAATGGCATCGGCATCAAGAAAGAAGACCTGAAGCGCATCTTCGAGAAGTTCTACCGCGTACACACGGGCAACCTCCACGACGTGAAAGGGTTCGGACTCGGCCTTGCCTACGTCTATAAAATCATCAAAGACCACAAGGGCACCATCGTGGCAGACAGCGAACTGGGCATCGGCACCAAGTTCACCATCAAGCTGAAAATGTAAGGAAAAGTACCGGCAGGATGAACGAGATGACACGACTGCAACCAACAAGACTACTACAGAACGACATTATTAATAATTAAAAACAAATAACACTATGGTAACAGACGACAGACTTGAAGAAGTGAACATCCTTCTTTGCGAAGACGACGAGAGCCTCGGCATGCTCCTCCGCGAATATCTTGAGGCCAAAGGCTACAACACAACCCTTTGCCAAGACGGTGAGGAAGGGTTCGACACCTTCCTGCAAGGCAACTTCGACCTCTGCATCCTCGACGTGATGATGCCCCGCATGGACGGCTTCACGCTGGCCAGCAAAATCAAGGAAATCAACTACGAAATGCCCTTCATGTTCCTCACTGCCAAGAACCTCAAGGACGATGTGCGCGAAGGCTTCGAACTGGGAGCCGACGACTACATCACCAAGCCCTTCTCGATGGAAGAGGTGGTGTTCCGCATCGAGGCCATCCTGCGCCGTGTGCGCGGCAAAAAGAACAAGGACATGACCGTGCGTCAGATTGGTCGCTTCACCTTCGACACACAGAAGCAGATTCTCAGCATCGACAACAATCAGGAGAAGCTCACCACCAAGGAAGCCGAACTGCTCACCCTGCTGAGCAACCGCCAGAACGAGCTTCTGCAGCGCGACTATGCCCTGAAGACCATCTGGATTGACGACAACTACTTCAACGCCCGCTCCATGGATGTCTATATCACCAAGCTGCGCAAGCACCTTAAGTTAGACCCCAACGTGGAAATCATCAACGTACATGGCAAGGGCTACAAGCTGGTCATCACCAACGAGGAAGGTGAAAGCGAAGAATGAAAAGGTGAAAATACAAAAAATGAGAAGCGAGAGAGTTTTCAGTTGAAAATTCTCTCGCTTCTCATTTTTCACTTCGGTAATCCGAAACTTCGGAACCCGAACAAAGGTCAGGCCTCCACCTTCCTATTCATAAATATATGAGTCAGGAGACCTGCGATAATCAGGAAGAAACTTCCCCAAGTGTACCAGTTCTGGTCAGCCATGTCACCCATGAAGGGCACGAGGGCACAAAGAATCAGAAGCAATGCGCCCACAACAATCAGTATAATTCCGAGATTTTTCATTGTATGTATTTATTTTTATGATGTTCTGACAAAATCAGCCACAAAATAACAGCTTTTTCTTCAAACTACGAAACTTTTTAGCAAGAAAATCACTTTCAAGACAAAAAAAGATGGTTTTCATATTCCCAATTCGCATTTTTCTTCGTACCTTTGCACCGCTTTTGCAAAATTTGCAGGAGCAGAGTTCATTTTTTATTAACAAACAAAACTTACATTATTGATTTTATGAATCAATACGAAACCGTTTTCATTTTAACTCCCGTTTTGTCTGATGTTCAGATGAAGGAAGCGGCTGATAAGTTTGTCAACTACCTCAAGGAGAAAGGTGCCGAAATCATCAGCACCGAGAACTGGGGTCTGAAGACACTGGCTTATCCCATTCAGAAGAAGGGTTCTGGTTTCTACCAGATGGTGGAGTACAAGGCCGACCCCGCAGTGATTGCTAAATTCGAGTTGCAGATGCGCCGCGACGAGCGTGTGCTCCGCTATCTCACAGTCAAGAACGAAAAGTACGCTGCAGCATACGCTGAGAAGCGTCGTAACAAGAAGGAGGCTTAATCATGGCAGCACCATCAGAAATCAGATACTTAACTCCCACCACGGTTGACGTTAAGAAGAAGAAGTATTGCCGTTTCAAGAAAAGCGGTATCAAGTACATCGACTACAAAGACCCAGAGTTCCTCAAGAAGTTCCTCAACGAGCAGGGCAAGATTCTTCCCCGTCGCATCACAGGCACTTCTCTGAAGTATCAGCGCCGTGTGGCACAGGCAGTGAAGCGTGCTCGTCACCTTGCACTCCTCCCATACGTAGCAGACTTGTTGAAATAATAAAATAGGAGGTAAGACAGTATGAAAATCATTCTTAAGAAAGATGTCCACGGCTTAGGCTACAAGGACGAAGTCCTCACAGTGAAGGACGGTTATGGTCGCAACTATCTTCTTCCTCAGGGTCTCGCAGTGCTTGCCACCGAGAAGGCCGTGAAGCAGCTCAACGAGGAATTGAAGCAGCGCGCTCACAAGATTGCAAAGATTAAGGCAGATGCCGAGGCACGTGCCAAGCAGTTTGAAGGCGTATCACTCGTCATCAAGGCTCGCGTTTCTGAAGGTCGCAACATCTACGGTTCTGTAGGTCCTAAGGAAATTGCAGCAGCTCTTGCTGAGAAGGGCTTCGAAATCGACAGCAAACTCATCAGCATCAAGGGCGTGAAGACCCTTGGCAACTACGAGGCTACCGCACAGTTCCACCGCGAGGTGACTGTAGCCATCCCCTTCGAGGTCGTCAACGAAGACGGCACCCCCACCCCCTCCAAGAAGGAAGTAGCTAAAGCAGCCGAAGAGGAAGCCGCAGCAGCAGTGGAAGCCCCCGTTGAAGACGTACCCGAAGCGGAAGAGGCTGAAGAAGCAGCAGCAGAATAAACGTTTGCCACACATAAAACAGAACAGAAAGGCTGACATCGCAACCCGATGTCAGCCTTTTTTGTCAAAAAAAGAGAGAAAAGTTTGCCCCATATAAATATATGTGCTACATTTGCCAAAACTCTAAAAAACTTATTCGTATGCTAAGAAGACATTCGTTTCTCTATTGTATGTACTTCCTATTGCTGGGGCTGACAGGCTGCAACGGTTGTAATGGATTTGGCCGTGATGGCTTCAAAAAGGATGGAGCAGATTCCACCAGCATCTTTGAGCGCATCACAGAAGAAAAACTGGCGAAGTTTCAGCCCACAGAGCATTACGAGAGGAACGGGCGGAGCAAGGCGTTCAAGATGCAACCCTTAGAGGAAATGCGCATTACGGCGAAGGATGGTGCATTCGAGGAAGACCCTGACATACAGGTCAGCAAGGTTGACCCCAACACGATGCAGATGCTGGATGACCTGACGAATGAGCATGTGAAGGATGGTCATCTGCTCTTTGCATGGGACATCAATGCTGGCATGAATAGCGACAGCATCATCCCAGGCAAGTTCAATGTCGAAATCGACCTCAAGAAACTGGGTGTTCCCAAGAACCTGTGGCCAGACCTGCGCTTTTACCGGACGGACGCAAGCGATCTTTTTGAAGAAGTGAGTATCTTCGTGGATCAGAACGGCATGGTGCATTACGCAGCTTCGCAGAACACCTTCCTTGAATGTGTGGTGGTGTTTGCGGCTCTTGGAATCCCTGTCGCTGGCATCATATCCACCTATCCAGGCATAGGCATGAGAGCCCAAGCCGCTTGGGAATCGGCTGGTTATCCTTCCAGTTGGTGGAAAGATTTGGACTGCTTCACCACACATGTCAATGACCCCTTTGGCACGTTTGATGTAATCTTCCGTGCCAGCCATACAGAACTGGGCGATGAAGTCAAGCTCCTGAAACTGAAGCATAAAATGAACCGCATGATGTCAACCTCCAAGAAGCTCTATGCGCAGGCCGAGCAACAATACAAGGAGAAGCATGCGGGCAAGATTCCGACCTTCGACACGGAAGGCGTGGAGTGTTCCCGCTATCGCATGAGCGTTGACAGCCTCTACAAGGAACTGGCAGCCAAGGACGAGGACTTGAAGAATGCCGAAGAGTATGTTCCTCAAAGCATCAGGGATGTCATCAATGGAGTGCGTCTCGCCATGCGTTTCATTCAGGCCGAAGATGGTCTGGGTCTCAAACCACTGAGCAATGCCTTCAATGTCTATGTCTGCGGTGGGGGCTATACGGGAGGAAGTGCCGCCATCAGTCTGCAAATCCCTCTGTTCACTCCTTTTATCGCCATCAACAACGACAAGCTCGTCAAGAAAGGTGCTGACGGAAAGCCCTACTATGACAAGAGCCGAGGCGACTATGTCATGGTGACGATGACCCACGAACTCAGCCACCTGTACGAATACACCTACCTGAATTTCTCGCTCGTTCGTGACAACGAGTTCATGGAGGCTCTCGGTGCTTACTCCGAACATGTGTTCACAGCATGGCTCAAGAAGCATGGACTCATCGACTATGATCCTGAAGATGCCTACCACACCAACCTGAAGACAGGGCTCTACGCGAATCAGTCGTTCAAGGAAGCCCTCTGCTGGCCTCTTGGCCTGAAATACCCCAATAAGATTAACTATCCCCAAGGTCCTCATCAAGTGCTGGACGTGGACATTTCCGATGCAGGCTACATGATGGGGCAGCTGGTGCAGTATCTGTGCGAGCACGTTCCAGATGGAGACAAGGTGACCTTCGACCACATGATGAACACTTATGCCAACAACAAGACCTTCCTGCAGGACATGATGGACATCTTCGGCATCAAGACGGAACACGAATTCGCGAAATACTACGAAGGCTTCTGCAAAGAGAAAATGGAGGAAATCGTCACAAGGCAGAAGGAATACCAAGGTAAAGTGGGCAAAGCAGATGTTTCAAACAATTACGAAGCCAAATTTGGAAGAGGAGGCTGGGACCTTCCCAACAGCCGTTTCCACAGCCCTTCAACCTGTGTCATGCGTTTGGGCGGAAACTATAAGGATTTCTATCACCACGGCACCGACCAGGCTTATCCCTTCTGCGCCAAGTCCATCACCCTCTGGAATGATGAAGTGCGTTTTACGGCAGAGGATAAAAACAAGAATCGTGCGCTGGTGGACAAAGTCACCCCCTACAACATCATGGCCGTACCTTCACCGCAAGTGAAGAACAGCCACATGCTGTTCACATTGCTGGAAGGCCGTGACCACCACTTCACCGAAGACCCCTACTTCCTGAATGCCTCTGCCAGCAAGACTCCGCTGGAAGCCCACGCCGTGTTCATCACCCGGCCAGGCATTGTCAATGCCCAGTTGGGTAGCGACTACTACATCGACTTCGTGGCCCTCTACCAGCCCTTCTCATTCCCCAAGGTGAAAGGGCGTTCGAAGGACGGAACAGGTCTGAACATCGACACCCGCGACACCCCCTTCGAGACACTCACGGAGCATGGCTACGTCACAGGGATGCAGATGGCCGTCATCAACCATAAGACAGGCAAGAGCAAGACCTTCAACGTACCCCTTCATCTGTGCGGAAAGACGGTGAAACTCGACTTCGCCAAGATGGGCATCACCGACCCTGACGACATAGACATATCCGTCCGCACCCGTTGGTACTTCAAGCACCCCAACGGCAAAATCTACCACTCGCCAGCCACCGACCGTGTGCATTACAAAAAGGAAAAGCAGCGGGAAGTGCAGACAGAAGAGAAAGAAAAGCCCAAAGAGGTGAAGCCGGTAGAAGAGAACACGGAGAAAGAGAACACCGAGGAAGAGGGATTCAAGACGAATGAGAATGAAGTGGTGGATGAAGACCAGGGCGAACTCAACAAGACTGTCATGCTGAAAATGGAGGAATTCATCAAAAGTGAAGGCAGCAACGGAATTGACCAGCAATGGAAGCCATCCAACGTCCGCGCCCGTTTCCTGGTGAAGGACGGGAAGTTCCAGCTGGATGTGCCCGCCCATCAGGTGAAGAAAGACAATAGAGACAAGGGGAGAATAGGCGGCATGTTACTTTACAGCCTCTTTGATATTCCAGCCTATTCCGTGACGGGCGATATGAAAATCCTCTCCGGTTTTAAAGTTCTGTATAGGGTAGAGAATGCTAAAATCAGTGTGAAGCCCTCTCCGCTGCACTTCTCCTTCCAGAAGGAAGTCTATTATCCAGATGAGACATACACCGAAACAACAACGTATGATTGTACGCCCAACAACGAATCCGTCAGTTTCGACATATACAGAACCAGCTGGGATGACCTAAGCATCACTGTTCCCATCGATGCCAGCATATTCAAAACCCGCAACAATTCACTCGGGAAGCACAGCGAAAGGGAAGACACCGAGTCCAACTGTAGGTTCACCATCACAGCCACAGTTGAGTAGCGCGAAAAGCCAAGCATTATTTTAACATCCGTGCAACGAGTGTTGCGTAAAGCAACAGCGAAACTGCAACAAACGGTGCAATGGAAGTGCGACATTTGTTGCACAAAGTATGGCACAAATGTTGCAACGGCGATGCAACATTTGTGCCACTGAGCGAAAAGAATACGCAATACACAAGCGGCTGAGAATGCGTTACTTAGCAAAATTCAGCCGAACCAAACGTACCAATAGCCACATGCGGTACCAGCATGCGTCTGCGTGGGAAGCTTGCATGTGTCAGAAAAAAGCAGTATCTTTGCCTCAGAAACCATGATTTCCTTCACCTAAATCCTTCTGTAGCAATGAACATTGACTTCCAGAAAATCCAATCGAAAGTGACCCAATGCGTCCTGAGCGACTGCCCTGCCGCCGCCGAGTGCCTGCGCCAGATTATACGCCAGAACTGCAATCCGAAGCTCGAGCGCATCACCATCATCAACCCCGACGCCATCCAGCCAGACGAGCATGGTTGCCAGTTCTTCAAGAGCACCGAGGCCGCCACCTTCGGAAAGGGTTTCCGCCACTTTCTCGAACAACTCACCGTCAAGCAATACGGCATTGCACGTGCTGTCCTGCTCAGCCACTTCAACGGCCGTTCGCAGTATTCGCGCTACCTGAACGGCATCCTGCTCATCTCGCCCGACAGGCACAAACACATTGCCGCCGCGCTGAAGTCGGCAGGCATCGACCAAGACTTCGTGTGCGATGACTACGTGACGAGCATCTGACTCTTTTTTGTTCCTGAGCCATAGAAATGTGCCCCACAAAACAGATTTATGCACGAATTGTAGGGTTCGCAACAAAAAATATACTATTTTTGCAAAAATCTTTTTACACCTTAACCACAACAGACCTTTATGAACATAAAAATCTGGATAATGGCACTGGCCATGCTGCTCATGCTTTGCCCCGCAAATAGCGAAGCACAGGAGGTGCACGGAAAGAGAGAACTGGACTTTGGCGTGCTGGAATACACCATTCGCGGAATCAGAAACCTAAAATACGATCGAGACTCCACCGCTACCGTTGGAGATTTTCATAGAACCTACAGTTACTATACCGCTTCTTTCCCTTTCTACTATGAAAAATGGGATGACTTCAAGGAAGCCAAAGACGAGATTGTGGTGGATGCCACTTTCACACCATTTCGGAAGGGCCCTGGAAGAGGTTGCAGCCTGCACCTAGCTACCAACTTCTTCACTTCAGTCGGATTTGGGGAAGATGCTAATCACCATATCCACTACGCCTTCCAAATAGAACAAGACGACCGATTTGAACTACATTCAGGCCGTATGCCTGTTTATAACATCACTCTCACCGTCAACAAATACAACGACGAAGGAACCCACATCGGAGGCCACTTTGAGCTTATAAACATCAGCTATAAGCCACTTGAAGAAGACGAGGGAGAGGAGGATGTTGGTCCACATTACGAAGAGGAGAACGACGCATGGGGCTTCGACGGCGTGTGGCCGTTCACCATTCCTGCCAGCGTGATTATCGGACTGTTGGGCTACACGCTGACCAAGGGCAAGCCGAAGGAAGAAGAAGGCGGTGAAGACCCGAAGCATCCCGACCCTCGCGAGATGCACATCTACAAAGCGTTTGGCAACACTCTTATGGCTGGCGATGCCCCCAGACAGGTGTTTGCCAAGATTGTACGAAAACCCAAAAAAGGAGGCGAAATGACCGATGTTGCCATGACCAGCCTCATCCAAATCACGCCAGGCGACCAGTACATGCAGGTGAAGGATGGGGGCATGTATCACGACTGGCGCACAGCGTGGATTGAAGCTCCTGACACCGACACACCACCCGACGAGGGCATTGTGGTTTTCCGCATGGGCAACGAAGGAGGCTCCTACACCAACCGCCTCCACTTTAAGGTGGATGCTGGCGAGGTACTCTTCGGACAGGATAACCTCACCCTGCCCGCCCACTATGAGAAGGAAGTGCGTCTGCCTTTCGTAGTGTTGGGCATGGATGACAGTCAAAAGGACATCGAGGCAAGCATCCTCGACTCGGCCGGCAACCCGACTAAGAACTACGACCTACAGGTGGAATGGAACGAGAAGGAGCAACTCTACTACGCCATCATCCACGACTGTGTGCTGGACGAGACAAAGGACAAAGGTGTGCCAGGCAAGTACCTGAGCTACACGCTCCGCATCAAGGGACAGCACAAAGGAGGAAAACCCATCGAGGGCAACCTGCCCATTTTCCGCTATTACATGGGCTTGATCTTCGATGCAAAGGACGTGAAGTGCTTCATCGAGGAGTACAAACCTATGAACCACTTCTCCGACCGCTTCGTCGCCACACAGAACGATGGCAAACAGTATGTGCCAGCCGAGACGAAGACGCACATGAGACTCTACGACTACGACGAGGAGAAGCACAAGATCCTGGTCATCTGCCCCGTACCCTGCGAGTTCAGCATCAAGGCACAAGACGAGGGCAAACAGGAGATGGTGGACAAACTCGCCATCCAGCTCGATGTAAAAGGTGGTGCCGGCACTATCAGCGAGGATAAAAACTCACAGGGCACATTCGCCCTGCTGCGCTGCTGCCGTGCTGTACTCGATGCGCCCAACCGTATCGGTGCCATCATCAAGGTGGGTGTGATGCACAAGGGCGAAAAGGTAACCTGCGAACAAGCCGTGCGGCTCTGTTCACAGCCCGTACGCCAGTTCGACGACAACCGCAGCTGGAACCTTGCCGTGAAGGAGGATGAGCGCATCACTGAGCGACTGAACCACATTGAGTCAGAAATCTACAGGCACCATCTAGTCAACAATCTCTTCCCGTTGCTCAAGTACATCAACATGGTGCGCGATGGCTATCATCCCGACTACGGCTATGACCCCAAGACCATCAAGACCATCGTCACCACTTACACCGACGTGATGACTGGACGAAAGATGGGTGCCAATGCCGAACCACCCAAACCGCTCACGCTGGCCGACGACTTCAAGATGTTCTGTATGGCTTGGTTCGAGACTGCTAAGAAGACGAACGAGGAAATGGGCTTCCTGACCCGACTCTTCGTGGGCGTGTGCACGTTAGGCTGTTCCGACGTGGTGTTCACGGCTGTGGAGATTGTGGACAACATGAAGGAGTATGTCGATAAGGGCGGCGACAGCGTTTGGGGCGGTTTCTGCGTGGGTGCGAAAGTGGCTGTGCGCGAGTACATCACCGAGAAATTGATGAACAAGGGCATGGAGAAACTGGGCAAGGCAGCGAAGGAGGCTGGTCTCACCCCTGAGAACATGAAGAAAGCCATGGGTGAGATGGTCGATGACATCAAGAATCCGTTCAGCACCAGTTCGAAGGGAGGTATCTTGAAACGGGCTGCCAACAACAGCAAGAATGCAAGTAAACGGGCTGCCGCTAATGCTGATAATGTGCTCGCACGTTCGGGCAAACACACCAAGGGACTCAAGGGCGAAAGCCTCGACGATGCCGTCAGCTTCGGCAAGGCACGTGCCAAGCAGAACATGGATGATCTGCAGGCTGTGTGCGAACTCTGCGAACTGAATCCATCGCCCGAAAACCTCAAACTCAAGAAAGACCTCATTCTGAAATGTCAGAGTGACAAGCAGACGATGTATCTGCTCAAGAATGCAGACGACGAGTTCACGTCTGTACGCAAGGAGTTCAACAACACGATGGAGAAAATCTACAAAGACACGGACGATGCGGTGCTGAGCAGGTTGCAAGCTGAATATGGCGGTGAAATCAAAGTGGGCAACGCCTCTTCTTCAAGCAAGGCGAAGCTGAAGAGCGGACAAACCATCACCTACGACCGTGACATCACCTACTATCGCAAGAACGCTCAAGGGGAATGGGTTGCCATCAATGACCAGGAGCACATCGAGAAGTTGTACAGGGATGCTTTCCAGGAGAAGGCGACGGGCATCAAGAAGACAAGTACCTCAGACCTCAACAAACTCTCTAAGGAAGGTGTCGACATCAACAAATATCAGAAGATGGAAGATACGCTTGCCAGCAAGTACGGCACCAAGATGGACCAGACAAACGTGCAGGACGTGCTCCATCACTCCGAAAGTTATGGGGAGGACTTGCAACGCGCCCTCGACCCGAAGCTGCACAAGGAGGCATTGGTCAATCCCAACAAGGTGGGCGACGCCGTCACCTTCAAGGGAAAGGAGCGTTTTGCCCGTGGCGAGGCTTTGCTGAAGGAGGCAGAACTGCTCACTGACCCCGTCGAGAAGCTGGCCAAGCAGAGCGATGCCATCGGCGAGATGCTGGAGGGGTGCCGCCAGCAAGTGAAGGTGTTCGACAACTTCGTTGACTCGCGCGACATCGCCCGCATCGACATCAACGGAGCATCACGCATCTCTGACAACCTCCGTGCCGCCATCGAGGTGATGCGCACCGCCGAAAAGGGCACCACCACCCTCGGGCAAATCGACACCGCCCTCGCCGCCCTCGGCTACACTCGCGACATGGTGGCAGAGGAGATGGGCGACGTGGTTAGAGCCATCGGATAGTCAGGAAATCCAGACAAGTTCCCCATGATCGAATTCACATTAAATCATCAATAGCACATGAAAACAGAACGAATCTTCATTAGTTACCTATTGACTATAGGCACTATCATGATGGCGACAGCCCTGATGGGTTGTGGTCCCAACAAACCTGAGACGGAAGAAAACACAGAAGAGCAGGACTCTTTGTGGGCGGCGACGGCAGAAGTGACGATGCCAGAAGACATGGCTGAGTCTCAGCTGACATTCACCATCAACGGCATTCCGTTCACGATGATTCGTGTGGAAGGTGATAGTGTCGAGACCTTCTACATGGGAGAGACAGAGGTAACA
This sequence comes from uncultured Prevotellaceae bacterium, assembly GCA_947167515.1. Lineage (GTDB taxonomy): Bacteria > Bacteroidota > Bacteroidia > Bacteroidales > Bacteroidaceae > Minthosoma. The sequence goes on along the minus strand of CAMVIM010000001.1, from coordinate 92,814 downwards.
CAGGAACTATGGAAGGCTGTGATGGGCAAAGTGGACTTTGAGACGAACCCGCCCGAATTTGAAGGGGGGGCCAAAAGGGATTACATCGGCCGTCAGCGTCCCATGTGTTTTGTGAACTGGTATGCCTGCCAGCAATTCACCAACAGACTCAACAAGGCAACGGGATGCACCTTCCGCCTGCCCACCGAAGCGGAGTGGGAGTTTGCGGCCAGAGGCGGCAACAGTTCCAAAGGTTATCTGTACAGTGGCAGCAACGACATTGACGAAGCAGCATGGTACTATGGGAACACAGGCGGCAAAGGCAGTCGTGACGTGAAGACCAAAGCACCCAACGAACTGGGTCTGTACGACATGAGCGGCAACGTGAGTGAATGGGTGAGCGACGAGTGGGATGATGCCTACTACACCGACACACCCATTTCCTGGCGCATCGTCCGTGGTGGCAGTTGGTTGAACCAAGAGGAAGAATGCCGTGTGTCATACCGCGAAGGGGAAGACGAGGAAGCAAGCTTCGACACTGTAGGTTTCCGCCTCGCCCTTGAAGTGCATTAAAACTTAAAAACTCCACATACTATGGCATTCTGTACAAAATGCGGTAAACCGCTCACGGCAGGACAAAAATTCTGCACCTATTGTGGTCAGCAGGTGTCGGTAGTGATGGAAACGCCACCACAACCACCTATGCCCAAAGTGGCACCTCCGCCACCACCTCAAGCAGTAGTGAGACCTCCTGCTCCACCAGCAGCTGTTGTGCCTCCGCCACCACCTGTGCAAAAGACGGCACCACCGCCACCACCTGTGGCAAAGACTGTTGCGAAGGCAGCAAGTGCAGCCACGTCAATGGTACGAGGCATCGACATCATGGCAAGTAACACAAAAGGCGAGTGGGTCGCCTCAACTTGGCAACCCACCCTACCTACATCTTCCACCTCACTGGTGTCGAAGGTGAAGAACTTCTTCACACCACAGCACAAGCTTGCCTACGCATGGTTCCTCCTGCCAGTGCTCACCACCATGGTCACCATCGCCTCCTACATCATCCACTGCATCAGCAGACTCTTCAGTTAAGGGTTACCCTCCGCATCTTCGTCCTATCCGACCAGATAAACAAGTTCGCTAACTCTATGAGCAAGTAACTGGAAGGTGAAGCCCGCCTTCGACATAGCCACTTCGGCTTGGCTCAGCGTAGTGGTGACTCCATCAAGATTCTCAATGACATCAATGGCCAGCTTCAGGTCGTCGGGAATCTTGGTGATGGTGTTGCGCACGGCATCGCGATCCTTGAGGATTTTGAACACCTTTTTCATCTGTCGGCATCCCTCCATCATCTCGCTGACGGCCTGGCCTTGCAGCAACTGCTTCTTCACGATGCCACCTGCCATTTCGCCTTGACGCCACAGGTCATCGGCAAAGTTGAAGCGGCTCATGCCCTTATGCAGCACCGCCTCTGCCACCTTGGCTGGGTTCTTCAGTGCTTCGCCATAGAGATCCTTGTTGATCATGCGTGGCAAATCATCGCCATAACTCTCGAAGTGGCGAAGCACATCCTCAATCACGGTCTGGTCTGCCATCCTCGAAGCGATGGAGGCTTGCTTGGCTTCGAGTTCCTCCAGTTTCTTCAGAGCCTCCGGAGTGAGTTTGCTGGGGTCAAAGCCTTTCATTCCTGTACCTCCCATCGTGCTGGTGTTGACCGACTCACGGAAGTACTTGGCATAGAGTTTCTCCACATATTCCTGATTGAAATAGTAAGTCTTGTCCCCCTTCACGTAGTAGTAAGTGACATCGCGGTCGAAAGTGATGGTGAGTCCCTTGGCCAAGTCATCACCACTCGACGAAGTGGCACCGAGCACCTGAATCAGTTCGGGAGCGATACCTTCTTCTTGAGCCAGACGAGAGATGACGCGTCGGTCGGTGGCATCGTAGATGATGCGGAGCATACCGTTGAATTCCTGCCTCGTGGCATTGAAATCGACACCATAGAGCAGTTTACTCTCGCCCTTCAGCAGTTGCGGGGTCTTCAGCAGCATCATGGTCTGCTTGTCGGCCTGACACTGCAGGATGAGCTTGTTGCGCAGCATGTAGTTCTCCGATGTAGGATTCCATCGACACAGTTCCATCATGGTCTGCAGGTTCTCGATGTTCTCGATGGCTTGCCGTTTGGCGTAGGCTTCGACAGCAGCGTACTTACTGCCTTTGGCCGCACCTTTCGCACTGTTGAGCAGTGCCTTGGCTCTGCTCGCAATGGCTTTCTCGGCGGCTCCCACCTGCCATGAGATTTGGCTTTTCCCCCATGTTTTCAGACCTGTCCAACTTTCAGTCAGCAAGTTGTCGAAGAGTTCATGGCAGGTGTTCTTCATGGCCTGTCCAGCCACTTTACCACCTGACTTCAGCGATTCTCTTGTTGCTGCCTTCAGAGCAGACTTGGCACCAGCCTTGGCTGCACCGAGTCCCTTGAGACCACGTGCGCCGACCGCTCCGATGGCTCCGATGCCAATCGTGACTGCCGCCTCGACGAGGTAGGCCTCCACTGCAACCTGGGCACCCACAATGAAGGCACCCATACGGCTCTCTCCACCTTTATCAACATAATTCTTCATGGCAACGGGTACATTGAACACAATCTCCGAGAAGCCAAAGGAAGCGACTGCAAAGCCAATACGTTTCGCCCAGTGCATGTTCTCCAAGAGGCTGTGCCCCTCGTATGACCGCTGCAGCCACCAGTCCATGGTGTACCACTTCAGGTTGTCGGCAGCCGTTGCTTCCTTCGCCTCCACAGCAGCCTCGTCTGCCTCTCGCTGCATAGCGTGCAGATAGCAGTCCTGTATGGCCTTGATGTTGCGCGCGTCGTAGCCGTAGGCCGCATCGTAGAAGTCTTCCTGCAAGCGGATGAAGTAGAGCAGTGGAGCCAGTTTGTCGTTGAGTCCAGCGGCTTGTATGCCTGTTTCTATTGTCCACAAGCCCTCCTGTATCTCGTTATCCCGATCGAGCGCGGCCTTATACGCCGACATAGACGCAAAATCACGCCGAGGCTGCGAAAGCAGGTGGACGACACGGGTGAAAGTATAGAGTTTTCCCTTATAGCGTGCCGTGACTTCCATCTCGGCATCGAAACGGTTAGGCGCATTGAGCACACTCTTCACACTCCTCAGCACATAGTAGATGCGGCCTTCGCCCGTCGTCTGCCACCTTGCCTCGAACGAGAGGCCAAGGCCATCTATTTGCTTCTGGAACTCCAAGACTCTCTCCTGTGCTGCTTTCTGCTCGTTGAGCACTGACGAGTGAGCCTGCGACACCAGTGAGCCGATGGGTCCCATTCCTGCAGCCGACAAGGCCGTATCCAAGCCCATCTGCATGGTCTCGTTGCCGATGAGTTCTCTGAGCACATTGTCTCTGTTCACCACCTTCCACTTCACGTCCACAGGTTCTGGGTCGATGACGTAGAGTCCGTTCTGCTTTTCGTCGTAGCCATAGAGTTTCAGGTAGCAGTCCTGCTCGGCTGGTACATACCACTTGCCATCAGGCATCTGCTTCTTGTAGGTCGGTTGGTGGTGCATGGGATTATACTCTTCCAGATAGCAGTGCACATCGCTCCGCATACGCATGACCAGACCCATATAATAGCGGTAGAGCGGCAGACTGCCCTCGAGGACTAGTCCTGTCTTGTTGCGCGCCTCTATCCTGAGGGAGTATTCGACGTAGTTGCCGGCAATGCCTATGTCCGTGTTCGGGTCGAGCACCAGGTCGCGGATGGTGGCGAAGTATCGTTGTTTCTTTTCGTTCCATGCTGCCTCGATGCTGTAGTTCTGTGTCTCCTGGTTGGTGTCGTCCAGAATCGTGGCTTTGAGAATGGCTGTGCCGTCGTTGATGCCAATGACATCGAAAGGCAATTCCACCTGCTTCTCATAATAGGCAGGCAGGGTGAGGTTCTCTTGACCGAACTTCACTTCGGGCTTCATCACCTTGAAATGAAGGCGGTTGGTGTAGCTGGCTTCTGCCGATGCTATCATGAACTGCACAATGCCTTCTTCTGGCGGTTGCCCTGCTTCACACTCTGGAGCAGCCACGTAGGCAGTTTTCCAACCATTCACCATGCCATGCTCTTCCACGTAGAGGTAGTTATCGACAGAACTAATTTGGATGCGCTGCGTCAAGGCTTCATCCACCCACTCCGACCTGCCGTCGGCTGAGTGGCGAATGATGCATGCACTCACCATCTCGGCACCATCGCCAACAATGAGCGTGTCACCGAAGTCCTTATATATCTCCATCTCCAGCCAATCGGGTTCCTCATCCTGTTCTTCACCTTCCTCACCTTCCTCACCGCCTTCACCCTCGTCCTCGGGTTTTCTGCCAGCCAAGGCAGCCGCAGCCGCGCCTCCGCCAATGAGTACGCTACCTACAACACCCGGAATGAGGTACTTTTTCGAGCCTTTCTCTTCAGAGGCTTCATGGTCTTCCTTCACATGCAGACCATTGCCACCCGCTGCGGCATCTTCGTCAAGAATCAGTTTGAGATAGACCACGACTTCTGACACCGATCCACCCACCTGCACCGTGGTGGCGGCATTGACCACCAGCATGGGTGACGGAGCCTTGGGGTCGGCCTGCAGGTAGTCGGCACACTTGAAGGTATAGACCACCTTATTGAGTCCGTTGTCATGAGTCTGTATCGTCTTGGTGAACTGCTGGTTATCATCATCGCGCATGGCGTCACCATTCGTGTAGCGGTTGCCCATCCACACATCCACCTGCTTCCATTGCAGGTCGTCCGAAGGGTCGGTACACTCTATCCACTCCATCGTCACGGTGATGGTGCCATTGGGATCGGCATAGCCCACCAGATAGGCATGGTCTTCACTCACGCCCTGTGCATCGGGCTGAATGCCTACCGCTCCTTCGATGGTGAACCTGCTCCTGTAGGTTGCTCCATCCAGATACTGATGCGTAAACTCCTTACTGAAAGGCCCTGTGCTGCCGTATGCCTCCTGCGCCGCCATGGGCAACACTGACGCACACAACACGGCAACAGCCATCGCTATAACCTTATATAATAAACGCCTAACCATCCTTCTTCTGTTTTATTTCTTAGACACTACTCCAGTTCCATTCTCAGCATCTCCTCGCCCTTATCATAGACCGAGAACGACTTACCGTCAGCATTGGCACACACCACTATGTCAGGTTTTCTCTTCGTGCCAACATCTTCCAAGTCCTTGTAAATGATGAAGAGAGTGCTTCCACCATAGCCCACCACGCCCGTCATCCGCTCCTTGCCGTCGCCCAGCATGACGAAGTCAGCCAGAATGCGCTTATCGTCGCTCGTGGGTGGGTCGAAGCGGAAGGCAACGGTGTGTCCCTCCATGTCCATCTTTTGTGCAGAATAAGCAATTTTATAGGTGCCGAAAGCCAGCGTGTGGTCAACGCCCGTCATCTTGTCGGCAACACCCATCTCCGTCAGAATATCCAGTGCCACCGCATCGTCGATGGCACGCTCATAGCCTTCCTTACCCAACAGCGTACCCTCAAAACTGTTTTTGCTGCTGCTCAACACTCCCCCACCCTCATGCTTGCCGCCACTGCAACTGCTGAAGATGCCAGGGATGCCCCCTTGGAAAAAGTTCAGATTGAAATTGGGGAAAGCAGACCTGATGCCCCACGACAGCGAGGCAATCATGGCGATGGCTGCCGTGAGAATGTGAAAACCGCGTCGGAAACAGCCACCAAAAGAACTGCCGCTGCGCCTCGGCGCACTCTGTCTCCTTTGCGCCTGCTGTTGCTGCACATACGAAGGCGGTGGAGTCGTGCTGTACCGAGGTGGCTGCGAAGCCTCCTTGTAGCGCATCATCTGCACACGGTACGACCCTGGCTGACTACCCGGTGTGGGAGGAGGAGGTGGAGCTGCAGAAGGAGGAGGAGGTGGTGGTGGGGACGCAGGTGAAGGAGGATTCAGAGTACTTTGAGCACTCTGATTATTCAGATTATTCTGATCACTCCCATTCACGGGGGCACCACAAGAGGTGCAGAACCGTACATTGGAAGGGATGTTGTGTCCACATTTACTACAATAAGGCATAAGTCTCTACGATTTTCAGGTTATTAAGATTGCTTTGGTATCGGCTCTTCAGCCTAAGTTAGGAAAACGGCACAAATATAGAGATAAAAAGCACTCCATCCAAACATTTGGAAAGAAAAAACGCTTTCTCGTCAAAAAAGCCCCATTCCGGTCCGGAATGAGGCTTCAATAGTGGGGAATACAAACTTTACTTAATCACCGTGATGCGTCCCTGTGGCTCGGCGTACTCCTGCCCAATGTGCCCATCGAGATTCTTGGTGACATACTCAATGAAGACTTCGTTGTAGGTCTTCTTGGTTTCGAGCACGATGGGGCAACCTTGCAGGGTGTTGTGCAGACCGCCATCGGTCACGCAATACTTGGTGGTGGCGATGGTGTAGGTGCGGTCGGAGTTGAGGGGCTCGTAGTGCTGCGTGGCACCATTGAGCACCTGCACGTCGCTCACACTGTGGTCAGCCACCTTCGTCGTGAACTTCAGGCCTGACACCTGAGGGAACTGTCCATCAGGCTTGGGCAGGAAGCTGACAAGCTTTTCCAACATCTTCTGGATGGTGCTGCCCTTCACTTCAGCCACCACGATGTAGTTGTCGTAAGGCAGCAGGGAAAGGAGGTCGCCGTAAGTCAGTTCACCCGTTTTCTTCAGTTCATTGCGGATGCTGCCGCTGTTCAGCACAGCGATGTCAGAACCAGTCAAGAGACGATAGGCATCCGTCACGATGTCACCAGCATTGGTCTCACCCATACGTGCTATCTCGTTGCCCTCATCATCGAGAATGCGCAGGGGCACCTCGCTCTGGCAGATCACGCGAGAGGTTTGGGCTTCGAGCAGGGCATGGATGCTGTCAGTGACGGCTGCCACATAAGCATTCTTCTCCGTCACACTCTCCACAGGAATCAGCTCCGTCGTCATCTTTCCATCAGGTGTGATGAGCAGCTTGCCGATGTGGGCAAACTTAGTGCCTGTCTGAGTGACCACCACAGGTTTTCCCGCCTTGTTCAGCACGGTGTCGGCCACAATGACCGCATGGCTATGACCGTCCAGCACGATGTCGATGCCAGTGGTGTTGGCTACCACGAGGTGTGAGTCAGAATTGCGATTGGTCTCCTCCTCACCTAAATGAGAATCGAGAATCACATAGTCAGCGCCAGCCCTGCGAGCCTCATCCACCGCCTTCTGCACCATCGTCGGGATGGACTCAGGCTGCAAGTCATAGATGATGTTGCCCTCGCCATCGCGGAACGCATAAGCCTCCGTCTCCATCGAAGTAGGCGTGGAAGCACCCACGAAAGCAATCTTCTTATCGCCAAAACGCTTGATGACGTATGGCGCATAGACAAGTCGCTCGTTCTGAACATCGTAAAGATTGGCACACACAATCGGCGCAGGCACCTGCCGCAACAGCTGGAACATGCGCTCCATGCCGTAGTCATACTCATGGTTGCCCAGCGTGATGGCATCATAACCCATCGTCTTCATGATGTCCACTACATACTGCCCCTTCGAGATGGCGCCCACCGTCATGCCCTGCACGTAGTCGCCATTCGACACCAGCGCCACCCATGCCGTGTCAGCAATCGCATCGCGCAACCCTGCCAGCTTCGCATACCCATCGACCGCGCAATGCACATCATTTTCATATAGGATGACAATGCTCTTCTGGTTCGGTGTCACCACCGTCGGCTTCTTTTTCGCATACGTCATGACCGAACAAGCCAAGGCCACAAATAACAAAAATCGTCTCATATTCAGTTTTAGTTTTAGTAATTCGAGACAAAGGTACGATTAAGTGAGCACAATACAAAGGGAAAAAACACTTTTTTCACTTTTATTGTCGAGCGTGAGCACCTTCGGCGAAGCCAACGGTACGATTAAGTGAGGGAAAAACCAAATATGTTTGAGTTTTTGTATACTACACAGCCACAACCAAGTGTACGACATATCCACAATTATGTGTACGGCACAACCACCATTACGTTCACGGCACATTTACAAATGGGTGTGTGGCGTATCAACTTCAATTCTAAAGTTTGAGTTGCAGAAATCAAGGTTTGGGTTTTAGAACTCAAAGTTTGCATTTTGCAACTCAAACTTTAGAATTTTAGTTGATATGCTTGCAAGAGTGAAGTGGATGCGCTATCTTTGCAGCCGTGGAGATGGAAGAGGTTGGGAAGTGATAACGATTGTAAAGAAAGGACGGATATGGATTACATCATGCAAGAGATGCCAGACCTACAAAAGACTGGCGAAAAGAAGTATTACCCGAAGGTGAAGCACGTCAACTGCATTCCGCACAAGACAATTGTGAGTTGGTTCATGACGATGACAAACATGAGCCGTCACACGATTGAGGGAGTGATGAGTGAACTACCCGATGCCTTGAATGCCTTTTTGTCGAATGGACATTCTGTGAAGATAGAGGGGTTTGGCACCTTCGACTTGATTTTGGGGCAGTTGAGTGAAGAAGACATAGAGGATGTGGAGGCGAGAAAGAAGGTGGGCGCGAACCAGAGCGGGGTGTACATCAAGAAAATCAACTTCTCGCCTGACAGAGAATGGCTGAATGATTTGCGCAATTCAACGACACTGCATCAAGTACAGAACATGAAGGAGCGTCTCGGGGTGTCTTCCACGATGGAGGAACGGCTACGGATGGCATTGGAGTATATAGAAAAGAATGGCTATATGCAGATAAGGGATTACACACAGCTGACTGGACTGAGCCGTTCGAAGGCGACGCGTGAGCTGAAGGCATTTTGTGCTGACCCCAATAGTGGCATCCAGGCTGATGGGAACGGAAGCCATAAGGTGTTTGTGAAGCGTTGAGGGGTTGATGGAAGTAATATGAAATGAATTATTGTTTAAGCGTTTCGTTGAATTCGTCGAGGGTCAACACATTGAGCCGAGGAAATGGAATCTCTTTAAGATGGTTGAAATGGCTATCTTCCGTGACGATGTAGTCAGCTCCAGAGGTAATGGCACAATCTACAAACTTGTCATCGTCCTTGTCTATGTTGCTGAGTAGATGGAAACGAAAAAAGGACTCACGATAGAGCGTCTGCGGATGGCGGGCGATGGCCTCAACCACGTTATGAGCCACTTCTGGGGAAGTGTGCTGAGCAAGAATCTCTTCGTATTCAGTCAGAATCTCGTTGCTGACGCACAAGACGTATTTGCCCGCCAAGAAATCAGTCCATATCCGATGGTACTGGCTGCGTGTGGGCAATGCCTGAATGAGGCAGTTTGTATCGAGGACTATGTGACGCATCGTCATTTAGAAAGTTTTGTAGGGCGTACGAAGGTGCTGACCACGCAACTCATCAAGTTTCTTCTGGTCAAAAGTCCCTTCGTCCCACATCTTGTCAATGGCCTTCTGCGCACGTTCCGCAAAGAAAAGCGAGAGGGTCATGCGTAATGCGTTCAGGTCGTCCTGTGAGGTGACGTTGGCAGCTGCGTTCATCAACTCCAGTTGTGCCATTTCTGAATAACTCATAATCGTCCTTTTTATATTTATGTGTACAAAGATATGTACTATCTTTGAACAAACAAAACAATTTGAGGAAAAAGTTGAAAAAACATTGGGGAGGTGTGAGTGATTGACAGGAGGAAGGACGAATCAGAGGTCTTGCAGGAAATCGACTTCGACGATGCGGAGTTCGCTGCGCACTTGGTCGCCATCTTTGGCTTTGAAGAGATCGAGTTCGTTGGCGACGGGTTCGGCAAGTTCCTTGACGTTGCCGTACCGGTCGTTGTCGGAGGCGGTGCCTTGGAGACGGATGGTGATCGAAGAAGTCGTTTCCATCTGACATTTGACATTTGACATCTTCAGGTGCACATAGCCAAGGGAAACGGGGGTCTTGCCTTCCCACACGAGGGTGGAGTCAGCAAAGATTTGAAGGGGGTATTCACGTTTGCGCCAACCGGTGAGTTTGATGACCACTTCGTCCACACGGGCAGGTTCCTCCAGTTCGTAGCGAATCCATGCAGTGGAGGCACGGCCATCATTCTTCCATTCGGTGTCCTCGCTGTCGTCTATCGAGTGGTGGGCGGTCTCTTGATTGCAGCCAGCCACGATGTTCTTCACGTGGAGAGTCTTCTTCAAGTCACGATAAGAGGGAGTGGAGGGTGTCTCGCCTCGTGTGAGGAGTCCTTGGGGACGGGGTTGCGTGGTGCCTTTCACATCGAGGGCGAGGGAGGTCTGTCCGAGCCCGTCAGCAGAGACGCTTATGATGGCCTTGCCTTCACCTCCAGTGGAGCGCACCAGCACACGATTCACGCCACACTCCAGCGGTAACGTCATCGAACGGATGCAGTTGGTGCCGAGGCTATCCTTACCGATGCCTCCAATCCACTCAATCGGGCCTTCGATGGAGAAGTGCAGTTGCTGATGTGCCAAGGGATGGCGACGACCTTGTGCATCGACAGCCTCCACCTGCAGGAGCGCCATGTCGGCACCATCGCCCACAAGCTGGTGGTCTTGGATGTTGGTGAGTTTCAACGCCACGGGCTCGTCAATGGTTTCAAGAGTATGGGAAGAAAGTTCTCGCCCTTCGGCATCGTAAGAGATGGCTTTGAGGGTGCCTGGGAGATACTGCACATTCTCAAACACATGGAGGAAGTGGTAGACGACGGAGTCCTTGCCCACTTCGTTGCCGTTAAGGAAGAGCTTGACAGTAGGGGCATCCGACACGACATAGACAGGCTTCACGGTGCCTTCAGCATAATTAAGATGTCCGATGATGTGGGTCTGTGAGGCTTCGGGAGTCACCCATCCGTTCCACATGGCCTGATGGGCATAGAAAGCATCTTTGGGCAGACGCATGGCATCCACCACACCGCTGGTGCGGTAGTTGCTTTCGCTGCGGTTGTGGGTGTTGGTGTCGGAGAAGACAATCTTGGTGCCTCCATTCGATACCCGTTCGCCTGTGCCAGGACGTTCCTGCCAGTAGTCGAACCAACGGCGCACCATCTCGATGGCAAACTGGTCGTTGTTCTGGTTGTAAGCCGAGGCATCGTCACCCCGATAGAGCGGGCCATCACCATGCTTGTGATAAGGGTAAGACCAGTCGTCCCAATAACGGCGCAAGGCTTCATCGCGGCAATACTCCATCGCCCACACAGGTTTGGTGGCACTCTTGTTGATGTAGAGCATCTCGCCACCATACTCAGCCGCTGTGTTGTGGTTGAGCATCTCGCGGCATCCGATGGCACGTCCTCCATGAGGGTCGAACGCATCGCGGATGGCCTTCATCTCCTGCATGTGCTCTTCGGTGATGCCCTTGTTGCCACATTCGTAAAAGAGGATGGAGGGATTGTTGCGGTTGTAGATGATGGCATCGCGCATCAGTTCCACACGCTGCTCCCAATGGCGACCCGTCACGTCCTTCTCTGCATCGCCTGCAGGCATGGCTTGGATGAGTCCCACACGGTCGCACGACTCGATGTCCTGTTTCCAAGGGCAGACGTGCATCCAGCGGACGAGGTTGCCGCCCGACTCGACCATCAGTCCGTTGGAATAGTCAGAGAGCCATGCTGGCACACTCATGCCCACGCCCGGCCACTCGTTGGAGGTGCGCTGGGCATAGCCGTGCATCATGATGGGGCGGTCGTTGAGAAGGGTCTGCCCATGCTCAAAGGCGGTCTTTCGGAAGCCTGTGGTAGTGGTGGCCTCATCGAGGAGTTGCGATGGCATCGCTACGGACAGCAAGCGTGTCTTCACATCGTAGAGGTAGCCATAGCCCCAGGACCAGAAGTGGAGGCCTTGGACGTGCTGCTGGGCAGAGACGGTTTGGGTTTCGTCCTTTCCGATGGTGACGGCTGGGGAGGAGAACTTGGCAAGGGAGGTGCCATCGCGGTCGATGACTTCCACTTCATAGACGAAGGTCTGAGCCTTGCCAGTCTCGTTCCTCACCTGCGACTCGGCATGGATGGTGGCGCTATGCCCCTGCACATCGTGGTCGGTGGCATAGACATACACGCCCGTGGTGCCGAGGGTGGAATAGAGGGGCAAAGTCTGGTAGAGTTTGTCCACCACATGCAGCCGCACATTCTTGGGCAGACCGCCATAGTTGGCGTTGAAGTTCTTGTTATTCCATTGGAAGGTGGCAGGTTCGAGCGTATTGTCGGGGAGGCTGTTGCCATCTGCCACCGCCTCACCCTCTGTGGAGGCTCCCCGTTCCTTGTATCCCCAATCATTATCGGTCAGCACTTCCAGGCGGTTCTCCTTGCCTATATTGATATAAGGAGTGAGGTCGAAGCCAAAGGCCATCACACCGTTCTCGTGCAGACCGAGGCGATGACCATTGAGCCACACCTCAGCTGCCTGACGTGCTCCTTCGAACTCGATGAACACTTTCTTGTTCTTCCACGATTTGGGGGCCGTGAAGGTCTTGGTGTAGCGACACGTATCGTCGGGCAGGGCGGCACAACGCACCTTGAAGGCATATTCCTCATTCCATGCACGGGGCAAACTCACCAGCCCACGCGCACTCCCGAGCAAAGCTCGCCTACCCGTAGCCTCTGGGCGATTTTCATTTCCACCCATCTGCCAGCCAGCGTTCCAGTTGATGGCTCGCTGTGCTGAGATGGAAACTAAGAGTGAGAAACTAATCGTTAAAAGTGAGAGCAGCCTTTTCATTTCTTGATATACACTTTTTTGCCATTGACGATATAAGCACCCGAATGCGTGATGGTGGTGACGCGACGGCCTGCAAGGTCGAATACGAGGTCGCGGTCTGTAAGGTCGCTGGCAGCGATGCTATGGATGCCCACAGGATCGGCCACGATGCGGATGATGCCCTCGGTAGCTAAAGCGGAGGTGTCCCACAGATAGCCAGGCATCGGTACTTCAGGCAACAACGTCACATCGCCCGTGATGGTGATGGTACCATCGCCGGTGAAGATGTGGAGTTCAGCATCCTCCACAAAGGTGTAGTTCTCATTGAGTTGCTCTGTCAAGTCGATGACGGGAGAAGTCAGTTTCACGTTTCCCTTCACCTTGAAAGCATCAGCACTGGTTTTTGTAGCCGTAGAGTGCGTGCGCACACGGAGCGTGGAACCCGCATTCATGGTCAAGTTCCCATTGACGGTAAGAGTTCCCACAGCTGCAGCAGTCTTGCCTGCACCCAATGTGCCACCACTCTGTACGGTCACGTTCTGTACCTGACCCGTACCAGCCAACAAGCCACCGAGGCGCACGATGACAGCACCTGTAGTGGTAGAGGCCGAAGTGTTGTTAGCCTGCACCTCACCAGCGTAGATGTTGAGGGGACCAGCTGATGCGCCTGTCAGCGCCAGCACCCCATCGCCATATTTGTTGAGCGTGGCATTCGCATTGAACACACCTGCATAGGTGGTGTTGGTGCCAAGGTAACCCACGTTCCAGATACCTGTGGAGAGCGTGCAATCGGTGGCCGTAGAAGAGAGTGCACCAATCTTGTGGGTGTAGGAACCCTCATTCTTCTCGGAAGTGAAACTAGCCGTCCAGAGTCCTGAACCCAATTCGAGTGTAGCTTTCGAAAGGTCGGTGTTCTGACGCAGGCGGAACTGATTGCCCGTCACGCTCAATGTTCCTTTGAAGGCTGCACAATCCGTATAGAACTCGCCACGCACATAAGGGAAATTCATCGCGACAGTACCTTCGCCCGTCAATTTACCCCTGAGCGTACAGCGTGATCCTGCATAGAACGTCAATTTCTTACCCTGCTGAATATTGAAAGTATTCGTAATGTTGGGTACTGTTGTAGTGGAGTTTTGTTCAAACACCTTGAAGGTGCTGTTGCCTGTCACGTCGATAGTGGCACCACTCTTACCGATGGTGGCGTTCCATGCGCCTTGCGACAATGTGCCAGCAGAGAGAATGACAGCAGAAAAGCCATTGGTGCCGCCATAGTTGAGGTTGAGCTGGCCGCTGCCCTTCTTCAACAGCACACCCTTAGTACCTGTGACAACGCCCTGGAAAGTAGCTGTACCTGTGGGGATGTTGATAGTGGCCGTGTCGGTCAATGTGATGGTACGGTCGGTGGCGGCATTGGTGTGGTTGATGGTCAGAGTGGCCTTACCAATCTGAATGGCCGTGCCAGCACCAAAACAACTGGGCTGCCCCTTCATCTCCAAGTTCTTCACCGTGGTGATGCCACCGTTGAGGATGGTCTTGCCTGTATAGTCGCTCGCCAGTGCGTTGAGCATCAGATTACCTGTACCGTTCTTCACGAGGTCACCCTCACCACTGAAACCGCCATTGGAGCCATTAAACGTATAAGTACCACTAGTATTGTTGACATACACGCCTTGTGTGACCATCATGTCGGTCAGTGTCACCGTGCGCCGTGTGGCTTCTTCGGGGAAAATCACCTCATCGCCTGCCACAAACGAGGAAGGCTCATCCTGCAGAACAAAATTATCGGTCTGATAGTCCCACTTGCCATTCACTTCACCCGTCCACGTAACGCCCAAAGCGGGATCGCGTGTGCCAGCAACGACCAGCACAATCTGCTGCTCACGCACGTCAATGGCATATTTCAGACCCACCAGACCGCGCACCTGAATGTTGTTGGCATTGGCTGTAAGCGTGCCTGTGCATTCGGCTAGCACGTACTCACCGGGAGCAGGCACACTCTCGGCCAGCACAAAGGTGAACGTGTTGGTTTTCTGCAGCGTCAAGTTGCCGTTCACTTGCAGTCGGTCACACTTGGCCTCGCCCTCGGTCTGGAGATCCATCTCCATAAACACACCTCCCTTGAGCGTGAGGTCTTTGTTGAATGTCATCACACCGTATGGAGCATCGGCCGTACCAGGGGCGAGACGGCAACCCTCGTAGTTCAGGCCACCCTCGAAAGTGATTGCACCATTCAATACTGGATTGCCGGCCAGCGTACCTTTGGCACGCAGTTCGAGCGCACCAGCCATCGAACCTTCGAGCACCAGCGTACCTTCACTCACGATGGTTGTGCCTGTGGTGGTGAGGTCGCCCTTGATGGTGACTGTTCCCTGCTGCGACTTGATGACATTACCCTCGCCAGCAATCGAGCCGTTGAGTACAAAGTCCTTCTTCAGAGGGTTGATGAGGAAGGTGGCTGAGGGTTTCACCTCGCCCGTGATGTCAACGGAAGTGTTGGATGCGCTGATGTCAAACATCACGCTCTTTCCATCGGTATATGCCAACGGCTGGGTCTGGTCGTAGGACGTGAAGCCACCTGCTCCATTAGTCCATGCACCCGACTGATAACGGAGATCGGCCTCAAGCACAGGAGGCAGGGGTGGCAAAGGCATTTCTTCGCCAAGATAGAAACCTGTGTTGGGATGCTGATAGTAGCCACGTGTGGTGCAGTCGAGATGGTAGTGAGGGTCTTGCTGCAAGCAGTAGATGCTGTAGTCGGTGGGCATGTTGGTCGTGTAACCTACCAAACCCGTACTGCTGCTCTCATTCTGCTTGGCCAGAATAACCTCTTCACGCCAGTCACCCTTGATGTCGCCCATGAAGGCGGGACGCGTTCCTGTATTAGCATGGGTGGCCCAGTTCGATTCCTGAGAGAATTCACAGAGGCGGTCACCATGCACACGGGTCACCATCAGATTGGTTCCGACACCAGAACCGCCTGGCGAATTGAGCCATTCACGCTGCAGACGGCCATCCCACCAAACGCCCTCGAACATGGAGCCGGAACGTGTCTTACCCGTCGAAACGCCTTTGCAGTTGTAGATGTATTCGTCCACATAGCTCCATATCTCATAACCTTTGTGATCAGGGTCGATATCCATACAAGATCCACGGCCTACATCGTACACGCTGGGCAGATACCATTCCTTGATGCGCTCTGCTGTGGCTGCGTCATAGATGAGTTGGCCCAACAAGGCCGACTGCTGAATGGCATATACCTCCAAGCCTGGACGGTCGGGGTCGATGTCGCTCACGATGAAGCGGTCACCATGACCGATGCCAGGACTCTTGAACCAACCCGTGTGGGGGTTGACGCTATAGCCACCTTGCAGCATCTCGTCGCAACCATCGCCATCCACGTCGGCCACACGCAACTGGTGGAACTCTGCTGGCCAAGGAGACTTATCGTTACGGCTCCAGGTCTTGATATGTCGCCAGTTGGAGGCTTGACCTGCATTCCAGTCATAGCCCCAAGTGAACACATAGTTATGATGGGTCTTGTTATTGTCACGATCCAGACATTCCATCACCAGATAGGGATGAATGCCATCGAGATAACAGATAGAGAAGTGGCCATCCATAGCGGCATAGCCATCACTCATATAGCTCGAACGATTAGTGCGCGTGTAGGTGTCACTACCGTCGTGCACTTCGCTGTACTTCAGTTCGTTCCATGCAATTTCGGCACCTGTGGCACCATCTATCACAGAAACATAGAAAGGTCGGTTACGCGAGGTCTGGGTGCGATAGTCCACAATACCATCGCCGTCGACATCGGCATTGTCGCTACCACCCACATACTTGCCCCACGTCTCGTTGGCTTTATCCCAAAAGCGTGTGCCATCGCTGCTCTTGATGATGACCTCGCACTTGCCATCGCAGTTGATGTCGTAGGCCACCACCATGTCGTTCTGACCAGCACAGATGTTCATGTTGGGACCCATGTCCACTGTCCACAGCAGGGTGCCATCGAACTTATAGGCCTGAATCTTATGACTTGTCGTAGCCGTATTCTCCGTATCCTCCTCGCCAGAGGCAGCTCCCGCAAAGAGGCGGTCCACCACCACTGCATCATACTCACCATTTCCATCCAAATCCATCGGCCATACGAACTTGGTGCGGTAGTCGTTGCGCTTGATGACCGTATTGTCATAATCGAAATTGAACCATACGTTGGGATAGGCCTGTGTCTTGTAGAGGAACGGTTCACTCATCTCACCTTCCACACCATTGATGATAGCCGTCACGGCATACTCTGTGTTGGCGGTCAGACTCGAAGGCGTATAGTTGGTCACCTTCAGCGGGGTGCTGTTCATCTTGGTCCACGCCTCGGTGCCCGCCGCGCGCTTATATATATTATAAGTAGTGCCTTCTGGCTCCTGAGCCAGTTTGCGCCACGAAATCAACGAGCTGTTTGTACCGCCCTCCGAGGTCACGCTACGACCTCCAGAACGATAAACAGCCACCACGCCACGTCCAAGCTTCTGCTGAAGCCTTTGGGCGGTTGCGAACGACGAGGACAATGCCAACGCCAACATCATGAAGAGAATCTTTTTCATCATAAAAAGGTTTTGTTAGTTAGAAATTTCTGCTGCAAAGGTATGGGTTTTAGCACCGCTTTCGGGTAAAAACCATTACAAAGACGTATAAAATCATACCAAAATGTGCTTGAATGGCAAAAAATGTTTACATTTGTGGCCGAGAATGTATTTTTTGACACGAAAAGAAGACAATCATGGCAAGTCAGTACTCTATCATGCATTCCTTCAGAAGTACTATCGTAACCACGAAGGCAGGGCGGAAGAAAATCTTCATGAGATGGTGGATGGCATGGGCGGTTGCATTCTTGTCTTGCATGAACTGCCGCACACAAGAATATTCCTACCATCCACTGCCTACCCAGGAGCAACTGCCCGTGGCCAACGTGAATGTCATCGTACAAGACCACGACGGCTATATGTGGTATGGAACGGCAGGTGGAGGCCTGTGCCGAGACGATGGCTACGAAGTGGTGACTTACAGCAGCAAAACCGCAGGACAGGGCATCATGGAGAGCGACGAAATCACCTGCATAGCCGAAGACCAGACGGGACGGATATGGTTCGGCACTCGCGCGGGCCTTTATTATATAAATAATGTGGAAAGAACGGTTCACCGCGTGGCGAATGAGCATGTGGGACAGAAAAAGGTGAACTGCATCGGAGTAACAAGCGACGGATGCGTGTGGGTAGGCGTTCAGCGCGATGTCGTGAAGTTCTCGCCAGAAGGGACATTCGTGAAGGCACTGAGCATTGGCGACAATCCTCGTGAGGAAACCAAGGAGATGATGGTGGATAGCCGTGGAAAACTGTGGCTCACCATCCTGCGCGGCGGCATCGCGAGCATCGACCCAAAGACCGACCGCTTGAAACGGGAGCCATGGGACTACACTTCTGCCGCAGGCTACATGCTGGAAGATACTGTGCGGCGCTGCTACTGGGTGGGCACGTGGGGAGGCGGCATCGTGCAATACCCGCAGATGATGCCTCAGCCAGCCACGATGGTTTCGACGGAGAATCAGCATTTCGGCAGCGAGGTCTATAACCTTTGGATTGACCAACGCAACAGTCTCGTATGGGTCTCCACCATGGATGACGTATATGCTTACCAAATCGTACAACCTCAAAACCGCATAACCTCTACCACTTTACAACCTTACAGCACCCACACGTTTATGCCAATGGGGAAAAAACTGATTGGCAAGTTAATTGCCGACCGAAGAGGAAACATCTGGGTGCCAGGTTCCTCGCCTCACACGTTCATCCTATCGCCCCACTCATCGGGAAGTGACATTCGGCGCAACGAAGTGAAAGCCATGACGGAGCAGATGGGTTATAAGGTGATGGTGCACCAGATTGCCCGTGAAGGGGATTACTACTGGATTTATCAGAACCGCACACGCCTCTCGCTATACGACCCTGCCACCAACCGTCTGACATTCATGGCTACAGATGCCTCCACCACCCCTTCACCCCTCAGCACTCAGCGTCCTCTGTCGCGATGCAAGGCTGACAAAGGCGTGTGGACGTGCAACGGCAAGCGCCTCATCCATGCGTGGCATGAGGGTATGAAGATTTGCTGGGAGGAAATCGGCGAAGCCCAAACACCCAACTACATCTCTGCCCTATCCGACCAAGGCAACGGTCATCTGCTGATTGGCACAGAGAAGCAGGTCTTCCTGTTTGATTATCGGAAGAAAACACTCAAGCCGCTAACCGACTCGGTGGGCATCGTTCAGCAGGTAGCCAGCCCACACGCCGAACGATTGGCTCAAAGTAACTGGCAAATCACGAAGGGACATGAAGCGGCCTTCACCACCGACCCGAAAGCACCGCAAGTCATCACCGACAAACATGGACACGTGTGGACGCTCAACGAACTTACCTTACAGGAATACAGTCCACGCACAGGAGCCACCCGTATACTGAAAGCCTCCGACCGTAACATCGAGATGGACAACTTCACAGACATCACGCTGGTGGGTGACAGCGTCTGCGTGGGCGGCATCGGAGCCTATTGCATGATTGGCTACTGCAAGGAACTGGATCTGCCACATCCCGATGACCGCATCGTGGTTACCCACTATGACACCTTACGCAGCATCAGCGTCTCGACCATGAACCACCTGCATGCGGCCGACATTCAGTTTGCCTATCGCATCAACACTGGGGAATGGGTGACTATGCCCGCAGGCGAGCACAGCATCGACATCAGCAACGCCTCTTTTGGCACAAACATTCTCTATGTGAAGGCCACTGACGAGTATGGTGTTTGGCATCACGAACAGGAGGTTTTCAGATTCTCCCTCCCCTTGCCTTGGCACCTACGCTGGTATTCCTGGTGCATCTACGTAGCCCTCATTCTGTTTATCTACTGGCTCTTCACCGTATGGAGAGAGAGGAAACAAAAAGAACGGAAGAATGGACTGAAGAGCGAAGACGAGATTGTGGGAACGGAGAAGGAGACGGAACAAGGGACTGAGTCGGGAAAGGAAGCAGATCAAGCACAGGATAACGAAGAAAGGGAAAGGAAGAACTTTGTTACAGAGGTGAACGAGTGGATTGAAAAGAACCTGGACAACACCGACTATGGGGTGGATGAACTATGCCGCGACCTTGGCATGAGCCGCATGAATCTCTACCGCAAGTTCCAAAGGCTCTCCTTACCCACCCCTTCCGAGTTCATCAAAAGTTATCGTCTCAAAAAAGCGGCCCTCCTGCTGCGCACCACCAATCAATCCATCACCGAGATTGCCTATGCCGTGGGCTTCACCTCACCCCAGTATTTCGCCAAGTGCTTCAAGGATGAATACGGAAGCCAACCCACACGCTGGCGACACACCCTCACAACCGCATAACTTCAAAACCATACAACCATATAACCTCACCGCAAAAAAAGAGTCCCGCATCTCACGATGCAGGACTCAATAAATGAAATGTTTAAATTCTATTGGGGAAAAAGGACATCGACCTCGCGGTCGGGGGATTGTCTTCTACTCATACAAAGCTGAGCAGAGGACGCTGTCCAAAAAATATGTATGAACCATTTTTCTGTTGCAAAGATAGCCTTTTTCGGAATGTCTTCAAAACTTTTCCACATTTTTTTTGCCATTTAGCAACGAAAGCAGCGTATTTTTGTCTTTTTTCAGGGACATTCCGCCCTTCTGCTATCAGCAAGGACGTGTTTTCGGCAGATTGAACACGTCCTGCACTTCCTTCATGGCGGCATCGGTCATGCCGTCGGGTTCACTGCCCATGTTGCGGGCGCACATGTAGATGTTGGCAGCCTTGCACAGCACGTCGGTCTGGTCGAAAGCGTCCATGATGTCCTGTCCCACAGCCACCGTGCCATGCTTTTCCCACAGCACCACGTCGTGCTTCTTGATTTTCTCAAGCGTTGCCTCTGCCAACTCCACCGATGATGGCAGACCGTAAGGTACGATGCCGATGCCGAGAGGGGCGAATGCGAGGGTTTCGGGTATCATTGACCAAAGCACACGGGTCATTTCGTCCCCCTTCAAGAAACGCTGGATATGGCTCATAGCCACCAGTTCGATAGGGTGTGTGTGCAACGTTGCCTTGTAGCAAGAGCCTGTCTCCAGAAGATAATTCTGGAGTGCAAGGTGGGTAGGCAGTTCCGATGTCGGCACAACGGGTTCGTCAGCAATGATTTCATAGCTGGCACAATCATCACAGATGCGCACGATGGAACCGTTCTGCATAGGCCAGCGAGCCAAGTCGCGCATACGCTTGCCAGTGCCCTTGCAATAGAAGTACTTGCCCTTCAACTGAGGCAAGACCATACCAATCTGCTTCACAGGGGCGATAGCAGGAAGTGCCTTGCATTCCTCATCCATATACTCGGTGACATTCACCGTGATGTTGCCACCATTTCTTTCTGCCCAGCCTTTCTGCCACAGATAGCCAGTCACTTCGGCTATCTGGTCGATGACGGCTTTAAGGCCAGGGCGGTTGTCTAATATTGATTTCATTTTCTTTTGCTTTATTACATTATGTTTCCCGTTATGACGTTATATCGTAATATCGTGTAACGACTTAAACCTCATCTCCATATCTTTCCTTCGTAATTTGCTCCAGCGACTTACCACGTGTGTTGGGCAGACCTATCAGTCCCACGATGAGAGAGATGAGCAGCAGAGCCACCATGCAGTAAGCAGCGATGGTAAAGCCTTCGCCGTTGTCGCCATAGATGAAGGTGAAGACGAGTCCCCATGCAGCGGAGAGGCCTCGCACGATGAAGAACATGAGTCCCTGAGCACCTGCACGGAACTTGGCAGGAAAGAGTTCTGAGCCCCACAAGGCATAAAACACCTGCACGGAACTTCCATTGTTGATGCCCCACAGGATGGTGAAGAGCCAGATGCCCATGATGGTGGACACACCACCTCCGATGATGAGAATCCAAGCGGTCAGGGCGGCTGCAAGTCCGAATACGTAGAAGAAGCGGTGAGCCACCTTGTCAACGTAGAAGGAGATGATGAAGGTGGTCACGACCACAAACACCCAACTCACACAACTGAGCATGTTAGCGGTCTCGTTGCTGAGTCCTCCTGCCGTCTCGTAGATGTGGGGCATGAAGAAGCCCATCACCGAGGCGACGAGGTTCCAGGTCAGATAGATGGCGGCGAGATAGGCGACGGTCTTCACGGCTATCTTGTTAGTGAAGAGGAGTTTGATGTTATCCACCAGTCCGTTCTTGTCCTTGGCCTTGTTGGCGGTGAACTCGGCACTCTCCTGTAATTGACGCTGGAGGTTCCATGCGACAAGTGCCACAATGAAGAGGGTGCAGAACACCACACGCGAACTGAACACTTCGACCGCTGCCTGTGTGGCTTCGGCTCCAATGATGTTGTGGGCCAACGACTCAACAGGTGCATAAAGGTAACCGCCTGGAGCGAAGAGCATACCAAACAACAGGATGCACATGGGACCGATGCCCCACGACATCTGGGAGATGCAGATGTTGCGTCCACGATTGTTCACCTCGGAACTCTCAGAGATGTAAGTCCACGAGGCAGGTACACCAATACCCACGGAGATGCCTGTCACCAAGAAACCTGCCAACAGCATGGGGTAGTTGACCGTGAACATGATAATGAGCATACCGAGCATATACACCAGCAGGTTGTAGGTGAAGATGAACTTACGTCCGAACTTGTCTGCCAGGAAGCCGCCGATGATAGCACCGATAGCAGCGCCCAAGGCATTCGCACTCAAGGCATTGAGCCATCCCAGATGCACCTCAGAGAGCCCAAGATAGTTCTGCCAAAGCGTCAAACCACTGGCACCTGCCACGATGGCACCTGCATCCAGATAATTGTTGAGAGACACCGCGAGGGTGCTCTTCAAAGAACCTTTCATAGTTATTTTTGAAATTAAAGAAGTTAGAGAAGTTAAAGAAGTTAGAGACAAATGTCATGCTGATGTTTCTTCAGGTGAAGGTATCGTCTTTAACTTCTAAGCGAAGCGATAACTTCTTTAACTTCTATTACTTCTTCTATTATACATTACCGTTTGCTTGTCACCTCTGCCACATATTGGTCAATATCCTTGATGAAGTCCTGACCCACAGGCACGTTGTTGCGCACACAGAACTCGTCATACACAGCCTGCCAAGGCATGGCCTTCTGCTCCTCGATGAGGGCGAGCACCTTGTAGCCTTCGCCGGCCAGTTCGAGTTTGGAGATGGCGGCACGAGGTTCGAGCAGGGCGCGGAGCATGCACTTCTGAGCCGAACGGGAACCGATGACGTAGGCGCCGATGCGGTTGATAGAGCCATCGAAGAAGTCGAGTCCGTAGTGAACGCGGTCGAGGGCATCGGCACGCACAATCTCGAAGAAGAGGTCTTGAGTGGGGTCGTCCATGATGGTCACGTGGTCGGAGTCCCAACGTACAGGACGGCTCACGTGCAGCATCAGCTCTTTTACGAAGGGCAGCACGGCACTCACCTTGTCGCCAGGCATCTCCGTGGGGTGATAGTGACCTGTGTCGATGGTCAGAATCTTGTCGTACTTGGCAGCGTATGCTGTATAGAAATCGTGGCTACCCACCGTGAAGCTTTCGAGTCCGATGCCGAACACCTTGCCCTCGATACAGTCCTTCATCATCGGCTGCTTCTTCTCGAAGATTTCGTCCAACGACTGCTTCAGGAGGTTGCGATACAAGGCGTGGTTCACACTCACGTCCTTGCAACCGTCGTGCACCCAGAGGTTCATGATGCAGGGGTCGCCCTGAGCCTCACCCATCGCGTTGGCAATGTCGCGGCAACGCTTCGTGTGTTCAATCCAGAAGTTGCGGATGCCATCGTCGGGGTTCGCCAGCGAGAGGCTGCCACTCTTCGGATGGGAGAACGAAGAGGAGTTGAAGTCGAGCTTCGTGTTGTTCTCCTTGGCCCAATCAATCCATGACTGGAAGTACTCCACCGTCACTTCGTCGCGGTCAACCACCTTGCCCTTGAAGTCGCCATAAATCTCATGCAGGTTCAAGCGATGTGTACCAGGAATCAGGCTCTTTGCCTTCAGGATGTCGGCACGCAGTTCGTCGATGTTGCGGGCAGCACCAGGGAAGTCACCCGTGCTCTGGATGCCACCACTCATGGAACCTGCCTGCACCTCAAAACCATGCACATCGTCTGCTTGCCAGCAATGCAACGACAAGTGGAAATCCTGCAGCTGCTTCAGCACAGCCTCTGTGTCCACACCAATCTCTGCGTAACGGGCCTTCGCCACCTCATACGCTTTCTTTACTAATTCTTCTTTCATTGTCAGTTAGTTATTTTTAATTTGTTATCAGGTTATTTCGTTATCACGTCATTGAGTCACTTTCAAATACTTCTCATACGCCTTATCCCATGCCTCCGTGTCTTGGGGCAGATAGGTCTTGGTCTCGATGGAGTCAGCAATAATGCGACGCATCTCGAACATGTCGCCCACCAATCCTGCCGCCTTGGCTTGCAGCATGATGTTGCCGATGGCAGTTCCCTCCACAGGCCCTGTCACCACAGGCATACCGATGCTGTTGGCGGCCATCTGCATCAGGTAGCCGTTCAGCGAACCACCACCTATCACGTGCAGTTTCTCGATGGGGAACGGAGCCATATCCTTCAGATAGTCCAACACCTGACGATACCTCATCGCCAAGCTCTCGAAGATGCAGCGAGCCATCGCCTTGTAGTCCTTTGGCACAGGCTGTCCCGTCTTCTGGCAGTAGTTCTGTATTGCCTCCACCATACTGGTAGGATTGGCAAAGTCGGGGGCATCGGGGAAGATGAAACTCTGGAACGCCTCAGCCTCCATACTGTTCTTGTTAATCTCGTTCACGTTGGCAGGAGCATCCGTCCATTCCTTGCGGCAACGCTCCAACAACCACATGCCGCAGATGTTCTTCAAGAAGCGTGTGGTGCCTTCGATGCCGCCCTCATTCGTGAAGTTATACTCAAAACTCTTCTCCGAGATGATGGCATCCTTTGTCTCGATGCCCAAGAGTGACCAAGTACCACAACTCAGATAGGCAAACCGTTCATTCTCAGCAGGAACGGCAGCCACAGCGGCACCTGTATCGTGTCCAGCCACAGCCACCACGGGCACAGCACCCAAGCCTGTCATCTTCTGTACCTCTGGAGTCAACACACCCACCTTGTCGCTGGGGTTTACATAACGGCCGAACTGGCTCTCCTTCAAGCCAATCGCCCCAATCAGTTCGGGGTCAATCTTCTTCGTACGAGGGTCAAGGAACTGGCTCGTCGAGAGGATGGTGTACTCACACACCGCCTCGCCCGTCAGCATATACATCAGGGCATCGGGCACAAACAGAATCTTGTCCGCAGCCTCCAAAGCCGAGTCGTGATTCTGCTTCAAGGTCGCCAACTGGAAGAGCGAGTTGAACTGCATGAACTGGATGCCCGTCTTCTCATACACCTTCTCCTTGGGCACCAACTTGAAGTACTCCTCCATCGCATGGTCAGTATGAGGGTCTCGATAGCAATACGGATTGCGCAAGATGCCGCCATCCTTGCCAATCATCACGAAATCCACGCCCCACGTGTCGATGCCGATAGAAGCAATCTCTATCTTCTCATCAGCCACCACCTTCAAACCGCGGATGATTTCGTTATACAACGCATAAATGTCCCAGAAGAAATGCCCTCCCGTCTCGATGATGAGGTTCGGGAAGCGTGTCAACTCCCGTTGCTCCAACTTGCCATTGACAATCGAACCCAAGATGGTGCGTCCACTCGTCGCCCCAAGGTCAACGGCAAAGAAATTCATATTAGCCATATCTTGTGCAGGTTAAGTATAAGTTAGTCGCCACAAAGGTAGCACTTTCTTTCTACCTGAGCAAGTCAGTAGGAGAAAAACAGACAAAACACCAACAGAAAACACCAAAAGATTCCCCAAAACCTTAAAAACACACCACAAATCCCTACACTCATCATCGTAATTACAGTACACTCTCTTTGGTACGAGCATGCATAAAATGGCAGTTCATGGGGAGAGCACAACAAACACCCCAAAGTTCAGTAAGCCATCCTTACCTACAGAAAAACAACAGAAATGTTTGGTGGTTTGTAGGAAAGGTTGTATATTTGCAACGACAAAAATATATAACAATGCAAGTAAATATGATGAATCAATCGCAAATGATGATATTGGAGTCATTTGCAGGAGCACAGGACGAACAGGAGGTGAATGCCCTGATGGATGTGCTGCGTGATTTCTATGCCAACAGACTCAAGGCTGAAATGCAGCGGTTGTGGGACAATGGCACGCTTGATCAAACTGCTCTTGACCGAATGAAAGGTGAACATTTCCGTACACCGTATGATAGATGAGGGCTGAAAGGTTATATGGGGTATGAAACATTTGCGAATTGTGTTAGACACAAACTGCTTGCTGCCTATACTTGGTGCACAAAGCAAGTTTAATTTCCTTTTTTCTGCTTTCCTGGAGAATCGCTACACGCTTTGTCTCTCTACAGAAATCCTGTTTGAATATGAGGAAATATTACGGCAGAAAGCATCGACTACTGCTGCTGACTTGTTTCTGAAGGTCATAGCCCGTTCGCGAAATGTGATACGGAAAGTCATATTTTCTTTGTTTCTGGTTTGTTAAATTCATATTATGCCATTAGAACAAATCTGAATGGGAGCCAGTATCAACCAAAACCAAGTATAGTTGGCGGTCATTCTGTTGCCATATCAACAACCAATCTGGTTGGATGTGGCACTCCCAACAGCCTTTGTACTTTCCTTGAAGCTTGTGTGGACGATATTTTTGGGGCAACTCGCCCTTTTCTTGCAAGATGTCAAGCACAGTTGTAAAGGCTGTGACGTCCAACCCACGACGGACACATAGTTTCAGTGACCGTTTGAATTGACCAGTATAGATGACCTCGTACATCGTTAACCTAATATCTGTTTCAACAAGTCTTCGGAGTTCTTGGCATGATAAAGGTTCCCTTTACGGATGTCATCCAATCCCTTTTCTATGCCACTTTTGCGCTCTACACGAACACTCCAGCCCATCTTCTTCGAGAGGGACTTCAGCAAACCCACATCTGCATGAGGCAATGTCAAGTTTACGGTCTGGCATGGTACTGCTACATTCATATCGTTTTAGTTATTGATTTTTCGTTTGCAAAGATACCACTTATTTTTTATTCTCAAGTCTTTTCACATAACTTTTTTGTGCAACCACATAAGAATCAAGAAAAGAGGCAAGCTTTCGTGTTCTCGCCGCACGTCCTTTCGTTGCCACCTCAAACTCCCTTTCATTAGCACTTTGAACGAACAGGCGCATGCTCTTAGTTGTCTTGCCCATAACTCCCAATTGATTTTGATTTGGAACTAAAATCAATTTAGCCTTAGAATACGAATCAGTTTAGCGTTGGAATAGAAAGTGATTTAGCGTTGGGACACAAAGTTATTCCAACGCTAAACTGAATTGTGTCCCAACGCTAAATTAATTCTTGTAACAAGGCTAAAATGATTTTTATTGCAAGGCTAAATAGGTGAGAGGCTGCGAGTAAGAGGACAAGGAGGTAACGAGTGAGAGAGTACAGAGGCGACGGGTGAGAAAGAATGGTGATGACGAGCGAGAAAGATTTTCAAGTGAAAAACTAAAAACTAAAAATTAAAAGTATAAGAGTTAGCTTTCTTTTTTGTGGTCAAAAGCATACTTTTACTTTTAGTTGTTAGTTGTTAGTTGTTAGTTTTTCGTACCTTTGCAGAAAATTTCGAAATCATCAAAAACGATACACTATGAAATTGACTAATCAGATTGAAGGCTATGAAGGCTACATGTGGAAGCGCGAAATCAATGTACGTGATTTTATTCAGCACAATTACACTCCTTACACGGGCGACGAGTCTTTCCTCGTAGGGCCTACGGCGAAGACCACAGCTTTGTGGAACAAGCTCACCGAGATGTTCAAGGTGGAGCGTGAGAAAGGTGTCTATGATGCTGAAACCAAGTTGCCACAGTCGCTCGACACCTACGGAGCTGGCTACATCGACAAGGACAACGAGGTCATCGTGGGTCTCCAGACCGATGCGCCCCTGAAGCGAGGCATCTTCCCCAAGGGTGGCATCCGCATGGTGGAGAATGCCCTGAATGCCTACGGCTACAAGCTCGACCCTTCCACGAAGGAAATCTACACGAAATATCGCAAGACACACAACGAAGGTGTGTTCTCGGCTTATAACAAGGACATCCGCAACGCACGTCATGCCCACATCATCACAGGTCTGCCTGATGCTTACGGACGTGGACGCATCATCGGCGACTACCGCCGCATCGCCCTTTACGGTGTGGACAACCTCATCGAAGAGCGCAAGCGTTTCCTCGACCGTCTCGACATTCAGGAGATGACCGAAGAGTGCATCCAGCAGCGTGAAGAGACCTCCGAGCAGATTGCCGCCCTCAGAAGTTTCGAGAAGATGTGTGCCAACTATGGCTTCGACGTGACCCGTCCTGCACAGAATGCTCGCGAGGCCGTGCAGTACGTTTACTTCGGCTATCTTGGTGCCGTGAAAGACCAGGACGGAGCCGCTATGTCCCTCGGACGTGTCAGCACCTTCCTCGACATCTTCATCGAGCGCGACATCAAGGAAGGAAAGCTCACCGAAGAGGAGGCACAAGAGTTGATTGACCAGATGATTATCAAGCTCCGCATCGTCCGCTTCCTCCGCACACCCGAATACAACGACCTTTTCTCTGGCGACCCTGTTTGGGTGACAGAATCCATCGGTGGCATGGGTGTGGATGGTCGTACGATGGTCACCAAGACCTCTTACCGTTTCCTCCACACGCTCGAAAACCTTGGCCCTGCTCCAGAGCCCAACCTTACGGTGCTGTGGGCACAGAACCTGCCCGAAAACTGGAAACGCTACTGCGCCAAGATGTCCATCAAGACCTCAGCCATCCAGTATGAGAACGACGACCTCATGCGTCCCGACTACGGCGACGACTACGGCATCGCCTGCTGCGTCAGCCCCATGAAGATAGGCAAGCAGATGCAGTTCTTCGGCGCACGTGCCAACCTGGCCAAGTGTCTGCTCTACGCCATCAACGGTGGCCGCGACGAGATGACCGGCGAGCAGGTCGGCCCCGACTTCGCCCCCATCACCAGCGAGTATCTCGACTACGACGAACTCATGTACAAGTTCGAGAACATGATGCGCTGGCTGGCCAAGACCTACGTCAACGCGCTGAAAATCATCCACTACATGCACGACAAGTACGACTACGAAGCCTACCAGATGGCCCTCATCGATGGCGACGTGATTCGCACCCGTGCTACAGGTATTGCAGGCCTCTCCATTGTGACTGACTCTCTCGCAGCCGTGAAGTACGGCAAGGTGCGTATCATCCGCGACGAACGTGGCATCGCTGTTGATTTCAAGCAGGAAGGCACCCCATCACGTCCTTTCGGCAACAACGACGAGCGCACCGACAAACTGGCATTGATGGTGACGGAGAAGTTCATGGAGTACCTCCGTCAGCATGAGACTTATCGTCATGCTATCCCCACCCAGTCGCTGCTCACCATCACGTCGAACGTGGTGTATGGCAAGAACACAGGTGCCACTCCCGATGGTCGTCCGAAGGGTGTGCCATTCGCACCTGGTGCCAACCCCATGAACGGACGCGATGTGAAGGGTGCCGTGGCAGCTCTCTCATCTGTAGCGAAACTGCCTTTCCAGCACAGCCACGACGGTATCTCCTACACGTTCGCCATCTCTCCTGCCACCCTCGGCAAACAGAACGACACGCAGATTGACAACCTCGTGGGTCTTATGGACGGCTACTTCACACCCGACGGTGGTCACCACCTCAACGTGAACGTGTTCGACCGCGAACTCCTCGTCGATGCCATGGAGCACCCCGAGAAGTACCCACAGCTCACCATTCGCGTCAGCGGCTATGCTGTCAACTTCGTGAAACTCACCCGCGAACAACAACTGGACGTGCTTTCACGCACGATTAACCATTCATTATAAGTAAGAAAACCACGAATTAAACGAATTAAGCGAATTTGATAGCCTGTCGTGTAATTGTCTACGCCGAGCTAAAAATTCGTTTAATTCGTTTAATTCGTGGTTTCAAAAAAAATAATCCGTTGTCATGACTGGCAGAATTCATAGTCTTGAGACGTTTGGGACGGTTGATGGCCCAGGCATTCGCTTTGTGGCTTTCTTTCAGGGCTGTCCTATGCGTTGTGCCTTCTGCCACAACCCCGACACATGGAATCCTGATGCACCTGTGCAGTATGAGATGACACCCGAGGAACTCCTTGCCGAAGTGCTCCGCTACAAGTCTTTCCTCAAGAAGGGAGGTGTCACCTGCTCAGGCGGCGAACCCCTCATGCAGCCCGACTTTCTCATTCAGTTTCTTCGTCTCTGCCATGAGGCAGGACTCCACACCGCACTCGACACCAGCGGCGTGATTTTCAGCGAGAAAGCCCGACAAGCATTGGAACACGCCGACCTCGTCCTGCTGGACATCAAGACCCTCGATGACTCCCTGCACAAAGACTACACAGGCCACACACGGCAAAACAACCAAGCCTTTCTCGACTACCTTCACCAGATAGGTAAGCCCACGTGGATTCGCCACGTCCTCGTGCCCCACTATACCGACACCGACCAACGCCTCACCGCCTTGGCTCAGCACCTCTCTATATATAATAATGTGGAGCGCGTCGAACTCCTTCCCTATCACACCATGGGCACCTACAAATACCAAGAACTTGGCATCCCCTACCCCCTTGAAGGCATTCCCGCCCTCAGTGCCGAACGCCACCTGCATGCCATCGACCTCTTCCGTCGCCACCTCCACGTTCCCGTTGTCTGAAAGACCGACACTCCACACTCCCTTCATTCCCCACCCCACTCTTCCCCTACGTGCAACGCCGTTGCATATATAAATTGTATGCCGTACAACATACATTTGGTACGCCACTCCTATTGCAATTTGCACGACGTTGCACCGAGACACACTATGCCACTCCATCCGACAAGTTCTCTCCAACAAACCCAAAACAACCTCTCCAGCAACAAAAAAGGGCCTTCGATACATTTTTTTTCACCTTTTTTTGTTCATTTCACATTTTTTATGTTTATTTGCAACTTGAATTGAATGTAATATTAAAAACAACCAATAACAACCTTTTATAATTAACTTATTTATTAATTCTAAAACCAAATTCCTATGAAAAAGAAACTACAATTTCTTTTCTCGTTGGTAGCTATGATGCTCATGGCGACATTCGCCAAGGCGCAGATTACTATCGACACGGACTTGACCAACCAGTTTGCATCGTTGACCGAAGTGTCGAGCTGGACGGGCGCCCAACGTTACACGGCCACGAATTTCTGTCCTATGGTGACTGTTGGCGGAGGCATTGGCCAGAAGCAGGTCTGCGAGAGGTATGTGGAGACGTGTGACGACACGGGTGACATCTTCTATGCGACCGTCACAGGGTTGACAGCAGGTACCTACACCATTGAACTCTATGGTGGTGCTGCCTACACCTATGGTCGCGGATTCACGTCCACGGCTTTCAGCGAAGGCACGTGGAATGCTGGCGACAAGATTGAGCCGAGTACCGAGGCGCCCACAGGTGTAACCCTCTATGCAACGACCTCGGAGGGTGAGTATGGTGGCGAAATTCCCATCTACTACGCCCAAAACTTCCCCGATGGCGCTGCAACTATTACGTTGAGCGGTGTCGTGGTGGGCACCAATGGACAAGTGAAGATTGGCATGTCCAAGAGTTCCACTTCGACCAACTGGCATGTGATTCAGTTGAAGAGCGTGATTGCTACCGTTGATGCTGAGGCATTGCTTCAGTCTCTTCTTCAGAAAGCACAGGCAGCTCTTGACGATGCAGCTTATGCTGCTGTGACTGGCACAGAGCGTACAGTTCTTGCTACTGCTATCAGCGAAAACGCTTCTCCAGAAGCCACGGCGGAAGCCTATCAGGCAGCCATTACAGCTGTACAGAATGCCACTACTGCTTTCACCAACGCTTTGGCTGGTTATAATGCTTATGCCAACGCTAAGGCGATGGTAGATCTTACCGCTTGGCCATACGCTAGTGCTGACAAGAAGGCTGCTGTGGAGGCACTCATGGGTGGTGCCACATCTGCAGACGACGGTGCTGCTCTGCTGAAGGCTTATCGTCAGTTTGTTGAGTCGAACGCACTCGCTGAAGGCGTGACAGGTGCAGTCGATATGACCTCACTCATCGTGAATCCAACAGCTGAAGAGGCTATTGCAAATCCGTGGACAGTCGTTCTGGGCGAAGGCTCTGGCGGAGCACTCACAATATTGAACAATGAGCCTTGGACTGACGGCTCCGACAACGACACCCACAAGTATTTCGATGGTGGCGACTGGGGTAAAAGCGCTTGGGACGTAAGTCTCACCCAAGACATCACGCTTGAACCAGGCCGGTACATCCTCACAGCCATTGGCCGTGCATCAGGCGACGTGGTCCTCACCCTCTTCGCAGGCGATGCCCAAGCCACAATTCCTTCCATCGGCGCAGCAGGAGGTATATTCAACTTCGGTTGGAACGACCAGTATGTTGAGTTCGAAGTGGCAGAAGCAGGCACCGTGAAAATCGGTGTGCAGGGCGTGACTACTAAACAGTACAACTGGATGTCATTCTCTAACTTCCGCCTCGTTCAACTCGAAGTTCCCGCTGTATTTGACCCAAGCACAGCCATCGTAAACGCTGAGTTCAACCCCGAGGCTGAACCCCTCGGCTGGACGAAAGTCAATTCTGCTCAGTTCTATGACCTCGGCATGGGTCTCATCGGTACCTATCAAGTGCGCGGAGAACATCCCGCTGCCACCGTTGACGAGACCCATCCCGCCACTGAGTACGCTGCTGGTTTGGAGTGCCGCTGGCAGACCAACTATGCTGCCTTCACGCAGACTACAGCCAACCTGCCAGCAGGTTACTACAAACTGACTTTTGATGTGGAGAACACCAACGCCACAACAACCAGTGCCGCCTACGAGAACCGCTTCACGGTCACTGTAGGAGAGAATGTCTATACAGACGAGAGCACTGAATGGATGAATGGCAAGAGTGCATGGACCACTCACACTATCGCCTTCCCCGTTGAAGAGGCTGCTCCTATCACCATCAGTCTGGGCTATGGCACCGGTTCGAACAACTATGGTGTGGGCAACACGCCTGCCCTCTTCGTGAGCAACCTAACGTTAGAGACTATCTCTCATCTTGATTTTGCACTTCCTGAACTACAGAAGGCTATCAATGCTGCTCAGGCTCAGGCCGACACATACACCATTGGTGAGACACTCTTCACCTATGCTGCAAGCGAGATTGCACCTCTGAACGACGCCATCGCTGCTGCTCAGACTGCCTACACTGCTGCAGAGTCTGCTGAAGCCGTTGAAACTGCTACTGAAACACTCAGCACTTTCGTCAGCACTTTCGCTCCTCAGATAACCGCTCCCAATCCAGAGAAGGCATACACCATCGCCAACACAACGGCTACAGGCAACCTGAGCATCGAGACAGAAGCCATAAAGGTGAAGGCCGATGCCACTGTATATTTCACTGCCGTCGAGGGCGGTTTCGTTCTCTCCAACAAGGATGGTGAGTACATCTTCAAGACAACAGGCAACAACTGGACTCTGAGCACCACAACCGACATTGCTGAGGCATACAAGGTGAACTTCAACATCGTGGAAGGTGGCTTCACCATCCAAGGCGAGAAGGGTCTCTTCGGTCTTGACAACGCGGACGAAGGTTCTGCCGTTTATGCAAACAAGACAGCTGCCAACCATGGTGTCTGGACCATCGCAGAGTATGTTGAGCCTGGGCCAGAGCCTGTGATTGCAGACCTGACGCAGGCCATGTTCTTCGATTGGGACGGTGTTGATGCTGAAGCACAGAAGACATCGGACACTCCGACTGGTTGCGACTACAATCTCAGCACTTCGACCGACATGGTTTATGGAACTTCAACAGTTACACATACTAAGTATGCCGACCTGTCTGAGTGGGATTACCTGACTATCGCTGCTCCACAAGGCACACCACGCCTGCAATTCAACCGCAAGACTGCTGACGGTCAGGATCACGTCAAAATTCCTGACAACGCAGATGACGTAGAGAAGTACATCAAGAAGAGCGAAGACGGCACATTCATCTATGACCTCGCTGCCATCAAGGCTGTCTGGGGCTTCGTACACCTCAACGCCATCAAGACATCTGGTGGTCCTGGCATCATCCAGGAGATGAAACTCTCCACAGTTAAACCTTATGAGCCTACATGGTACACAATCTCTGTTGCCGAAGGTATCGAGAACGGTACGGTTGAGGCTACATTGACCAAGTCAGTGGCTGGCGCTCCTGTTTCTGTTACTGCAACCCCTGCTGAAGGCTTTGAACTTAAGGCTATCAAATACACTGCAGAAGGCGAAGAGCCAACAACACAGGAAGGCACAACCTTCACGATGCCTGCTGCTAATGTTACAGTCAGCGCAACCTTCACTAAGGCTCCTGAGTACATTGTTTCTGACTTGACAAAGGAAATGTTCCATGACTGGTCTGCAGCTGATGGTACAGCAGAAATCACTATAGAAGAAGCTGCTTGCGATTACGCTATTGGCGATGT
This sequence comes from uncultured Prevotellaceae bacterium, assembly GCA_947167515.1. GTDB lineage: Bacteria > Bacteroidota > Bacteroidia > Bacteroidales > Bacteroidaceae > Minthosoma. The sequence continues at coordinate 58,368 of CAMVIM010000001.1, read as the reverse complement.
AGAAGCGAAGGCTGAAGGCGTTGCTTTGTATGGAAATGGCAATGTTTTAGGACAGAGTTTCGCTGATTTGTCTGAATATAAGAGTCTTGCATTGGATGTTGAGTCTGGTGCTATTCGTATCATGCTCAATACCGTAGGTCAAGAGAATCCAAAGACCTTTATAGAACTGAATCAGGGCTCTAGCAAGTCTTATTTCAGTATCAATAACAAGACTTGGACTATTGACCTCGACAAGTTCAAGCAGGTTGAGAATGTTGAATATGTTCACCTCAACGTGATTAAGGTTGCCTGGGGTTCTTCCGCTGCTATTTCAGCTGCAAAGCTTACCAAGCTTGCAGAAGAAACTCCGACTCTCTACACCATCACGATCGCTGAGACCGAGAACGGTACAGTGGCAACTGATGTGGAAGAGGCTGCAGAAGGTGCTACTGTGACTGTCACGGTTACTCCAAATGATGGCTTCATGGTGGACGAAGTCAGCTTGACTTATGGCGAAGGCCAGAAAGTTGAGTTTGATGGAGAATCCACCGAGAACGAAGGCGTGCTGTCAGCTACCTTCACCATGCCTGCTGGCAACGTGAATGTGGGCTTCACCTTCAAGAAGGTTGAGTACGATATTACGGTTGCTGGAGCTACGCCATCTGAGGAACCAGGTGCTTACCTCGTGGAAGGCGGCAAGATCTGCATTTCGTCTGATGCTGCCGAAGATGAGGTGGTGACCCTCTCACTCGGTCCCGATGAGGGTTATGAGGTGGAGAGTGTTAGCGTGACGAAGAATTCCGACAATTCCGAAGTGACACTGATTCCAGATCCTGAGCATCAGACCAACTGGACCTTCATCATGCCAGGTGAAGCTGTCACTGTTACTGCTGCATTCAAGAAAACTTCTGTTGAGCCTACTCCAACGATTGCCGCTACACTTGTACACACGGCAAGTGCATCTTGGGGTGCAAATAAGACTGGTGACGGCAATAAGCCTAACACCGTGGACAGCGAAGCAGAGTACTATAACAACGACGCAACAAGTACAGCATCTGATAAATGGAATGGTGCTGCTTATGCCGAGTTCGAGACCAACCTGCCCAATGGTGCCACTATCACTAAGGCCACCCTTACTTGGCAAACTATAACACGTGGTCGTGTAGGCACCGAACGCAGCAACATTGTTTATTATCTGAATGCTGGTACTCAGATAGATTATGAGGCATTGGCTGCATATAAGGAAACGACTGATGTGTTGCTTTATGATGGTGAGCGTACTCAGATTAAAGACTATAAGGGAAAGGACACCTTTACTGGTGAACTGGATGTGACGGAAGCTGTGCAGGCAATCGTTGATGCCAAGCAAAGCTACATCATCTTCCAGTGGACTGGAAATAATGCTAGTGCTACTCTCGCTGGTAAGGCTTCCGAGAATGCTCCAACTCTTGTGATTGAGTACATCCCAGGTGCTCCTGAAATCGCAAACTGGTCATTCGATGAGAATCCCGAGGATGTGATAACAGTGACCACTCAGGGTTATGCACGTAACATTCCTGAAGGTAGCGACCAAATTACTGGCTTGCAGCCTGTGACTGGCTGGACTCCTGTGGCAGAACAGACTGCTGGCGACCCCGGCTTCACAGGTGGTGTGTTCGCTTACGGTTCTGAGAACTTGTTGAACAACAAGGTGGCTGCTCCTGCTGCTGCTCCTGAAGGCAGCGAAAGTCCTTCTGCTCTTGGTCTTTCCGCTGTATGGGCAGGTATTGCTCAGTATACTCAGGAAGCCACTCTCCCCGCAGGTGACTACAAGTTCACCTATACTGTTTACAACGGTGTCAACACGGGGGCCGTGACGAAGAATCTCTTTGGTTTCATTGCAGAAGATGGTACAGAATACCTCTCTGATGCAAAGACATTCACTGTTGGCGAATGGAACACCTACGAGGTAGCATTCACTGTTGATGCCGAGACCACAGGTAACATCTCTGTTGGTTTCATCGGCGATGGCGGTTCTGGTGCTGCTCCTCACCTCTTCGTGGACAACGTGACACTGGAAAAGGTGCCAGGCATCGAACTCGCACTCATCGAACTGAAGAAAGCCATCGAGGCTGCTGAGGCTAAGAAGGCTACCTACGGTGTAGGTGATGGTCTCTTCCAGTATCCCGCATCTGAAATCGAACCTCTCACCACTGCTATTGCTACTGCTCAGGATGCTTACAACGCTGCTGAATCCAAGGCTGTTGTTGAGGCTGCCACACAAACCCTCAACGATGCTGTTGCTGGATTTGCACCTCAGGCAACTACTCCAGACCCAGAGAAGCAGTACACACTCACTCTTAAGACCTCAGACGAGGCCAGTCCATTCGAACTGAGCGTTTCGACAGAAGGCATCAAGATTGTGGCTGCAGAGGAAGGCACACCTGTCACATTCGTGGCTCAGGAAGGCGGCACTTACGCCATCTTTAATGGCTCAGAGTATGTGAACTACCAAGGTAGCGACAACTGGACTATGGCTGCTACAGCAGATGCTTACGGTTGGGCTATTGCAACTGTGGAAGGTGGCTACACCATCACAGGCAAGAACGGCTTCCTCGGCACGAACACCAGCGACGGTAATGCAGTTAACTCTCCATGCTATGGTGACAAGAAGGCCAACAACGGCAACTACATCTGGGGTATCGCAGAATATGCAGAGCCTACCGAGAAGACCATCGAGATTGCCATTGAGCGTATAGTCGGTCAGGGCTACACTGCTCAGACTGAGGTCATGGACTTCACAGAAGGTCTTGAGTTCCTCGGTGCAGAAAGCGTGACTTGGGACATGCTCCGCATGGTAGAAGCCGACGGCACTCTCTCTGACAAAATCAGCAATGGAGAAGGCGAATACGACGGCTGGTTCAACAAGGAAGGCTATGCACAAGTCTGGGGCGATAATTCATTCGTTTGCGTGAAGATGTCGCAGGCTCAGTGGACAGAAGGTCAGACTTACGAAATTTGCGATATGGGCTCTGCTGCCGCTGGTGACGAGGTGACTGCTCACTGGGCACTGGTAGCCAACGATAAGACTGTCTTCTACAACTTCAAAGTGACCTTCGTGGAGGCACCTGCTCTTGAACTCGCCATTTCTGATGTAAAGGTTCAGAAGGATGTCATCTACGACAACACTTTTACTAGCAACTATGCTGAGCAAAAGGTTGAGTTGACCGATGATGAAGTGCAGACTATCCTAACAGAACTGAATCTCACTTCACTTGACGAGGCCAAAGTCTATGGCTACAACCCTTCTGACGAATCGTTTGTGGTTGCTTTTGCCGGATTTGACGGATGGCGTGATGCAAACGGTAACTTTGCCACGCATACTGGCACGACAGATGTACCTGCATGCTGCAAGTACACAGATGGCAAGACCTACGATTGCTACAACATTGCAGGTGTAGGCGATAAGATTGTGAAGACTTACTGGGCCATTGCCAACGACGAGAAGGCTGTCCTTGTAGAGGTTGACTTCTGGTTTGGCGACGCATATACTGGCATCGACGGCATTGCCGCTGGTGGCAAGACCATGAAGAACGGTCGCAAGTACATGGAGAACGGCAAGATCTTCATCTACCGCAACGGCAAGAAGTTCTCCACTACTGGTGTGGAACTGAAGTAAAAAACCGACACGAACGCCCCGGCGTTCATCAAATAGAGAAAAATCCTTCGGGCTGACTGGCTCGAAGGATTTTTTTATGAACTATTGCATATTCCATTTTTTTTCATTACCTTTGCACTCCATAAACCGAAAATGTTTTTAACCACAATACTTTACTGACTTATGAAGAAAATCATTTCGATGTGTGCCGCTTTGGCGATGGCTGGCGGCATGATGGCACAGACACACACGTTGGATGTGAACACCTCTAAGGTGGGCGGTCCCATTTCCAAGACGATGTATGGCATCTTCTTTGAGGACATCAACTATGCCGCCGACGGCGGTCTGTATGGCGAACTGGTGAAGAACCGTTCGTTTGAGTTCCCCAACCACTTTGCAGGGTGGGACATCTCAGGCAAGGTGACCTTGAAGGATGATGGTCCATTCAACAAGAATCCTCATTATGTGCGTTTGGCTCCGTCGGGACACCGCGACAAGCACACGATGATTGAGAACCACGGCTTCTTTGGCATGGGTGTGAAAGGCGGCGAGGAGTATCGCTTCTCTGTTTGGGCACGTGTGCCAGATGGTGGAACAGCCAAACTGTGGGTGGACATCGTCGATAATGCCACGATGAGTGACGACCAGAAGCTGGGCAACGCTGGCGTGGAGGTGAGCGGCAAGGAGTGGAAAAAGTACACCGCCATCATTAAGCCAAAGAATACGTTTGCCAAGGCACACCTGCGCGTGTGGGGCGACTCGAAGGTGACCACAGACGTGGAGCACGTAAGCCTCTTCCCTGTGAACACATACAAGGGACATGAGAACGGCATGCGAAAGGACTTGGCAGAGAGCTTGGAGCAGCTGCATCCGGGTGTGTTCCGTTTCCCCGGCGGTTGCATCGTGGAGGGTACCGACTTGGCCACTCGCTACCAATGGAAGAACTCTGTGGGTCCTGTAGAGAACCGTCCGCTGAACGAGAATCGCTGGCACTACACGTTCACACATCGTTATTTCCCCGACTACTACCAGAGCTACGGACTCGGCTTCTTCGAGTACTTCCAACTCTCCGAAGAAATTGGTGCAGAACCACTTCCCGTGGTGAGTGTGGGTCTTTCATGCGAGTTCCAGAACGGATCGAACCGCAGCGACGCACACGTGCCTGTTGACCAGTTGCAGCCTTACATCGACGATGTGCTTGACCTCATCGAGTTTGCCAATGGCGACCCAACCAAGAACATGTGGGCAAAGCTGCGTGCTGACATGGGACACCCTGCTCCATTCAACCTCAAATATGTGGGCATCGGTAACGAGCAATGGGGTGCCATCTATCCTGAGAACCTCAAGCCTTTCGTGGAGCAGGTGCGTAAGAAGTACCCCAACATCAAGATTGTGGGCACAAGTGGTCCTGACTCCGAAGGCAAGGAATTTGAATATCTGTGGCCAGAGATGCGCAAGATTGGTGCTGACCTCGTGGATGAGCACTACTACAGAAACGAGGCGTGGTTCCTCGGCACACCTGATGCCAAGCAGCGTTGGGGCAACTGTGGTGCCAACCGTTACGACAGCTACCCACGCAAGGGTCCGAAGGTGTTTGCAGGCGAATATGCTTGTCATGGTGCTGGCAAGAAGTGGAACCACTTCAACGCTGCCTTGATGGAGGCTGCCTTCATGACTGGCCTGGAGCGCAATGCCGATGTGGTGGAGATGGCGACGTATGCACCCCTCTTCGCTCATGTGGAAGGCTGGCAATGGCGTCCAGATGCCATCTGGTACGACAACCTGCGCAAGTTCAACTCCTGCGCTTACTACGTGCAGCAGCTCTACTCGCTGAACAAGGGTACCAACCAACTGACCCTCACCATGAACGGCAAGGCTGTGGCTGGTAATCCTGACCAAGACGGTCTCTTCGCTTCGGCTGTTTTCGACAAGAGCACGAACGAAGTCATCGTGAAGGTAGTGAACACAGGAGACAAGGCTCAGGATGTGACTCTCAATCTGAAGGGCATGAAAGGCAGCCATGAGGCACAACTCATCACATTCCACAGCGACAACCTCACAGCCGAGAACACGCTGGACGAGCCTGAGAAGATTGCCCCCAAGACGAACTCACTCACCGTGAACGCACCACAGCAGAGCGTGAGCGTTCCCGCACGTACATTCTATATATATAAGATAAAGAAATAATCAAACCTCGAAGACGAACACGAATCTCTCGAACAAACACGAATGGACTTCGTGAAGATTCGGAAGATTCGTGTTCGCCTTTAACAAACTCAAACACAAGATGAAAAAACTCATTCTTTCGATAATGCTAGGTGTTATAGCCCTTTGTAGCGCACAGGCCCAGCAAGCCAAGGTGTACTTCACGAAAGAGATTACGCCTAAGTCGTTAGTGAGAATCTATGATGCACTCGGTGTGCCTGCACACGGACGTGTAGCCGTAAAAATCAGTACAGGCGAGAGCGGTGGAAACAATTACCTGAAGCCCACGCTCATCCGCGACCTCGTAGATCAAGTGAACGGCACCATTGTGGAGTGTTGTACCGCCTATGGTGGGAGCCGTCAGGACAAGGCCAAGCATTGGGAGACCATCCATGAACATGGTTTCGACAGTATCTTTGCCGTCGATATGATGGACGAGTATGGTGACTTACGCATCCCCGTGCAGGACAAGACTTGGATTAAGTATGACATCGTGGGCGAACACCTTGGCAACTACGACTTCTGCATTAACTTGGCCCACTTCAAGGGCCACATGATGGGCGGCTTTGGAGGTGTGCTAAAGAACCAGTCTATCGGCTTCGCGTCGACAGCCGGCAAGGCTTACATCCACTCGCATGGTGTGACAGACAAGACACCAGACTGCTGGCAGCACACCCAACCACAAGATGCCTTCCTCGAGAGCATGGCTGCGGCAGCACAGGCTGTGGCCAACTGGTTCGGCAAGGGCAACATCGTTTACATCAACGTGCTGAACAACATCTCTATCGACTGCGATTGTGATGCACATCCACATGCCCCAGAAATTGAGGACATCGGCATCGTGGCCTCCACAGACCCCATCGCATGCGACCGCGCTGCCTACGACCTCATCTACAAGGTAAAGAAGGATGACAAGAACAACCCCGACCCTCTCAAGAAGCGCATCGAAAAGCAGCACGGCATTCACATCGTGGAATGGGGAGAGAAAATTGGCATGGGCACTACAAACTACAAGTTGGTGAGCCTCGACAAATAAGGCATCCCCCTATTTCATCTCTATGGTAATCTGCGCCTCCTCCAAGCCTTTGCCTTTCACGGTGAGGGTGACAAGACCGGCTTCGTCTTGTGGCTGCACGATGGCGAGTGCCTTTCCACGGAACGTAGTGGGATGCAAACTGCGGAAGGAGTGCATGTCGTAGGGATGTCCAGTGCCTGCCACTACGTTGGCCTTACCTGACACGGTGATGTCCAAAGGTATCTCGGCGGTTGGACAGGGGTGGCCCTCTTCATCTTCTATACATATATTAATATAGGAGAGGTCGTTGTGGGAGGCTGATATGCTGGTGCGGTCTGCCTTGAGCGTAATCCTAGCAGGCGCAAGGGCTGTGATGAACTCCAGCGTGGCTTCCGTCCCCTTCTTGGTCTGTGGAATGGTCTTGGCCTTCAGAGAGCCAGGTTCGTAAGCCACGGTGAATGTGGCCGTGTAGGTCTTTGGATCGGTTGCATCCTCTCCCACGATGGAGTCGTTGATGAGCAACTGCACCATCGGTTCACGGCTATACACATGGACAAGGAGAGAGTCACTGCGATGTGCCTTAGGGTTGTGCTTGATATGCCCCACCACATTCGTTGTCTGGTAGTTTTCGGGACGAAGTTCGATGGGCAGGTAAGGCTCCTCTGGAGCATGAGCATAGGCAAAAGCATGGTCTTTCCAGTTCCAGTGGTTTTCTTCGGCAGTCCACCCCCATGCTTCAACGTGTTCGTACTCGCCATCGGGAAGGGAGGGACGAACGGCCATAGCGAGAGGAGCACGTTTCCATAGCACGTCGCGGTAATAGCTCTGAGGCTTCTTGTCGCCTGCGAGGTCGAGGTCGCCACACCAAGCATTAAACCATGGCCATGAGAGGAACTGAATCCATTCTTTATCGGAACGCTCGAATACGTGGGCAAGTCCTGATTCGCCCACATAGTCGATGGCTGTCCAGACGAAGTCGCCGAGGATGTAGGGATGCTTTTCAACGAGGTTCCAATTCTCAGCCATCTCTTTTGGGAAGGACTCTGAGCCGTAGATGATGCGGTCGGGGAAAGAGTCGTGATCGGCCTCGTAGTGCCGCCACTCATAGTTGTAGCCCGCTATCTCAATGTTTTCAAATGCACGTGGAGAGTCTTTCTCCCAAGTGTAGCCAGGACGATCCCAGAAGGAGTTGACCGCCATAGTGGTGGGACGGGTATGGTCGTGCTCGTTCGCCGCCAAGTTCAGTTCGAGGGCTATTTCCTTGCCACGGGGCACATCGGCTCGCTGGGCAATCTCGTTACCGATACTCCACATGATGACACTGGGGTGGTTGCGGTCGCGGCGCACCATAAGTGCCATGTCTTTTTTATGGTCGCGAGCGAAATATTGGCTGTAGTCATCGGGACGCTTGGCTTCTTCCCACTGGTCGAACACCTCGTCGATGACGAGCATGCCGAGGCTGTCGCAAGCGTTAAGGAAAGCCTCTGTGGGCAGATTGTGGCTACACCGAACGGCATTGTAGCCTTGCGCTTTCAAAAGCTGCACCTTGCGTATTTCAGCACGGTCTATGCCAGCGGCTCCCAAAAGTCCATTATCATGGTGTACACAGCCGCCATAGAGTTTGGTCGGCTTGCCGTTGAGCAGGAAGCCTTCTGCGGCTGAGAAGCGGATGGTGCGAATGCCGAAGGGAATGTAGAGTGCATCCTTTTCTTCTCCCGACTGCTGGACAGACACTTTTGCCGTGTAGCGGTAGGGGTTCTCCAGTGACCAGAGGATGGGTGCTTTGACCGTCAGTTCGGTTGCCACATCGGTGCCTTGTGGTGTGTTGGCTCCGAGCGTCAAGTCCATCTCCTGATGGGAAACGACGTTTCCATCGGCATCCATCACATCGACGCAGAACTGAGAAGAAGCTGAACGGTCGTTCTCATTGAACACCTTGGCAAAAACTTTCACGTTGGCTTCCTTCCCCTTATAGATGAGTTCGGAGCCATCCACATAGGTGTCCCACTCGTCAAGATGAATCTTATTGGTGGTTTCGAGCCAGACGTGTCGAAAGATGCCACTACCTGCATACCAGCGGGAGTTTTGACCTTCGTTGACAGCCTTGACAGCCACTATCACTTCATGCTCGTGGGAAGCAAGCCGATGGGCAGGATTTTCCAATATCTTGTTGAGATTGATGATGAAAGGCATGTAGCCATAGACATTAACCGCCGCCTTCACACCATTGATCCACACTTCGGCCTGATTATAGACACCATCGAAACGGAGGTTCACTAAAGTCTGGGAGAGAAAGGTTTCGAGTTGAGCATTTCCGTGAATGGGCAAGGAGAAGGTTTTGCGATACCAGCCCGTTCCACCCACCGTCTGTCCCGTATCTCTATCCCCCAGATTGACACGAGAGAAGGGACCCACCTGCACGTCAGACCAACCCACACTATGAAGGCGTTCGTTACTTGGAATAAAGGCCGACTCCATGCTGAAGTCGTGAGGCACGGTGAGGGTGCGCCAACGGGTATCGTCGTAGTCGGCAGCTTCGGCATTGACCACATCGCCACGATGGAATTTCCAGCCTTCGTCAAGGCTTACTTTCCGCTGGGCCATAGAAGGGAGCAGGAAGAGGCTCAAGACTGGAATAATGATGTATTTTTTCATAAATTCTTTTAGTTTCTAATGTTAAGGAGATAGATGGAAAGATTGAGAGGTGGCTGAGAGGAAGATAGGGAGTGATGGAGGGGAAATAAAGGTCCTCTCTTAGTTCTTAAAGCTATGGATGGGAGCCGGAATGCGACCACCACGGTCAACAAATCGTTGGCTGGAGAAGGTGTTGACAGGCATGATGGGGGCATAGCCCAGCAATCCACCGAACTCAACAGTATCGCCCACAGTTTTGCCGATGACGGGGATGATACGCACAGCGGTGGTCTTCTGATTCACCATACCAATGGCACTCTCGTCAGCAATGACACCGGCGATGGTGGTGGCAGGGGTGTCCCCCGGAATGGCAATCATGTCGAGACCCACAGAGCAGACGCAAGTCATGGCTTCGAGTTTCTCAATGGTCAATGCGCCAGCCTCTACGGCATCAATCATGCCTTGGTCTTCTGAAACAGGAATGAATGCACCAGACAGGCCACCCACGTAGGATGATGCCATCACCCCACCCTTCTTCACTTGGTCATTGAGCAACGCCAAAGCTGCCGTGGTGCCTGGTGCGCCTGGATGCTCCACACCGATGCACTTGAGAATGTCTGCCACCGAATCGCCAATGGCAGGGGTGGGCGCAAGGCTCAGGTCGATGATGCCAAAAGGAACGCCAAGCCGACGGCTAGCCTCCTGAGCCACTAACTGCCCCACACGGGTTATCTTAAAGGCCGTTCGCTTGATGGTTTCACAAAGCAGTTCAAAGTTTGCATCGGGAATTTGCTCCAACGCATACTTCACCACACCAGGTCCGCTCACACCCACGTTAATGATGGCATCTGCCTCGCTTACTCCATGGAAAGCACCCGCCATGAAAGGGTTATCGTCGGGGGCATTGCAGAGCACCACCAACTTCGCACATCCCAGCGAGTCCTTCTCCTTGGTTTCTTCAGCCGTCTGCTTGATGATGTCGCCCATCAGCCGCACCGCGTCCATGTTAATGCCTGTCTTAGTGGAACCAACATTGACGCTGGAGCATATGCGCTCGGTGCAAGCCAATGCCATTGGAATGCTGCGGATAAGCAATTCGTCGCTCTTGGTCATCCCTTTCGATACAATGGCTGAATAGCCTCCAAGGAAATTCACACCCACCTCCTTGGCTGCCTTGTCCAATATCTTGGCTATTTGTACATAGTCACCAGGAATGCGGCAGCAAGCACTACCCACCAACGAGATGGGGGTGATGCTAATGCGCTTGTTCACAATCGGGATGCCAAACTCCTTCGAGATGTCTTCGCCCGTCTGCACGAGGTCACGAGCCAGCGTCGTGATTTTCTTGTATATCTTCTCACATGTCACGACCAAGTCCTTGTCGGCACAATCGAGAAGACTGATTCCCATCGTGATTGTTCTGACGTCAAGATTCTCCTGTTCAATCATCTTGTTCGTCTCAATCACTTCCTGCAAATTGATCATAACCTTAAATTCTGTGCATTTTATCAAAAATATCTTCCAATTGGCACTTCACCTGAACGCCCTTATCCTGACCAATCGTTGTCAGTTCGTCGCTCAGCACATCGAAGGCCTTGACCGACTTCGTCAAATCGACAATCATCATCATGTTGAAGAACTCCTGCACAATGGTCTGTGAGATGTCAAGAATGTTAATCTGATTGTCGGCAAGATAGGTACAAACCTTGGCAATGATGCCCACAGTGTCCTTGCCCACCACTGTAATGATTGCTCTTGTCATATTTCTGTTTGTTTATTTTTCTTTTTGAAGATTCCATTTTTTGCAGATTTTCCTATTCTCGGATTTTTTCATGCCCAATGGATCAAAACGTCTGCGTATAGACTCCATCATAAGTGTTGACAGAGAAGGTCAACTCTTCCACACCCTTGGGAATAGGCATCGACATATAGACCTGCTCCGTGTAAGACTCCGCGTCGCCCCAAGGACGAAGATGCACCAACGAATACTTTCCTGGAGCATCCTCACAGAAAGCATACTGATGTACATTCCTCCCCGTTGTCATCAATCCCAAATGCAGATTGATGTATCCCCCACTCTTCCACATACTTATCACTTTCATCGGGTCGCGGGGAATATACTCTTCGCCCGAATAAACCACCCCATTCTTCACCAACGAAAACGCCGATGCCGGAACAGGCTTATTGGCAAACACCGTGACCACGCTACTGAGCTTCAGTTTCCCTTTTTCAAGCGTATAGATGGCTCGACACCTGAATGTCGTGTCAGGATAGTTCGTGACCTTCTGCTGCTCCGTCACATCGTAGGTGGCACCATTGTCCAGCGTCACCACCGACAGCACTCCATCAGCATCAGTAGCCACCTCCAACAGGTCTGTGATGTAAGGAGGAATGTACTCATCCCCATCATCTTCCCCTGACGAGCAAGCCACCATGCAGACAGCACTCAAACCTATCGCACACAACATTACAACAAGCAGCCCTGCAGCACACAGCCTTGCAACAGACCGTCTTGTAGCAGCCAGTCCAAGTTGATGCATCCAAAACCGTATGTCAACCCACTGCGGCCTCATAGTTCCGAAGGGGATTAGCGTACATAGCCGTTATCTTCTCACGCAAGAAAGGCACATCAGGATTTTCCACATCCACCATCTTGATGCGCGATTCTATATACTCGTTGGTCTTGCCTGCAAGGGCATCGCGGTTAATATCATAAATCCGATAGTTCTTATGGATTTCGTGGTCAATATGCTCAGCCACCATGCGGAAAATATCAGCTTTCTCTATCGTGGCTGAGTCGAGCGTGTCCAGCCAGTCGTTGATGCAGTCAGCCGCCTGATAGTGTACATGCCCCTTCTTTCCCCAGATGCCCGTCTTCATGTTGTCAAGGTCATCTTGCTTCGCCTTTTTCCATCCAGGAATGTCGCGTTTGCACTGGAACTCCTTCGCTTTCAGGTAGTCACAAGGGTCATACTCATACGAGATAGCCAACGGAACGATGTTCATGTGCCGCAGGTTCTCGATGATGTCTGCCGTTGTCTTTCCCGAAGTGGGACCGCCCATGTTCAGCATCTTCAACACCGACTCCTGAGTGCGGTCATCTGAGTCCTTCGCACGGCCTTCACGTTGTGCAATCCAAATGTTCTCATGTTTTTCATTGATGGCAAAGTGCATGTATTGACTCATGTGGATAGATGACTTGAGCATCTCCTTCGGAGTCAGTCCACGATTGACGGTGAAGGACTTATTCATCCTCACCAAGGTCTTTATCCACGGATAAATCAGCAGGTTGTCGCCAATGGCAATCTCCACAGTTGTCGAAAAACCGTCCTTCAGCAGCATCGTGTCGAGAAAAGCTGAGTCGAGCACGATGTCGCGATGATTCGACATAAAGGTGTAGTTTCCGTTCCTGTCCAGCGATTTCGGGAACAGAAATGAATGCCCTGTGGTTGCCTTATGGAAGACATAATACACCAGCGGCTTCATGAAACGCTTCTGGAAGTCGAGCGGTGTCTTGATGCCGATGAACATCTTTCTCAGCAACCAGTTACGCATCCCCTTCGGCAGCGGAATCAAGCCTTGCAGGATTTTGTCAAACTGACGGTCGGCCAGCATGCTGTCAAACGCGGCCTTCATCTCGCCCTTCGCACAAGGACGTATGTCATCAAAGTCACTTAACTGCATAGTTTGTCTGCTATTATCTCGTTCAAAACATCCTTCATGCTACCTCCTTCAGCACGTACCTGCTGAGGAATGAAACTTGTCAATGTCATACCTGGAGTGGTGTTGATTTCCAACATGTTGATAACATCCTCACCATCTTCATTCTTTCCAATGATGTAGTCAACACGAATGATGCCCGACGCACCCAGAATATCGTAGATGGCCGCCGTAAGTTCCTTCACACGGCGGGTCGTGTCTTCTTTCAGACGGGCAGGCGTAATTTCCTCCACCATACCGTTGTACTTGGCATCATAGTCGAAGAAATCGGTCTTGGGCACCACCTCCGTGATGGGCAACACGTGCATGCCACCCGCCTTGGTGCGATAAACACCATTGCTGATTTCTACCCCTTTCAGTTCATTCTCAATCAACACTTCCGGACATTCCTCCATCGCCTTCTCAATGGCAGGGAGCACCCCCTCCAGCGTCTTGCAATGGGTCACGCCGAAGCTGGAACCTCCACCGTTAGGCTTGATGAAGCAAGGCAGCCCCACCCTATCAACGATTTGCTGAGCATCCACCTGCTGTCCCTGACGAACCAGAATGTCCTCTGCCACCTTCACGCCGAAACTTTTCAGGAACTGATTCAGTGCAAACTTGTTGAACGTCAGCGACTCCACCAGCACACTGCTCGTTGAATAAGGAATGCCGAGCAGGTCGAAATATCCCTGTAGGATGCCATCCTCTCCTGGTGTGCCATGAATGGTGATATAGGCATAGTCAGGGCGAATGTCCCTACCCCACTCGTCCTTAAACGAGAAATTATGGCGATACACCTGTGAACGCCTGTCACCAGGCAGATGGGCAAACCACCCCTGATGGCTCACCTCCACAATATATACATCGTAAAGTTCCTTGTCTATCCATGAATCAATACCAGCCGCACTTCTCAGCGACACATCGTGCTCAGAGCTGTCTCCTCCAGCCACGATTGCAATTACTTTTTTCATCTTTATCTTTTAGTTTGAATGTTCTTTTTTGATGGATCAGGCGCCATTTTTTCAAGTGTTCAGTCCCCTCCACTTTTCCAGCAACGCCGTGATGTCCTCAGGCAGTGGCGAGTCGAACATCATCTCCTTGCCAGTGCGTGGATGCACAAAGCCCAGCGTCTTGGCATGCAACACCTGCCTTGGACAAAGTTTGAAGCAGTTTTCGATGAACTGCTTATACTTGGCTGAATTCGTACCCTTCAGCACCTGGTCGCCGCCATAGCGTTCGTCGCTGAAGAGCGGATGTCCGATGTGACGCATGTGGGCACGAATCTGATGGGTACGTCCCGTTTCCAGCACACATTTCACCAAAGTCGTGTAGCCAAATCGCTCCAAAATATAATAATGTGTGACGGCATGCTTGCCCACTTCCGAGTCGGGCGGAAACACAGCCATCCTCATCCGATCCTTGGGGTCACGACCGATGTTGCCCTCTATGCGGCCTTCGTCTTCGGTGAAATTTCCCCACACCAGTGCGTTATACTCACGCTTGGTGGTCTTATTGAAAAACTGCAAGCCCAGATGCGTCTTGGCAGTTGCCGTCTTTGCCACCACCAGCAGTCCGCTGGTATCCTTGTCGATGCGATGCACCAGCCCGATTTCTGGGTCATTGATGTCATATTGAGGTAAATCCTTTAGATGCCAAGCGATGGCATTCAGCAAGGTGCCATTCCAATTGCCGAAACCTGGATGCACCACCATGCCAGCCGGTTTATTGATGACTATCAAGTCGTCATCCTCATACACAATGTCCAGCGGAATTTCTTCTGGAAGAATCTTGTTCTCATAGTGGGGACGGTCAAGCATCACCTGAATCACATCTTCTGGCTTCACCTTGTACGACCGTTTCACAGGTCGCCCGTTCGCCATGATGAACCCCGCATCAGCCGCCCTTTGCACACGGTTTCGGCTGGTTCCCGACAACTGGGTGAGCAGAAACTTATCCACCCTCAAGAGTTTTTGCCCCTTGTCGGCCACCACACGGTAGTGCTCATAGAGTTGTGCAGTCTCGTCATCCTCCAGCTCATCCGCATACGCCGACAACGGAGCCGACCGAACGAGCTCCTCGTCACAGTTCGATGTCAAAATCTTCTCCACTATTTTCGGATTCTGTGTCCAAGCCCTCCGTGTCAAAATCCACACCGAGGCTGTCCTCTTCCTCTTCGTCCATTTCAAACTCGCCGCCACCCACAACGAGGGTCAGGGGACGTTCGCACGGAATGTTCTCACCTGCACGCACGTCACGTCCTCCCTGCTTCACCCCGATGACAAGGTCTTTGGGCCGTCCTGGCACAAACTTATGAGCCGTCAGTTTGAAGCCCATCGACTGCAGCATAGCCACTGCCTGACGCAAGGAACCTTGCCCCACCACATCGGGCAGGTCAGCCATCGGTTCCCCACTCAGGTTGACGGTCAGATAGACCACACGACCACCTTTCACTTGATAGCCAGGCTTGGGTGACTGTTCCAGCACCGAACCTTTAGGAGCTCGCTTTTCGTACACAGAGTCAACCACCAAGGCCATGAGGTCACACCTGTCGAGCATATCTTCAGCTTCGTTGAACGATTTGCCCACCACATTGGGTACCTCAATCTTTTCGCCGTGATGGGTGAAAAAGCCCAACATATAAAATGTCAGCACAGGGATTGCGATAACGAGAAGAATCATCAGCACAATGTTCACCCAGAACTTTGCGCCCGATTTTCCCTTAAAAAAATGAATTAGAGCCATTTTTCGCGTGTAATAATTAAATATGTGTGCAAAGGTACGAAAAAAAGTGATATAAAGAAAAGTGAAGAGTGAAAAATCTACGTTACTTGTCGGTCAGACGATGAGTAATGTAGATTTTTCACTCTTCACTTTTCACTTTTCACCCAATCGGTGATTTACTTTCCGTGATGTTCGCTTGATACTGTAAGAGATTTGCGGCCCTTTCTGCGGCGGGCTGAAAGTACGCGGCGACCGTTAGCTGTCTGCATGCGCAGACGGAAGCCATGCTTGTTAATCCTCTTTCTGTTGTGAGGCTGGAATGTTCTTTTCATAATCTATTGTACTATTTTTGATGAATATTCATGAGGCCCTTTCCGCATCGAATGCCGCAACATTTGCGAAAAGCGAGTGCAAAATTAGTTATTTTCAATAAATTGGCAAAAGAAAAAACCAAAAAACACAAACTTTTTTTGTCATTTTCATGAAAATCCGTAATTTTGCACCCGATTTTGACAACCGAGTAGATTAGTTGTTTAGGAAATTAGTCGTTTAGTTCCATCCGGGCAACACTAAATACTAACCCACTAATTTACCAAACAACTAACAATAAAAAACAAAAACTCTATGGCTATTTTAGCAGGTGACATCAAGAAAGGCATTTGCCTCCGTCTTGACGATAACAAGATTTATGTAGTAATTGATTTCTTGCACGTGAAGCCAGGCAAGGGAAACACCGTGATGCGTACAAAGCTCCGCAACGTGGAAGATGGCCGTGTGCTGGAGCGCACATGGATTGTTTCCGCCAAACTCGATGACGTGCAGGTATCGCACCAGCAGTTCCAATACCTCTACAAGGAGGGCGAGGAAATGGTGTTCATGAACACAGACACTTACGAGCAGGTGAACATCTCCAAGGATCTCATCACTGGCGGCGACTTCCTTAAGGAGGGTGAAACGATGGTGATGGCTTCCATTGACGAATCGACAGGCACTATCCTCACTGCCGAAGCTCCTGTCAAGGTGGTGCTTCAGGTGACTTACACTGAGCCTGGATTTGCGGGCAACACTGCCACCAATGCCACCAAGCCCGCCACGCTTGAGACGGGTGTGGAAATCCGTGTGCCCCTCTTCATCAACGAGGGCGACCTCGTGGAAGTTGACACCCGCGACGGTTCTTACGTAACACGCAAATAAGAAACATATCGAAACAATATTCCGACGCAATCAGCAGGGGAGAAGACAAGACCGCACATCCCGTCTTGGCTTCTCCCTTTTTTGTGCCCAGACGTGATGACGCACCCCCTTCATGCACAACGCCGCTACCCTTGTGAGCGCAACGCCACTACCTCCACGAGCATAACATCACTTTCCTCACGAACGCAACGTCGTACCATTTACAATTTGTACGCCACACCATTTATATATTGTACGGCGTACAAATTGAATGTACAACGGCGTTGCCCGTAAGGAGGACACGCCGTCACACCCGCTTCGGAAGCCCCAATGCAGGCAAACAGCCCCACATGGTCAGCGAAATCCGGCACAAATGCAGTAAAGAACGTGAAAAACATCTTTTTCCCTTTGTTTATTCCCCATTTTGTCGTAACTTTGCACGCTTTTACCTCATTGCGACGACAGAAGAATGCTTTTCGACAAATACGAGCAACTCAGCGAGGACGCACAACGCCTGCTATGCTACTATGCAGAGGCGGGATTGGGCACCAACAAAAGGATGGACGAGCATCTCTACATCCTCAGGCAGTACGGTTTCCCCACCTTCAACGGACAGGCCGCCCTCGACGAACTGATACAGCAGGGAATCTTCAAGAATGATGGCCGCGACTGGTACGCCAACGCACCCCGTTACGGCATCAGCACAGATGATTTCGTGCCTGCCTTGTGGTATCTGTACGAATGTCGCAAAGACTTGCTGACGGTCATTCAGCACATTTCCCAAGCGCGCAGCCAGACCTATCTGTTTGTACGCTATGCCGTGAAGCAACTCGTCGACAACGCCTATCAGGCATGCAGCAGCGCTAACGTGATTGGGGCTGATCAGGCACACCTGTTCTACAGCGTGGCGGCCGAACAGAGATTTCTGCATCTCTTCGAGAATTTCCAGCCCAACACCTTCGTCACCTTCTTCAGCAACGTCTGCGACTACTTTATCTCACACGACATCGTGGCAGACACCACGCTCATTCTCACCGAGATAACTTCCTACAGCGCCATTACAGAAGCCACCCGATGCCGACTATTGGCCGAGGTGGAACTTTACGAATACATTGCCACAGGACAAATGCCTGGCAAGGGAGCTTTCGACAAAATTGCGGCGGGCTATGCACTATACGCCCTCCACACGCTCTGCGAAGGCAAGCACCTCGATGCCGCCCGATGGTTCGATGTCGCCATCAAGACCAAGGAAAAGGAAAGCGGATCAAAGACAGGCCCTTACGGGTTCTTTCTCTCTTTCTACATCGCCATGTCTTTCATGGCTGTGGTGAACGAAGGCGGCGAAGGTCATGAGAAAGCCGTGGAGGTGTGCCGAAAGAAACTGCACGAGATGGCCACCTCACTCCACATCAAGACTGACCTGCATATGCTGCCCGTACGAGTGCTGACAGAAGACTTCTGCAATATCAGCATCCCCCTGCACAAGGAACTCGTGCAGAAGATGTACGACGGAGTCAGCGATGGCAGTTTCCCCCAGCTCTTCCGTCCGATGGCATTCCTGCTGGCCAACTATCTGGGCTACCCGACTGCCGACATGGACATTAACCTCTGCATGCCCAACCTTGCGTTGCTGCAACATGAGATGGCCAAATACTTGCCCCTCTACGATTCAGAACGCGAATCGCTGCGACAACGGTTCGGCGACCACCCCACCCTCGTCAACATCTACCACAAAGCCGAGTGGGAATCGGTGCTGGAAGGTCTGATGAGCAGTGCCGACGGCAAGCCTGCCAGCGAAGAGGAATCCGATACAAGACTCATGTACATCCGCGAATCGATGGACTCTCGCACCATCCAAGTGAGGGAGCAGACACGCCTGAAAGACGGCTCTTGGGGCAACGGCAAACGGCTGAGTGATATGCGCTATCGGAAGGGTGACCTCGAGTGCATGAACAATGCCGACCGTCGCATCCTCGCCCGACTGAGCCACAGCCAGCACTGGGAACTGCAGCTGGAGGACGTGATAGAAGAAATGGTGGAAGACAACCGCCTCTACCTGGGCCGTTCAGCCCCCTTCGAATCCATCCGTGTGCATCGCGACAAGCCCTACCTCATCGTAGAGCACGAAGGTGACCACTTTACTGTCAAGTCGAACGTGCCCACCGACCACACGAATGACGAACTTGTCATTGTGGAGGAGTCGCCCACCGAATATAGCCTCATCAACATACCCGAGGAAGTGCGCGGCTACTACGCCAAGTTGCTCCAGCTGGGCAACCTGCCGCTAGAGGCCGAACCCGCCCTGCGCAATCTGCTGGCCAAGATTGGCGGTCAGGTGGAACTCCATTCTTCCCTCATTGAAGGTGGTTCCACCCTGCCCATCATCGACGGACAATGGACTACAGGCTTCAAGCTCAGCCCCAAGCAGGGCGGCAACTGGGAAGTGGAACCTTTCGTCCGTCCTCTGCCTGGCGGACGACGCACCTACAGATTGTGCGAGGGCAACGATGTCATCATCGACGAGAATGATGAAAATGGGCGCACTCGCGTGAAACGTAACATGGAGATGGAACGCTCCAACCTGGAAATCGTTCGCGCCTTCTGGAATGGACAAGGGTATGATTATGAAGAGAATGAAGTCTATCCCCCCGAATTCATGCTTGAACTGGTTCAACTGATTCAGGAACACCCCGATTCCTTCTATGCCGAATGGCCTGAAGGGCAGGGTTTCAAGATACGTGCCCTCCATCGAGGTGCCAGCAGCTGGAGTGGCATCCTGAAGCAACGCGGACAGTGGTTCGACATCGAGGGCGATGTCAACATCGACGAAAACACGCGCATCAGCATCAGCGAACTGCTCGAACTGGTGGGCAAGAGCAAGGGCAAATACATCCGGCTCAGCGACGGCGAGTTTCTCACACTCAGCGAGAAACTGCGCCAGCAACTGAAAGCACTCGATGCCATCGCTAACCGCGAACGTGGAAAAATCCACATTTCGCCTTTCAGCGCTGCGCTCATGGGCGATGACCTCCTGCACGGAGAACTCAGGCTGGACATGGACGAGGAACTCCTCCACATCCGTCAGCGCATTCTCGATGGTTCCAATTACACGCCTGCCATCCCGAAAGAACTGAACGCCACTCTGCGTCCCTACCAAAAAGACGGCTATCTATGGATTGCACGTCTGAACAGTTGGGGAGCAGGAGCCTTGCTGGCCGACGACATGGGACTCGGCAAAACCATACAGACCATTGCTTTCCTCCTGCTAAAAAAGGAAGAAGGCCCCTCGCTTGTGGTGGCACCAGCCTCGGTGGCTCCCAACTGGAAGACGGAAATAGAGCGGTTCGCCCCCACGCTGAACGTGCAGATTCTCAACTTTGCCGCCAACCGTCAGCAGGTCATCAGCGAGGCGAAAGCGGGCGACATCATCGTGACCACCTACGGTATCCTGCTGAGCATACAGGACTTCATCACCAAAAAACATTGGAATGTGGCTTGTCTGGACGAGGCACACATCATCAAGAACCGAGGAGCCAAGACCAGTGCGGCAGCCATGAAAATACAGGCTGACAACCGCGTGATGCTGACAGGTACGCCTGTGCAGAACCACCTGGGCGAACTGTGGAACCTCTTCCAGTTTGTCAACCCTGGACTGCTGGGCAACTACGAGCACTTCTCGCAGAAGTTCATCGTGCCCATCGAAGGCTATCAGGACAAGGAAAAGCAGGAACAGCT
This sequence comes from uncultured Prevotellaceae bacterium, assembly GCA_947167515.1. GTDB lineage: Bacteria > Bacteroidota > Bacteroidia > Bacteroidales > Bacteroidaceae > Minthosoma. The sequence goes on along the minus strand of CAMVIM010000001.1, from coordinate 37,567 downwards.
GGAACATATCGTCCACCCCTTCATGCTGCGACGCACCAAGCAAGCGGTACTGAAAGAATTGCCCGAAAAGACAGAAATCTATCATCCCGTGGAACTCAGCCGCGATGAGCTCGCCATCTACGAGAGCATCCGCGTTCGCGCCGAGAAGATGCTGCAAGAGGGAGGACTCGATGTCGATATGCACGTACTGGCAGAAATCACCCGACTGCGACAGGCGGCATGTAGCGCACAGCTCATCGAACCGAAATGGACTGGCGATTGTTCCAAAATCATCACTTTGGTCGAACTGCTGCAAGGAGTCATCGAGGGCGGTAACCGCGCCTTGGTCTTCAGCCAGTTCGTCAGCTTTTTCGACATCGTGAGGAAAGAACTGGACCGACTGGGGATGAAGTACTTCTACATCGACGGAAGCACTCCGCTGAAACAACGTACAGAAATGGTTGATGCCTTCCAGAACGGTGAGAAATCCCTCTTCCTCATCAGCCTCAAGGCGGGCGGACTGGGCCTGAACCTGACAGGTGCCAACTACGTTTTCCACCTCGACCCATGGTGGAATCCTGCCGTGGAGCAGCAAGCCACCGACCGTGCCTACCGTATCGGACAGCAACAGGCCGTGACGGTCTATCACCTCGTGAGCAAGAACACCATCGAAGAGAAAATCATCCGTTTGCACCAGACAAAACGCGACCTCGCCGAGAACATTTTGGCTGGAACTGACACAAGTTACAAACTCACGGGCAAAGATTTGCTCGAAATGGTTGCCAGATAAAAAAAAGTTTCGTAACTTTGCGCACTTTTATGACTATAAAAAAGGATTTTCCTTAGACTAGCTAAACTAAAAACTAACTACTAAAAACTAACATGATGAAGAAAATTTTACTTCTATTAGCTGCCTCTATGACGGTGCTGACCACCTTTGCCGACGAATGGCAGAAGCCTGTTTATTCTGGAGAATTCCAGCCACTCACCCCTAATGAAATCGTCTATATCTACAATCCTGATGCCAAGATGTTCTTCACTGAAGGAAATGACTATGGCACACATGCTTCCGTGGGTGAAACAGGTCTGCAGTTCAAGGTGATACAATACGTATCTGATGAAGAAGGTGCCGTATGGGATGGAAAGACTTACACCATCGAAGCTAACAGCATCAAGAATGGCTCATGGGGCAATGTGTTTATCGACAGTAACTTCCGAGACATCTACGTGGATCGCCGTGCACAGGAGGACTATTTCTTCCAGTTTGTCAATCTGGGCAGCAACCGTTACCAAATTCAAGCTTCGGAAGTATCCCCCAACTACGACGCTGCCGAATATAGCAACTACAAGGTGGGACGCTATACTGATTATGTTGACACCCAGAGCGGTGGCATTTTCACGGGTACAGGTGTCATCTTCACAGACGAGGATCCCAGCCTCTTCCAGACCACATGGGCTTTTGTCAGCACAACTGACTATGAGACTTACATGGCTGAGGTGGCGCGTTATGAAGCAGCCATGAAGTTGGGCGATGCCATCAAGTATGCCGAGGAACTCAGCACGACAGACATTGACATTACCAACGAAAAAGCCACCTACGCCAACACCGGCAGCACGAAGGAAGCCCTCGATGCAGCCACAGAATCGGTGAACAAGAAGATTCTGAAATATTATGAGGTGGTGGTGACACCCGACACCCCGATGCCGATAGACCTTGATGACTGCAGCAGCATTGCCAGCTGGAGCAACGGCATCGGCGCAAGCACTTGGGAAACACAGACTTGGGTGGATGAATCATGGACAGGTTTCGATGCCCCCACACTCAGCATTTGGGGAGCCTCCCTTGAAGGTAAGGTCAGCAAGAGCCTCACAGACCTGCCCAATGGTATCTACGTGGTCAGCATGGCAGTTTATTCTGAGAAGATGGACGGATATATTTTCGCCAATGATAATCAAACACTTGTGCCTGGCGCAACAGCCGGCAATGTGTATAAGGCAACCGTGGAAGTGACTGACGGCAATCTGGAATACGGCTTCGGTCAGGACGAGGCTGGCACCAACTGGGTGGCTATCGACAACGTGTCCGTCAACTACTATGGCATTGGCGTTGAGGCATATCGCTACTGGCTGAACCAGTTGTTGGCCGACGCGCCAGACTTCGACACAGCCATTGCACAGACGTCGCTGGTGACCGAGTATAACAACGTCCTCGCCTCGGTAAACACTGCTGAAACAAAGGAAGAAATCCTTGCCATCATCCCCACTTACACGGAGATTCTCAACAAGGTGAACGCCAGCATCGATGCCTACAGCAAACTCAAAGAGGCTCTTAATGACGCGGAGACCATGCTGGGGACCGATGATATCAACGGATATTACACGCTGAAACTGCAAGAAGTCACCGACTCTGGAGAGAAGTACCGTCAGACCTACGAAGAGCACACGGCCGATAATGCCACGGTGCAGGAATTGACTGGCGAAGTGAACGCCATCCTTGACGAAGCACAGAACTTCATCTGGAAATGGCAGGCTCTCACTTGGCCTGAAACAGGTAAGTTGGCTGAAATGCAGACAGCATACACCGAGAAAGAAGGTCAATACAGCCTTGCAGCAGCCACGGCTTATGAGGACTTCATGACTAAATATGAAGAACTTGACACCGACGAACTGACTCTCGAAAGTGTGAATGCACTCATCGACGAGATTGACAACATCATTTTCCAACTCAACACACCTGCCGCTCCCGCCAGCGACGAGAACCCTGTGGATTACACCGCCAAGGTGCAGTACCCCAGTTTCAGCGACGGACAAACTGGCTGGATAAACGACGGATGGACTACTTGCGGCAAGAATGACTGGAACAGTTTTGCTGATGGTTATGTGCTCGACAAACAGTATCTGAACCTCTGGAACGCAAGCAATGCTCGCGTTTACCAGACGCTCACCAAGCTGCCTGTCGGTACCTACATGCTGCAAATCAGTGCATTTGCCGATGCGGAGGGACTGGAAGTCTATGCAAACGAAGACTTTATGAAGGTGGTGGCTGGAAAGAACGCAGACAGCACGCCACTCCTCTATGACGGAAGCGAAGTGGCTGAGCCATACTCCACTACAGCTATCGTGATTGACGAAGGGAGCGGCGAAGAGATGGAAACGGTGGTTACACCTTCAACTGAATACGGCAATGTCTATCGCATCATCACCCAAGTGGACGGAGAAGGCACGATGGAGATTGGCGCACGAAATGTCGGTGGCGGTACCGTTTGGAGCATGATTGACAATGTGAAGCTCACTTACTATGGTGCAGAATCAGAGAAGATTCCAACGGCCATTGAGTGCATCAAGGACGTTACAAGCAACAGCAACACTAACGCTGCCATCTACACATTGACAGGCACACAGACTGCCACCATGCAGAAGGGCATCAACCTCGTTAAAAAGGCCGATGGCACCGTGAAGAAAGTGGTGGTGAAATAATGAAATTTCGGTTTGTCTGAAATCTCTGCTCCGCACGCAGGTTTCAGACAAACACATTCCATAACACCAAATAACAACACCTATTTATATGAAAAGAACTATCTTATCTCTTGTCTTCTTAATGGTAGTAATGCTTAGCTTCGCCCAGCGTTTCACCGACAAGATTGACCGCGGACTCGTGGCTGTGCCTAGCGGCAGTGGTAACCTCGTCAGCTGGCGCGTACTCGGCGAAGAGTACTACGATGTGACTTACAACCTCTACTGCAATGGCACCAAGATTGCAGAGAACCTCGAAGTGTCTAACTTCCTGCACACCAGCGGTACTGCTTCCAGCAAATACTACGTCATTCCCGTTGGCAAAGGCAAGGAAAAGACGAACCAGAAAAGCAAGGAAGTGACTCGCTGGGCCAATGGGTATTTCGACATTCCCGTTGGCAAAGTAGTTGACCGTAACGGCAACGACGTGACCGACGAGTACATCATCAACGATATCTCATTGGGCGATGTCGATGGCGACAGTGTGGTGGAATTCATGGTAAAGCGCAACTACACGGGCGACATCCGCAATTCCTCCAACACGACCAAGTTCCACCACTACGAGTGCTACAAACTCAATGGTAAACGCCTCTGGTGGATTGACCTCGGTCCTAACATGATGGCAGGCCCCGACGAGCAGTGGGACCTCGTCAGCTACGACTGGGACATGGATGGAAAAGCGGAGTGCCTCATGCGTGGTGCCGACAACATGATTATCCATTCCATTGATGATAATGGTAATGAAACCATCGTCAAGATAGGTAACATGAACTATGTGGCTCCTCGCGATGAATACACGCATTTTGGAGCTGAATACCTCCTTTACATGGACGGCAAGACATGCATACCTTACGGATGCTCAGCTACAGCAAACGCAACCACCGCTTTCACCCCGATGGATTATCCTCTGCCGCGTTTTGAAACAGGAGAGAGCGACTATGCGGTAGTGTGGGGGCAAAACGACACTGGGCACCGCTCCAGCAAGCACTATTTCGGTGCTCCTTATCTGGATGGACGCAAGCCCAGCATCTTCCTCGGACGTGGTTGCTACACCCAGCACAAGATGTGCGCCCTCGATGTCGATCCAGCCACCCATCAACTGTCCATCCGCAAACCGTGGCCTTGGCGCAATAATCAGGGATGGACAAGCCCATGGTATGGCAACGGCTTCCACAACTTCGCCATCGGCGATGTCGATTGGGACGGACGTGATGAAATCATCTTCGGTTCGATGATTATCGACGATAATGGTAAAGGTCTCTGCACCACTGGAAATGGCCACGGTGACGCGCAGCACTGCTCCGACTTCGACCCCTACCGCCACGGCGGGGAACAGTTCACTTGTAACGAGGATGAACCAGCTTGTACCTACTACAACGCGACTACCGGCCAGATTTACTACCGTCTTAAATCGCCCAACGATGACGGACGTGCATTGGCTGGCAACTTCTACAACGACTATCCAGGTTCGGTGGGACGCACCACACAGACAAGCATTATATCACTTGTGAAAGACAAAGAATCCCCTTTGCATGTGCCTAACCCTGACCCTAATGGAGGAGAGACCAACTACGGCATGTATTGGGGACACCTCAACCAGCGTATCTACTGGGATAGCGACCTGCTTGACGAGGTGTTCGACAGCCCAGGCAGCAACGCACGTGCAGGAGCCATCTACAAAGGAGGAAACGGCCGTATCTTCAACGCTACAGGTAGCCAGACAAACAATGATTCGAAGAACAATCCCTGTGCCATTGCCGACATCTTCGGCGACTGGCGTGAAGAACTGGTAATGCGCGCCGATAATAACACAAAAATCCGCATCTACGCCACCTCCTATGCCACAGACTACCGCATCCCCACTCTTTGGCACGACCATCAGTACCGCAATGCCATCGTGACTCAGCCCATTGGCTACAACCAGCCCCCTCACAAGAGTTACTTCCTTGGTGAAATGGAAGGCATCACGGTAGCTCCCCCTGCCTACACGATGACAGACCGCACAGAGGTGCCCAACGGTGGCACCATCAGTTCAAGCGACAACGGAAAGCACCTGATTGTGTGTGAGACCAACGACACCAAAGTGACCATCGAGAACAATGCTTCACCCAGCATCATGACCTTCAACGTACCCTCTTGGGTTCAAGGTAACGCTGGCAGCAACATCTCTACCACTCCCGCACCAACCTACACATATTTCACCTGTGAAGTAAGCGGTGGTGCACTCTCTGGGGACACGCGCCTCGTGAAGCAGGGTGACGGCATCCTCACACTGCCCAAGGCTGACTTCACCAACACGGGTGAAACCCACATCTGGGCAGGTACCCTCAACTTCGACGGAACCTTGAAGCAGTCACCTCTCTGGCTCAACCGCTTCGCCGAACTCAACTCCGACGGTGGTGAGTTCAAGAGCATCAAGGCAGACTATGCCTCCATCATCCGTCCTGGAGGAGCAGACAAGGCCAGCAGCATCACCGTGGATGAAACCTACACGATGGGCTTCGGCTCACGCTTGATTCTCGACCTCTACAGCGAAAACCTGCAGGCTGACCGAATCAACACCAAGACCCTCAAGATAGAGAAAAAGACAGGCACCGCCTGGGAACAGTACGGTCCAAAATACCTCCGTCCTGTCATCGAAGTGGTGGAACACTTTGCCGACGGAGCCACCACACTGGCTGAGGGCAAATACATCATTGGCAACGTGACGGAGATCGAAGGCTCTTTGGCAGACATCAAGGTGGAAGGCATCACCGACCTCAAGTATGGTCTTTCCATTGATGAACAAAACAACCTCATCCTCTCTGTAGGCTCCATGCGCGGTGCATCGGAAATCGTTTGGACGGGTTCAACCAATGCCAACTGGGACTTTGCCAAGACGGAAAACTTCTTCTTGCTAGACGATGCAGAGCAGACTCCCAACATCTTCGTGAAGGGCGACATCATCAACTTCAACAACGACGGCATCAGAACCTCCGTCACTCTCGTTGACGAACTCAGTCCCGACTCCGTCAAGGTCAGTGGCACCAAGAGCTACACCTTCCAAGGCACAGGTGCCATCGTTGCCGGTGCGCTCGTCAAGGAAGGAACTGGTAAACTCACCATCAAGAACGACAACTCCTACAAGGGAGGCAACTACCTGAAGGGAGGCACCGTGTTGGTATCCTCACTGTCCAACGAAAACAGAGCTACAGGAAACCTGGGTGCTGTAACCACCGCTGCCAACAAGTTCACCATGGAAAACGGTGCAATCATCCAGACCACGGCAGGTGTCACCAATGGTTCCCCCATCAAGATGGTGGGAGAGCAAGGCGGTGTCATTCTCGCCAATGCGAACATGGACTTTATCCAGAACAAGGCATTCTCCGGCACCCTCCTCACGAAGAAAGGAACAGGATGGCTCAAAACTTACGCCAGCAACACGGCGCTCAACAAACTGTCCATCGTAGCAGGCCGAGTGGTCAACAACAGTGGAGTTCCGGCAAAGGCAGTTGAGTTCCAAGGCAGCAGTTCACAGCCAGGAGAACTTGAGGACGCATCCACCAGCGCACTCACCGTTCCTCTCGAAGTGCCTGCCAACAAATACGGTAAATTCATCTTGGGTGCAGCCTATTATCAAGCCTACAATAACAAGGTGACTGGTTCCGGCACCCTTACCATCGTGCCCACCAACACCGTAAGCCGTGTCTGCATTGAAGGTGACTGGAGCGCATTCGAAGGCACCATCAAGCATACAACCACAGGCATCTGGTTGCCACTCAGAAATGCCCTTGGCATTCCAAAGGGTACGCTCGACATTGCCGACGGCTGTACTGTGACAAATGTAGGCCCTTACACCAAAAACAAGGCCAGCTCCGGACAGACCTTCACCATCGGCAAACTGACAGGCAAGGGAAGCCTTGCCCACCCCGTAGCTAACTTCTCAGGGTCAGAAGGTGTCAACGGCACCAACACTTGGAAAGTTGGCAACAGCTGGGAGAAGGGCGACTTCACTTTCGGAGGTATCATCCACGATGACGGCGGCACCAACAAAAGCAACTTCGAAAAGATTGGTGACTGCAAGATGACTGTCAGTGGCGTGTGGGACAACACCGGCACTACCAAGGTGACTGAAGGTGAACTGGCGTTCCAATCGACCTCTGCTCTCGGCAAGGGTGCCCTCACCGTAGCAGTAGGTGCAAGACTCTCTGGTGTCACCAAGGCGGGCGGTTCACTCACCAACAGCAGCTACACTATCAACGGTGAACTGCAACCTGGCTCTACTGCTACGGCATCAACCACAGCCAGCATCATCAACTTCGGCGGTAAGAACGTCACCTTCGGCTCCAGTTCCAAACTGGTACTGGGTCTGCGCAAGACCATCAATAGCAAAGGTGAAGTCACACTGCAGAACGCCTCCATCACCAACATCGCCAAGTTGACGTTCAACGCAGGAGCCACCATCGCTCCGTTCATCGAGGAAACCTACCATGCCAATCTGACCACCGACGAGAACACGCCCGACGAGTTCACTCTGTGGACCAGCGTGACGACTCCCAGCCTGCCCACAGACCTCAGCAAGCTCAACTTTGCCCTGCCTGCACTCAACTCATGGAACTACTGGGACACCAGCCGCATTGGCGAAGGTGTGCTCCTCATCCGTTATAGCAAGAGCCTCTTTGTCGAGAACCTCAAAAAACTCATTGCTGCCGCCGAAGAATATGGCGAGACCATCAAAGGCGACTACCCCAATGCTGCAGCCAAGCTGAACGATGCCATTCAACCCGCAAAGGCCACAGCCCAGAAGTCCAATCCCACCCAGAGCGAACTTGAAGAAGCCGAGGAAATCGTCATCAACGCTCTCGCTCAGGCATTGGTTGACATTGAGATTGCCACAGGCATCGACGACATCAATTCATCAGCAGACGATGACGATGCCATCTGGTACGACCTCAACGGCCGCATGCTTTCTGGCAAGCCAACCACACCAGGCATTTACGTGAAAAATGGCAAAAAAGTCCTCGTAAAACAGACAAATAACGTTTTTTAACTTAAAAAACACCTCTTTAATAAAAAAAAGGGCGAAACTTCTTGAAGGTTTCGCCCTTTTTTTGTTCCTTTGCAACGAAAAGAAGAGTGCTGGACACAAGAACATGCCCCACTATTCTTATAGGCTTGAACAAAGACCCAAACACGCTTTGACATCTTAAGGAAAGAATATCGAGTTTACTAACAATTATTTATTAACATTTTAACTGATCTAACTTATGAAGAAAATTTTTACTTTAGCCCTAACAGCCCTCGCGCTGGGATGGACAAGCAATGTTTTCGCTCAGGAAGAAGAAGATGTAACCAATTACATCTCTAACCCTGGGTTTGACGAAGATTTGACTTTCCAAGCCGATGGTACATGGAAGGAAGCTGTTAACAAACAATCACTCACCAACCGTACTGAAGCATGGATTGCAGAGGATGAGACAGTGTATGGTCACACTAAAGCCACAAGTACGGAGACTCGCGCTGACGGTCTGAAAGAAAAAGCCGTAAACGGTTTTATCGGTCGCATCAAAGGTTGGGAAATCGAAACTAACCAAACTTTCCCTCAATGCGAATGGGTATACTTTGGTTCTGTTCCTTATGCTTTGGAAGAAAAAGCTGTTCCTATCGCTGACAATGGTGACACTTATCTTGCTGTACCAGCAAAGCCTGATGAAGACAGTGGCGAAGACAACGTTGGTGCTGTTTATCTTCGTGCTGGCTGGGGAGGCGCATGTTCCTACAAGCAGACAGTGAGCTTGCCTTGTGCACAATATCGCCTTGACTATTGGATTTACAACTTCAACTATGAAGGCAGTAAGAACAATACCAAGGTAAAGAACCTCTGTAAGGTGATTTGCCGCAAAGATGTATTTGAAGACACAGATGGATTCAACGCACAAGAGTGGACTAAGCACTCCATCGAATTCACCCCTACATCTGAATTCTCGATTCAGTTTGGTTTCCAATCCGATGGTGGTTCAGGAAGCAATCCGTATTTGTTCATCGACGGTATCAAGCTCTACAAGATTGGTGAGGCAGACCGAGCAGAAATTCTTCAGGCCGACCTCTATGACCTAGGTATTGCCTTGCAGGAGTTTTTGGGAGAAGAGCCATTCTCAAATTACAATGGCCTTATAACTGAAATTGAAGATATGGCACAGAAAGCCAATGATGCTGCAGAAGAAGATGATTTGGATAAGATGGAATCAACATTCAACGAAGTTGATGCCTATCGCCAGAAGTTGGAAGCATTAAAAACCACTCTTGAAGAGTTTGTGACTGCCATTGATGACGCAGAGACATTCTATACTGACGAGTCAGCCAAAGATAATCCTTACCCAGGCATCGACCAATTGAGTACAGACATCGAAGCTATCAAGACAAAAGCAGATGAAGCAGGTTCTGATGACTTTACCCAGTTGCAAGAAGACATCCAGACTGCCATTAACAACTACTACATGTCACAGGAGGCCACAAAGGATAATCCTGCTGACTACACGTTCTTGATTGACAACCCAACATTTACAGCACAAGGCAAATGGTACATTGGACCTGCAGGTGGCGATCAGTCTATCAAAACGAACAATTTGCTTGACAACGATACAAATACGATTCCAACTGTATGGAACTCTTGGCGAAACAACTTCACATCATCCACAGAATATCTTTCTATCAACCAAGACCTCACAGGACTGCCCAACGGCTATTATACAATAACAGCAGACCTCACCACACAGGTAGGTTGTATCACCGACCAGCACGTCTTTGCAAACAGCACTATTCAGTCAGGCCAATCGGAGGTATATTCTGAAACACCAACATGGGATAAGGATCAGACTGCAGCTCCATTCACAACAACATGGCAGACACTGACATCCGTGCCTGTTATTGTTACAGATGGTAAACTCACCATCGGTGCACTAGGTCATGGTGCCGCTGACACTCCCGCAGATAATGGATTCACTTATGATGACCATCGTCGTGGTTGGTTCTGTGTAACCAACTTCAAGCTCAACTATCTGGGCGAAGCGACTGCCGAAGAGATTGCCGAGGCTACCGCCAAGAAGTACGAAGATGCTAAGGCACTCGTTGATGCTCTCCACTTCGCAAAGGACAAGGCCGACTTGACCGACTCCATCGCTGACGCCAAGGCTGAGAACGACCTTGACAAGGTGAACCGTGCCATCGCCATCGCCGAAGCTTCTGAGGCTGAATACAATGGCATCATGACTGGTTCCTACAAGACTCTGCAGGACAACATCGCCAGCGACGAAGAAGGCGGTTACTCTGCCGACGCTAAGGCTCTCGCACAGGTTCCCGTGCAGTACATGACCGACTACCTCGGTTCTGCCGCTGCCACCTACACCGAGACTGGTGCCATCACCACTGTCCTCCGCGCTTATCGCGACAACCTCATCCCTGCCCTGCAGAAGGCTGAGACAAAGCAGAGCGAACTGACTTCAGAAGACGGCAAGGCTCTCATCGCCGATGCCATCACTTACGTGAAGAACAAACTGGCCACCTACACTGCCGACACCAAGGTGATTGACGAGCAGGTGAAGGTGCTCAACGACGCTGTCGCTGCTTCCGACCTCTACGAAATCGAGGTGAAGGACGGTGCCGACCTGACGGCCTACATCCAGAACACCACTTGCGACAACACTGGAACCAAGGATAAGCCTGCTGGTTGGACCACCAACTTGATTGACTCTCAGAATGGCCAATACACAAGCACTGGTCAGGCTGTGGACGGTGCAGCAACTCACTATCTGGACGCATGGAATGGTACAGCAGCAAAACTTCGCTACACCGCTTATCAGGTGCTGAACGTTCCTAACGGTACTTACACACTCTCTAACATCATGCGTACTTCTGGTGCAGGTGCTTACCTCTTCGCATCCGACAAGGCTCCTGTGAAGAATGAGGAAGAGGTTGAGACTCTCGATGCTACTGCCAACAACCTCCTGTCAGAGGCTGTGGTGAAGCCAACAGACTACAAGTACTTCTACGAGACCGAAAAAGACCCTGAGACTGGTGAAGTAATAGGCAGAATCACTGAGGCCAAGAACGCCACTGACACTTATGGTGAAGTATGGTGCACAGTTGCCGACAAACTCATGGCACTAGCTGGTGTAACTGAAGCAACCGAAGCATCCACCATCTTCAGCCAAGTAGCTGACGTACTCCAAGGTTCTCCAGAGGTTGCACCCGAAGGTGTTGACGAATTGGATTGGAAGATTTTCGCTGCCAATGGTGGTATCGGTCGCGGTTGGTTCAACAACAGCATTGAGGGCATCGTAGTGACTGACCACACCCTCGTTATCGGTATCTCTTGCGACTACGCATTCCTCAACAAGACCGAGGAAGAGAAGTTCCAGGGCACTTGGTTCTCTGCCGACAACTTCAAGCTCACGCTTACAACAGAAGGTGACAATGCAGGTTGGAATCCAACTACTGGCATCGCTAACGTTGAGGCTCCTGCCGCTAAGACTTCCAACGCTATCTTCAACATTGCCGGCCAGCAGGTTGACAAGTCCTTCAAGGGCATCGTCATCAAGAATGGCAAGAAGTATCTGCAGAAGTAAAACAAACTTCTCTCTCAAAAAAAAGGCACAAAGCTTTCGGGCTTTGTGCCTTTTTTGTATCTTTGCACATCAAATAGAAAGAAATCTAACATTTTATGAAAACAGACATTGAGATTGCGCGCGAGTGCAAACTTGCACCGATTGAGGACGTGGCACGTCAGATCAACGTGCCTGTCGAAGAGTTGGAACTCTATGGCAAGTACATTGCCAAAGTGCCGAATCAGCTGATTGACGAAGAGAAGGTGGCCAAGAGCAACCTCATCCTCGTCACCGCCATCACCCCCACCAAGGCCGGCATCGGCAAGACCACCGTGAGCATCGGTCTTGCCCTCGGACTGAACAAACTGGGCAAGAAGGCGGTGTGCGCCCTGCGCGAACCGTCGCTGGGTCCCTGCTTTGGCGTGAAAGGCGGTGCTGCCGGCGGTGGCTATGCCCAGGTGCTGCCCATGGAGAAAATCAACCTCCACTTCACAGGCGACTTCCACGCCGTGACCTCAGCCAACAACATGATTGCCGCCCTGCTCGACAACTACATCTACATGCACCGCGAGGAGGGCTTTGCGCTGAAGGAAGTGCTGTGGAAGCGTGTGCTCGACATCAACGACCGCAATCTCCGTTTCGTGGTGACCGGTTTGGGAGCCAAATCCGACGGACTGATTGCCGAGACCGGGTTCGACATCACGCCAGCCTCCGAAATCATGGCCATTCTCTGTCTGTCCAAAGACCTCGACGACCTGCGCCGCCGCATCGACAACATCATTCTGGGCGTCAAGATGGACGACACCCCCTTCCGCGTGAAGGACATGGGCGTGGGCGGTGCCATCACCGTGCTGCTCCTCGATGCCATCAAGCCCAACCTCGTGCAGACCACCGAGCAGACCCCAGCCTTCGTGCATGGCGGTCCCTTTGCCAACATAGCCCACGGCTGCAACACCGTCATAGCCACACGCATGGCCATGACCTACAGCGACTACGTGGTGACAGAGGCTGGCTTCGGTGCTGACCTCGGTGCCGAGAAGTTCTTCAACATCAAGTGCCGCAAGAGCGGACTGCAACCCAAGCTCACCGTGATTGTCGCCACCACGCAAGGCCTGAAGATGCACGGCGGTGTGCCTGTGGAGCACATCAAGGAGCCTGACATGGAAGGGCTGGTGAAGGGCTGCGAGAACCTCGACCGCCACATCCGCAACATGCAGAGTTTCGGTCAGAGCGTGGTGGTGGCGTTCAACCGCTATGCCACCGACACCGACGACGAATTGGCTCTGGTGCGCAAGCACTGCCAGAACATCGGTGTGGGCTTTGCTGTCAACAACGCTTTCCTCGAAGGCGGCGACGGTGCCAAGGAACTGGCACAGGTGGTGATTGACACCATCGAGCAACGCCCATCGGCTCCCCTCACCTTTACCTATGATGATACTGACCCCATCAAGACGAAGATAGAGAAGGTCGCCAAGAAGATTTACGGTGCAGCCACCGTCACCTACAGCAAGGCGGCAGAGAAGATGCTGGTGCGCATTGAGAAGATTGGACTCGCCCACTACCCCATCTGCATTGCCAAGACACAGTATTCGTTCTCAGCCGACAAGGATTTGTATGGCTGCCCCACCGGATTCAACGTCCACATCCGCGACCTCGTCATCAACTCCGGCAGCGAGATGATTGTGGCCATCGCCGGCGACATCATGCGCATGCCAGGTCTGTCGAAGTCGCCACAAGCGGAGCGTATCGACATTGTGGATGGGCTTATCGAGGGGCTGTCCTGATTTGCTGTGATTCACCGTACCCCTCGGCTACGAAGTGGCGTACCCCTCGGCTACGGCATGCCGTAGCCGAGGGGTACGTTTTTCTTTTAACGTGAGTTCGGTGTAAGATTAACGCCACATTGCCACGGTGACTACATAGCCTTTGGCGGGATATGCCTGGGTGTGGAACGACACATTATTATATTTAAGGAGAAGGGTTGGGAGGTCGTCGTCGATGCCGCGCCCGGTGAGTTTGACGAGGGCTTCTTTCTGTGTCCAGAGGCGGGTGAAGGCCAGTTGGGGGTCGGGGTCGCGATGCACGGCTTCGAGTTCGGCATCGCAGAGCACATGGCGGGCTAAGGACTCGCTGTAGCGACCGATGCTCTCGACATCGACTCCGACGGGATGGTCGGAAACTACGCAGGCGATGGCTTGCCGACAGTGGCTCAGGTTGAAGTGAGGGCTCTCGCTTATCTCGCCAAGGAGGAGGGAGGGTTTGTCGTGGGGGCCGAGGGAGAAGGAGGGCTGTTGGGTGATGCCATAGACTTCGCGGAGGGCCTGGCAGAGGAGCAGATAGGCGAAGGCGCATTCGAGACGTCCCTGCCGATGCTTGAAGCGGAGGGCTTTCTCGCGCCGCCATGGGGGAAGGGAGGCGATGGCTGCTTCCAATTCCTCTGCGGTGATGGCATCGAGATTGTCTAAAATGAGAAGACCCTCTCCCCGGTCCTCCTCCGTAACGGGGAGGGAGACCGTGCTGGATGTTTTCAATGGGCGGACAAGCCAGATGGCTCTCCCCATTATGGGGGAGATGTCCGCAGGACAGAGAGGGTCTTTATAGTCTTTCTCCACAGTGCTGGCAGTAGTTGGCTTTGAGGTCGGTCTTTTCGTTGCATCGTGGGCACCGTCCTTTCTTTCCCTTGCGCTGGGTGGTGTCTATCATGGTGGCGGAGACGATGCCTGTGGGCACGGCGATGATGGTGTAGCCGAGTATCATGACGATGCCGGAGAGGAAGCGTCCGAGGAGGGTGACGGGGGTGATGTCGCCATAGCCTACGGTGGTGAGGGTGACGATGGCCCAGTAGATGCTGGTGCCGATGTCGGTGAACTGGGTGCCAGGCTGTCCGCCTTCGACGATGAACATGAGGGTTCCGAGGATGGTGACGAGGATGAGGACGAAGAGGAAATAGACAGCGATTTTCTTGAGGCTGAGCCTTATGCTCTGCATGAGGAGGTAGCCTTCGTTGATGAAGGTGAAGAGGCGGAGCACGCGGAAGATGCGGATGAGCCTGAAGGCGCGCAGGATGAAGAAGTAGCGGGCGGAGGCCATGTAGGGGATGAAGGAGAGGTAGAGCGGCAGTGTGGCCAGGAGGTCGATGATGCCAAAGAAACTCAGGGCGTATTCGCGGCGGCTGGGGGCGCAGTAGAGGCGGAGGATGTACTCGATGGTGAAGAAGAAGGTGAGGACATACTCGAGGATGGTGAGTGCCAGTTTGAAGTGTCCCACCACCTGGGGCTTGGTCTCGACGAAGGCCACGACGAGGCTGAGGACGATGGCCACCATGATGGCTATGTCGAAAGCCTTGCCGGCGGGGGTGTCGGAGTTGGCCACGATGTTGTAGAGCCGTGGCTTGTCTTTCAGGAGCGCGATGAGTCGTTTCATGCTGCAAAATTAGGGAAAAAACTAACAACCAAGCATTTCGTGGCCGAAAAAGATGAAGTATTTGAGCCGAAACACAAAAGTTTTTCATCTTTTTTTCTTTTTGTACTCTCTTTTTTCACTATCTTT
This sequence comes from uncultured Prevotellaceae bacterium, assembly GCA_947167515.1. Classification (GTDB taxonomy): domain Bacteria; phylum Bacteroidota; class Bacteroidia; order Bacteroidales; family Bacteroidaceae; genus Minthosoma. Next base: position 21,944 of record CAMVIM010000001.1, on the reverse strand, counting down.
GCAAACGACTATTACTATTTGCTACTTGAATGAGACGGCTACAAAACTTCTTTTCGGAGAATCACATGGGGGAGGTGTTGCAATCGCTCAACATCATTCCGTGGGTTTTTGACTTCTGCAGCAACGTCATCACGTCTAATCGTGCATACCTCGACCCGAAGTATGTGAAGGGGGATATCATCCACGAACAAAGTTTTGAGAAATTTGTCGAGATGGTGGAGCCTCAGCACCGGGATGAGATGCTGGAGATATACAGCCGCGTGAGGAACGGCATCATCACACGTGTCACCCTTGAGGTGCAGATTCGCATGGGGGAGAAGATGCCCCCCTTGTGGATGGAGGTACACATTGTGGCAAAGGAGACTGACCTGAACGGCATCACCGTGAAGGCGGTGGGGTGTGCCACCATCATCCAGGCGCGCAAGGAGGCGGAGCAGGCGATGCAGATGGCCCGACGGAAGGCGGAGCAGGCCAACATGATTAAGACCAACTTCTTGTCGAACATGTCGCACGAGTTCCGCACACCGCTGAACGCCATTCTCGGTTTCTCCACCATCATGGCCCACAGCGAGACGCTGGAGGAGCGGATGCAGTGTCTGGGTGCGGTGCAGTCGAGCGGTTCGGCCCTGCTGCAAATCATCGACGACGTGATTGAACTGTCGAAACTGGAGGCGAACGAGGTGGAACTTCGCCGCAACCTGGTCGATATCAACAACCTGCTGGAACGGACGGTGGAGGAGGCCAAGCCCATGCGGAAGGCGAATGTGGAGATGGTCTATCACCACACGGAGGTGCCCATCATCCTGCATGGCGACGAGGAGAAGATTGCGCTGGTGGTGAGGCAGATTCTGGACAACTCGTGCAAGCACACGGAGCATGGGAGCATAGACGTGTATTGCCACAAGAGCAGCGAGCATGCTGTCATCACCATCACCGACACGGGAAGGGGCATGCCGCCCGAGGTGCTGGGCCGCATCTACGAACGTTTCTACAAGGGCGATGCCTTCATTCCCGGCACGGGACTGGGCATGAGCGTGGTGAAGGGGATGGTTGCCCTGTGGAACGGCACCATCAAGGTGGAGAGCACTCCCGGCGTGGGCACGTCGGTCACTTTCACCGTGCCGCTGCACACGGTCTTCTACCAGAACCGCACCCTGCGAAACCTGCACTTTTAGTTGGCCACATTGTTATATAGGAAGGATATCTTGTTCTCTTTGGACAAAAAAGAACCTTTTTGCACACCTTTTTTTGAGGTGTGCATTTTTTATTCCCCATTTTTACACACTCGGAGAAGATGTGTGTAAAAGGCTCATTTTTATGGCTTTTTTATTTGTCCAGACCGCTTTTTGTTGGTAATTTTGAACCCGAAAAGCCGCACTCCTGACAGAGAGTGTGCATTTTTTTAGCAGAAAGAAATGGAGAAAAAGACCAATACGATGCTTGACAGGTTCCTGAAACAGTCAACCTTCACTTCACAAGAGGATTTCGAGAAAAACTTCGAGTTTGTCATTCCTGAAAACTTTAACTTTGCCTACGACGTGATGGACGTGTGGGCAGAAGAAACGCCCGACCGCTTGGCACTGCTGTGGTGCAACGACAAGGGGATAGAGCGCCGATTCACCTTTGCCGACATCCGCCGCGAGTCGAACAAGGTGGCCAGTTATCTGCTCTCGCTGGGCATCAAGAAGGGCGATTTCGTGATGCTCATCATGAAACGCCGCTACCAGTTCTGGCTCACCATGCTGGCCCTGCACAAGATTGGTGCAGTGGCCATCCCTGCATCGTTTCTGCTCACGAAGAAGGACATTGTATATCGCTGGAAGGCTGCCGGCGTGAAGGCCATCGTGGCCACTGGCGACGAGGAGATTCTGCGCCATGTGGATGAGGCATACGCCGAATGGCCGGCTGTGAAGCACCGCATCAGCATCGGCCCCAAGGTGCCGGATGGCTGGGACGACTTCAAGGCTGGCGTGAGGGTGGCTGAGGAGTATCGGGGCAAGCGTGTGACGAAGTCGTCGGACTATCTGCTCATGTACTTCACTTCTGGCACCAACGGGCAGCCCAAGATGGCCATCCACGACCACACCTACCCGCTGGGCCACATCGGCACGGGTGCCTACTGGCACGACCTGCACATGGGGAGCCTGCACCTCACCGTGGCCGACACGGGCTGGGCCAAGGCGACATGGGGTAAGATGTATGGACAGTGGATTGCCGGCGCAACGCTGTTTGTCTATGACCACGAGAAGTTCCACGCTGCCGACATTCTGGAGAAGGTGGGACAGTATCGCATCACCAGTTTCTGTGCACCTCCGACGATTTACCGTTTCATGATTCGGGAGGACCTGAGCCGCTTCGACCTCAGTTCGCTGGAGCATGTGACGACGGCTGGCGAGGCACTGAACTCGGCGGTGTTTGACAAATTCCTCGAAATCACGGGATTGGAAATCAAGGAAGGTTTCGGACAGAGCGAAGGCACCTGTCTGATTGGCACCACACCCTGGATGAAGACCAAACCAGGGTCGATGGGCAAGCCGATGCCACAATACGACATCCATCTGCTGAAAGCCGACATGACCGAGGCTGAAGTGGGCGAAGAAGGGCAGATTGCCATTCGCACCGACCGCAAGAAGCCCATCGGTCTGTGCTGCGAATACTACCGCAACCCCGATGCAACGAACAAGGCTTGGCACGACGGCTATTACTTCACGGGCGACTTGGCCTACAAGGATGAGGACGGCTACTTCTGGTTCGTGGGCCGTGCCGACGACGTGATTAAATCCAGCGGCTATCGCATCGGTCCCTTCGAGGTGGAGAGTGCGCTGATGACCCACCCTGCCGTGGTGGAGTGCGCCATCACGGGTGTGCCCGATGACATTCGCGGCATGGTGGTCAAAGCCACCATCGTGCTGGGCAAGGAATGGAAAGACCGAGCTAACGATGACTTGGTGAAGGAGCTGCAAGACCACGTGAAGAAGACTACTGCTCCTTACAAATATCCCCGCGTGGTGGAGTTTGTCGATGAACTGCCCAAGACCCATTCGGGCAAGATTCGCCGTGTGGAAATCCGCGAGAACGACGCAAAGAAGGTGGGCAAATGACCGAAGCGGACTGGATAGCGAAAGGCAAGGAGGCATACGCCCGCATGGACTGGAAGGTGTGTCTCGATTCTTACAATGAGGCAATCAAGCTGAATCCCAACTCGGAGGCGGTGGAACTGCACCGCATGACCATGAGCATTGTCGAATTCTACAATAAAGACCAATATAATCCATAAAGTTTATATATAAATATGGCAAAAATGAGAGGCGCTATCGTTGTGGATATTGAGCGTTGCAAGGGTTGCAACCTCTGCACGATAGCATGTCCATTACATCTTGTCACACTGAGCAGCACCGTCAATCACAAGGGCTACAACTATGCAGAGCAAACCAACTGGGAGCAATGTAACGGTTGCACCAGCTGCGCTATCGTATGCCCCGACGGATGTATTACGGTTTACAGAAAAAAGGAGGAGTAAAGATGGAAAACGGACAGAAAGATATTGTATTGCTGAAAGGCAATGAGGTGATTGCCAAAGCCGCCATCCGCTATGGTTACGACGGCTTCTTTGGTTATCCTATCACCCCACAGAGTGAAGTGTTGGAAACACTCGCTGCCGACAAGCCTTGGGAGACAACCGGCATGGTGGTGCTTCAGGCAGAGAGCGAGCTGGCTTCCATCAATATGCTGTATGGCGCAGGCTGTACGGGCAAGCTGGTGTTCACCTCCAGTTCATCGCCCGGCATCGCGCTGATGCAGGAAGGACTGAGCTACATGGCAGGCAACGAACTGCCAGGCGTCATCGTCAGCGTGGGTCGTGGCGGTCCAGGCCTCGGCACCATCCAGCCGGGTCAGGCAGACTACTTCCAGGCTGTCTATGGCGGTGGAAACGGTGACTACAACACCATCGTGCTCGCCCCCAACAGTGTGCAGGAAATGTGCGACTGCATGGGCAAGGCTGCCGAACTGACGTTCAAGTGGCGCATGCCCGTCATCGTGCTGTCCGACGGTGTGCTCGGCCAGATGATGGAGAAGGTGGAACTCCCACCCTACCGTCCACGCCGCACCGACGAGGAAATTGCCAAGCAGTGCCCTTGGGCGACAAACGGCATCGGCTTGAAGAACCGCAAGTACAACTTCATGTCCACGTTGGAGTTCGACCCACAGGTGATGGAAGACCGCAACCAGAAAATGGCTGCCAAGTATCGTCAGGTGGAAGCAGAAGAAGTGGATTACGAGTTGTACAAGGTGGATGACGATACCGAATACCTCATTGTGGCTTACGGCATCTCGTCGCGCATCAGCATGAAAGCCATCGACCTGCTCCGCGAGGCAGGAGTGAAGATTGGCATGTTACGCCCCAAGACCCTGTGGCCCTTCCCCAACAAAATCATCAGTCAACTCTCCGAGCGCATCAAGAGCATCCTCTGTGTGGAGCAGTGTGAAGGTCAGATGATTAACGACGTGCGTCTTGCCACAGAAGGTCAAGCCACCGTGTTCCACTCAGGACGTTCGGGAGGCATGGTTTCCTCTCCCATGGAAATCGTCGAGGACTTCAAGCGTATGGCACGCGAAAAAATGAGTAACAACTGGCCTAAGGGCTACTGGATGAAGTAACCAGCCCATGCGCTGGGCGATTTTTCATCGTCCACCCAAGGCGACAAAAATGGAAAATATTATGTTAACAAAAGAACAACTCATAATTCCCGAAAACCGAATCTATGGCAAACCGACGCTGATGAATGAGACGCCGATGCACTACTGCCCAGGCTGCAGTCATGGTGTGGTGCATAAGTTGGTGGCTGAAATCATCGAGGAGATGGGTATGGAGGAAGACACCATCGCCATCTGCCCTGTAGGTTGTGCCGTATTCGCCTACCGCTATGTGGATGTCGATTGGATTGAAGCCAGTCACGGACGTGCTCCCGCCTGCGCTTCCGCCATCAAGCGTCTTTGGCCCAACAAGCTCGTCTTCACCTATCAAGGCGACGGCGACATGGCTTGTATCGGCACTGGCGAAACCATCCATGCACTGAACCGTGGTGAGAACATCGCCATGATTTTCATCAACAATGCCATCTATGGCATGACGGGCGGACAAATGGCACCCACCACCCTCATGGGCATGAAGACAGCCACCTGTCCCTACGGTCGTCAAGCCGACTTGCACGGATACCCACTTCACATCACCGACCTGGCCGTGAACCTCGAAGGCACCTGCTACGTGACCCGTCAGGCTGTCAACACTGTAGCGAACATCCGTAAGGCGAAGAAAGCCATCCGACAGGCATTTGAAAACTCAATGAACAAGCGGGGTACATCCCTGGTGGAGATTGTCTCTACCTGCGCCTCTGGTTGGAAAATGACTCCAGAACAGGCCAACCAGTGGATGGTGGATAATATGTTCCCCTACTATCCATTGGGCGACTTAAAAAACACGGTAAAAGAATAAGACTATGACTGAAGAAATCATCATATCAGGCTTTGGAGGACAGGGAGTCCTCTCTATGGGCAAGATACTTGCCTACGCTGGCATCATGGAAGGCAAAGAAGTGAGCTGGATGCCCGCCTATGGCCCTGAACAGCGTGGTGGCACAGCCAACGTGACCGTCATCGTCAGTGACGACATCGTCAGTTCCCCCATCGTCAGTGCCTACGATACCGCCATCGTGCTCAACCAACCCTCTCTGGAGAAGTTTGAGCCACTGGTGAAACCTGGCGGCACCATCATCTACGATGGCCACTCCATCATCCAGCCCCCCAAGCGCGATGACATTAACGTCTATCGCATTGACGCCATGGAAGAGGCTGCACGCACAGGCAACTCCAAGGTGTTCAACATGCTCGTTCTCGGCGGCTTCCTCAAGGTGCGCCCCATTGCCACCGTAGAGGATGTGGTGAAGGGACTCCACAAGGCGTTGCCCGAGCGACACCACAAGCTCATCCCGATGAATGAAGAAGCCATCCGACGCGGCATGGAACTCATTCAAAAAATGAATTGATAATACATTTCAGAACGAAAAAGACACACCTTTTGGATGTGTAGCATACAAAAGGCCGTCGTTACCCAGCAAGGTAACGACGGCCTTTTGTTGTTCAATGAATGTGTTTAGTAGGTCTACACCGTATGATGACAGGTGATTATGGTATGTTCACGATTGCCTTTCCCTTCACATCGGTGGCAGAGGCAGCCACGAGGAAAGTGTAGGTGCCGCTGTCCACTTGCCAGGAGTGGGTGGTCTCGTTCCACGAGGCAAGGTCGCGGCGTGGGATGGTCATGCGGAGGGTTTCGCTTTCGCCTGGGGCGAGAAGACGGGTTTTAGCAAAGGTTTTGAGTTCCTTCTGAGGTTTGGGAAGAATCTTGCTCTGGGGAGCTGAGACGTAGATTTGGGCGGTTTCCTTGCCTGCGGCCTTTCCTGTGTTGGTGAGGGTCACGGTGATGGTGAAGGAATCGCCATCCATGGTGACGGAGGGTTTGCCGTAAGCGAAGGTGGTGTAGCTAAGGCCGAAGCCGAAGGGGAACTGGGGCTGCACCTTGTCGTGGTCGAAACCACGGTAGCCCACATAGATGTCCTCCTTGTAGTAAACTTGACGATGGGGTACCTCGCCTGCACTGTTGGCAGGAACCTGCACGCCTGTGATGCCAGGATAGGCCTCTTCGCCAAACTTGGCGTAGGGATAGTCTTCAAGGCGCTTGGCAAAGGTAACGGGAAGCTTGCCCGAAGGATTGACCTTGCCTGTGAGGACATTGGCCAAAGCGGTGCCCGACTCGCTGCCAAGATACCAGCAATGGAGCAATGCCTTGACCTTGGGCAGCCACGGCATGGCGTAGGGGTTGCCGCCAAAGGTGACCACCACGAGGTTGGGCTGAATCTTGGCAAGCTCGCTGATGAGGTCAGATTGTCCGAAGGGGAGGTCGTAGCTCTCGCGGTCGCCGTTCTCGCAGTCCTGCTTGTGGTTTTTGTTGAAGCCACCAATGAAGAGGATGAGGTCGGCTTGACGGGCTGCGTCGAGGGCTTCTGCCTTCAGACGGGCGTTTTCGGCAGGGTCAACGGGGTCGACATGGTCGTAGATGGAACGGCCGGACTTGTAACCTTGGGCGAGTGACAGTTGACAATTGACAGTTGAGAGTTGAGAGTTAAGGGCTTCCCATGGGGAGACATCGCGGAGAGTCTTGAGTTCGGAAGAACCACCACCTTGGGTGAGGGAACGGGTGGCATTTTCGCCAACGACAAGGATGCGAAGCCCCTCGCCTTTAGAAAGCCTTGCCAGCTTCTCAGACGTGAGCGGCAAAAGCCCCTCCCCCTTGGGGGAGGATGGGAGGGGGCTATTCTTCAGCAACACAATGCCCTCTTCACCAATCTGACGACAAGCGTCGTAATGAGCTTCTGAGCATTGAGAACCAATAACTTTCTTGGGATTCATGGCCGTGCGGAAGATGGTACGAAGCACACGGGCCACCTTCTCGTCGAGCACGCTCATGGGGATGGTTCCCTCATTGATGAGTTTTTCGAAAGGGTTGGCAAGGTAGTAGGCGCTGTAGCCATGCTGGGCTTCCTTCACCTTGCCGTCTGTCCATGTACCCATCTCGATGTCAAGACCTCCATAGGCTGCCTGCAGGGTGTTGGTGGTACCGCCCCAGTCGCTGACCAGGGCACCGTCCCATCCCCACTCCTTCTTCAGGATGCCATTAAGCAGGGCATCGTTGTGGCAACAGTGGTCACCGTTCCAGAGGTTATAACTGCCCATGATGGTATAGACATGCGCCTTCTCGACTGCCCGCTGGAAAGGGAAGAGGTATATTTCGCGCATGGCACGTTCCGACACGTTCACATTGACGTTGAAACGGTCTATCTCTTGGTCGTTCAGCACGAAATGCTTCAGACAGCAGGCCACACCGTTCTTCTGAGCGGCACTGATGTAGGGCACCACCATCTCGCCTGCGAGCATCGGGTCTTCGCCCATGTATTCAAAGGCACGGCCATTCATCGGGGTGCGCTGGATGTTCACACCTGGGCCGAGCATGATGTCCTTGCCACGGAAGGCAAACTCTTCGCTCACGCTGTGGCCATAGAGGGTGGAGAGGTCGCGGTTCCAAGTAGCGGCCAGACAGGTAAGGGAGGGGAACGCCACAATGGAGTCGTTCGTCCATCGGGCCACGTTCCAGGTATTCCACTCCAATTCCTCGCGCACACCATGAGGCCCATCGTCCATGTTGAGCTGACGGATGCCCAGACGTGGCACACCTGCGCTGGTGAACTTGCTCTGTGCATGCAGAACCAGGATTTTCTCATGCGTGGTCATGCGGCTGAGCGCATCCTGCACACGCTCTTCAAGCGGTGCGTTGGGGTCGAGGTAAACTTGTGCGGTGGTGGTCATCGCAGTCAGGAGGAGCGATGCCAAAAAGATGATTTTCTTCATTTTCGTGTTTTATGTAAGTTAATAGGCTTCATCATGCTTGATTTCTTCCTTGTCCAGTTTCTTGCTGTCTATCTTGCGCCATGCGACGACGATGTAGGCCAGGACGATGGGAATGAGGAGGCTGACGTAGGTCATCGTGGTGAGGGTGAATTCGCTGGAACAGGAGTTGGCGATGGTCAAAGAGGACTGGAGGTCAGCAGTGGAGGGATAGTAGGCGGTGTTGTTCCATCCTGCACAAAGAAGGAGAGCAAGGACGGTGAGGACGGTGCCGATGCCTGTGAACCATATGCCATTTACCATTTTACATTTTACATTCAGACCTTGTCTGATGATGCCATAGAGCACCAACACTACTCCGATAAGCAGGAGCGCGAGCAGGTACCACATCTCCAAGAAGTTATTGAGGTACTTGTACGGCTCTATGGAGATGATGCCCGTGACGGGGTCGTAAGCATAGCCATCCTTCAGGAGCAGATGCACCAGATAGGCCACAAAGAGGATGAGGAAAGCGATGGTGCTGCCCAGCAGGCGTGTACGTGCTCGGGCACGGATATCCTCATCGCACACATTATTAATAATATAGAGCGTGCCCAAGATGCGTGCCAAGAAGAACACGGCAAAACCAAACACGAGCACCCAAGGATTGAGCAGAGCGTCAAGTCCATGCGAGGCATTTGCCCATTGGCTGATGACAGGCTGCATGCCCGTGAGATTATCCTTTTCCACGATGAAGTTACTGCCTTCGAAGAAGGTGGCCACCGCACCACCGAGGAGCAGAGGCCCCAAGATGCCGTTCAGCACCAGGAAGGTCTGAAAAGTCTTGGCACCCAACAGATTGCCAAGCTTGTTCTGAAACTCGTAGCTCACGGCCTGAAGGACAAATGAGAAGAGGATAATCATCCACAGCCAGTAGGCACCGCCAAAGCTAGTGCTGTAGAACAAGGGGAAAGAGGCAAAGAACGCCCCACCAAAAGTGACGAGCGTGGTGAAGGTGAACTCCCACTTGCGCCCCGTCGAGTTGATGACCACTCGACGACCTTCGGCATCACCACCTAAAGAACCGACCAAGGAATTGGCTCCCTGCACAAAGAGGAGGAAGACCAACAGGGCTCCCAACAACGAAACGAGGAACCACCAATATTGCTGCAAAAATTCGTATGTCATAACTCTGGTCCTTTCTTTATCTGTTTCAGTAATATGTTGATTTCAACTGCCAGCATCGTGGTGAAGAGCACCAGGAAGATGAAGAAGGTGACGATGACGCTGGAGGACTGGAGGTTGCTGACCGATGCCCATGTAGGCAGCATGTCTTGAATCGTCCAAGGTTGACGTCCGAACTCTGCCACCAGCCAACCACTTTCGGAGGCGATGTAAGCCAAGGGCATCATCACGATGGCTGACCAGTACAGCCACTTCGGTGCCGCCGTAATGTCCTTCTTGTAGAGGAAGAAGAGCACCACTATGAAGAAGAGGATGAGCAGACACCCTACCCCCACCATCACACGGAAAGCATAGAAATTGATGGGCACAAACGGCACCACCTCGCTCTTATCGCGGATGTAGCCATAGCCGAAGTAAGGCATATTCTCCTGCAACACTTTCAGATGGGCAGCGGCAATGGAGCCATCATCGCTCGAAGCGAACTTTGCCTGACGGTAAGCAGCCAAAGCCTCAATCGCCTTCTTGCCACGTGCAATCTTCTCATCGATAGGAAGTTCCACGGTTCCGTCTGGCTTCGTGTAGCCATTCAGAATGTCGTTGATGCCAGCCACATAGCCATGAGGGTCGTTAGTGGCAAGGATGGAGAGGGCATAAGGTACAGCAATCTTCATCGGTGCCTCCGCTTCCTGCTCGTAGTCAGGCTGTTCAAAAGGATTGATGAGCGCAATGCCTGTCAGGCTCTGGTCTGTACCACCATTATAGAGGGCTTCCATCGCAGCCAACTTCATGGGCTGCACCTCAGCCACACGAGCCGCAGACTGGTGTCCTGTGAGTGCGGCACCAAACGATGCCACAAGACCCACAATGCCAGCAATCTTCAGGCTCTCCACAGCCAACTTTTGTTCTCTGCCTTTCAGCAGATACCAGCAACACACCGCTGCCACAAACACGGCTCCGATAATCCATGCGGAGATGACCGTATGGCAGAACTTGTCGATGGCAAAAGGCGAGAGTGCCACCTCAGCAAAGGACACCATCTCGTTGCGCATCGTGTCGGGATTGAACTCGCACCCCACAGGGTACTGCATCCAGGCATTCGCCACGAGAATCCACCAGGCAGAGATGGTCGCGCCCAAACCTGTCAGCCAAGTCGCTGCCAGATGGAACCCAGCCGACACCTTCTTCCAGCCAAAGAACATGACCGCCACAAAGGTGCTCTCCATGAAGAACGCCACAATGCCCTCCACAGCCAGCGGTGCACCGAAAATGTCGCCCACGAACCACGAGTAGTTCGACCAGTTCGTGCCAAACTCAAATTCAAGGATGATACCCGTCGCCACACCCATGGCGAAGTTCACGCCAAAGAGTTTCTGCCAGAACTTGGCAGTATCCTTCCAGAAGGGCTTTTTCGTGCGGTAGTAACACGTCTCCGCAATGCCCATGATGACCGCCAAGCCCAAAGTCAGCGGCACAAACAGCCAGTGATAGATGGCAGTCAAGGCAAACTGCGCCCTCGACCAATCCACCATCCCGGCATCGATGCTTAACAGGATATTTTGCATATATTTGAATATTAAGTTAGTAACTATAATATATTGCGGCAAGCCGCCGAAGAAAAAATAAATAAAAACAAGTAAAAATATAAATAAAGAAATGTTCTGTTTTTCTTTATTTTTCTCTATTTTTTCATATTTTTCCTTCGGCGACTTGTCGCAACGCTAATCGGCCCTTTTTATTAACTCTGTGGCCACGAACTCGCTTTCCCTACCCTCTTCCGCATTCTCTTTCAGGAAGTTGGGGAAGAAGAACACCTTCAGCACCACAAAGATGATGAACAGCTTGATGAGGATGACCGTCCACAGCACCTTCCCCAGCGTCATGCTGCGGAAACCATCATAGTAAAGGTCAAATGCCCTATGCCAAAAGCCATCCTTCGTCATAGTTCTCATGCTCAGGGTGCTCATTCCCCCCGCCGGTCTATCATCTCATAGTCCTTGTACTGACCGCGCGGAAAGGTGAACAGGTCATCGGGAATACCGCCCGACTTGAAGTTGGACACATCGACATTGGCCCAAACAAAGGCCACCTTGATGCGCAGCTGAATGGGATTACGGGTGCTCTTATCGATGAGGGCTCGCAACTCCTTCATCCCCTTCACTCCCTTTTTGCTCTTGAGGGTGAGGAGGTATCCTTTAGGGTCGGCAGCAATGTGGTAGGTGTAGTTTTCCGGATCAAGCTTGAAGGTGTCGCCAAATCGGCTTTGTTTGGGTGAGTCCGCATCGTAGATTTCCACTTCCTTCTTGTTGTTCTTGATGACATAGGCGGACACCCCATCGTTCCAAGCCTTGCTGTTCTTGGAGAGATACCGGCTTTTCTTACCCTTGTACCAGATGGTACCTTCAGTCTTGTAGATGCTGGCGATGTTCACGTTATAGTGCATCGTTGAGCCTTGAGGCCCCGTTATCTTATACAGCACCTCCTCAAACATCTTTCGTGCCTGACGTGAATTAGCATTTTCCTGCGCTTGCATGCCAAGAAAAGAAAGCATGAGCAGCAGTCCAAGTATTAGTTTAGTCCTCATTGTTATTTCTTTTTTGGACAAAGAAGGACTTCTGCAAAAATCTTTCACAGAAGTCCTTTCTGGGTACCCAGAGCCGGGATCGAACCGGCACGGATTGCTCCATTGGTGTTTGAGACCAACGCGTCTACCAATTCCGCCATCTGGGCTGAATAGACGAAGTCAATTCCACACCCCGTCGATTGACGAAGTCAATTCCATACCCCGTCGATAGACGAAGTCAATTCCCATGACCTGTCTTAGCGGGTGCAAAGGTAGCGGTATTTTTTGAATCGGCAAAACTTTTTTCAAGTTTTTTTACTTCAATCCTGCCTTCAACGAACGGATGACTGCCGAGTTGAAACCAGCATGGTCGAGTTCGTTGAGACCTTTGATGGTCACGCCACCAGGGGTGGTCACCTTGTCAATGGCCTCTTCAGGATGCCAGCCCGTAGCCTTGAGGAGAGAAACTGCCCCCTGCATGGTTTGCAGGGCAATCTGCTTGGCCTGCTGAGGATAGAATCCCATCTCACATCCACCTTCCATCTGGGCACGAATGTAGCGCATCACATAGGCAATGCCACATGAAGCCATCATCATGCCTGGCCCCACCAGGTTCTCGCTCACCACCAGCGTGTCCCCATCGATGGCATAGAGGTCTTCCACCACCTTGAGACTATCGTCGGTAGCTGTTGGGGCTTTGGCGATGAAGCTCATGCTGGCACCGAACTCAGCGGCGATGTTGGGGATGACATAGAAGAACTGACCTTCCTGACCCAGTTCCTCTTCCAGCATACTTGTCGTGAAATTAGCCGCATCGGAGATGATGATTTGCTTCTCAAGGTTGAGCACGTGCTTCACCTCCGCCAACACCATCTTCATAAGCCAAGGCTTCACCACCAGCACCACGATGTCGGCATCCTTCACCGCTTCCACATTGTCGGTGGTGATATTGAGTGCAGGGTATTCCTTCTTGAATTGAGCCAACAGAGACTCATTCTTGTCAGCCACAGTGATGTTGTCTATCTTTCCACTTTTTGCCCATCCTTTGATGAGCGCGCCGCCCATATTGCCAGCGCCAATGACTGTTAGTTTCATTTTTCTTATGTTCGTTTCGATTAAATTGTGTAACTTTGCAGCAAAGTTACGACTTACTCTTTTTCCAACAAAATAAATGGACGTTTTTCTCGTTTTAGTAAGTGATGAAAACTATACATTATTATATAATTGCATTTCTCGCAGCCCTTCTGCTGCTCTTCGTGCCCACAAGCGCACAAGCGCAGAAGCGGAAGGTGATGAATCGTCCTTACATCGACCAGCGACTCTTTCACTATGGATTCCTTGCAGGCATGCACTTGCAGGACATCGAGCTGGAACAGAACGGTTTCATCAACGAGGCCGGTGACCAGTGGTTTACCGAAACGCCCAACTACGAACCAGGCTTTTCGGTAGGCATATTGGGCGAGTTCTACCTGACCAAGAATATTGGCCTACGCATCATCCCCACCATGCACTTCGGCACCAAAAACCTCACGTTCCGCAACGAAACGAATGGCGCCACCCAGCATCAGACCATCAAATCGACCTACGTGACCATCCCGATAGACGTGAAGTTTGCAGCCGAACGCTTCAACAATTACCGACCCTACGTGATGGCTGGCATCACCCCTGCACTCGACCTCACGGTGAAGAAGCACAAACAATATCTGCTCCGCCAGACCGACCTCTATCTGGAGGCGGGCATCGGTTGTGACTTCTACTTGCCCTTCTTCAAGTTTATCCCTGAGGTGAAGTTCATGTACGGACTTTCCAATGTCATCAACAAGAACCGCTCCGACATCACCGAAGAAGCAGACCTTATCTTCACGCAGTCTGTCAATAAGGCCAAGAGCAAGATGATTGTCTTCACCTTCTATTTTGAATGATTCATCCCCCACAAAATGCTCAACGAACATGGAAAATGAAAAGGCTGCCATGAAATACTCCGTCATCATACCCGTGTACAACCGTCCCGACGAGGTGGACGAGCTGCTTGAAAGCCTGACTCATCAGGAGGTCAAGGACTTCGATGTGGTCGTGGTGGAAGATGGTTCCGATGTACCCTGCAAGGAGGTGGTGGAAAAATACACTGACAAGCTCAACATTCAATATCTCACCAAGAAGAATGGGGGGCCTGGTCCTGCACGGAATTATGGTGTGGAACATTCGAAAGGCGAATATGTGCTGATTCTTGACAGCGACTGCGTGTTGCCAAAGGGTTATCTGACTGCCATTGAAAAGGAATTGACAGAGACCCCCTGCGATGCCTTCGGAGGACCAGATGCTGCACATGAGTCGTTCACAAATGTACAGAAGGCCATCTCCTACAGCATGACTTCCTTCTTCACAACGGGAGGCATTCGTGGTGGTAAGAAGAAAGGGGCGATGGACAAGTTCTATCCTCGCTCATTCAATATGGGCATGCGAAGAGAAGTGTATCTCAAGCTGCACGGATTCAGCAAGATGCGCTTTGGCGAAGACATTGATTTCAGCTACCGCATCGTGGAGGCTGGCTACAAGAGCAGACTTTTCCCCGATGCATGGGTGTGGCACAAGCGAAGAACAGACATGGACAAGTTCTTCAAGCAGGTGTTCAATTCCGGCATTGCCCGCATCAACCTGACCAAGCGTCATCCAGGCACCTTGAAGCTGGTGCATCTGTTGCCAATGGTCTTCACGGTGGGCGTGTTGTTGCTGATTGTGGCAGCAGTTTTTTTCCGCATGTGGGATTATTACAATAACACAGGCACAGGCATCCTGCTTTCCAATGGCGGGTTCGTTCCCATGTATGCCCTCTGCCTTCTGCCCATCGCACTATACATGTTGCTCATCTTCATTGATTCAAGCATCAAGAACAAAAGCGTGGTGATTGGTTTCCTCAGTGTAGAGGCAGCCTTTGTGCAGTTGATGGGATATGGTTTCGGATTCCTCAAGGCATGGTGGTTGCGCTGTGTGCAGGGAAAGGATGAATTCACGGCATTTGAAAAGAATTTCTATGATTAGGAAAGACTTCCAACCATTCAACGAGGAACCGGTGCAGAAGGTGAAGGAAGAGGTGGAGGAATCAATCTCTCACACTCCCATCAAGCAGCAAGCGGAAGAAGACCGTCCCCGTGAGAAGCTCATGACAAAAGGAGTGGGCGCACTGACCAATGCCGAGTTGCTTGCCATTCTCATCGGAGGGGGCACCAAGAAGAAGACAGCAGTGGAACTGATGCAAGAGGTGCTGGGCGACTGTGGAAATTCACTCCGCAACCTCAACTATATGACGCTGCAAGACCTCATGCGCTACAACGGCATTGGTGAGGCAAAGGCACTGACCATCCTCGCTGCCGCCGAGATTGGTAAACGACGCATGATGGAGGACTGCCAAGACATTACGCAATTCCGCACAGGTGCCGATGTGTTGAGGTTCATGACACCACACCTGCAGACACTCACCCACGAGAAAAGCTGGGTGCTGTTGCTCAACAACAATGCGCGCCTGCTCCATTTCGCCCAACTCAGCACTGGAGGTCTGACCGAAACCACTGTAGATGTGCGGATGCTGCTCAAGAAGGCACTACTGCACGATGCCACCAGTTTCATCCTCGTACACAACCATCCCAGCGGCAACCTGAAACCCAGCCGCTACGACGAGGAATTGACTCAACGGGTGAACCGAGCTGCACAAGCAGTCAACCTGCGCATGATTGACCATGTCATCGTGACAGAAGGAGATTATTACAGCTTTGCCGAGAATGGGAAGATATAGTTGAGGGTTTAGAGTTTAGGGTTTAGAGTTTAGGGGTTAGAGGTTAGAGTTTAGAGATTAGAGTTTAGAGATTAAAGATATGACAAAATACGAAGTAGAAGAAAAGACCGTTGAATACCTGAAGACGGTGTTCGACCCTGAGATTCCCGTCAATGTGTGGGACCTCGGAATGATTTATAAGATTGATGTGAAGGAAAGCCCCCACATGGCCCCCTCCGACTCCCCCAAGGGGGAGGGAAACCGTCCGGATGGTTCATCCCCCCTTGGGGGGAACGAGGGGGGCTTTGACATCGACATCGACATGACCTTCACAGCCCCCAACTGCCCTGCCGCAGACTTCATTTTGGAAGACATTCAGCAGAAGTTGGAAGGCATCCCTGACGTGAAGACCGTGAACGTGAACGTGGTCTTCGAACCCGAATGGACGAAGGACATGATGAGCGAAGAAGCCAAACTCGACTTGGGATTTATGTGATTCTAGCCTGTTTTGAAGAAGTTAAAGAAGTTAGAGAAGTTAAAGAAGTAAAAGACGGCACTCATCAACAGCAGCAATACATTTGTCTATAACTTCTAAGCGTAGCGATAACTTCTATAACTCCGAGCGTAGCGATAACTTCTAAAAAAGAAATTCTGAACAATGAAGAATATCTACTTTATCAGTGATGCCCATCTGGGCAGCCGTGCCATCGAGCACCGACGCACCCAAGAACGCCGTCTGGTCAACTTCCTCGACAAAATCAAGGACAAGGCAGAGGCCGTCTATATGCTGGGCGACATGTTCGACTTCTGGTTTGAATACAAGGAGGTCGTGCCTAAAGGCTATACACGCTTTCTTGGCAAAATCAGCGAACTGACTGATTTAGGAGTGGAGGTGCACTACTTCACAGGCAACCACGACCAGTGGATGCTCGACTATCTGGAGAAGGAGTGCGGCGTCATCCTGCATCGCCAGCCCAGCACCCTCGACATCAGGGGCAAAATCTTCTATCTCGCCCATGGCGACGGACTCTACGAGGAGGGCAAATCAACCCACTTCATGTTCTGGTGCTTCCGCAACAAGACCTTGCAAAAGATGGCGCGCTGGATTCATCCCCACTGGTTCATGAACTTCGGCCTCAACTGGGCAAAACATTCACGCATGAAGCGCGCTGACAGTATTCCTCAACCCGATGAAGAAGGACGAGTGATGACCAAAGACGGCTTCCACAACGACACCCGTCTGGTAGGCTACGAAAGTGCCCCCACCAACGGCGAGACACCCTATCGCGGCGAAGACAAGGAGGGTCTTGTCCTCTTTGCCAAAGACTACCTCAAGACCCATCCCGAAGTCAACTACTTCATCTTCGGCCATCGCCACATCGAACTCGACCTCCTGCTCAGCCGCGAGACCCGCCTCCTCATCCTCGGCGAATGGATCACCCTTTTCACCTACGCCGTCTGGGATGGCGAACACCTCTTCATGGACAACTTTATCGAAGGGGAGACGGAACTGTAAACCACAAAAAGATGCCCTGCAAGGTTTTCTTTCCTTGCAGGGCATCTTTTTCATACACAATGTTAGAACACATACGCTGTTGTCACAAGTGTGACCTACGAGAGATTACTCTCCGTCACCACCGTCAGGATTCTCGCCGTCAGGTTCTTCTTCAGAAACCGTCTTGTCCTCCATGAGGTCGAGGCTGCCCAGCATATCGCGGAAGGCTGCGCCAGGATAGAACTGGATTTTCTTCACCTTCAACGTGTCCAGAGTTGTCTCCTTCAGAGAACGTGCCACCTTCGAGTTGAAAGTAGGCTTGAACGTTCCGAACGAGCCGAGTTGTACGGCGTGACCGAGGCTGAGCACAAAAGTCATTCGGTTCACAAGAGCCTCCACGACTGCGGCAGTCTGGGTGGCAGTCACACCCACCACTTCCACTTCCGACAGCAACTGTTTGTAGCCGAGTGGAGGAAAGGTGAGTTGGCGCATCTTGTACACTTCGGGCTTCTCCTCACGGTAGGTGAGTTTCATCTTGGCTTTACGATAAGTAAGTCCCATTGCTTGGTTCTCCTTTCTTTTTTTGAGTTAATACTTGGGTTAATAATCACTTATTTTTTCCATGGAAATTTCTTCTTTTTCCGACATTTGCCGCCAGTATTCGTCTTCAGTCTGGATGTCCTCGTCCGTTACGGTGAGTGTCACGTTCTGTCCGAAAGTCTGATATACATAGCGAGTCAGCAGTTCGAATGTCTCACGACTTGCCGTCAGTCCACGCATCATCGGGTCGGGGTTGCCATCACTTCTTCCAATAACGATGACGTTTTTCCCCGAGTCGTTCTGCATTTCCCAACCAATCGCCACATCACTGTGGAATGGCATGCGTTGCGTACGCAGGGTCATAAGACCATACTTTGTACAACGTCCCTTCATCTTGTAGATTCCGCAGGGAATGCAGAAGCGTGTGCTTCCGGCAAACTTCTCCGTGTAACTTTTGTAAGCCAATTCCCTTGCCTCGCACTCCAGCACCAGTTCACCATCCACCAATACTGCCAGATTGCTCTTTGTGACGGTCTTGCCGCCAAAATACCTTTTCAATAATAATTCCATCATAACTTTACTTTTTTGAGGTTGTTTGTCAATGTTGACGATGCAAAGTTATGGACATCAAAAATCCCCTGCAAACGCATTGTTGCAGGGGGCACGAAATGTCAACTGATGTCACCAAGTGTCAAAGTTTGTCACGAGTTGTCAAGCGAGATGCTATCTCGTCTTTGCAAAAGGGGCTAAGCCAGTTTCAGGAATTGGCTTTTCATGGGGTTCAGTTCCTTGGGGTCATAACCAGATTTTGCGGTGCCATTCACCCATTGGCTCCAGTTCTGCCGTGTCAGTTCTGTGCCAAAATGCTCGTTCATGCTCTTCACGTCGGTGATGGGAATGGAAACGCCCGCTTCCCTCGCAGCCCTCACAGGCATGAGGATATATTTAGGCTTTTTCTTCTCTTTGATGGCGATTCTCACCAGCCGCTCCAGTAGTGCCATAGCAGGGTAAGCGGACAGTTCTTCGTTCTCTTCCGATTCCATCAAATAACTGTTATCCTCTCTCTGTTGATTATCTCTGGCTGGCACGGCCGGAAGGGCAATCTTCTCTTTCAGGATGTTGATTTCGGCAATGTGCCGATAGAACGTCTTCATCTGCCTGTCGTATGACAATTCTTCAAGTTCTGCCGTGTGCATGCTCAGGGTGATGCTGTTCAGCGTTTCAATCAGCAACCGCTCTGTCAGTTCGATGGGGAGACCCACCTCATGGAATTCATCGTTGTCGATGAACTTGTAGATGTCATCCTCTCTGATTTGCTGCATCTTCAGTCCAAGTGCCTCGCCCCAATTCTCACGGCTCGGAATCATGGACAGAAGCGGCAGGATGGTTTTTCCGTAGAGGCTACTCTTATAGAGGCCGTTTTTCAACTTGCGCTCAATGCAGGGGCGGTACTGAAGCAACCATTCCTCATATTCCTTTTTCCACAGCGACACGAAATCGGCAGTCTCGCCATAGAACAAGCGCATGGTTTCCACCATGATTTTCCGATAGTGCTTGAAGAGTGGCAATAAAGCCATGTAGGTGTCGCGTCTTGCCAGACAGAACTCCCGTGCAAAATGGCCGACTTTGCGGATGGTCTCGTCCTCTCCGCACGGATTCAGAATCTTACCCAACAATATCTCATCGTCCTGTGGAGTAGCGTCAACAAGGCTCTCGGCATAATCTTCGATAACCCCCTGCATTCTCCTGACCTTTCCCTTCAGCATCTCCAGATGCCCCAGCAAGCGTCTGTCCATCGCGTAATCCTCGAAGCACATCTCATGCCCCCCCTCTCTCATGCGGCGCAGGTCAAGCAGGGCAGATGCCGTGCATGAAAGGTGGAACACACACGACATCACATCAGCCACGTTCCGTGTCAGTTCGTCAGCCTCAGTGTTCCATATAGTCCAATCTATCTCGCGAGCATCGTCCAGCAGTTCCCATGCAATGTCGCAGTATGTTTTCTCTTCTGTCATAAAGTATTGTTTTGTGCTGCAAAGTTACGACAATTCTCCCACAAGGTCAGTATTCCTCTCCAAAATTATGCCAGAAAACACATCTGTCCACTTCTTCCCCACCCTCTCTTCCACTCCTTCCGATGAGGCACTTCCACAGAGTCATGAGGGGCAACGACGTAGAGTCACGTGACTCAACGGCGTAGCATCAGCCGAGGCAACGACGCAGCCCCTTCGGAAGGCATGAAGTCTTTGTATTCTACGATGTGGAAATAGGGGCTATATACATATATATAATACGCATTCTCTTCTTCTCCATCAATTTTGTTTCGGTTCTCCCTGAAATTTTTCTTTATTTTCCTTTGTTCCTTCAAAAAATCATTGTACATGTGCAACCGTGTTCCCCGGAACATGACATTTTATTTGCTCATTCGCCACTCGAATTAGGACCTCGGAATGTGAACAGAGCAAAATCCACGTTTAAGAGGCTTGCGTTTATGCGTAGGCTTCCCATAAAACGTGGAGGATTGGGCTAATCCTGAGTGGCGTATGGTGAAGACCTGCGCTTTTCTTTTGGCTAAAGGTTAGTGCAGCGTTCCCGACGAGGTGAAAACAACTTTAGTATTAACTTTAAATATTATGAGCAAATGAAAAAAGACTCTGTTCCTTTTTGTGACACTCGTCTCCATGAGTGCAAGTTTCCTGTGTTTATTCCTTTTTGTATCCTGTAAACAAGAGGGTGAGTCAAAAGTAGAGTATATTCGCTCATTTCTGAGAAAATGGGGCACAGCTCCATGTTAAAGTCTGTCATTCCAGCTCTACTTTGATGAAAATTCAGTAACTTTGCAGCGCAAAGTATGCAATACGGCAGACAATATGGCAAAGATAACAGTACAGAATACGCAGATAACGGTCATAAAGCAGAATGAAGATGACTACATCAGCCTGACAGACATGTTGAAGGCGAAAGATGGTGAATTCTTCTTCTCTAACTGGCTGCGCAACCGCAATACCATTGAGTTCCTTGGAATATGGGAGCGGTTGATGAATCCGAATTTTAATTGTGCCGAATTCGACATAATTAAATCTCAGGCCGGACTGAATCGTTTCCGTCTCAGTGCAAAAGAATGGACGGAGAAAACCAATGCCATAGGAATCATCTCGAAGGCTGGACGTTATGGCGGCACATACGCCCACAAAGACATTGCCTTTGAGTTTGCCATGTGGATAAGCCCAGAGTTCAAGGTATATCTGATACGTGAGTTCCAAAGGCTGAAAGACGAGGAGCAAAAGCAACTTGGATGGACGGCGAAGCGTGAACTATCAAAAATCAACTATCGCATTCATACTGATGCTATAAAGCAAAACCTGATTCCAGAAGAAGTGACGGCAGCACAGGCCAGCATCATCTATGCTGAAGAAGCTGACGTGCTCAATGTGGCCATGTTTGGACAGACGGCCAAGCAATGGCGTGAAGCCCATCCTGAACTGAAAGGGAATATCCGTGACTATGCTTCCATCAACGAACTTATTTGTCTGGCAAATATGGAGAACATCAATGCCGTACTCATTGATGAGGGCGTACCGCAGGGCAACCGCCTTGTGCGCCTCAATCAGATTGCCATCAATCAGATGCGTGTGCTGGAGAACGATGATAATAGAAACCTCTTAAAATGACTTGAGTGGATAGGACATAACATAGAAACGACATAAGGAAGCGTTGACTTTTTGATTCTTGGTTTCTGTAATTCGCCAAATAAGGAACGCCCAAGGATGATAGAAGTTGATGCTCACGCAAGATGGCGTGAGCTGATACTTGTATCTGGGCGTAAGGCGTTTGGCGATGCCTCAGAAACCGATGCGGAATCAGTTTCACGCCATTTCTTTGTCCGATTAGGAAAGTTTAAGGTTCATCCGACATTTCGAGTGATGCGACAGTCGTGTAGGGCGTAGAGCCTCAGA